>JBJOFF010000006.1:0-60881 GCA_046048895.1 Actinomycetota bacterium
CTCTGCAGCGACGGGTGGTCTTTGGCTTAGATAAAGCTGGTATCAAAAAGATTGCCACTGACGGAGCCGAACTCTGTTTATCAATGACTGATTCCGTAAAAGGCACGGATGTCTCTTTTGAATATTCGCCAGAGTCCTACACCGGCACCGAATTAGATTTTGCGCTAGAAGTTTGCAATGCGGTAAATGCAATTTGGCAACCTTCGCCTTCATGGAAATCAATCATGAATTTGCCCGCCACTGTAGAGATGGCAACGCCAAATGTTTATGCAGATTCCATCGAATGGATGAGTCGCAACTTAGATCGCCGTGACTCGGTAGTGCTCTCGCTACATCCTCATAATGACCGTGGCACTGGTGTAGCAGCGGCAGAACTAGGTTATTTAGCTGGCGCAGATCGCATCGAAGGAACGCTATTTGGCAATGGTGAGCGCACCGGCAATGTCTGTTTGGTAACGCTAGGCCTTAACATGATGAGCCATGGCGTTGATCCCGAGATTGATTTCTCTAATATCGATGAGATTCGCCGAACCGTTGAATATGCCAATCAACTAAAGGTGACAGAGCGTCATCCATATGGCGGAGATTTAGTTTTCACTGCATTTAGCGGTTCGCATCAAGATGCGATTAAGAAGGGTTTTGATCATCTTGAGCGAGATGCCAAAGCAGCCGGCAAGAGTGTTGATGAATTCACCTGGGCAGTTCCGTATCTTCCAATTGATCCAAAAGATATTGGACGTTCATATGAAGCAGTGATCCGAGTTAATAGCCAATCCGGCAAGGGCGGCGTTGCTTATTTGATGAAGACCGAGCATCACTTAGATCTTCCGCGTCGACTTCAGATTGAATTTAGCAAAGTGGTTCAAGCAAAGACAGACAATGAAGGTGGAGAAGTTTCTGCCAAAGCGCTCTGGGAGATTTTCGAAGATGAGTATCTACCAACTGAGACTGCGCCTTGGGGGCGTTTCCGCCTTAAAGGTGTCTCCACAAATTCAGCTTTAGATGAAGATGTAAAGATTGAAGTTAAATTAACAGACCGCGGCGAAATGCAAGAACTCAAGGGAACCGGCAATGGACCAATCTCCGCATTCTGTAATGTTTTAAATGAATACGGCGTAGATGTGCGCGTTTTGGATTTCTCCGAACACGCGCTCTCAGCCGGAGGCGATGCCAAAGCGGCTGCCTATCTTGAATGCGCAATCGATGGAGAAGTTTTCTGGGGCGTAGGTATCGATCCAAACACCACGACCGCCTCACTAAAAGCGATTATCAGCGCAATTAACCGAGCAATTCGCTAGTTTTTTTCGCTAGTTCGTTATCTTTGCGGTGTGAGTCTCTACCGTGATGAAGCAATCGTGCTGCGCACCCAGAAGTTGGGCGAAGCAGATCGCATCATTACTTTATTAACTCGCGAACATGGTCGAGTTAGAGGTGTTGCCAAAGGTGTACGTCGTACTAAATCTAAATTTGGTGCTCGTCTCGAACCTGGTTCGCATATCGATATTCAGTTATATACCGGTCGAACTTTCGATACGGTCACTCAAGTTGAATCAATATTCAATTACGGAGAAGCTTTAACTGACGATTATTCACGCTGGACAATTGCCGGAACCATTCTTGAAGCTGCAGAACGTTTTACTTCTCACGAACATGAACCTGCGTTACAGGAATTTAAATTGGTGACCGGTGCCATGAAAGCGCTGGCAGATAATAAATACGACGCATCCATGATTCTGGATGCCTACTTACTTCGCTCCTTGGCGGTAGGCGGTTATGCACCTTCATTAGTTAACTGTTCAAAGTGTGATGCCCCAGGTCCACATAGATACTTCTCTTTAGTCGGTGGTGGATCAGTTTGTGCAGATTGCAGACCAAGCGCATCCGCAACTCCATCGCCTGAGACTCTAAAATTAATGTCAGATTTAATTAGTGGAGATTGGGAGAGCGCGATGGCTAGTGAATTGCGTAATCGCCGCGAAGCTAATGGGCTAATTGCTGCTTATTTACAATGGCATCTCGAGCGTGGTCTGCGAAGCTTGCAGATTGTGGAGCGAGTATGAAAATTAAAAAACCACAACCACATTGGTCAGGCGCTAAACCTCCTGCAATTGAAAAGAGTCAGATTCCAAAACATGTCGCGGTAGTAATGGACGGCAACGGAAGATGGGCGAAAAATAAAGGTTTAAAGCGGACCGAAGGACATAAAGCTGGCGAAGCGCCACTTTTTGACATGGTCGAAGGCGCTATAGAGATAGGCGTTAAAGAGCTAAGTGCTTATGCATTTAGTACCGAAAACTGGAAGCGCTCTCCCGAAGAAGTCCGCTTTTTAATGGGCTTTAATAAAGAGGTTCTCCGCCGCCGCCGGGATCAGATGAATGAACTCGGAGTTCGCATTCGTTGGGTGGGGCAAGAGAAGAAATTATGGTCATCGGTAGTTGATGAGTTGCTTGAAGCTGAGGAGCTAACTGCAAAGAATAAAGTTTTAACTTTAAATATGTGCGTTAACTATGGCGGTCGCGCTGAAATCGTTAGCGCAGCAGAGGGGTTAGCGCGCGATTTTAAACGAGGAAAAGTCTCTAAGTTCGACGAGAAGTCCTTTGCTAAATATTTAGAACTTCCAACTGATGTAGATTTATTTTTACGTTCCTCTGGCGAACAGCGATTGAGTAATTTCCTACCTTGGCAATCAGCTTATGCAGAGCTAGTTTTTATGGATGTCTTATGGCCGGATGCAGATCGCAGAACTTTATGGAAAGCGATTGAAGAGTATGCATCACGCAATCGCAGATTTGGTAAAGCGTAAAACTGCCTTTAATTTATGGCTATTAATGGCTATTAATGGCTATTAATGGCCGAGTGCGCTAATAATCGCCCACATAGCAACCACACCAATTCCAGTTGCCGCAAAGGTCCATTTAGATGGATGATGCGAATGCGCTTCCGGCAAAATATGTGAAGTTGCTACATAAATTACGAAACCAGAGAAAAGCGCTAAATAGATGGTGATAAAGCTGCCTTCGAAAGCGATATAGGTTCCGATAGCTGCGCCGCCGATACGCGCAATTGCATCTACTCCAAGCAACATCTTTGATTTAGCTTGCCAGTTGCCGCTTTTAACCAACATCGAAACTGTGTTTAGCCCATCGCTAAATGCGTGCACCAAAAGTGCAATAAAAACGGCAAAACCTAAGGTTTCGCTAACTTGAAACGCGACACCTAAAGCTGCGCCATCTAGAAAGACGTGGCCGGCCATTGCAACGGCGCCGATTCCGCCAGCGATGGAACCGTGGCTGTGGTCGTGGCTATATTCAGAATCAACTGGTTCGTGACCACCAAAGCTGCGCTCTGAGATATGCAGGAGCAAAAATCCAGCCAAAATTGCAATTGAAACTGTTGGTACTCCGGCAGTCGTTGAAGACTCTTCAAAAACTTCAGGTAATAAATCAAATCCCACTAAACCAAGTAATAAGCCAGCGGAGAGGCCAAGTACTAAATGAAAGCGATCCTTTGCGCGAAGGGCTAAGAATCCTCCGAGAGCAGTGGCGAGCACGGTAAGTGCTGCAAGGTAGATGGCCATGGCGAAAGTATCTCATGCAGATTGAACAGGTAAACTTCTCGCATGGTCTAGCACGCCGCTAGCACCGCCGACAGCCAGCCGGATGGGAGATTCACATGGCCGCAGATCGTTTAGAAAATATCGTTAGCCTCTCAAAGCGCAGAGGATTTGTATTTCCTTCCTCAGAAATTTATGGCGGACTTCGCGCATCTTGGGATTACGGCCCACTAGGCGTCGAAGTCAAAAATAATGTAAAGCGCCAATGGTGGAAATCAATGGTGCAGGGTCGCGAAGATGTCGTAGGTATCGATTCGTGTGTGATTTTGGCGCGCGAAGTTTGGGAAGCTTCAGGACACGTTGCTACATTTTCAGATCCATTAACAGAGTGCACCGCTTGTCATAAGCGGTATCGCGCAGATCATCTGGAAGAGGCATTTGAAGCAAAACATAAGCGCCTGCCGTCATCACTCGAAGAGATCAATTGCCCAGCTTGCGGTAACAAGGGTCAGTTCACAGCACCAAAGAATTTCTCTGGTCTATTAAAAACTTATCTTGGTCCAGTTGAAGATGAGAGTGGGCTTGCATACCTTCGCCCAGAAACCGCACAAGGTATTTTTATTAATTACGATCAAGTTCAAACCACAGCCCGCAAGAAACCACCATTTGGTATCGGCCAAATTGGTAAATCTTTCCGTAATGAAATCACGCCAGGTAATTTTATTTTCCGTACCCGCGAATTCGAACAGATGGAGATGGAATTTTTCGTAGTGCCAGGTACTGATGAAGAGTGGCATCAATATTGGATCGATACTCGTATGGCTTGGTATACCGGATTAGGCATCAATCCAGAACGTCTACGCATTTACGAACATCCAAAAGAGAAGCTGTCGCATTATTCAAAGCGCACCGTAGATATCGAGTACAAATTTGAATTCTCCGGCACTGAATGGGGCGAACTAGAAGGTATCGCGAACCGTACTGATTACGACTTAAAAGCGCACTCAGCGGCAAGCGGCAAAGATCTTTCATTCTTTGATCAAGAAAAGAACGAACGTTGGACACCATTTGTTATCGAACCAGCAGCAGGTGTAGATCGCGCAACCCTTACTTTCTTAATGGATGCTTACACCGAAGATGAAGCGCCAAATTCAAAGGGCGAAATGGAAAAACGCGCAGTGATGAAACTCGATCATCGCTTGGCACCAATCAAAGTAGCAGTGCTTCCGCTTTCTAGAAACGCTGATTTATCACCAAAAGCGCGCGATTTAGCAGCACAATTACGTAAAAACTGGACTGTTGATTTTGATGATGCTGGAGCAATCGGTCGTCGTTATCGCCGCCAAGATGAGATTGGTACACCTTTCTGTATCACCATTGATTTCGAATCACTAGATGATCACGCAGTGACAATTCGCGAGCGTGACACTATGGCGCAAGAGCGTGTAGCAATTGATCAAGTTGAATCATGGCTAGCTCCGAAGTTGCTCGGTTGCTAACACTTCCACTCAAGAGCGGCGACTTTAGGGTAGATCCAGCAGTCGTTTTAGCCCCAATGGCTGGAATTACCAACGCCCCCTTTAGACAACTTTGTCGCGAACAAGGTGCGGGTTTATTTGTATCGGAAATGGTCACTGCGCGCGCCTTAATTGAACGTCGCGAAGAGACTTTTAGATTAATTAAACCCGGACCAGGTGAATGGCCGAGAAGTGTGCAGTTATATGGAACCGATCCAAATGTTATGCGTGCTGCAGTTGAAATGATTGGCAAAGAAGATTTGGCTGACCATATTGATATGAATTTTGGCTGCCCAGTTCCGAAAGTCACTCGCAAAGGCGGCGGCGCTGCACTTCCATTTAAACGTCGCCTATTTTCAAATATCGTTAAGAGCGCAGTTGAAACAGCAAAACCATTTGGAATTCCAGTAACCGTAAAAATGCGTATTGGAATTGATAGTGATCACAAAACTTATTTAGAAGCCGCCGACTCAGCTGCAGATGCCGGAGTTGCATGGGTGGCGCTACATGCACGTACTGCAGCTCAGATGTACGAAGGCAAGGCAGATTGGTCTGCGATTGCAAATTTAAAAGAACATTTACGTCCAAAGGGAATTCCGGTTTTAGGTAATGGAGATATCTGGTCCGGTCAAGATGGTGTTCGAATGATGCAAGAGACTGGCTGCGATGGCGTAGTAGTTGGACGTGGATGCTTAGGTCGCCCTTGGCTATTTAAGGATTTAGTAAATTCATTTGCAGGAAGCGATGAACGTTATTTACCAACCCTTTTTGAAGTCCGAGAAGTGATGTTCCGTCATGGTGAATTGATTGTGGAATATTTCGAATCTGAAGAACGTGGCTGCAAAGATTTACGTAAACATATGGCTTGGTATTTAAAAGGCTTCAGAGTCGCTCGTGAATTACGTAGCCAATTCGGAATGATCAGTACTTTAAAAGAGTTTCGTGGTTTGTTAGATCAATTGGAAGATCAACCATATCCTCTCGAAGTTGGCGAGAAACCAAGAGGCAGAACCAGCCATGGGCGCCCACCGACCCTTCCGGATGGCTGGTTAAAAGATCCAGACGAACTGGCTCATGTAGAGCTCGAAGATGCATTTAGCGGTGGGTAGCAAAGTAGATGTTTAAATTAATTCGTCGCTTTATATCAATTATCTTTTTAGTGATTATTGGGATTCCAGCATTTTTCTTTGCACAAGTTTGGTATGAAGCTCGCTTTCCGGATCAGACCTCTACTGATTACGCAGTAGTGATGGGTGCAGCTCAATATGACGGCAGACCCAGCGATGCGCTTGAAGCTAGATTGGCTGAAGCAAAACGTTTATATAGCGCGGGACAAATAAAGAAGATTGTGACAATCGGCGGTGGCGCACCAGGGGATAGATACACCGAAGCGCGTGCCGGAAGAATCTGGTTAATTCTAAATGGTGTTTCTCGAACTAATGCAATTGAAATTGGCCAAGGTCGAAACACAATTCAGAGCGTGAAAGCTTTTACCGATTATTTCAAAAAGAATGGCATCAACAACATTATTATTGTTACCGATCCTTATCATTGTAAGAGATCCATTTTTATCACCGAAGATTTAGGTATTCAATCAACTTGCTCTCCGGTGAAGAGCGGCCCATTTTCAATTGAAAATTCCTCGCTTCGCTATTTGTGGCGAGAAGGTAATGCGTACATTGCTTACCGCACGCTGGAAAAGTTAGGTATTCACGTAAGCGACCACCTCGAAAGCTCTGCACTTTCAGCTATCGGATTGGGTTAGTAGGCTAATTACTATGTACGAGACGCGAGATAGTGAACGGTTCATAACCGAACCGGCAAAACGCCCTGGTCGTACTGAATTTATGCGCGATCGCGCTCGTTTAATTCACTCTGCAGCGCTGCGCAGATTGGCAGCTAAGACCCAAGTCGCAGTTCCATGGGAGAACGATTTTCAACGTACCCGCCTATCGCACTCTTTAGAGTGCGCACAGATTGGTCGCGAATTTGGGGCATCGCTTGGCGCAGATCCCGATTTAATTGACACCGCTTGTTTAGCGCATGATTTAGGACATCCACCTTTTGGTCATAATGGTGAAAGTGCTTTAGCAGAGGTTGCGCAAAGTATTGGTGGTTTTGAAGGCAATGCTCAAACTTTTCGAATTTTGACCCGACTGGAAGCCAAGACGTATCAAGACCAACGAAGTGTTGGTTTGAATCTAACACGCGCATCGCTGGATGCTTGTACTAAATATCCATGGAACGCAGATGTCAATCCAAAGAAATTTGGAGTTTATGAAGATGATTTAGAGATTTTTAATTGGATGCGCCAAGGTGCGCCAGAGAATCAAAGAAGTTTTGAAGCGCAAATTATGGATTGGTCTGATGATGTCTCTTATTCAGTTCATGACTTTGAAGATGCAATTGTGGCAAGTCAGTTAAGTGTTCCCGAAATTGAAAACGATCTTGCAGAAATCCATGCCATTATGGATAAAAGTTACTTAAAGAGTGAACAAAGTGAAACCCAAGCAGCGTTAGAACGATTACAAAACCTCTCATGTTGGCCGAAAGATTTCGATGGCATGCATAGAGATTTAGCTAAATTGAAAGATTCCACCAGTCAATTAATTGGGAGATTTGTACTGGAATCTGAAGTAGCTACCCGCAATAAATATGGAAGCGGCGATTTACGTAGATTTGCGGCCGACCTTGAGGTGCCCCGTGAACAACTGGTCGAGGTGGCTTTATTAAAGGCAATCAGCGCCTTTTATCTAATTCAAGCTCCTGAAGCACAAGCGCGATATGCCAAGCAACGTAAAGTAATTTATGAATTAGTAGAGATGATTCAAACTGCCGGGCCGCAAGTTTTGGATACGGTTTTCTTAGATGCATGGCACAACTCCCCAGAATCGCGCTTGCGTGTAATCATTGACCAAGTTGCCAGCCTTACAGATCCAGCTGCATATGCTCTTCACGCTAGGTTATCTTCATGAGCGGAATGATCAAGAACGAAGATGTCGCGTATCTGCGTGAAAACGTTCGAATTGATGAAGTGGTCAATGATTACCTTCCACTTAAACAAGCTGGTGGAGATCAGAAGAAAGGCCTCTGTCCATTTCATGATGAAAAATCTCCGTCCTTTCATGTAACTCTCTCTCGCGGATATTTTCACTGCTTTGGTTGTGGCAAAGGTGGAGATGTTATTAAGTTCTTGATGGATATCGAACATATCTCTTTTGTAGAAGCAATTGAAAAATTAGCTGGTCGAGTTGGCTATCAACTTACCTACGAAGGCGGAAAGAGCGATTACAAACCTGGACTTAAGAGCCGTTTAATTGCAGCAAACGAAGCTGCGCAGAAGTTTTATGCCGAGCAGATCAATACTCCTAATGCACAAGTGGGGCGAGATTTTCTTTTAAATCGAGGATTCGATCGAGCAGCATGCGAAAGTTTTGGAGTTGGATATGCACCGGATGAATGGGATGCGCTAACCAAACATTTACGTGCGCAAGGTTTTACCGGTGAAGAGCTTGAAGTTGCTGGCCTTTCAAAAGAGGGCCAGAAAGGAATGATTGATCGATTTAGAAATCGATTAATTTGGCCAATTAGAAATATCACCGGAGAGGTAGTGGGCTTTGGCGCGCGCAAATTATCTGAAGCTGATCAAGGTCCTAAATACTTAAATACCTCCGAGACTCCAATCTATAAAAAGAGCCAGGTGCTTTACGGATTGGATAAGGCTAAGAAAGAGATTGCGACTAAGCGCCAAGTGGTAGTTGTTGAGGGGTATACCGATGTAATGGCAGCTCATTTGGCCGGGGTAACTACTGCGGTTGCCACTTGCGGCACCGCATTTGGCGATGATCACATCAAATTGCTACGCAACTTATTGATGGACGACGATGCATTTAGGGGCGAAGTCATCTTTACCTTTGATGGAGATGCTGCTGGCCAAAAAGCAGCGCTTCGTGCATATGAGGATGATCAGAAATTTGTTACTCAAACCTTTGTCGCAGTAGAAGCTAGTGGCATGGATCCTTGTGAATTAAGGCAGGCACACGGAGATGCAGCGCTTAGAGATTTAATTGCGAGTCGAATTCCATTATTTGAATTTGCCATTCGTACCGAATTAAAGAAACATGATTTGCAGACTGCCGAAGGGCGAGTTAATGCTTTGGCTAATACCGCACCAATGGTTGCAAATATTAAGAATAAGGCATTAAGACCTGAATATGTAAAACAATTAGCGCTTTGGCTGGGAATGGATATTGATCCAGTACTAAGTGCAGTAAATCAAATTTCAGGTAAAGGTGCTTACACAAAGAGCGAACCAGTAGTTGGCAATTGGAGACCTGATCCAAAAGAACCTACACTTATTTTGGAACGCGAAGTTTTGAAAGCCAAGCTCCAATTACCAAATTTAGTTTTGAGTTGGAGTGAATTACCCGCAAATGCGTTTTCACATCCGGCGTACCAAGCAATGAGAGGTGCGATTGAAGTTGGAGCAAAACTTGAAAATATCGAAAATGAAGAGTTGAAATCCCTTTTCACCGAATTATCCGTTGAACCGATTCGTGCGGATGGAGAAATCTCTGATCGCTATGTTGAATCCATAGTAGCCAGGCTGCATGAAGTAGCACTTTCAAGAACAATTGCAGATGCAAAATCTAAGTTGCAACGAGTAAACCCAACTGATGCCGAATACGAAGGTTTATTTACCGAGTTAGTGTCGCTGGAATCTAAGCGCCGCACCTTACGCGAAAAGGCGTTAGGAACCATCTAAATTTGCGGTTTTTGCCCCCGACTGACCTTGTTGTAGAGTTTGTCCTCGCAGTATTCCCTGATAGCTCAATGGCAGAGCAGCCGGCTGTTAACCGGCAGGTTCTTGGTTCGAGTCCAAGTCAGGGAGCGTGGCTTATCGCCCTAAATCAATTGTCGCCTCATGGCGCACACAAAGTCCTGCAACCAGATTACTTCGTGCTTGGCTTGGCATAACCTGGATCTACGGTGGCTGGGATAAAGCATCGGACCCAGGATTTTTAAATCCAGGAGGCGCAACTTATATTGGTGCGCAAATTCAAGCATTTGCAGAGATCTCTCCAATTGGAGATTTACTTCTAAAATCTTATGACCAAGCGGTATTACTTGGTTGGCTAACCATCCTGGGTGAGTTTGCAGTAGGAATTGCTACTTTACTTTTTATCGCACCAAGATTTGCAGCATTATTAGGTTTTTCAATTTCATTTGGTCTTTGGCTAACCGCAACATTTAATGTCCGTCCATACTTTTATGGAAGCGATACCGCTTATGCCGTGATGTGGTTGGCATATTTCTTAATTCTTCATTCAGGCAACAAGGGAGCAAGATTAGATATGAATCGCAGAGGCGTATTACGAATAGCATCAGTTGTTGGTCTCTCCGGTGGTTTTATTGGCCTCGGGAATCTATTTCCTCGAAAAGTTCTTCCAATTGCAACTGCGGCAAATAAGCGAATAGTTGCGCTAGCAAAAGTTCCGGTCGGGGGGACATTTAAATTTACTTCGGCTTCCGGAAATCCAGCGCTTCTTTTCAGAACCAAGGCCGGAGTCTTTGCTTACGATTTAACCTGTACCCATCAAGGTTGCACAGTTGAATATGCGCCATCTCTTAAGCAACTTCGATGCGCTTGCCATGGGGCAGCTTTTGACCCGATGAGCTCTGCGAAGGTCATTGCCGGGCCAGCTCCAAGGCCGCTAGCTAAAATCAAAGTTAAAATTTCTGGTAAAAATATCGTCGAGGTTTAACTTAATTCACAGGAATTTTTTAGAATGACTTGGCATTCTCTAGATATGAAGATTTTTGATAGCTCATTGGTCAAAGTAGGCGTTGGTTTTGCAGCAGGGGCGATTCTGGTCGGAGGCATCTCTAATGCGGCCCCAACAATCTCTCCAAATACCAAGGTCTGCGTAAATTCAAGTAATGACCTGTACTTGGCAAAAAATGGCGTCTGCGCAAGTAATCAGAGGCTGGTCTCAATCGGAGGCAATTCGATTGATGTATCGGCGATTTCAGCAGTTGCGGGCCCAAGTGTTACTTCGATTCAGGTAAGAACCATAAATGGCTCTGGCTCTGGATCTGGTTGGGTTTATAAATCAAATCTCGCTTCAACTTGGATCGTTACCAATAGCCACGTAGTTGAAGAGGCCGCTCAATCTAGTGGTGGTTCAATTATTGTTGAGTTAAATAACGGAGACCAATACAGCGCATCGATAGTTGGTCGAGATAGCAATTACGATTTAGCGGTAATTAAGATTTCCAAAGGAAACCTTCCAGAGTTATCTTTAGGCGACTCAACCAAAGTGGTAGTTGGTGATCCAGTAGTTGCAATTGGTTCGCCACTAGGTTTATCTTCAACTGTCACAAGCGGAATCATCTCGGCACTTAATCGTCCAGTAATTACTGGCAATTATGGCGCTGAAAGTTATGTAAATGCGATTCAAACAGATGCCGCAATTAATCCAGGAAACTCTGGTGGCGCGCTATTAGATGGCAATGGCAGAATCATCGGGATCAATTCTGCAATTGCAACGCTCTCTTCAAACGGTAGTGCATCAGGCTCAATTGGACTTGGTTTCTCAATTCCAATTTCCGAAGCCAAGCGCATTATTGATGAATTAATTTCAACTGGAAAATCAACTCGTCCAGTACTTGGAATCTTCTTTGATACTTCCTACACCGGTATCGGAGCACGCATTGCTCGTCTAAGTAGCGGGGAAGGCGCAGAGAAAGCTGGAATCCCTGCGGGCTCAGTAATCAAATCAATCAACGGAACCAAGATTTCAGACCAAGTTGCGGCAATCGTGAAGATTAGATCTTTCGCTCCCGGCACCACTGTTAGCGTGACGGTCGAACTTCCAAGCGGCGGTAATAAGACTTTCAGCGTGAAACTGGGCTCTGCGCCGAGTAATTAAGAGCATTTCCAGCTAGAAAACGATTAGTAACGCCATGAGTACAATTCACTCATGGCGTTATTTCGTTTACACATTACTCTTCCAGATCGTCCGGGCTCATTAGGGGCAGTTGCCTCTGCCATTGGTTTTGCAGGCGGCGATATTCGTGGGCTGGTAGTGGTCAAGAGCGAAGACGGTAAAGGCTATGACGATATAACTGTCGCGGTACCGGGCAGTGATCCCACCGATTTAGTGCAAGTTTTAAGCGCTATTGGTGGCGTCGAAGTTATTTCAGTAATTCCAGTTGCTTAAATAATCTCAGCGCCTGCAGAAGGAAGAGATTCAAAAAATCTTGGTGCTTTAAAACCCTTCTCTGCAAATGCTCTCGTTACAGCGGCTTTGGTGTTTTCGATATCAGAGCGTTTAATTAACGCTATCGCGCTCCCACCAAATCCACCGCCAACCATTCTCGAGCCAAGCGCTCCCGCAGAGAGAGAAGCTGTTACCGCAACATCAAGTTCTGGGCAGGAGACGTTGTAATCATCCCTTAATGAAATATGCGATTGATTGATTAATTCACCAACTTTGGCAAAATCTTTATTTTCTAGAGCATCAACACAGGTTAGGACTCGAGCAATTTCAGTTACCGCGTGACGAGCTCGGCGATATTCCGTTTCACTCAGTTTCGCTTTATTTTCTTCCAGTTCAGAAATGGTTAATTCTCGCATTGTTTTTCCAAGTTTTGCTGCGGCGGATTCGCAGGCTGCTCGGCGTTCGGCATAACCACCATCAACCAACGAATGATGTGCTTGGGTATCTATTATCAACAGCTCTAAATTGCTTGCAGCTAAATCCATCGGAACCAATTTAGTTGAGAGATCCCTGCAATCTAATAACAGCGCATGGCCGGCTTTACCCATTAGTGAGATTGATTGGTCCATAATTCCACAAGGCACTCCTACGAAATCATTTTCGGCCTTTTGGGTTAATCGGGCTAGATCTTTTACATTGAGATTTAATTGAAATAGCTCATTTAAAGCAGTTGCAACGCTGCACTCCAAAGCGGCAGAGGAAGAGAGCCCTGCACCTAATGGAACTTTGCCATCAACAAAAATATCCAAACCTACTTTTACATTTAGAGCCCAAATAACGCCTAGTGGATATCGCTCCCATTTGCCCTCTGCGCCAGGTTGAAGATTTTCAATCTGAGTCTCAAAGATTGCAGTATTACGTTGTGCTGAAGCTAATCGAATTTTATTGTCGTTTCGTTTTCTCATGGCTACAGTGGTGCGATTAGAGATCGCAAAAGGCAGCACAAAGCCATCTGAATAATCAACATGTTCGCCGATTAGATTTACTCGACCAGGAGCTGCGGCAATTACATCTGGTTCGGCGCTAAATATTGATTGAAAAGTCATTGCATAGAGTTCCAGGTATCTAAAACCATTTGTTCGATACCTCTAGTTGGCTGCCACTTTAAATACTCTCTTGCTTTACTGATATCTGCAATTAGTACTGCAGGGTCACCAGCTCGTCTTTCACTTGCTACAGCCGGAATCTCTCTGCCGACAGCTTTTCTGGCGGCTGCAATTACCTCTTTAACAGAGTAGCCATCGCCTGAACCTAAATTGATAATTTCATGTTTGTTAGCAGGCAGGTTTTCCAGCGCTTTTATGTGCGCTTCTATTAAATCGATGACATGAATGTAATCGCGAATGCAGGTGCCATCTGCAGTTGGCCAATCGGTTCCGAAAATCTTAACCGGTGCGCTCTCAGTAGCTCGTAAAACATTTGGAATTAAATGAGTTTCAGGATTATGGCGCTCCGTGAGCCAGCCATGTTCAGCTTTGAGTGCGCCAGCCACATTGAAATATCGAAGCGAAATCGCTGAAAATCCAAATTCCGAAACCATACGATCTATCTCTAGTTTTGTAGCGCCGTAAGGATTCTTTGGATCTGGGGCATCTGTTTCAGCTATCGGAACTCGCTTTGGTTCGCCGTAAGTTGCCGCAGTAGAGGAGAGCACAATCTTTGAAATTCCATGCGCTTTCATTTTTGTAAATAGCGCTTTAGAACCACCCACATTGACTTTCTGATACAGCTCAGGTTTCTCTACTGATTCACCTACTAGAGATTTTGCAGCAAAGTGCATAACCGCATCACAGCCACTTAGCGCACTATCTAAATCTGAATCAGAGAGAAGTGTGCCTTGGGTGAAATTAACACTTGAAGGTAGCGCATCAGCATGTCCAGTACTTAGATCATCTAAGACGTTAACCTGATAACCAGCTTTTAGAAGCATGGATACTGCGGTAGCGCCAATGTATCCCGCGCCGCCAGTTACTAAGATTTTCAAAGCTTGACCTCGCGTAATTGCGCAGCAGATTGTTCCGGAGTTACATCCATTATGAATGCGCCCATGGCAGATTCTGAACCTGCCAAATATTTTAATTTTCCTGGAGCGCGTCGTACGGAGGTAATCTGCCAGTGAAGTCTCAGCAAGTCACGACCTTCTCGCACTGGCGCTTGGTGCCATGCAGCGATATAAGCCATTGAAATTCCAAATACTCCATCTAGTCTTTTCATTACCTCTAGCGCTATGGCGGGATAGGTATCGCACTGTGCTTGACTCAACTCGGTTAAATCAGCGACTGGAGTTAGCGGTGCTAAATGTATCTCAAAGGGATAGCGCGCGGCATAAGGAACATATGCAACCCAGTGTTCATTTTTCGCGACTATGCGTATCTGATCAGCCAGTTCACGTTTTAAAATTTCATCAAATAGCACCTTGCCGAACTCATCTTTGTAACGCTTTGCTGATGCCAACATTTTTTCTATGCGTGGCGGCAGATATGAATAGGCATAAATCTGTCCATGCGGATGATGCAAAGTCACGCCAATCTCTTCACCACGATTTTCGAATGGTGCAATATGGCGAATATATGGCGCTTTAGAGAGTTCATCAGTGCGATCGCGCCAAGCTTCAAGGAGAGTACGCACTTGAGTTTCGGAAAGATCGCAGAATGATTGTCCGTGATCTGAATTAAAAACTATTACTTCACACTTTCCGATTGCTTTACCCATATCGGTTTCAGGGCCTGCATAATCAGGAAGCGAGTTATCACCAAGTGGTGGGCGAAGAGATGGCGACTTGTTATCAAAAACTACGACTTCGTATTCAGTTTCAGGAATTTCTGTTAACAGTTCGTTGCTTGTCGTGGGGCATAGCGGGCATAGCTCTTTTGGAGGTAGAAAAATTCGATTCTGTCGATGCGCAGAGATTGCTACCCATTCGTTTACAAGTGGATCAAATCGAAGTTCGCCAATACCTGGTTGTTCTTCTTTTGGTCTTTGATCAATCGCTTCACGTTTGGTTGGCTTGCTGTCGTAATAACGTATCGTGCGGCCATCGGCCATCTCGCGATCAGTTCGAATTACGCCGTTAAGTTCCATAGGTTGCAATCTTACTAGTTACGCTACCTTTAATTACCTTTAATTACGCCAAATTGTAGGTACGTGAAATAGCGTCACACCATTTCTGATATCCAGCCGCGCGCCACTCCGCAGCACTTTGAGAACTCCATGTATTTTCACGTTTCCAAATTCTTTTGATTTCATCGGTGTTCTTCCAAACGCCTACCGCAAGACCGGCAGCAAATGCTGCGCCAAGTGCAGTGGTTTCGGTGATTGCTGGCTTAACAATGTCTATACCCATAATGTCTGATTGCAGCTGCATGCATAATTTATTGTTGGTAATTCCGCCATCTACGCGCATTTCGTTTAATTTAATTCCAGAATCAGCTTCCATTGCATCAATGACCTCTTTAGTTTGATAACAGATTGCTTCTAATGCGGCTCTGGCAATGTGCGCTTTGGTATTAGCTCGAGTTAAACCAACAATCACGCCACGCGCATCACTACGCCAATATGGTGCAAACAGCCCAGAAAAAGCGGGCACAAAGTAGACACCACCATTATCTGAAACTGATTGCGCAAGCGCTTCAACTTCTGTTGCTGAGCCGATAATTCCCAATTGATCTCGTAGCCATTGAATTGCTGAACCGGTTACTGCAACAGAACCTTCAAGCGCATACTGCACCGGCGCCGATCCTAATTTAAAGAGCACAGTTGTGATTAATCCATTTTTTGATCTAACTAAATCATTGCCAGTGCTGATGAGCGCAAAATTGCCAGTGCCATATGTAGTTTTAGATTCACCTTTTTCAAAACAGGTTTGCCCAACCATCGCAGCTTGCTGGTCACCCAAAATTCCAGCAACTGGTACGCCAGCACTTGTACTTCCATAGATTTCAGAGGAGGATTTGATTTTAGGTAACCACTCCAATTTAATTCCAAATATTTGAAGTAATTCAGAATCCCATTCAAGAGTTTCAAGATTCATTAATTGAGTACGTGAAGCATTGGTGACATCCGTTGCAAATTCACCGGTCAATTTAAAAAGCAACCAAGCATCAATGGTTCCAAAAGCTAAGTTTGATGTGTCGGTAATCTTATGCTTAAGCATCCAAGCCATCTTGCTTGCTGAAAAATATGGTGCTATCGGAGTTCCTGTTTTACTGGTGATTATTTTTTTATCCGTCTCAGAAAAGCCATTCAAATAATCAGCTGTCCGCGTATCCTGCCAAACGATGGCGTTTGTAAGAGACTGGCCACTTTTTAAGTCCCAAGCAACTGTGGTCTCTCTCTGATTTGTGATACCTATCGCGGTTAAATCACTTTCAGTAATTCCTGCTTCGGCAAGGGCGCGAGCCATAACTTTTTGAGTATTTGTCCAAATTTCATTGGCATCATGTTCGACCCAACCTGATTGCGGCAGAATCTGTTGATGTTCAAGCTGTGAAACGCTGACAATGTCGCCATTTTCGTTAAAAATAATAAATCTAGTACTGGTTGTGCCCTGATCCAATGCGCCGACGTAAATCACATAGTCACTTTACTTAAATGCCGATAAGATTGGCCAGTCATGTTTGATTCCAGTTTAAATCCTGAACAACGCGCTGAAGACGTAGCCCGTCTTGGCAAAGAGCAATTTGACGTGCTGGTAATCGGTGGGGGAATCAACGGAGTTGGCGTGGCTCTGGATGCAATTACCCGCGGCTTGTCAGTGGCGCTAGTTGAAGCTGGCGATTTTGCTTCAGGAACTTCAAGTCGTTCCAGTAAGTTGATTCATGGTGGACTTCGGTATTTGGAGCAATATGATTTCAAGTTAGTACGTGAAGCGCTTCACGAACGTGAACTTCTAGTATCTAGTTTGGCTCCACACCTTGTTAAGCCAGTGGCATTTCTTTATCCATTACATGAGAAGGTGAAAGAACGTACCTATGTCGGTGCAGGATTAGCTCTTTACGATGCACTTCGTGGATTTAAGCGTGCACTTCCTGGACATAAGCATCTTTCTCAGAAAACTATTTCCGAAATCGCACCTAGCTTGCGGACTGATGTAGTCACAGGTGCAATTCGTTATTTTGATGCGCAAGTAGATGACGCGAGACATACCATGATGATTGCGCGTACTGCCAAACGTCACGGAGCAGCAATCGTAACGCGTGCAAAAGTTGAAAGTTTGACCAAAAAAGGCAAACGCGTCACTGGTGCAGTAATTACAGATTTAAATACCAATAAGAAAATCACGGTTAAATCGTCAACTGTAATTATGTGTGCTGGTGTCTGGAGCGATGAATTACATAAGAAATTTGGCATCGAACCAGGCTATGAAGTAAAGATGAGCAAAGGTGTTCATATCACTTTGCCGGCAGATGCAATTAAAGCCGACGAAGGCATAATTATTAAGACAGCGGTATCAGTACTCTTTATTATTCCTTGGAAAGATCAATGGATGGTTGGAACTACAGATACCGAGTACATAGGCGACCCAAGTGCGCCCCTCGCAGATCGTTCTGATGTTCAGTACATAATCGAACAAGCAAATCGCATGCTTTCTCCTCGCATCAGCATTGATCAAGTGATTGGCGTTTTCGCTGGACTCCGTCCATTGGTAGCCAATAAAAAAACCACTGAGACTACAAAACTATCTCGCGAACATACAGTTGATCGCCCAGCTCCAGGTTTTGTGAGTTTGGCTGGCGGTAAATACACCACCTATAGAGTCATGGCTAAAGATGCCGTTGATATGGCAACAAATGACATTACAAAATTAACAAATGAGAGCATTACTGCCAAGCTACCGATAATTGGAGCAGATGGATATTGGGCTTTAGCTCAACAAGTTGATGCTATTGCTACTAGATTTGGTCTCAAGCAAGAGACTATTAAACATTTATTAGATCGATATGGCTCAGATATCAATGAAGTTCTGGATCTAATTTCCGATGATCGAAAACTAGCGGCGCCAATCTCTAAGAATCTCCCATACTTAAAAGCGGAAATCGTTTATGCGGTAACCTTTGAAGGCGCTCAATCTATTTCAGATGTATTAGAACACAGAACTCGAATCTGGTTTGAAGCTCCTAATTTTGGAACAGATTTAGTAGATGCAACTGCTGACTTAATTGCGCCATACCTAGGTTGGAAAGTGGCGCAAAAGCGAGCTTCAATTGCTCACTATATGGATAGAGTAGCTGCGGCAACTGAATCCGCTAGCCACTTAATCAAATAACTGATTTATCAATTAACTATCTGGCCGCGGCAAGCATCTGCCGGCACTTTTGTAGATGTGCCTGGCTTGGGACTTGGAGAGACGGTAGCAGTTGGAGCGCTACCTTCGTTCATGAGAATTTGAATCGGAACCATTGCTTTGGCATGAGTGCCTGATTGATCTATGAATTGAAGATAAGCATCCCAAGTTCCTACAGGTATTCCTTTTACCGTTAGCTTAAAGGAACCACTTTTTGCGCGTACGGCGCTCTGATCTAGCAGGATGCTCTTATCTGGTAGTACCAATTTCACGGTACCAGTCACAACAGGCAAAGCACTTGGACGCAATACATTTATCAAGAAAGTTGCTGGTTTATCACTACTTGAAAAAGTTGAATTAATTAGTTGTATCGAAGTGGGCTCATTGGTGGGCATCATGTCTGCAATTTGCGGAACCCAAATTCCTTTGGTTAATTCAATAAAGGAATTAATATCGCCACGATATACGTTCAAATCTACTCTGCCGCTCGGTACTCCATATTTCTTGCCAATTCCGCAAGATGAGTACTGCCAAACTACCCACTCAGAAGCACAATTCGAATTGGTCCAGGAGTGAACATAACAGCCGCTTAACTTTTGTCCCGGCTGTCCAAGTGGGTCAAAAGGATTGATTCCGTAATGTGCATGCCAAAGTGGATACTTTCTAAGTTCGGAATTTCGGACCATCGCATTTTCGAGGAATTGCGAATATGAATAAAGCATCGGAGTGCGCCCAGTAGCGTTCTTCACGGTTTCCAGCCAAGTTGTCGCAAAGAGAGTTACTAACTTCTTAGAGGTGTATTTAGTGCACTTACTTCCACTGTATTGAATACAGTTATTTTCAAGATCTAGCGCATATGGCAGCGTTCGCTCGTTATACCCTCCTACGGAAGCCAATCTCCAAATAGCCTTCTGCGCTTGCGTCTTAGCTTCGGTTATTACGGTTTCTGGATCAGTTGAGTTTGGTAAATATGAGTAGTGGTAAAAGCCGGTATATAAGCCCGCTGCTTGAGCTGCATCCATATCTATTGATAACCATTTACGTGCATCAATATCTGATTTATCTTTTCCGTCAGATGCTTTGATCATGACAAAACGGACGCCAGCTTTATACATCTTATTGAAGTCAATTAATTTATCACCAGGATGTTGCCAACGACTGATATCAACTCCATGGATACGCCCACCAGGTCCAGCTAATGAAATTAAATTATTGGGATCAGCTTCTGAAATAGTGGCAGATACATCAACCGCGAAAGTTCTTTGATTTGAATAGATTGAACCAGCAACTGCTCGATATGTTGCACTTCCAGCTAGGGCAGTGGAAACTGCCTCGATTCTCCAGGAGCCGCTGGATTTCGTCTTTGTACCCATGGACGTTTTACTCCAAGTGCCATCTATCTTTACTTGAATAACCACTAGCACATTAGCTCTTGCTGGTTTCAAGATACCGTTTAAAGTCACTTTCGGCTCTCCGAGAGTTGGGGTCTTGGTAATGTTTAAAGTTAGGGATGAAGCTGCGCTAGCACTATTTAATCCAAGCAGTAAAAGAGGAATTGAAAGGCAGAATATAAAAAATTTCTTCACCATTTAATCTCCAATTTAGAGTTGGTCACTTCTGCGATTACCTCTTGAAGTAGAGGGGCAAACTTCAATCTTGAATCTGAGTAAGAGTGGTTGCCAGAGAATTTCTCTGAATCTGAAAAATCCAGAGTAAGGGTAGCGCCATCGATTTTAGCTAAACGAGCATCAAAGAAAGTCAACCAAGCCACTCGATTTTTAGCCTCGAGGACAAAAAGTATTTCGTTCCAATTGCCTTTAAGTTCGTTTAACTCCACGAGTTAAACATAGCTCAAGGAGTTACTTACTCCCGTTAATTAACTCAAAAAAAGAATTAGTTAAGCGAACTCGGGTGTTCTGCTTGCGATCAAAGTTAATACCCAAAGTTAGAGCTATCCTAGCCAACATCTGCTCCACAGACTTTTCTGATACATATCTCATTTTTGCGATTTCTGAGTTGGCCTTACCCTCTGCTAATAATCGAAAGGTTTCAACCTGGGTATCAGATAGAAAGTTGCAGATCTGGAATTCACTCACCTGATCAGTAAATTTTGGGGCCTTGAGAATTGCGGTCTTCAAATTATCTAAATCTGCGTGGCTCGAAATTTGAACCATTAAAACTCCTTTCGGAAGCGAATTTTTCTCAATTCCCAGCAAGCGGATGTCGTCGGATTTTGAAATTGCCACTAGACCCATCTCTGGAAATCTCTTACGTAAAGTCTTGGCAAGTTCTAGTGATTTTAGGTGATTGAGTTCAAGATCTAGTATTACCACTTCCGGCAGATGATGAGTTATCAAATTTAAAGCTACATTTTCATTATCAACCTCACCTACGACTTTAAATCCCAACATTGTTAGTGAGTTTGCAAGAGTGATATTGGTAAATCCATCTTCACCGAAAATAAATATTTCTTTTGTCATAAGCACATGGTTGCAAAAGGTGCTAGTACTTGTAGAGGGGGGAATCCCTACAAAATTATTTAGACAATCTGGTTACTTCTTTTGTGATGTAGGTAATCATTTTTTGCGCATCAATTGGACCTTTAGAGGAGTGTTTTGCAGATTCTGCATGAATAAAAGAAGCGGTAGCACCTATCTCAATTAAGTTCTCATGAGTTACTTGCTTATGGTTGAGTGCAATCAAGGCGCCGAGAATTCCTGCCAATACGTCACCAGTCCCCGCAGTCGCTAGCCAACTTGTTGCTGCAGGTAACTGAATAACTCGACTCTCATTCGCAACAATGCTCTGATGTCCCTTCAGTAGCACGGTAACCCTAAATTTTCTCGCTGCTGCTAACGCATAATGAACGGGGTCCGCATCGATTTCCTGACTAGGTATTTGAAGCAATTTTGATAGTTCACCGACATGTGGCGTAATAATCGTTGGAGATTTACTTGTGCCGACTAAGTAGAGCGCCCCCGCGTCTAGCACCCTAGGAAGCGCGGAGCGATTTGCCATCTCCATAGTAATTTTTCTTAATAGTGATTTCTTGGCAGGTACTCCACTTCCAAGTAGATAAGCATCGACGTTTCCAGTTTGAATCACTACTTCAGGGCGATTTTGAATTACTGCTTTTTTTAGTTGCTCTGGTCCAAAGTATCGGACCATCCCAATACCGACTGAAAGTGCTGCGGAAGTAGTCAATAGCGCTGCACCAGGAAATTGCTTAGATCCAGTTACGCAACCAAGCACTCCTCGGCGGTACTTGTGATCGCTGCTCTTAGGTTTTGGAAGATAGGTGGCAGATTTAGCTGCCGACCAAGACTCAACTTTCACTGAAAAATCATAACTATATTCATGGAGTCACGATGTTCGCTAAATTCATCGTAAACATGGATTTTATCCATATGTATCATATTTATAGACCGCTTTGAGAGGTGAGCTAGAAAATTATGTTCATGAAAGTATTTCTCATTGACTGCAATTACAAAATAACCATCTTGAGAAACTAGCGGAAAGAGATTATCAAGTACTTCAACGCCTAGATGACCATGCGTGAATGTTCCTATGGTAATAAGTGCATCATAAGGCGCAGCCACATCTATCAGTGATTTAGTTAAATCACGCTCATACAAATTTCGATAGATTCCCTTCTTATGTGCTTCGTCGAGCATCTCAGGGGAGATATCAATTCCATCAATTACTATTTCTGGGCGTAGTTCGGCCAGATATTTCCCAACTAAACCAGTCCCAGTTCCAATATCAATAACCTGTTTAACTGAAGGTATGTAGTCATCAAATATCTCAGAGATTTTTTTGGGGTGTTGATAACCTTGATTAGCTACAAAGTCAGACTCATAAGTGGCAGCCCATTTGGCATAAAGCTTCTTGTTATCTTCAGGCGTTTTCAATGAATACGCATCGTTAAGCCCGATTTCCATCTTTAGCTTTTAATCTTTAGTCCAGATGGGTCATACAGTGGTGTTGAGCTAACAGTGCCACTAATCCAATTACCGAAAAATTCAACCTCTAATTTTCGACCCACATCTGAATATTCAAGTGGCACATATGCATATCCAATTGCCTTTTGGATTGTGTAACCCTGACCGCCAGATTTAATTCTTCCAATAATTTTTTCACCTGATCGAATTGGTTCGCTGCCAATTGGAACTTGCCTAATATCATCAAAGGTAATTGCAATTAATTTACGAGTTGGCTTTTCCAAGTTTTTAAGTGCAGCTTGGCCATAAAAATTTGTTTTCTTCTTGGAGATGGCAAAGCCAAGACCTGCTTCATAAGAATTATTCTCGGTATTAATTTCGCCGCCCCAAGCTAAATAACTTTTTTCAAGGCGAAGCGATTCGATGGCTCGGTAGCCACAAGGAAAGGCACCAGCAGCAATCAATTTTTTCCAGATATCCATGGCAGTCGCTACAGGAATATAAAGTTCCCAACCCAATTCACCTACATATGTGATTCGAGTAGCCCTTATTAATGTCCCATCAATTGAGATTTCCTTGGATTGCATAAATCCAAATGCGTTACTACTCAAATCTGCATCAGTTAAAGATTGCAATATAGTTCTGGAGTTAGGGCCCCAAATTCCAAATATGGCTAATTTTTCGGTGATATCTTCGATTACAACGTCTGAGTAGTTGTTTTCGCGGCGCAACTTCTTTAACCAACCAGCATCGTGATGTGCAAACGCGGTACCGGTAACAATCAGAAAGCGATTATCATCGATTTGGGTCACAGTGAAATCACATTCAATGCCACCCTTATTATTTAAAGCCTGCGTATATACGGCGCGGCCAGCACCTCTAACGACATCGTTTGCACAGACAAATTCCAAAAATTCACCTGCACGATTACCGCTAATTTCTATTTTGGCAAAACTAGACTCATCAAATAGTCCCGCAGACTCTCGGGTCGCCGCATGTTCCATTTGAACAGCGTTTGACCAATTTTTGCCAGCCCAAGCAAATGGGCGAAGCGCATCATCACCTTGATGATTGCTGTAAAAATTAACTCTTTCCCAAGAAGCTTTTTCACCAAATACTGCGTGGTTTTCTTTATGCCAATCGTAAGCAGGAGAGGTCTTATGTGGACGACAAGTTTGACGCTCTTCTAAAGGATAATGAATGTCGTAATACTGTTCGTAATTCTCCTGGATGCGATCCAATGTGAAAGCTGGCGAACGATACGCCGGACCGAAGCGACGGATATCCATATGCCATAAATCCATCGGCGGTTCATTACCAACAATCCACTCCGCCATAACTTTGCCGATGCCACCGGCTCCGGCGATTCCATGTGCGCAATAACCAGCAGCAACATAGAAACCGCCGACTTCAGTCTCTCCTAAACAAAATTCATTATCTGGAGTAAATGCTTCTGGCCCATTTATAAATGACTTAATTCCTAGCTCTGCCATTTTAGGAATGCGCATCTGAGAGTTTGCCGCAATCTCTTCGAAGCGATCCCAATCATCTGGTAATAGCATGTTATTAAAGTTTTTAGGTATCTCGTCTAAAGATTCACGGCTGCTCTTCCATGGCTTCGAGGTGCGTTCGTATCCACCCATTAATAGCCCTTGAACTTCCTGACGGAAGTAAATTAGATTGTCTGGATCTCGAAGCGATGCCATTACTGGAGCAGCAGAATCCATAAAGTTTTCGGTAATTAAATATTGATGACTCATGGGAACAATCGGAATTCGCACATCAACCATTCGACCAATCTCAGCTGCATATATGCCACCGCAGTTGACGACAATTTCGCATTCGATACTGCCCTTATCGGTATCTACTGAGCAGACGCGTCCATCTTTGGTGTTAATCGCAAGCACTCGGGTGAAGGTATGAATTTTTACTCCAGCTTTACGGGCACCAGCTGCCATGGATAGCGCTAATTGGGAGGGATCAACTTGACCGTCAGTTGTCATAATGCAGGCACCAACTACGCCATCTAAATTTATGTAAGGGATACGTTCCTTAACTTCAGCCGGAGTTATTTCATGAAGATCTAAGCCGAAAGTTTTGGCCCAACCAATTTGACGACGTATCTCTTCCATTCTCTCTGGTGTAGAAGCAATTTTAATACTGCCGCATTCAACCCACGATGGTGGAGTATCGCTACTTTGTAATTCACGATAAAGATTTGCGGAGTGCATATTCATGCGGGTCAAAGTTGGATCAGCTCTTAATTGACCAACCATGCCAGCTGAATGAAAGGTAGATCCGCTTGTTAAATCATTGCGATCAACCAGGACCACATCAGTCTCGCCGAGTTGAGCTAGGTGGTACGCGACCGAAGTACCGCCGACGCCGCCACCAATAATTACGATTTTTGCGCGTGCTGGTATCTGTTGCTCAGACATACCTAAAAGGTAGCATCCGCAGATGGCAATGTCAGCAGGGGAGCTAGAAAAAGAATTTGGGTCAACGCTCAATAGCTCCACTTACCTGCAGCAGCGCAATAACCTAATTGAGCTATCTGGTGGTTTAACGAACCGCAATATTAAAGTTGAGACCAATCAAGGTGATTTTGTAGCAAGAATTTCAAGCAATGAATCTGCTCTGCTTTCAATTGACCGAAATAATGAATTTCATAATTCCAAAGCTGCGGCTGATGCAAATATTGGAGCCCCTGTTTTTGACTACCAGGCAACCAAAGGTCTACTAGTAATTGGTTTTTTAAATGGTAAAACCTTCGATGGTGCTGATGTGGCTGAACATGCGGGAAGAATTGCTAAAAGCGTTAAGCAACTACATGGTGCCGCGCCGTTTCTCTTAGATTTTGATATGTTCAAAATTCAAGCAAATTACTTAAAGATTGTTACCGAACGTGGATTTCGATTACCTGACAAATACTTAGATTTCATGAGCGTTAGAGATGAACTACATGCGGCCTTAACCAGAACAGATACAGGGAAAGTTCCTTGTAATAATGATCTGCTACCTGCTAATTTCATCGATGATGGCGAGAAAATTTGGATAATTGACTATGAGTACTCTGGTAATAACGATCCTTGCTTTGAATTAGGCAATATTTGGTCAGAATCTGGCCAAGATATTTCAGTATTAGCAGAGTTGATATTTGGATATTACGGAAGTGCCCGCGAAGATAAATTTGCTAGAGCATGGCTATTTGCCACCTTAGCTAAATTTGGCTGGACGTTATGGGCATCTATACAAAATTCAATCTCGGATTTAGATTTTGATTTCTGGGAATGGGGAATGCTTAAATACGATGATGTACAGCGGGATTTCGGTTCCAAAGAATTCTACAAATATTTAAATCAGCTTTAATATATTTTCCGCAAGTTGATGTGGTTGTAAATCTGCTGGCCAAATTGGATGATCAGTATTGATTCCATGGGCTATTACGAAAGAGGCTCGTTCTTGAGCCGAATCTTCACCATGACCACCTTCGTCTCTGTGCCCGTGATCAGTTATGACTATTAGATTCCAGACATCACCTGATTCTTGCAAGATTGTGTGTAATTCCTTGACGTAATTATCAATTCGGGTGACAGCTTCAAAATAGGGAGCCTCGATTGAGCCATGTTTATGTCCGGCTTCATCTACGCCACAGAAATAAATAAAACTTAAATCCGGCTTAAGTTCTTTTAAAGTCTCTTTCGCATGTTCAAAAACTTCGCGGTCAACCTGTAAATAACCAAGTTTCTCACCATCATTGTGGAAACGAATATGACCAGCATCTGCAATCACTGGGCCTACATCATTTAAGTCCACTAAAGGTGGCCACCCAGCCGCTACATAAGTGGTTAATGTGGGATTGGTTTGTTTCGCTTGAGTTAGAAAATCAGGCGCTTTTTTCAATTTATGATCGACAAAGTGATTGTCTATTACTTTGTGAATATCTTGGCGTTTGCCCGTCAGCAAAGTTGACCAACTTGGACCTGAAACAGTGGGCATATCAATTTGGGTATCCACGAAATATGAATTGTCACGCAGGTACTTCAGATGCTCAGCGCTCTGCCTTTCTATTGCCCGATGCAGCATTAATCCATCAATGCCTATTAAAAGGACTTTGGCGCGAGTGGTCACGGATGAATATTAACCAATTGACTTATGATTTAACCATGAAGCGAAATGTTGGTTTTAGCCTAGGTATATTTTTAGTTTTAACCGGAATAGGTCACTTTATTATTCCAAAACCACTGGATCTGATTGTTCCTGAATTTCTGCCAGGAGAGGCAAGGTTTTGGACCTACTTAAGTGGAATAGTAGAGATGGCTATTGGATTTATGTTAATTACCAAAGCGCGAATTAGTTTCCTAGGCAAATCCATCCAGCTATGGGGCGCTATCTTTTCGCTAGCACTTTTTATTACTGTCTACACTGCAAATATAAAAATGGCTATCGATTGGTCCTCTCGAGAAATGCCAGATCCGCTAATTGCTTACGCCAGATTGCCTTTGCAATTCCCACTCTTTTACTGGTCTTGGAAAGTCATTAAGAAGTTAAAAGCTAGCGCTTAAATATCCGCATCAAACGATGGCGATTTTTAGTAACCCAGATATATAAGGCCTGCGCAATCCAATTTGGTCCAGGAATTAAGAATAGAAATGCAATAGGTTTGATGTAATTTTTTGGTTGGTCTAAAAGCAATTTAAAAACTGCTCTAGCACCACCATATTTCTGCCAAGAACCTGCTTTAGGTCTCAAATACCAAACTTGTTTAGCTACCTCTTCATTGGTTAGCCCTAAAAGTTCCAGATCTGCACTCTGGTTTGGTTGATTGATCCAATCGCCTGGAAAATTCCGCTGCAGCCAAGTCGCACTTAACTGACAGAATTCACAGTCACCGTCAGTGATTAAAAGCGAAATTTGATTTGTAGTTTTCATCTGGTGAGGAGGGTGGGGCTCGAACCCACGACGACCGGATTATGAGTCCGGGGCTCTAACCGACTGAGCTACCCCCTCGCGATTGGCATACTTTACACGCACCCAAGCGAGGCGAATTAATTACCTTTCCAATTGGCCATCTCTGCTTTAAGCGAATCAAGTCCCATCGGACCAATCTTGAGAGCGAAATTATGGAATTTCTTAATTTCAAAATCATGGCCCAATCGCGCTTTGGCAGATTCTCGTATATCCATCCAATAACGTTCACCGACTTTGTAGGAAATAGCTTGTCCTGGCCAACCTAGATATCTCTCTATTTCACTCTTAGCAAAATCTGGTGCGACCATCGCGTTATTAACTAGAAGGTCATAACCTGATTGTGCATTCCAAACTTTTCCAGATGGATCTTTATAACCACAATGCATTCCAATATCTACAACCACACGAGCGGCTCGTAAACCTTGCCCTGCCAAGTAGCCAAGTTCTAGAGAAGGTTCATCGAAAGCACCGAGTTCGTCCATGAATCGTTCGGCATATAGAGCCCAACCTTCGCCATATCCTGAAATCCAAGCGCTAGTGCGTTGGAATCGAGATAGTCGATCTTTCTCAAGCGCTGCAGTTGCAAATTGCAGATGATGTCCTGGCACTGCTTCGTGATACCAAGTAGATGCAATGTGCCAGAAGTTAAATCTCTTATGTCCAAGAGTTGGATACCAAGTTGTACCGGGTCTGCTTAAATCTTCGGTCGGTGGAATGTAATAGGGGGCAGCTGCGGCTCCTTCAGGTGCAATTCGCGCATCGCAGAATGCAATGCGATCATCAATATCAAAGTATTTGCCATTTAAATGGCGCACCGCTTCATCTGTGAACGATAGTAATTTCTTAACCAGCGCATCCTCACCATCGATGCGATGTAATTCTGCGTTTTCACAAATATCAGCGACATCTTTTAACGATTTGTCATCCAGACCTAATTTGGCAGCAGCTTTATGCATCCGATCATTTATGCGAGCCAAATCCTCGAGGCCCCATTCATAAGTCTTTTTTAAATCTAAATCCGCGCCGGTAAAGAAGTTTGCCCATGGTTTGTAGCGTTCTTCACCAACGGCATCAGCCTCTGTTGATCTTGGTGCATGAACATCGCGCAACCATTGACTCATCACTCCGGATGCATTGGCAGCATTTTTTGCTGCAGTATGAAGTTCTGGGTATTTGCCAAATGGATCTAGTTTCTGAGCCATTTTCTCCCAGCCGCCTTCGGCGTAGGTTTTCAATTGATCGGCAACCACAATAACTTGTCGACGCGCAGTTTTATGGCCAAGCGCATCCATCTCTTGAATTGTACTTTTCCAACCGTCCAAAGCTTTCCCAACCAAATTTAAACGTGCAGTGATATTTGAAATTGCTTTATCACCTTCGGTAGGCATGATGGTGAAAATTTGGCGAATCTCTGAAGCAGGATTAACGATTGGGGAGTAGGTAATAAAACCCTCTTTGGAATCATGAATACGAAGTCTGGCTTCGGTCCGTTCAATTAAAACCGTCTGAGCAATTCGATCAATTTCATCTTTTGGCGTCAGCCCTTTTGCTTGCTTAACAATCTCACGTTTAAATGCGGCATCGCGATCAGCTTCTTCAATTGTAAATGTGTCTAACTGGTCGTCATATCCTTTAAGCCCCAAGCCCGTGGCTTCCATCGGTGACATGTGCGCAGACTTCTCAACATAGGTATCTGCAAGTTCGAATATTTCAGAGCGATGTTCCGACATCAATTAGCCTTTCTAGAAAGCGCCTTATCTAAGACTAAGAAGAGTAACGCCAGCACATATCCTGCTATGTAAATCATGATTAAGGTTGTACCGACGGAAAGATATCCATATTCAATAACATCAAAGAAACCATATGGATAGCGATCAATTATGGCGCCGCGGGCAAAGGTGTAGATCAAATAAGCGGTAGGAATAGCAAAGACGGATACCGTCATCTTGAAATCAAACCACTTACGTGGGCCCACCAAGAGCCATACCAAAACGGTCACAATAGGCGTGATGTAATGCTGAAAAGCATTGGTATAAATATTCCAACTCTCAGGATTTGCAGTTGGTGCAATTAGAAGGTGATAGAGGATTCCAGTCATCAAAATCATTAGTAGTGAGGTATTGCGAAGCCATTTGAATCTTTTATCTGCACGCTTTGGATTTAGAAATAGCATGGTAATTGTTATTGCCACCAACGCATTGCTCCAGATGGTGAAATAACCAAATAAATCAATAACTCGGGTTAGTGCGCCTGCCATCCCAGGTTCGTGCGGACCAAAAAGATGTGGTTCGATCTCTCCTTCTGGAACCAAATCAAAAGTATTGACAATAAAAGATCCGCCAAAACCTATCCAAGCGCAAATTAAATTTATGCCTAAAAAGGCCTTTGCTTTATTCCCGGTGTATGCCATGGTTAATGTTAAGGTTCCAGCCATGCGAATTAAAGTAGCTATGGCTTTGTGCCTACTTATAGCAACGATGCCATCTGCTAACGCTGCACCAAAATACGCATTTCCAATCCCAAGTTCACCTGGTTGCACGCCAACTTATTCCAGATATCACCATGATTATCCGGCGACCGATATTTTGGCTAAAAAAGGTTGCAAATATGTAGCGGTAACTTCAGGAGTTGTCGATGAGTTGCGCTTTAAGGACACCTATTCATATAAGAATCCAACACCAATTACAAAGGGTGGCATCTTTATTTCGATAATTGGAGATGATGGCGTGCGTTATTACGCATCACATTTGAAGAAGATTGTGGATGGAATCAATGTTGGTACTCGCGTAGAAGTCGGAACGCTTTTAGGTTATGTTGGAAATTCTGGAGATGCGGCAGGTACCGCACCGCATATTCACTTTGGAATCAGTTGGCCAACTAGCGAGCGTGATATCTGGTGGGTCCGTCGTGGCATGGTCTTTCCGTGGCGCTATTTAGATAAGTGGAAAGTTGGAGGGGATAGATCTCCTGCAGCAGAGGTTAAAGCGCTGTTAGCAAAGAGTGGCGAGTTACCACCTATACCCAAAAAGTAATTAAAAGTTATTAAATGTAGGAGATAGCTGAATGACAATTCTTCAATGGCTCTTTGAAGCCACCATCAACTTCGGCAGCAAATCAATTGCGGTTCGCGAAATCATCGGCGGCGTACTAGGTCTAATAAGTGCGGTGCTGGGAGCACGTCGCTTAGTTGCTGCTTGGCCCGTTGGAATTTTCGCCGATGCGCTTTTATTTACCGTATTTCTTGGCGCAGTTTTCTCATTTGGAGATAACACGCAGGAAGCCAACTTCTATGGACAAGCTAGCCGTAACTTATTACTTATCGTAGTAAGTATTTATGGTTGGGTTCGTTGGTCGCACCACAAGCGTCTAGGAAAAGATGTGCCGGCAGTTATTCCACGTTGGACCACTACTAAAGAGAAGCTGTGGCTAGCTCCAAGCGTGATCATTTTCTTCTTAATTGCAATGCAGATTTTCAAAAGCCTTGGCGAAACTGGTCAATGGTTATTTGTCGATACCTGGATTTTCACCGGAACTGCACTTGCAACTTTCGGTATGAGCCGCGGATATGTTGAGTTTTGGTTAGTCTGGGTAGCAGTAGATTTAGTTGGAGTGCCATTTGCGTTAAGCAACGGTTACTATCCAACTGGAATTCTCTATGCGCTCTATCTTCCATTTGTTATTTGGGGCTTTACCAATTGGCTCAAGATTTCTAAAAATGAGAAGGAGCCAGTTCTGGCTTAAGTATAAAAACAAAACCCCGGTGAAATTCACCGGGGTTTTGTTTTTTTGAAGAAGTGTTAATTAGTTAGCAGTTACTTGATCAGCCTGTGGACCCTTTGGACCCTGGACGACCTCGAACGATACTGACTGACCCTCATTAAGAGACTTGTAACCATTGCCCTGGATAGCTGAGTAATGTACGAATACATCCTGTCCGCCACCATCTACTGCAATAAAGCCGAAGCCCTTTTCAGAGTTGAACCACTTAACTGTGCCTGTTGCCATTAAATATTTTCCTATTTCTTTAAACTTAACGAAGCTTGGATTTGGCCTCGTTGGTCTTCCTATCTAGCTAAATTCTTTAAAACTTACCTTCGAGTGTCCGACTGCAGGCAAGCCTACCTGCCATACGGCTAATGACCAATCGCAGGCAGCTAGCAAGTGGACAAATTGCTCTCAAAGGCGCGAAAATTCGCTCAATAGCGATTGCGACAAGCGAATATGGCTTATCTGGACTGGGGAAGGTGCAGATATAAGCGCCTTGCTAGGAGCAAAGAAATGAATCCGCTATCTCGTGGAGTAATCACTATCCACTCATGCCCGATGGCCTTAATTCGCCATGTCGAATGGTCTATCGAATCTCTACTGGGGCAGCTGCACTTTGAGTGGCGCAGCCAACCTCTAATTGCAGGTACTCAAAAAACTCAGATCGAGTGGCGTAGCGCTAAAGATTTATCTGCAGATTTATCAAGCGCCTTAAAAAGTTGGCATTATCTTCGTTTTGAAATCGCATCTACCTCACAATTATTTAGACATACACCTGAATTAGGAATTCACCGAGCTGAGATTGATGGGATTGGAAATATCCTTATCACTGAGAATCAAGTGAGATTTGCGATGGGAAAGAGTGATGATGAGATGCGTCAAATATTGGATGTGGCACTTGGAACAGAGTGGGAAGTGGAATTAGAGCGCTTTCGTGGAGTAGATTTACAGGAGATAGCGCAACTTCGCGCAATATAAGGAAAGTTAAAACTTAGGAAAAAAATGGACGAGATGATTGAAAAACGTAAAGCTGCAACTGTTGTTATCGCTTCTGTAATTGTTTCACTTGCGCTTGGCGTAGGTTTAACAAAGGTAGGTAGTGGTTTTGCATCTCGCTCTAGCGATGGAATTATCGTAACTGGTTCCGCAAAAGTAGAAGCGAAGGCAGATAATGTGGTTTGGACTTTATCAATCGCTAATACCGGTAAGACACCAGCTACCGCTGTTACCGGAATAGATTCTGGAATTAATGCGCTGCAAAGCTACTTAACTGAAGGTGGCATCAAAGCGAACCAACTAACGCTAGGTCCGGTAAATTCATATCCAACCGAAGAATATATAAATGGCAATCCAACGGGACGAATTTTAAATTATCGCGCTAATCGTGAGATCACCGTGCGCACTAAAGACGTACAGCTGGTTTCAAAGCTCAGCCAGAATATTGGTTCACTCTTACAGCAGGGCGTAAATGTAAGTAATTATGGTCCACAATATTATGTTTCAACTCTTAATAAAATTCGTCCAGAGTTATTGAGTGAAGCCACCCAAGATGCTAAAGCTCGCGCAGAAGCTATGACCAAAGCTGTAGGCGGAAAAGTTGGGGCGATTACCTCCGTAAAAGCTGGGCCAATCCAGGTCACTACACCAGATTCAACGATGACTTCTGATTATGGAATGTATGACACTTCCAGCATTGATAAAACAGTTACTGCTACAGTTACTGTAACTTTCAAAACTGATTGATTTAAAGCGGAATGTTGCCGTGCGCACCACGGCGATAAGGTGCAGATGCAATGGCTCTAGCGATTTCGGATCTGGTTTTATTAGGTTCAATCACGCTATCAACCACGCCAATTTCAATGGCTCGTTGAACTCCACCTGATTCTTGTTCGTGTTGCGCCGCAAGTTCGAGCTCCATATTTTCGCGCTGATCTTCAGATACATCAGCTAATAATCTGCGGTGCAAAACGCGAATTGCCGCCACGCTACCCATAACTGCCACATCAGCATTAGGCCAAGCAAATACTTTTGTAGCACCTAACGCGCGTGAATTCATTGCTACGTATGCTCCGCCGTAAGCATGGCGAGTAATAAGAGTAACTCGCGGAACTACAGCTTCGCCAAATGCATGTAATAACTTTGCTCCGCGGCGAACTGCGCCTTCCCATTCTTGGCCGGCACCAGGTAAAAATCCAGAGACATCTGCAATCACAACTAATGGAATACCGAATGCGTCACACATACGAACAAAGCGTGCAGCTTTCTCTCCAGCTGCTGCATCAAGTACGCCACCTAAATGCTTTGGATTATTTGCAATAACTCCGACCGTGCGGCCACCCAGGCGACCGATTGCTGTCAACATGTTCGGCGCCCATTCAGCAAGAAGTTCCATAGATTCGTCATGATCTAAGAGTTCCTCAACTAATGGATGTACTTCATATGCGCGTTTACGTGAATCTGGAACAAATTGTGAAAGATCTAAATCTTCCAATTTCACATTGATATGACCTTGATTTGCAAATAGCGAAGTAAGTTTTCGAATATCTTCGATGGCTTCGGCTTCACTAGCCGCAATAATGTGCGCCAACCCAGAGTTCTTTTTATGCGCTTCTGGACCGCCAAGTTTGGCCATATCTACATTTTCACCGGTAACGCTCTTAACTACATCTGGTCCGGTTACGAAGATACGACCTTCAGGTGCAAGTACCACTACATCGGTGAGCGCCGGTCCATACGCGCCACCACCAGCAGTTGGTCCAAGCACAAGTGAGAGCTGCGGAATTTTTCCAGAAGCGGTGATAAAACTTTGAAAAACTTCTCCGAACGCATGTAGAGATAAAACGCCATCACGTAATCGTGCGCCACCAGAGTGCCAAATTCCGATTACCGGGAGCTGCTCAACCATTGCGACTTTGTATGCTTCAACAATTATTTTTGCGCCTTCAGGTCCTAACGCGCCGCCTTGTACGGTTGGGTCAGATGCAAAGACCACAACTTCATTGCCTTTAATTTTGCCTCGTGCGGCAAGCATGCCGCTATCGTTACGTTCAGTGATTAAATGATTTGTGCCAGGGTCTAATAACTTCGCGATGCGAAGTTCTGGGTCTTTGGGGTCAGTCATGGCTAAGGCAATTAAATGCTCTTGAACACCAATACTACGTCGTGTCCACCGAATCCGAATGAATCATTAAGCGCTGCAATATCGCCTTTAGGTAATTCGCGTGCTTTATCGCGTACTACATCTACCGTAACGGCTGGATCTAGATTTTCAATGTTAATTGTTGGGGGAGCCAATCTTTCTTGAAGCGCTTTAACTATTAAAACAGATTCCACTGCGCCTGCTCCGCCAAGCAAGTGGCCGGTCATAGATTTTGTAGCAGAGACTGCAACATGATCAGCATCAGCACCAAGTGCTCCGCGTAGAGCATTTGCCTCTGCAACATCACCAGCTGGGGTAGAGGTGGCATGTGCATTTAAATGAAAAATATCTTTAGTTGATAAACCTGCATCCTTTAGCGCCAGTTGCATCGCGCGAATAACGCCGCGACCTTCTGGATCTGGCGCTGCAATGTGGTAACCATCTGAAGTTAAACCTTGACCTGCAATCTCGCAGTAAATTTTGGCGCCGCGCGCTTTTGCATGTTCGTACTCTTCAAGAATCAAAACACCGCCACCTTCGCCAAGTACAAAGCCATCGCGATCTTGATCGTAGGGACGAGATGCTTTTTCAGGCGCATCATTTCGGGTTGAAAGCGCTTTCATTGCGGCAAATCCAGCCATTGGTAGCGCATCAACTGAAGCTTCAACGCCACCTGCGATAACTACCTCTGCGCGGTTATTTCGAATCATGTCGAAGGCATAACCAATCGCTTCAGCGCCGGATGCACAAGCAGAGACTGGAGTATGAACGCCAGCTTTTGCTTTAAATTCCAAACCTACGTTTGCAGCTGGACCATTTGGCATAATCATGGGAACTGTATGCGGCGAAACTAAGCGCGCACCTTTTTCAACCAAAATTCGGTACTGCTCTAATAAAGAGGTAACGCCACCGATTCCTGATGCAATTACCACGCCAAGACGCTCTAAATCTAAGTTTTCTAGTTCTGCTAAACCTGCGTCAGCAAAAGCTTCTCGAGAAGCGATTAACGCGAATTGTTCGGAGCGATCTAAGCGGCGAATTTCCACCGGCTTCATTACTTCTGACGGTTCTACAACTACCTCTGCTGCGAAGTGAACTGGCAAGGTGCTTGCCCACTCGTGCTTCATTAACCGCGCACCGGATTTACCAGCCACAGCATTAGCCCAAGTGGTAGCAACATCTCCGCCAAGCGGAGTAGTGGCACCTAAACCAGTTACAACAACGCGTCTAGTCATTTTTGGTTATTTAAGTTACTAAGGCTACTTAAGCAGAAGCCTTAACGATGAAATTAACTGCATCGCCAACAGTTGCAAGTTCAGCTACCTGATCATCAGGAATCTTTACGCCAAAACGCTCTTCAGCTGCAACCACAACTTCAACCATTGATAGTGAATCAACATCTAGGTCGTCTGTGAAGCTCTTGCTCATTTCGATTGATGCAGCTGGAACACCAGCAACTTCTTCAACGATCTCTTTTAGACCAGCAAGTACATCTGCTTCGTTTAGTGCCATTGATATTTCTCTTTTCGTATATTTTTTTACAACGCGTCGCTGCGGTGCTTTAAGTGGTTCTGTAGGTGGATATTGTGCAGGGTCTAAGCCCTTACTTTCTAGTAATACGCGATTTGTTAGGGCAATTTAATGACTTGGGCCGCATAAGCGAGACCTGCGCCATATCCAATGATCAACGCGAGCTGGCCGTGCATTTCTGGATGTGCGGTTAATAATGCATCCATTGCAAGAGGAATTGATGCCGCAGAAGTATTTCCATTGGTACGGATGTCATCAGCAATCAAGATATCTGGCGCTAGTTTCATATCTTTCGCCATCGATTCTATGATTCTTAAATTCGCTTGATGAGGAATAAATGCTTTCAAATCACTTGGTTGGATGCCAGCTAACTTAATTGCTTCGCTTCCGACTTTGCTCACGGAAAATACCGCCCAACGAAATACTCGTTGACCTTCTTGAACAATATCTGGCCAAGCAATGGAACTTGCCGGCGCATCGGTATTTTTAAAGTCCAACCAAGATGACATAGTGATGGCATCTCTTTGGTCAGAATCTGATCCCCAAGCAGTTGGACCAATGCCAATTTCTGCGCTTGGTCCAATTAAAACTGCTCCAGCACCATCAGCAAAGATAAATGCAGTTGCACGGTCAGTCGGATTGGTGAAATCACTTATCTTTTCAGAGCCAATTACTAAAACATATTTAGCAGTGCCACCCTTAATTAAATCTTTGGCCAAACCAACCCCGTAAGTGAAACCAGCGCAAGCAGCTGCTAGATCAAATGCAGCTGCTTTGTTTGCTCCGATATTCGCCGCCACACCCGATGCGCCACTAGGAGTTTGATGCGGATAAGTTATTGAAGCCAGAATAATTACATCCACTTGATCAGCGTTAACGTTCGCGCGATCCAAAGCTTGTTTGGCTGCCGCTGTTCCCATATCTACAACGGAAATGTTTTTATCGGCAAAACGGCGAGACTCAATTCCGGTTCGCTGCTGAATCCATTCATCTGTTGAATCGATTTTTTCAACTATGGCAGAGTTAGGAATTAAATTTGTCGCTCGATAAATTCCCACCGAAAGAATTGCTGAATTTGATCCCACGATTTCTTTAATCATGCGCCACCATGTTTGAGAGCAAATTCTTTGGCAACAGTTAAATCATCAGGGGATTTGATTGCAAAAGTTTCGATGCTTGGAGTAGCTCGCTTCAGTAATCCCACCAAAGTGCCAGCTGGTGGAAATTCAATAGCGCCGGTAATGCCTAATTGCACCAGCGATTCCATACATAAATCCCAACGCACTGGATTTGCTATTTGATTTACGATTCGATCAATTGCATCTTTGCCGCCTGCAACGACTGCACCATCTCTATTCGAGAGTAGTTGGGATTTAGGTTCATGAATTGAAACTTTCTCTGCAAAGCCTGCCACATGCGAAACTGCTGATTGCATGTAGTGAGTATGGAATGCACCAGCCACAGCAAGTGCACGTACACGCGAACCGGCAGGTGCATTTTCGATTAACTTATCAATCTGCTCAAGTGAACCAGCAGCAACTATTTGTCCTGCGCCATTGTCGTTAGCTGGCACCAGATCCAAATTTTTGATTGCACTTAGAACTTCGTTTCGATCACCACCGAGCACAGCTGCCATTCCAGTTTCAACTTGGCTAGCAGCTTTCGCCATTGCAATTCCGCGTTGACGAACCAATTCCAATGCGTGTGCGGGAGATAAAACTCCAGAAACTCCGGCAGCAGTAATCTCGCCGACTGAGTGGCCAGAGACCACTGCAAATTTGGAAAGCCCAAGCGCGCTTGCGCCTAATAATCCGGCCGCCACAATCAGTGGCTGTGCATTGGCGGTATCTTTGATTTCTTCTGCAGATGCAGTGGTGCCTAATCTTTCGAGGTCAAGGTCGATGTGCAGAGACCACTTTGCAACGGTTTTTCTGCTCTCTTCATTTAACCAAGGTGCGAGCATTCCTGGCGTTTGTGAACCTTGTCCTGGAAAGAGCAGTGCGAGCATGTGTTTAGTTTATGCGTGATGCCAAGTACTTAGAAGTAATTAGCGGTTAACCAGCCAAACCTGAAGCGAATGTGGTGAAACTTGGACTTTATCGCCCGGAGCTGCCAACGCTGGGTTGTAGGTTGCAGTTGTCTGATACGAATCAAAAATGCAACGCATATTCTGACCCCAAGCAGCGTTTGGCAAAGTAAAAGTGGTCTCTTCACCGAAAGAATTCATCAGCAAAACTAGACCATTTTTTGGTCCGGCTTCGAAAAACACAGTCAAAGACCTTTTATCACCATCTGACCAATGTTGATCATTCATTTCATTTCCAGAGAGACTAAACCAAGCTATATCTTTTCGTTCAGTTCCGAAATCAACTCGACCAGTAAAAAATTCTGAAGTGATATCTGAAAGATAAGTTTTTCGAATCCGGATTAATTCTATAAAGGCATCCTGCAAATCTTTTTTATCACCAGTCGGATTCCAATCTAGAGTCCAACCCCCAAACCAAGCAATCTCTTTATCCCAATTATCTCGATTTAAATCAATAGGTACTGTGAAAGCATTATTTGATCCATATTGCGTACGACCAACTTCATCGCCCATCGTCACCATGGGCACACCTGACGAGAGCAGCAGAGTCGCCATCATTGATTTTTGTAATGACTGTCTGATTTCGTTTATCTTGAAATCATTTGTTGGGCCTTCATAACCAACATTCCAAGAACGATTAGTGTTGTTACCATCTCGATTATCTTCTTCGTTCGGCAAATTTCGTTTCTCGTGGTAGGTAACCAAATCATTCATGGTGAAACCATCATGCGCAGTGATAAAGTTGATGGAAGTAGTCGGACCACGGAAATAGAAAATATTGCTTGAACCAGAAATTGAAGATGCTAAAGCGCTAACACCTTCACCGTAGCCACGGGCGATATCGCCTAGCCAGAATTGACGTACTGCATCTCGGTAATAGTCATTCCACTCGCGCCACGGATATTGAAATTCTCCGAGCGAATAACGTGAAATATCCCAAGGCTCGGCGATCAACTTCATTTGACGCAGTACTGGGTCCGCTGAAATTGCCGCAAAAAGCGCAGAATCAATCATATTTCCGGTGCGATTCAGGGCGGGAGCTAAATCAAAACGAAAACCATCAACACCAATTACTTGGGTCCACCAACGAAGTGAATCAATTACTAGGCGTACGCCATGTGGTTTACCTGCCGAAAATGTATTGCCGCATCCTGTGTTATCAATGTAATGGTTGGTACCTCCATGGCGATACCAATTTCGATTATCAATCCCTTTAAAAGTTATGTGCGGTCCTCCCGGACCACCCTCTGCGGTGTGGTTGTAGACCACATCGAGAATAACTTCGATGCCATTTTCGTGTAATCGATCAATTGCTTCTTGAAGTTCTGTAATCGGGTTATCTGTTGCAGCGTATGCACGATGTGGTGCCGAGAATGCAATTGCGTTATAACCCCAATGATTGCGGCGACCGCGTGCCCAAATTGCAGGCTCGGTTGCATGTTCATGAATCGGCAATAATTCGATGGCATTAACTCCGATGTGTTTTAAATAATCAATTGTTGATTGGTGTCCAAGTGCTTTATATGTTCCGCGTTCGTTTTCTGGAATATCTTGATTAGTCCAAGTAAGTCCCATGACATGGGCTTCGTAGATAACTAAATCCTGCCAATTAATATGTGGATGATTTACATGACGCGGCGCATCATTAGTTACTACAGATAATGGAACGAATTTGGCAGAGTTGCGATCATCGATAACATTTGAATCTCCTGCACCATAACCATCTTCGGCCACATGTCCATAAATTTCGGGAACATATGAAAGTTCGCCAGATAAGTGATGGGTATAGGGATCAATCAATAATTTATTTGGATTAAATCGAGAACCACGCTCAGGTTCCCACGGTCCGTAAACTCGAAAGCCGTAGCGCTGTCCGGGACGAACACCTTTTAAGTATCCGTGAAAAATTGGACCATTGCGGTGGGAGAGCGAGTAGCGAGTTTCAACCAGTTTGCCATTGACCTCATCAAAGAGGCAGAGCTCCACCGCATCAGCTGCTTCAGCCCAAATCGAGAAGTTGGTGCCCTCTTCGGTCGGGATTGCGCCCAAATATCGAGGATCCGCCTGAAGCATGGCGGTAAGTCTGCCCTGTAACTGGCTGAAACTAGGTAAATAACTAGTAAAGAAATGCTACCCATGAGTAACATCTCCTTCGTGAAAATAGCTGTAACCGTAAAGCAAGTTCCAGACTCATGGGCTGAGAAAAAGTTAGTTAACGGGCGAGTGGACCGGGAAAACGTTGACGCAGTGCTAAATGATTTAGATGAATATGCAATCGAAGAGGCGCTTCGAATTTGCGAGGCCAATGGTGGCACCGTTGATGATGGTGGCGAACACACCATTACTTTAATTTCAATGGGACCAACCCGTGCTCAAGAATCGGTGCGCAAGGGTTTATCGATGGGTGCAACTAATGCGATTGTGATTACCGATCCAGCGCTCGCAGGAGCGGATGCGATGGCGACATCAGAAGTATTAGCACAGGCAATATCTGATGGCGGATATGACTTTGTGATTAGTGGCGTTGAGAGTACTGATGCTCGAATGAGCGTAGTGCCGGCGATGATTAGCGCTCGCTTAGGTCACGCACAATTAACTTTTGCAAATAAAGTCGAAGTAGATGTGGCTGCCAAGAAAATTTCCATTAATCGAATTACTGATTCTGGTCAGGTCGAGATGGAAGCGAATTTTCCAGTTGTGCTCTCTGTAGTTGAGAAAATTAACGAACCGCGTTATCCAGCTTTTAAAGGAATCATGGCCGCCAAGAAGAAAGAGATTGCAACTATCTCTTTGACTGCTCAATCCGGCACTGAAGTTATTGAAGCCACCGCAAAGCCACCAAGAGCCGCAGGTGTAAAGATTGAAGATGATGGAAGCGCAGCTGAGAAGTTAGTTAATTTCCTTGCAGAGAGGAAGTTGATATGAGCAAAGTTTTAGTGGTAGCAGATAATGAGAAAGTAACAGCGGAATTAGTAAATGCGGCAGGCGATGCAACAGTTGTTGAATCTAAATCTGCTAAAGCGATTGCTGAGTATGCCAAGCAGAATAATTTTGATGCAGTTTTTGTAGCGGCAACAATGGATGGTAAAGAGCTAGCCGGAAGAATTGCGGTAGCTCTTGATTCTGGCATTATTACCGATGCGATAGCTGTTGATAGAGATTTTGTTACTACTCAATCAATTTTTGGTGGCAGCTACACAGTGAAAGCAAAGGTCAGCAGAGGTATTCCAGTAATCACCCTTAGACCTAATTCGGTTGAACCAGCAGCAAACATTCCAGCGCCTATCAAATTAGAAGGCGAAGATAATTCATTAGTAACAATTAAGAGCGTAAAACCTAAAGTTAAAGGAGCTAGGCCAGAGCTCGCAGAAGCGAAGATTGTGGTTTCCGGTGGCCGCGGTATCGACGGAGATTGGTCCAACGTTGAGAAGTTTGCCGATTCATTGGGCGCCGCAATTGGAGCTTCACGTGCTGCCGTTGATGCAGGTTGGTGTAGCCATGAGATGCAGGTGGGCCAAACTGGCAAAACAGTTAGCCCTGATTTATATGTAGCGTGTGGAATTTCTGGCGCCATTCAACACAAAGCCGGAATGCAGACTTCAAAAAATATTGTGGTTATCAATAAAGATCCCGAAGCGCCACTCTTTGAAATTGCGGATTTTGGCATTGTTGGTGATTTAGCCAGCGTGCTAGCTAAGGCGAGCGAGCTTATAAACGCGCGCAAGTAGACAAGTAGAATGGTCGAATGGCAATCTACTTAGATCATGCGGCGACTACGCCCATCTCAGAAGTTTCGCTTGCCGAATTCAATAAACAACTTCAGCAAATCGGAAATCCTTCATCGCTTCATAATTTCGGACGCGAACAGCGCAGAGCTCTGGAAGAGGCGCGCGAAAAAATTGCGGCATTTATTGATTGCGCTCCAAGTGAAATTATCTTCACCGCATCTGGTACTGAAGCAGATAACTTGGCAATTAAAGGTTTGTACTGGAAGTCCGGCAAAAAAGTAATTGTGATTTCTGGATTTGAGCATAAGGCGGTACTTGAGCCAGCGGAATGGCTAGTTGAGAAAGAGGGTGCTGAGCTAATTCAAATTCCAATTACTAAAGAGGGAATTATTGATTTAGCTTTTCTAAAAGATTTAGTGGCAAAGCGCGGTTCAGAAATTGCACTTATTTCTGTGATGCATTCAAATAACGAAATCGGAGCGCTACAACCAATTTCGCAAGTAATTGAAATTGCTGGAGAGATTCCAGTGCATTGCGATGCGGTGCAATCGTTGTTAAAAGTTCCGGTTACTTTTAAAGGTTTAACTGCGCTTTCTATTAGCGCTCATAAAGTAGGTGGACCTGTTGGAGTTGGGGCACTTGTTCTAAAGCGAGGGCTAGATATCCCTGCCTTATTGCATGGTGGCGGACAAGAGCGAGAGATCCGAAGCGGTACTTTAAATGCACCTGCAATATGCGCCTTTGCCGCAGCTTTAACTTCATACCCGTCTGAACAAGTTGCCAAACTTCGGGATCAATTAATTGATGGCATCAAATCTTCAATTCCAGGAGCCTTAATTAATACTCCAACAATTTCGCTGCCAGGAATTGTTAACGTATCTTTTCCTGGTACCAAAGGCGAGACCTTGCTGCTTTTAATGGATATGGAAGGCATAGCATGTTCAACTGGTTCCGCATGTAGTGCCGGAGTGCATCGACCAAGCCATGTACTAATTGCACTTGGCAGAAGTGAAGATGAGGCAATCGGTACTTTGCGTTTATCTCTTGGCGCATTAAGTACGCAAGCAGATGTGCAGCGAGTTCTTGAAGTTCTGCCAGGCGTTGTAGAAAAGGCACGGTTAGCTAAATGAAGTTGATTGCCGCAATGTCCGGTGGTGTTGATTCTGCAGTAGCTGCAAGTCGCGCCGTAGAGGCTGGACATCAAGTTATTGGAGTGCACTTAGCGTTAGCTTCTAATCCGCAGAAGTACCGTTCTGGTGCGCGTGGATGTTGCACGATTGAGGATTCACATGATGCCCGTCGCGCTGCAGATGTAATTGGAATTCCTTTTTATATCTGGGACATGGCCGAAGAGTTTCACGACGGCGTTGTAGAGAATTTTCTATCTGAATACGCAGCTGGCAGAACGCCTAATCCTTGTTTGCGTTGCAACGAAAAAATTAAGTTTGCGGCAGTATTGGATCGCGCAAAAGCCATGGGTTTTGATGGGGTAGTAACCGGGCATTATGCAAATATGCGAGAAAGTAATGGCGAACGAACTCTGCATCGCGCAATTGATAACAGCAAAGATCAATCCTACGTCTTAGCAGTTTTAAATCGAGAGCAACTTCAAGGAGCACATTTCCCTCTAGGTGACACCGAAAAAGTTGATATTCGAAAAGAAGCTGAAGCAAAAGGTTTAGCGGTCGCCAACAAGCCAGATAGCCATGACATCTGTTTTGTGCCAAGTGGCGATAATGCAGGTTGGTTGCGCGAAAGATTAGGCAGTGAAGTTGGGCCAATTGTTGATCAAGATGGAAAAGTAATCGGTCAACATAAAGGTGCTTACACCTACACCATCGGCCAAAGAAAGGGGCTAGGCATAACTGTCCCGACTGTAGATGGAAACCCAAGATTTGTGTTAAAGATTGAACCGAAGAGCAATACCGTTGTCGTGGGTGCAAGAGAAGATTTAGCGGTGAATCGCATCGTTGGGGAAAAACCAGTTTGGTGTGGCCCAAATCCCGGTACCCAATGGCAGCAGGGTTTGGTTCAAGTTCGTGCACATGGCGTCGCACTTGAGTGCACTTATCGCGAAATTAATGATGGAATTGAAATTAATTTAGCGGAACCATTATTAGGTTTAGCCACCGGACAGGCAGCTGTCATATACGAAGGCGATCGAGTCGTTGGCTCTGCCACTATCTGTGAGACCGAATGAATCCTCGTCAAAGAATCGCAGAGTTAACTGATGAAATTCGCAATCATATTTTTAGATATTACGTTTTAGATAACCCGACAGTTACGGATGCGCAATTCGATAAATTGATGCGCGAACTTGAAGCCATTGAGAAAGAACATCCAGAACTTCGTGCGGATGATTCACCAACTTTAGGAATTGGTGGTGGATTTGCGACAACTTTCGAACAAATAGATCACTTAGAGAAGATGATGAGCTTAGACAATGTCTTTGATAGCTCAGAGTTAAATGCATGGTTTGATCGAGTTGAGAAAGAAGTCGATGCGGCTAAGTGGCTATGTGAATTAAAGATTGATGGGCTAGCCATCAATTTGCGATACGAAAAAGGCCAACTTACCAAAGCCCTTACTCGCGGTAACGGAACTACTGGAGAAGATGTCACACTAAATGTCAAAACTATAAAAAATCTGCCACATGAATTAAAAGGCAAGAAGGTGCCCGAACTTATTGAAGTTCGCGGAGAGGTTTACTTTCCGATTGTGGCGTTCAACGAATTAAATGCGGCACTTGAAGAATCTGGTAAGCCAACATTTGCCAATCCCAGAAATGCAGCAGCTGGATCGCTTCGTCAGAAAGATCCGAAAGTTACCGCATCTAGACCATTAAGCGTATTAGTTCATGGAATTGGCGCGACAGCAGCTAATTTTGCTAGCCAAAGCGATGCATATGAACTGCTAAAGAGTTTTGGGCTTCCGACCAGTAAAGACTTCAAAGTTTTAAATTCCCGGAACGAAGTAGAGAAATTCATTCAAGATTTTGCCACACATCGTCATGATTTGGAGCATGAGATTGATGGCGTAGTAATAAAGGTAAATCAACTAGATTTGCAACGTAAATTAGGAGTAACTTCTCGTGCGCCTAAATGGGCGATCGCATATAAATATCCACCAGAGGAAGTTGTCACCAAGCTATTGGATATCCAAGTTTCAGTTGGACGCACTGGTCGAGTAACTCCCTTTGCAATTATGGAACCAGTTTTAGTAGCCGGCTCAACTGTCACCCATGCAACGCTTCACAATTCACAAGAAGTTGAACGTAAAGGGGTCTTAATCGGGGATTACGTTGTGATTCGTAAGGCTGGCGATGTAATCCCAGAAGTACTTTCGGCAGTTACCGATAAGCGCACTGGCAAAGAGCGTAAATTTGTAATGCCAACCACTTGTCCGGATTGCGCAACAAAATTAGTCGAACAATCTGAAGGTGATGTGGATCTTCGTTGTCCCAATGCACAAAGTTGTCCAGCTCAATTACGTGAACGCCTTTACTACATTGGTTCTCGCGCTGCGCTTGATATTGATGTTTTAGGTTATGAAGCAGCAAACGCGCTCTTAGATGCAAAGATCATCAAAGATGAATCAGAGCTCTTTGATTTAACTGAAGATAAATTAATGACTTCGCCATTCTTTACCAAGAAAGATGGCAGCGCAGGGGCAAATGTTAAAAAACTACTTGATGCCTTAGAGGTTGCAAAGACAAGGCCACTGTGGCGAGTAATAGTTTCGCTCTCAATTCGCCACGTCGGCCCAACGGCGGCACAAGCTCTAGCCACGCACTTTAGATCTATTGATGCCATTTCTAAGGCGCAATCCGAAGAACTTTCCCAAGTAGATGGTGTGGGTGGAGTAATTGCAGATTCGATTGTGGATTGGTTTAAAGTGCAATGGCATCAGCAGATCATTAAAAAATGGAGCGCTGCCGGAGTATTAACAGAGTTAGTAGAAATTTCAGCTGCGCCGCAAACATTGGCCGGTTTAACATTTGTAGTTACCGGTAGCTTGGAATCTTTTACCCGCGATGGCATCAATGAAGTGATTGTCGCGCACGGTGGCAAGTCTGCGTCATCGGTATCTAAGAAGACTGACTATGTCCTAGTCGGCGCAGAGCCAGGATCCAAGGCGCAAAAGGCGCAAGAGCTTGGTGTGAGCATTATCGATGAGGCGAAATTCAAAGAATTGCTAGCCGGCAAGTAGCCTTGAAGTAGTATTTAGCCATGTTCCATTTACAAGAAGCAGTTCGCGAACTGCCACAAGAACCAATTGTTTTCGGACTAACAGCGTTCGGAATTCTTAGCCTCCTCCTGTACTTAACTCTTCGCCTAGATCGATAGCCATCGTTAAGAAGCTAGGTCTTTTCGGGGGAACTTTCGACCCGATACATAATGGTCACCTGCGAGTAGTAGTTGAATTACTATCTCGAAATATTGTCGATGAGATTATTTTAATTCCATCAGGAGATCCACAACTTAGAGCAAGCGCACCAAAGGCAGATGGCGCAACTCGTTTAGAGATGTGCAAGTTGGCCATAATAGATTTACCGGCCGGAATCAAAGAGCGAGTAAGTGTCAGCGAGATTGAAATTAATCGAAGTGGCCCAAGTTATGCGATTGATACTGTCGAGGAATTTGAAAAGAGCGGCAAGGAACTTTTCTGGATTATCGGAAGCGATGCCTACTCCAAACTTGAAAAGTGGCATCGAGCTACAGAATTACAAGATAAAGTTAGTTTTATCGTGATTGATCGCCCAGGCGATAATGGCGAAGGTCTAGATATTGGAGCTTTAGAGATTTCTGCAACAGAAATTCGAAGCGATAGTCAGGTCAATGGCACTTCGCCTAGCGTGCGTAAGTTCATTGCCGAAAGGAAGATGTATGCCAGTCAGTGATTTGGTTCGAAAGGAACTGGATGTCGCAGCACAAGCTGCAGTCAATAAACTCGGTAATGACTTGGTAGCAATAGATCTCTCTGAGCAGAGCTTGCTTTCGGAAGCTTTTCTCATTGTTTCAGGCAATAATCCAAAACAAGTCGAAGCAATTGCAGATGAGATCGAAGAGAAATTAAAGGCAATTAACGAAAAGCCAGTGCGTCGCGAAAATGGTGATGAATGGATTTTGATTGATTACTCAGATTTAGTTGTGCATATCCAGACCGATAACCTTCGTCGCTACTACATGTTAGATCGACTTTGGAATGATTGCCCGACAATTCCTTTACACGTAGATGAGCGCCGTTAATGAACGAACAGAATAAACATAATAAAATTGTGCTTTGGCGACATGGCCAAACTGATTGGAATATCGCCAATCGTTTTCAAGGATCTACTGATATTCCACTTAATGAAACTGGGTTGGCACAAGTAGCGCGTGCCGGAAAATTACTAACAGGTTTAGCACCAACTCAAATCATTTCTAGCGACTTGTCTCGCGCCTTCAATACTGCAAAAGCTCTGGCAGATTTAGTTGGTCTTGAAATTAAAAAAGATAAGAGATTGCGTGAAACCGAAGGCGGAAACTGGGAAGGCAAGACTGGCGACGTAATTCGCGAAACTGATATCGAAAACTTTATTCGTTGGATTGATGGCGATGATAATCCAGCAGGAGATACGGGAGAGCGTCGTAGTGAAGTGGCTGCTCGTGCAACAGCAGCAATTTATGAAGCGTTAGCTGGCAAGACTAATCAAACTTTAATTGTGGCAACTCACGGCGGTACCGCTCGTTGCATTCTTGGATCAATGCTTAATCTGCCGATGACCACCTGGGGATCAATTGGCGGTTTATCAAATGCCGCGTGGTCGATACTTTCAACTTCTCATAAGGGTCCAAATAATTGGAATCTAGTGGAACATAATTCAGGCTCGCTGCCTGAACCGATTTTTGGTGAAGAATCAGGTGGCGAGAAGTAGTTTCTTTCGCTTGTAGAATTTCCGCCTGTTGCTAGTTAACGGGCCTGTGGCGCAGCTGGTAGCGCACTTGCATGGCATGCAAGGGGTCAGGGGTTCAAATCCCCTCAGGTCCACCAAAAGATAAAAGATAGATGAAGTAATTAAAAGGAGCAGCGATGAGCACCGAACATCAAGCGTATGACTTCGCTTATGTTCAAGAGAAGTGGTTACCAATCTGGGATCAGATTGCACCATTTCGTTCTGGTCGCGCTGATGATCCTCGGCCTAAAAAATATGTATTAGATATGTTTCCATATCCTTCCGGTGATTTACATATGGGTCACGCGGAAGCGTATGCACTGGGCGATGTAATTGCCCGTTACTGGGCGCAAAAAGGTTTCAATGTCATGCACCCAATTGGATGGGATGCATTTGGATTACCTGCAGAAAATGCAGCCATCAAGCGCGGCGTTGATCCTGCAGGTTGGACTTACGAAAATATCGCGGTTCAAAAAGCTTCTATGCGCCGATATGCATGTTCATTTGATTGGGAACGCGTCTTCAACACTTGTGATCCAGAATATTACAAATGGAATCAATGGCTATTTCTAAAGATGTACGAACGCGGCTTGGCTTACCGCAAAGATTCTGCCGTTAACTGGTGCCCAGATTGCCAAACTGTGTTAGCAAACGAACAAGTTGTGGCTGGATTGTGCGAACGTTGCGACACCGCAGTAACAAAGAAGAAATTGAATCAGTGGTATTTCAAGATCACAGACTATGCAGACCGTTTATTAGATGACATGCAACAATTAGAAGGAAAGTGGCCAGAGAAGGTGCTGTTGATGCAGCGCAATTGGATTGGTCGTTCCTCTGGTGCAAATGTCACATTTGAAATCGAGGGTCGTACTGAACCTATTTCAATTTACACCACTCGACCAGATACCTTATTCGGCGCCACATTTATGGTGGTGGCCGCAGATTCAGAGTTAGCGGCAGAGCTAGCTGGATCTTCTCCTGCAAAAGTGGAATTTGAAAAGTATCTCGAACAAGTCCGTGCCGCTTCTGATATCGAACGTTTAGCAACTGATCGTCCTAAAACCGGTGTTTTCTTGCAACGCTATGCAATTAATCCGGTAAATGGCGAGAAATTGCCGATTTGGGCTTCAGATTATGTCTTAGCAGATTACGGAACTGGCGCCATCATGGCAGTTCCAGCACACGATCAACGCGACTTAGATTTTGCAAGAGCAATGAAACTTCCGGTGCGCGTAGTTGTTGAAACTGGCGAAGCAGATCCTGCTGAGAGTGGCATCGCAACCGGAGGCGACGGAAAACTAATAAATTCTGGTGAATTAAATGGATTGAATAAATCAGACGCAATCGCCAAAATTATTTCAATACTTGATGAAAAGAAATTAGCCAAAGCTTCGAACAACTATCGTCTTCGAGATTGGTTAATCTCTCGCCAACGTTATTGGGGCACCCCAATTCCAATTATTCATTGCGAAAAGTGCGGAGAAGTTCCAGTTCCTTTAGACCAACTTCCAGTGAAACTTCCGCCTGCCGCTGATTTAGATCTGAAACCAAAAGGTTCTTCACCACTTGGCGCCGCAGAAGATTGGGTGAATGTGCCATGCCCAAAGTGCAGTGCTCCAGCTAAACGTGATGCTGACACCATGGATACTTTCGTGGATTCATCTTGGTATTACCTACGTTATGCAGATCCAACGAATCCAGATGCGCCATTTGATGTAAAGAAAATTGAAGAATGGTTGCCAGTAGATCAATATGTTGGTGGAGTCACCCACGCAATTTTGCATCTGCTTTATAGCCGTTTCTTCACAAAAGTTTTATTTGATATGGGAATGGTTAAATTCAATGAACCATTTACCAGGCTTTTAAATCAAGGCATGGTCATTATGGATGGCTCTGCAATGTCTAAATCTCGTGGAAATTTAGTTCGCCTATCTGACGAACTACAAAATCATGGCGTGGATGCCATCCGCTTAACCATGGTCTTCTCAGGTCCTCCAGAAGATGATGTTGACTGGGCCGATGTCTCGCCATCAGGTTCCGTTAAATTCTTATCGCGTGCTTGGCGCTTATCTGGCGATGTCACAAGCGCACCGGGCGTAGATTTTTCAATGGGCAACTTAGAGCTTCGAAAAGCCACCCATAAAGCACTTCATGACGCAGCTTTTGCAGTGGAATCTTTCCGTTTCAATGTGGCGGTTGCCCGTGTAATGGAGCTAGTTAATGCAACTAGAAAAGCGATTGATTCTGGTTGTGGCGCAGCCGATCCTGCCGTTCGCGAAGCTGCAGAAGCGACTGCAATTATGCTCTCATTGGTTGCACCATTTACCGCAGAAGAGATGTGGGAACGCTTGGGACATAAACCATCTGTAGCACTAGCTGGATGGCCAACTGTTGATGAATCATTGCTCGTAGCAGATGCAGTCACTGCAGTGCTTCAGATAAATGGCAAAATTAAAGAGCGCATTGAAGTTGCGCCTGATATCACAGATTCTGAGTTGGAAGCTTTAGCTTTAGCTAACCCAGCAATAATCGCAGCTCTAGGTGGGGCGAAACCGGTAAAAATTATTACGCGTGCTCCAAAATTGGTAAATCTCGTCATTCCAAATTAGTTATCCCCAGTTACTTTTCTTGCTCAGCAATCCACAGGGTGCTATTGATTTATTTGCACCATGCAAACTAAAACTATTGATGCGCTGCGACTCTGGTGGCGCGAAATTAATTTCACTACCGGGCAACGAAAAGCCTTATTGGCGGTTGCAATTTCGGCGATTGCAGTTAGCGCCTTCTTTATATTTAAACCTCATACTGCTGAAGCAATTGTCACGCCAACGCCAACCATTTTGGCGCCGCCAATGCTGGTAGTTGATGTGCAAGGTGAAGTTCTAAAACCTGGTGTATATGAATTGCCAACCAATTCCCGCGTTAATGATGCAATCAAGGCTGCTGGCGGAGCAAGCAAAAATGCAGATCTCTCATATATTAATCAAGCTCGATTAGTTAAAGATGGCGAACAAATATATGTGGAACGAAAATTAAGTATCAGCAGCGGTACCTCTAGCAACCGAACTACTGCCAGAAGAAGTAGCAACACTTTAACTGGCATCCTCAATATCAATCGTGCGACCACCAAGGAGCTAGAGAAGTTGCCCGGCATTGGTCCGGTTTTAGCCAGTCGAATTATTGATTATCGAAAGCTAAACGGTAATTTTCAAAGCATCGAAGAACTCGGCAAAGTACAAGGGATAGGCGCTTCAACATTAGAGAAGTTCAAGTCCAAGATTCGCGTTTAGCTCTAATAGGCGCATCCATCTGGTTGGGTGCGCTTTTACAGAGTTGGATTGCACCGTGGCGCATCTGCTTAATTGCAGGTGCGCTTGCGATTTTTACTCGAAAAAAGAGCGCAGTGGTTCTATTGGCATTTCTAGTAGGCGCTAGCGTTATGAGTATTCGACAGAGCTCACTCGAAGCATCTGAAATTCATAAATTAATTGGTCAGAGAGTAACGCTAACTTTCACAGTCACTACTGATCCTAAACGCATCAAGAATAATAAAATAAGTTTGATTGCTAAATCAAAGGGTGTACCAGTAAGAGTTATTGGTTACGGCCAGGAGTATCTACCATCAGCTAAATTCAAAGCGACCGGCAAATTGTTCGAGAGTAGTGAACCAAGAGTTGCCGCGCTATTTTTAAGTTGGGAGAAATTTACTCCGCTGGAATCTCCATCCTGGTGGCAGACGCAGTTAGGTAAAGTTCGAAGCGGGTTACGTGAAGAATCTAAAAGCGAACCGCTAATTCCGGGAATGGTTCTTGGTGATACCTCGTTGCAGAGCGCCGAATTTACAGATGCGATGCGAAGATCAGGACTGACACATTTAACGGCAGTCTCTGGCGCTAACTTTGCCATTATTAGTTCATTTCTACTTTGGATTATGCAATTTCCAATTAAACAAGTTCGAATTAGATTGCTAGTAACCTCGCTGGCGCTTATTGCGTTCATCGGCTTGGTGAGACCTTCTCCTTCTGTACTTCGCGCTGCCGCTATGGCAGCAGTGGTAATTTTCTCCAAATCACATAGAACTCAGAGCGATTCCATACCATCGCTAGGTTTTGCCATTGCCATAGTGGTGATTGCAGATCCTTGGCAAGCAAGAGATCCGGGATTTGCGCTCTCAGTTTTAGCCACCGCCGGGTTGTTGCTAATTGCCCCCAAATTAAAGTTACCTAAATGGTTTGCCGAGCCAATTGCAGCTACTTTGCTCTGTTCACCAATCATTGTGGCCTTGAGCGGCTATTTATCGATTACTTCAATTATTGCAAATGTCTTAGCCGCACCTTTTGTCGCTCCAGTTACGATTTTGGGATTCATTGCCGCCTTAGCGCCCCCTATCGCACCAATATTGATAGCTCTAGCCAAAATTCCAGCTGGGTTCATTACCAAGATTGCATATCGCGCTGCAGAATTTCCAGTAATTCAATTAAAGAGTGCGCTATTAATTATAGGCATCGCAGCACTGATCTACTTTGGTAAGAAGTACTTGATCTTAATTTTGCCATTAATTTTGCTTTTGACCTTCTGGCAGCGCTGGCCGAATAATGATTGGCAGATCGCAAATTGCGATGTTGGCCAAGGCGATGCAATGGTGCTCAAAGTCGCACCTGGAAGCGCGGTAATTGTTGATGTTGGTCCAGAACCTAAATTAATCGACCAATGTTTGAAGTCACTAAATATCTCTCACATTCCACTTTTAATTTTGACTCATGGACACGAAGATCACGTTGGCGGATTAGCTGGAGCGATAAAAAATCGAAGCATCGGCAGCATTAAGAGCCAAGCTAGTCGAGGAGAGATTATTCAAATTGGACAGATGCGAATTGAATTCCTCTGGCCAGATAGCGCAACCCATACTTTTGCAGACAACGGAGGAGAAGGTAGTGAAGTAAATAATCAGAGCATGGTTGCGCTGATAACGACGCCAGATTATCGATTGTTAACCACGGGAGATATTGAGCCTGATGCGCAAAGTTTAATTTCTCCACCTAAAGTTGATTACTTAAAAGTGGCACACCACGCATCCAAGTTCCAAGATCTACGATTTAATCAATTAGCAGATCCTGCCTTGGCAATTGTCAGCGTGGGCAAAGGGAATAAGTACGGCCACCCTGCAGAATCCACGTTGCGCCTCTTTAAAGCGGTGGTGCGCACCGATATAAATGGGGCCATTGCAATTGACCCGATTACCGGAAGCATTTCATCTAGTAGGGTCGGCGCATTCGGATTACCTGTTTTATGGAGGATTGCGTGAAGGATATCTATCTGCTGCTTGGCTCAGAGGCCGCGCTTGCAGATCGTGCGCTATCAAAAATCATCGCCCAACTTCGCGAACAGAATGCGGAAATTACAACTTTATTTGCAGGTGAAGTAACGGTCGGAGAAATATCAGATGCGCTTTCACCTTCACTTTTTTCAGAACGTCGCGCTTTGATACTTCGAGATCTACAGGATTTAGCAGAAGATGCGAAGATTGAAATTACCAGGTACTTGGATGCAATAGATCCAACGTTAACTTTAGTTTTGGTGCATAAAGGTGGAGTAAAAGGTAAAGCGTTGCTAGATCAGATAAAGAAGAGCAAACCAGAATTAGTAGCGTGTGATCCGTTAAAGAAGGAATCCGAGAAGGAAGAATTTGTTAAGAACTTATTTATGGATTTGGGACGAAAAGCTTCGCCAGCTGCAATAAGCGCATTAGTAAATGCCACCGGAACCGATCTTCGAGAATTAAGTGCTGCGGTATCGCAATTAGCAACTGATTCACCAGCTGGTGTAATTGAGGATTCGCATGTAAACAAATATCACCAAGGGAAGATTGAAACCACTGGTTTTGATGTGGCTGATAAAGTTATGGAGGGAAATTTTGCTGAAAGTTTAATTACCCTTCGCCATGCAATTACCACCGGAACTGATCCGGTAATGATTACCAGCGCAATTGCTTCAAGCCTTAGAGGAATCGCGAAAGTTTCAGGTACCAATCGCGCACAGAAGTCATTTGAATTAGCAGGGGAGTTGGGAATGGCCCCATGGCAGATTGATAAAGCTCGTCGCCAACTAAATGGCTGGAACGCAACGACTTTAACCGCAGCGGTTGAGGCAATTGCGAAGTGCGATGCTCAGGTCAAAGGTGGGGCGAGCGACCCGATTTATGCGCTCGAACAGGCGCTATCTCGGATCTGCGCTGCACGCTCGGGCGAGCTATAAGCGCGATTTGAGCGTGACTAAGTGCGCTGGTAACCTTTGCAACCTGTCCGCGTAAGGGCGGCAAGTACAAATGAGTAAAATTAAGTAAATGGGATTTAGGGAGTTATATAAGTGGCAAACATCAAGTCGCAGATTAAGCGAATCAAGACCAACGAGAAGGCTCGTCAGCGTAACAAGGCGGTCTCATCAGGTCTAAAGAGCGCAATCCGTAAGTTCCGCGATGCAGTTGCTTCAGGTGACTCTGCAAAGGTTCAGTCCGAACTTCGTAGCGCTTCACGCCTTCTAGATGTTGCAGTTGCGAAGGGTGTAATTCACCGCAACAACGCAGCTAATAAGAAGTCTGCAATGGCTAAGGCCGCTGCAGCTAAGAAGTAATTAGCTAATTAATTAGCCGCCATGCCGGCAATTCCATTAAGTAAGGCTCCACAGCCTGCCTCGACTGACCCTGGTCAGATTCGTAACTTCTGCATCATTGCGCATATCGATCACGGCAAATCAACACTTGCAGATCGCATGCTTCAAATTACTGAAGTGGTAGATCCTCGCCAGATGCGAGCACAATATTTAGATCGCATGGATATCGAACGCGAACGTGGCATCACCATTAAATCTCAAGCAGTACGTCTGCCATGGCGTTCCGGTCGTGACGGCAAGGATTACATCCTTAACATGATTGATACCCCGGGCCACGTTGACTTTACTTATGAAGTTTCCCGATCATTGGCTGCATGCGAAGGTGCAATCCTCTTAGTGGATTGTGCACAAGGAATCGAAGCGCAGACATTGGCAAACTTATATCTAGCCATGGAAAATAATCTTCGGATTATTCCAGTACTAAATAAGATCGATTTGCCTGCAGCACAACCAGAGAAGTTTGCATTAGAACTTTCTAAATTAATCGGCTGTCAGCCAGAAGAAGTTTTACGCGTATCAGGTAAGACCGGTGTTGGTGTTGAGGAATTGCTCGATGAAATCGTGGATCAAATTCCGGCACCGGTTGGCAATAAAGATGCCGAAACTCGAGCCTTAATTTTCGACTCTGTTTACGATGTTTATCGAGGCGTAGTTACTTATGTGCGAGTAGTAGATGGCAAGCTTTCGCCGCGCGATCAGATTCAAATGTATTCAACTGGCGCACGCCATGAATTATTGGAAATTGGCGCTATTTCTCCAGAGCCAATTGCATCTCAAGGTTTGGGTGTGGGAGAAGTAGGGTATTTAATAACTGGAGTAAAAGATGTTCGCCAATCACGTGTTGGTGACACGGTAACTCTTTATCAGAAACCTACAAAAGAACCACTGGCTGGTTATAAAGATCCAAAGCCGATGGTTTTCTCTGGCCTTTATCCAATTGATGGCGCCGAGTTTCCAATGCTTCGCGAAGCGCTAGATAAATTGCAATTAAATGACGCAGCGTTGGTCTATGAACCAGAGAGCTCTGCCGCGCTTGGATTTGGATTCCGTTGCGGCTTTTTAGGTTTGTTACACATGGAAATTGTGCGTGAGCGACTAGAGCGCGAAGCGGGACTTAACTTAATTTCAACGGCGCCAAACGTAGTTTATGAAGTGGAATTAGAAGACGGTAAGCAAATAACTGTTACCAACCCTTCCGAATTTCCAAATGGAAAGATTAAAGAAGTCCAAGAACCAATCGTCAAAGCAACCATCTTGGCGCCTTCTGAATATATTGGAACCATCATGGAACTCTGCCAAGATCGTCGCGGAACTTTGCTGGGCATGGATTACTTATCTGAAGATCGCGTTGAAATTAGATATGACTTGCCACTTGCAGAAATTGTTTTTGATTTCTTTGATCAATTGAAATCACGTACCAAAGGTTATGCTTCATTAGATTATGAAGATAAAGGCAATTTACCTGGCAACTTGGTTAAAGTGGATATCCTGCTAAACGCAGAGACGGTTGATGCTTTTAGCGCAATCGTTCACCGCGATAAGGCATATGCATATGGCGTGATGATGACTGGCAAGTTGCGTGAACTTATTCCAAGGCAACAATTCGAAGTTCCAATTCAAGCTGCAATTGGTGCCAAAATTATTGCCCGCGAAAATATTCGTGCAATCCGAAAAGACGTGCTTGCAAAATGTTATGGCGGCGACATCACTCGTAAGCGCAAACTTCTGGAGAAGCAGAAGGAAGGCAAGAAGCGCATGAAGATGGTGGGACGTGTAGAAGTGCCACAGGAAGCGTTCGTGGCAGCGCTTGCTACAGATGCAGATATCGAAAAGGTTAAGGCAGCGCGCGATAAATAATGTCGAATTTATCGTTCTACGTACATATTCCGTATTGCGTAAAACGATGCGGATATTGTGACTTTAATACCTACACGCCAGCAGAACTTCGCGAAGGTGGCACTTTAGAAGGCGTATCTGTCGGCTTTATAGATTCCCTTATCGCTGAAGTCACCTTTGCTTCGCGCACTCAAACCACAACCATCCCAACTATTTTCTTTGGCGGCGGCACGCCCTCGCTGATGCCTGCATCAGAACTTGGCCGAGTAATTGATTTATTAAAACAACGCTGGGAATTTGCGCCAAATATCGAAGTAACAATGGAGTGCAATCCAGATACTTTGACGTTGAAATCTTTAGAAGAGTATCGCGCTATCGGCATTAATCGCATCTCAATGGGCATGCAATCTGCAAATACCAACGTCTTAAAAGTCCTTGATCGTACTCACAATCCAGAGAATGTCGCTAAGTCTGTAGCAAATGCTCGCACTGCCGGTTTTGATAATGTCAGCCTTGATCTAATATACGGAACTCCAGGTGAATCCTTAGAAGAGTGGGAAAGTACAGTGCACACCGCGCTTTCTTACGGAGTGGACCACTTAAGCGCATATGCTCTAATTATTGAAGATGGCACAAAGTTATCTGCGAAAATAAAACGTGGCGAAATCAATCGACCGGATGATGATCTGATGGCGCAGATGTATCTAAAGGTAGATGAACTTGCCGATAAAGCTGGTCTGCCTTGGTATGAATTAAGCAATTGGGGACGCCCAGCAGCACATAATTTAGTTTATTGGCGCAACCAAAATTGGTGGGGGCTTGGTCCTGGTGCTCATTCACATTTAGACGGTGTGCGCTGGTGGAATGTTAAACATCCAAGCAAATATTCTGAAAAACTATCAGGATTTGAATCACCAATGCAGGACCGCGAAGTACTTGGCGAAAAAGAGAAGCACGAGGAGCGAATCATGTTGCAGATTCGCTTGCGTGAAGGGCTCCCTGATTTAACTCCAGAGCAGTTAGCAGTTTTAGCCAAATTCCCAGATGAGGTCGAAATCATTAATAATCGCGCGATTTTGACTGCTTCAGGGCGTCTAATTGCCGACCGAATAGTCCGTGAATTGATCTAGGTTATAAAATCTGCCAATCATGAGTCGCCGCCTAGAAATTCTTCGCGCAATTGTTGATGAGTACGTTGCTACTCAAGAACCAGTTGGCTCTAAAGCGCTTGCGGAAAACCATAACTTGGGCGTATCTCCAGCAACTATTCGTAATGAAATGGCAGTACTTGAAGAAGAAGGATTGATTACTCAACCTCATACCTCGGCCGGAAGAATTCCAACTGATCTTGGTTACCGCACCTTTGTCGACCAACTTGCAAGCGTCAAACCGCTATCTGCCCCCGAGCGCAGAGCTATTGAAACTTTCCTAGAAGGTGCGCTGGATCTGGATGATGTGGTGATGCGTACCGTTAAATTACTTGCAGATGTAACTAAACAGGTAGCGGTGGTTCAGTATCCATCTTTAGTAAAATCAAAAGTTCGCCATGTTGAATTAGTACTGCTAAATCCGATTCGAGCCATGTTAATTCTTATTACTGATACTGGCCGAGTAGAGCAACGCGTAATTGAGCTAGCCACAGAAATAGACGAAGAATTCCTTAATGCAATGAGAATTAAACTGAATAATTCAATTGCTGGGCAAAAACTTCCGGATGTAGCGGATCGTTTATCAGCACTTATGGATTCGCTTAATCAATCAGATCGAAGAAATATGGCAGTGATCATCTCAACGTTAATTGAGATGGCGCTGGAAAAGCCGGAAGAGAAAGTGGTTTTGGCGGGCACCGCTAACTTAACTCGATTTCGTCAGGATTTCTCGGCGCAGATTCATCCGATTTTGGAAGCGTTAGAAGAGCAGGTAGTTTTACTGCGCCTACTAGGCGGAGCTTCAAATGGAGTTCAGGTACGAATTGGTAGCGAGCAGAGCGAAGATAATTTAAAGGAGACTTCAGTAATTTCTATGGGTTACGGTGAAGTTGGCGCTTTAGGTGTAATTGGACCTACCCGCATGGACTATGCCAGCTCAATGGCTGCCGTAAGCGCAGTTGCAAACTACGTCAGTAGATATCTTCAGGAGAATGCATAAATGGCAGATTTATACGAGACGCTAGGCGTTTCTCGCGATGCGAATGCGGATGAAATTAAGCGCGCATATCGCAAGTTAGCCCGCGAGCTACATCCTGATGTAAATCCCGATCCTCAGGTGCAAGATCGTTTCAAAGAAGTAACTGCCGCTTATGATGTATTGAGCGATGATCAGAAACGTCAGCAATATGACATGGGTGGCAATCCATTTGGCGGAGCCGGTGGATTTAATGGCGGATTTGGTTTTAGCGACATCATGGATGCCTTCTTTGGCCAAGGTGGCCAACAACGCGGTCCGCGATCTCGTGCGCGCGCCGGACAAGATGCGCTAATTAGAGTTGAAGTCTCTTTGGAAGAGGCTTGCTTTGGTACCGAACGTGAAATTAGCGTAGAGAGCGCAGTTCGTTGTGAGAAATGTGAAGGCAGCGGTTGCCAAGATGGAACTTCGCCTACAACATGTGGAATTTGCAAAGGTCGTGGCGAGACTCAACAAGTAACTAGATCAATTCTTGGACAAGTGATGACATCTCGACCATGTGCTGCGTGTCAGGGATTTGGTACCACCATTGCTAATCCTTGCAGAGAGTGCCACGGTGACGGACGAGTTCGTGCTCGCCAAAGTATTTCAGTAAAGATTCCCGGCGGAGTCGAAACTGGTAATCGAATTCAATTAGCAGGTCGTGGCGAAGTTGGACCTGGCGGGGGACCGGCTGGTGACTTATATGTTGAAATTATTCAACGCGAACATGAATATTTGGTACGTGATGGAGATACTTTACATTTAGCGCTCTCAATTCCATTTAGCGCAGCAACTTTAGGTTCCAAATCAAAGGTTATGACATTAGATGGCGAAGCAGAAATTGAAATCAAAGCGGGTACTCAATCTGGGGCGAAAATTCCGCTAAAACAGCGAGGAATGACTCGATTACGCGGTTCGGGTCGCGGGGATTTAATTGTCCATGTTGAAGTTGCAACTCCAACCAAATTAAATCGCGAACAAGAAGAATTGATCAAAAAGTTTGCCCAATTACGAGGCGAAGATGGTGATTCCTCAACGATGAAAGCCGATGATGGATCTTTGCTAAATAAAATTCGTGGTGCTTTTAGGTTCTAATGCTGCAACTCTTCTTTGTTGAAAGCATCAAGCACCCAGAGCTAACTGGAGACAATGCTCATCATGCCGAACGTGTACTTCGCATGAAAAAGGGTGAAGAGCTGCTTATTTCCGATGGTTCAGGTAATTGGGCTCGTTGTGAAATCACTGAGCTCTCTAAGAAGAATGTAGCGTTGAAAGTAATTGATAGCGGATCGGAAAACGCTGCAACTCACGAAATTTCGGTTTTGCAAGCGATACCAAAGAGCGATAGAGCTAAAGAGACTGTTGAACTACTAACTGCCGCAGGTGTCAGCAAAATCTATCCTTGGCAAGCTAATCGCGCCATTGGAAAAGAGAGCGATAAATGGCAGAGCGCTGCCATTGAAGCAAGTAAGCAGAGTAGACGTTTTTATATTCCTGAAGTTTCATTAAAAATAGATTCCGTAGCTGCAGTTAATTTGTTTAAGGAATTTTCGCAAGTATTGATTTGCCATGAATCTGCAACGCAAAGAATTTCTGATGTCGTGGTAACTGCAGATAAAACTTTGATTGTAATCGGGCCAGAAGGTGGAATTACCGATGAAGAACTTCTGCAATTTGAAAGCGCTGGAGGCAAGGTAATCAAATTAGGCAGACCAGTTCTACGTTCGGCGCATGCAGGAATCGCAGCAATTAGCGCCGTGAGTGCGTTGATGAAGGTATGGTAAACACATGGCTTTAGATTCAAATTGCATTTTCTGCAAAATCATCGAAGGTGAAATTCCCGCGGAAATCGTTTATCGCGATGAGAATGTGGTGGCGTTTAATGATTTAAACCCTCAAGCACCTACTCATGTACTTTTGATTCCAACTCTTCACGTTGAAAACGCGGCCGCAATGGCCGAAGCCAGCGCAGTAATTTCAGCTTCTTTGTTAAAGGCGGCCAAAGAAGTGGCGGCAGATTGCCAACTCTCTGGCTATCGCACCGTCTTTAATACTGGCGAATCAGTGGGTCAATCGGTATTCCACGCTCACATGCACCTCTTAGGAGGGCGAGATTTCACCTGGCCACCAGGTTAAATACAGGCTAATTGCTGGCCAATCAGTGTTCTAGAAAAGGATAAGATTTCAGCACTAATGGAACGAACTTTAATTACGGTACCGACCGCCATTCCAATGGTCGCACTTGCAGGCCCAGCCGATAAGAATTTACGCGAAATTGAAAGCGCATTTCCTAATGTCTCAATGACGGTTCGCGGAAATGAAATCGCACTTCGCGGCGATGTAGAAGAGTGCGACAAAGTTGAGCAACTTGTAACCGAATTATTAGTTGTACTTCGTTCAGGACAAGATATAAATCCTGAGGTAATAAAACGTGCAATCTCGATGCTCAAATCTAACCCGCAGAAGCATCCAGCAGAAG
>JBJOFF010000007.1:0-45983 GCA_046048895.1 Actinomycetota bacterium
CCGAACCCGGAAGTTAAGCCTCTCAGAGTCGATGGTACTGCAAGGGGGACCTTGTGGGAGAGTAGAACGCCGCCGGACTTCTTTTATAAAAAGGGGATATCTTCACTGATATCCCCTTTTTTATTTTACAAATAAAAAATAATTAAATAGCGTGAAGAGTAAGTTTAAAAAGGAATGCAAAATGGAAAATAGAAATAACTCTGGTCGTCCTAATCGTCCTAGCAGAGATGGCGATCGTCCATCTCGACCATCAAAGTCAGGCTCTAACTCTTCACGTCAATCACGTCCATCAAGTCCATCGCGTCCATCAAGTCCTGGCTCTCGTCCAGGTGCTTCACGCAATTCAGATTCTCGAAATTCAAATTCTGATCGTAGTGATCGCCCACGTCGTCCACGCGCAGAAGGCGAGAGAAGCGAACGTAATGAACGACCGCGTGCACCGCGCGATGGTGAATTTAAACCGCGTCGTCCACGCGAAGATGGTGAACGTAATTTTCGAAGTGATCGTCCGCAACGTTCTGGTCGCGATGGTGATCGTCCACGCCGCGATGGAGAACGTTCAGGGCTGCGTAATAACAGCGCTTTTAAGCCTAGAAACGAACGATTTGGCGATCGCTCATTAGAGAATCGACGCAAAGATGATCGTCGTCCAGTAAATAAAGACTTTACAAAAGATCCAATTATTCCTGAGGGAATTACTGGTGAAGAGTTAGATAAAGTAACGCGCGGAGATTTATTAACTTTAAGCGCTGATAATGCCAAGATTGTGGCACAACACTTAGCTTGCGTTCATGCCTTTGCTGATAGTGAGCCAGAGATTGCACACGAACATGCGCAAGCTGCAGTTAGACATGCAGGTCGCGTTGCAGTGGTTCGCGAAACTGCAGGTTATGCTGCATATCGCGTTGGAAAATATGAGATTGCAATTAAAGATCTAAAGGCAGCCTTTCGAATTAATGGCGATGCCTCAATCTGGCCAGTACTTGCAGATTGCGAACGTGGGTTAGGTCGCCCTCGAAAAGCTTTAGAACTAGCTGGCGCTCCTGAAGCGAAAAAATTAGCAAAGGATCAGGCTATCGAGCTACGAATCGTTGCAGCTGGTGCGCGACGTGATCTAGGGGAGATTGACGCGGCAGTTGTTACCTTACAGACCAATGATTTAAATACTGAGAATGATTCATGGGCAATTCGACTTCGCTATGCATATGCCGATGCTCTTGCTGCCGCTGGTCGCAACGAGGAAGCTAAGAAGTGGTTTAAGAAGTGCGCAGAGCTCGATCACGAAGAGAGCACTGATGCAGCCGAACGTTGTGAATAACTTTTAGCGCTCTGTCGCTGCATTAGTTGAGGATTGGACTTATTGAAATCCAAAATTAAAGCAGGAGGCATTATGACTAGCACCAAGATTGATTCAGTAGAAGAAGTTGATTATTCACTAAATGATGTAGCGCTAAGAGGTTGGGTCACGACCTTGGGATCAGAGCGTGAACTTCCTAGTGGAGATTTAGTTGTGCAACTTCGCATTGCAATTACAAGGCCAGAAGGTGGGGTCGACACTATCGATTTAGAGAGTTGGAGCGCCAAGACCAGGAGAACTGCGCTCTCTTTAAAAGATGGTGAGTGGGTTGAGGTCTCAGGCTCAATCCGCCGCCGCTTCTGGAAAAGTGGCACCGGACTTGCAAGTAGATGGCAAGTTGTAACTAGTGAAATAAAGCGTTTGTAAGCAATTTGCAGGGCTGCATTACGCGGTAAAGTTATCGCGTGGCTATTAAAGATCTACGCGATAACTTAAAGCGTTTAAAGGATGCTGACCCAGTCGAACTTGCTGGCCAAGTTAATAATTGGTTGCAAGAGAGCGGCGAGGCTTTAAAGCTTCGTATCGAAGATGAAGTCGAGAAAGCGGTAACTAAGCGCGGCTTTGTAAAACGTTCTGAATTTCAAAAACTCGAAGCGCGGATTGCAGCCCTTGAAGGTAAGCCGAAAAAGGTTGGCAAATCAGTCAAGAAGCCAATTAAGAAAGTTGCCAAGCAGGCAAGTAAAAAAGCTACAGGTAAGAGAGCGAGTAAATGAGCCAGATAAATTTAGATGAGATTCGCGCTGAATTGTCAGCCATCGAGGGTTCTGATCTACCTGAACATGTGGCACGTTATGAAGCGCTTCATGCAAAGTTAACCGAAGCTCTAAAGAGCCTAGACGAAATTTAATATATATTTAAAATGAAGAACCGTCTTGATTCAGAACTGGTGCGCCGCGGTTTGGCGCGTTCGCGAGAGAACGCTGCTGACCTAATTGAATCTCGTTCGGTATTGGTAAATGGAATTCCAGCAACAAAATCTGCATCGCAGGTAGATGCCGAAACCTCAATCGTAATTCAAGGCGAGCGTGATGATTTTGTCTCTCGCGGTGGCCATAAGTTGGCTGGAGCGCTAGATGCATTTCCAGAGATCAAAGTTGAAGGCAAACGAGCACTGGATGCCGGCGCATCAACTGGTGGTTTTACCGATGTACTTTTACGTAGAGGCGCAGCTGAAGTTGTAGCAGTAGATGTTGGTTACGGCCAATTAGCATGGGAACTTCGCCAAGACCCAAGAGTTAAAATTCTTGATCGTACAAATATTCGCCATTTAACCGGCGAGCAGGTTGGAGAGCCAGTTGATTTAATTGTCGCTGACTTATCTTTCATCTCACTAACGCTAGTTCTTCCAGCGCTAGCTGCAGTCTCGAAACCTGATGCAGATTATTTATTAATGGTGAAGCCACAATTTGAAGTTGGGCGCGAACATTTAGGAGCCGGTGGAGTAGTACGAGATCCTGCGCTTAGAAAGTCAGCGGTATTAGATGTAGCTATGAGCGCATTTGATGTCGGTCTTGGCACGTTGGGGATAGTGGCATCTTCGCTGCCGGGCCCAGCTGGAAATGTGGAGTATTTCTTATGGTTAAGACGTGGCGCTGGCGAAATAAATGAAGCTGCTTTAGATGCGGCAATTGCGATAGGACCGCAATAATGGCCAGTTTAAAACGTAGAGCAATCTTCGTTGTAAATCGTAATCGTCAAGAGGCGATTGATGCCGAAAGCAAAATTAAGTCGCTACTACCAGATTTTGAATTTGTAGATGAGTCTGATGCAGAGATTGTTATTGTTTTGGGTGGCGACGGAACCATCTTGCGCGGCGCAGTTATTGCCCGTCGATTAGCGGTGCCATTGCTAGGAATAAATCTTGGTCGCGTCGGCTTTATGGCTGAAGTTGAGAAGAGCACTTACGAAGAGATTGCTAAAGCCATTGTCGATAAGAGTTATGTCATCGAACCTCGTTTGATTTTGGAATATGAAATCGAACGTGGCGGCAAGAAAGTCGCAGATGGTTGGGCGCTAAATGAGGTAACCATCGAATGCGAACAAGGCACGATGATTGAACTGCTCTTACAGATTGACGGTAGACCAATTAGTAGTTGGTGGGCAGATGGATTAATAGTGGCTACGCCAACTGGTTCTACAGCATATGCATTTAGCGTAGGCGGTCCAATAATTTGGCCACAGACTGATGCTTTAGTGGTAACTCCAATTGCTGCGCATGCACTCTTCACAAGACCGCTAGTGATACCTCCTTCATCAGATATCGCAATTGATATTCTCTCTGAAGATGGCATTGTGAAATCTGATGCGCTTAGGTTTGAAGGTCTATTGGTCGGAGATCGCGTTAGAGTGAAACGTGCTGAGAATCCGATTCAGCTGGCACACGTTCGCCAAACTAATTTTTCCGACCGCTTAGTCGCTAAATTCAAGTTACCAATCGAAGGCTGGCGCGGTGCGTAAAAGACCAACGCTCAATGAAATTAGCATTTCGGGCATTGGAGTAATTGAAAAATCAAACCTTGAATTTGGCCCGGGGCTAACTGTTATTACTGGCGAAACTGGCGCAGGCAAAACGATGGTGCTAACTGCGCTAAATCTCGTCCTAGGCGGTAAGGCTGATTCTGCTTTAGTTAGACACGGTTCAGAACGCGCAGTTGCAAATGCAACCTTCAATATCCCGAGAGAATTTGTAGATCGTTTTGATGAAAAAGGAGTTATCTCCGAAGATGGAGAGTTAATCCTGACCAGAACTGTCACCAAGGACGGAAAATCTAAAGCGGTTGCAAGCGGCTCTGCAGTAAGTGCTTCTGCATTGCAGGAGATCGCAGAAGAGTTGGTAATGGTGCATGGTCAAGCAGCTAGCCAAACGCTCACTAAATCTGCCAAGCATCTAGAACTTCTAGATTTATACGCAAATCTCAATTTATCGGATTTACAAAAATTACTCTCAGAAGCTTCAGATTTGGCCAAGCGAATTAAAGCTATGAAGAGCGCTGGACGCGAACGCGAACGTCAACTTGAAGCGCTACGTGAATTCGCAACCGCGTTTAAGAAAATCAAACCTCAAGCAGGCGAGCTGCAGGAAGTCAACGATGAAATTAGTCGATTAAACTCGATAGAAGGTTTAACTAGCACAGCTGGAGCGGCAAGTGCGATTTTGGAATCGGATGAGGGCGGAGCGCTCACAGCGCTAGGTAGCGCAAAGAAATCTTTAGAGAAAGCGGTGGCACTGGATCCTTCGCTTGCGTCAATAAGCGATCAATTAAATGAGGCTTTCTTTGAGGTACAGGATATCGCTGCAAATCTTGCTGGTTACCTTGCGGATCTAGCTGCAGATCCTGGTCGCCTAGAATCGCTACAAAATCGAAAGAGCGAGCTAAATAAATTTATTAAGCAGCACTCTAATTCTACGAGTAGCGATTCAAATCAAGCGCTGCACGAATTAATTGAAATTGGTGCAAATCTGGATAATGAAATTGCAGATCTTGAAGGCGGAGACGATCGGATTGCGGAGCTGGAAAATGATTTAAATTCGCTGCAAAAGAGTTGCGTGGATGAAGCCACCAAGATCTCAAAGATTAGGGGAGAGTTTGCAATCAAACTTTCGAAAGCGGCCTCTGCAGAGATCCATGCACTTTCAATGCCAAACACCAATCTGGTGGTAGAGGTAAAAAGTAGCGATAATTACCAAGATATCTCTGCCACTGGTTTCGATGAAGTTAATTTCTTCTTGCAAACACATAAAGATGGTCCGTTAGTTTCTATTGCAAAGGGCGCATCCGGTGGAGAGCTCTCCCGCGTTGCCCTGGCAATTGAAGTGGTAATCGCAATGAATGAAGAGATTGGTACCTATATTTTCGATGAAGTCGATGCGGGAGTTGGCGGTAAGGCCGCAATTGAAGTAGGTCGAAGGTTAAAGGCGTTGTCAAAAGTTGCACAGGTGATTGTGGTGACTCATCTACCGCAAGTTGCTGCTTGGGCAGATACCCACTTCGTAGTTTCAAAGGATGAGAGCGGTTCGGTTTCGCTTAGCCAGGTGCGCAATCTCTCACCAGAGGGACGAATCGAAGAGATTGCACGCATGTTGGCCGGTCATGAAGATTCAATTTCAGCGCGCAAACACGCAGAGGAGCTAATTGCAGAGTCACGTTAAAAAGCGTGATAAGTTTTACTCCCATGAGCAATTCTCATGTGACTAAACATCTCTTTGTAACTGGCGGAGTCGCCTCAAGTCTTGGAAAAGGTTTAACTGCCTCCAGTCTTGGTCGTTTAATGGTGGCCCGCGGATTACGCGTCACAATGCAGAAACTCGACCCTTATCTAAATGTGGATCCTGGCACCATGAATCCATTCCAACATGGTGAAGTTTTCGTTACCGATGATGGCGCAGAGACTGATTTAGATATCGGACACTATGAAAGATTCTTAGATCGTTCTCTCTCTGGCGATGCCAATGTAACAACTGGTCAAGTTTATTCTCGAGTTATCAGTCGCGAACGTCGTGGCGAATATTTAGGCGAGACCGTTCAGGTGATTCCACATATCACCAATGAAATTAAAGAACGAATGTTGGCATTTGATGGCCCAAATGTTGATTTAGTAATAACCGAAATCGGTGGCACGGTCGGAGACATTGAATCTCAGCCATTCTTAGAAGCAGCTCGCCAAATTCGCCAACAAGTTGGACGCGATAATGTCTTCTATCTCCATATCTCTTTGGTCCCTTACATCGGACCTTCCGGAGAGTTAAAGACTAAGCCAACTCAGCACTCCGTTGCGGCGCTACGCAGTATTGGTATTGCGCCAGATGGCGTGGTGCTACGTTCTGATCGCCAGATTCCAGATTCTGTTAAACGAAAAATCTCTGCAATGTGCGATGTGGATCAAGAGGCAGTGGTGGCAGCAGTAGATGCGCCTTCGATATATGACATTCCTAAAGTCTTATTTAATGAAGGACTTGATTCCTATGTGGTGCGCCGTTTAGGGCTAAAGGCAAAGGATGTTAATTGGGGAGATTGGGGCACGCTGCTAGATGTGGTTCATAATCCAAAGCATCATGTAAAAGTTGCCTTAGTTGGAAAGTACATAGATTTACCAGATGCCTACCTCTCAGTCACGGAAGCGCTTCGAGCTGGTGGTTTTGCAAATAACGCGAAAGTTGAAATCAAATGGGTGCCTTCGGATGATTGCGCAACACCAGAAGGAGCAAAGGCTGCATTAAGTGATGTTGATGCTATTTGCGTTCCAGGTGGTTTCGGGGTTCGTGGAATTGAAGGAAAGGTTGGCGCGCTTAACTATGCTCGCATCCACAAGATTCCTACTCTAGGTCTTTGTTTAGGTTTGCAATGCATGGTTATTGAAGGAGCACGAAATTTAGCTGGAATAAAGGATGCAAATTCTGCTGAGTTTGCACCGGATGCAACTGCGCCCGTTATTGCCACGATGAAAGATCAATTAGCTAATGTCTCTGGTGATGGAGATTTGGGTGGAACCATGCGCCTTGGTTCTTATAAGGCATCACTCGCAAAGGGTTCAATTGTGGCTGAAGTTTACGGCGAGAGCGAAATTACCGAACGCCATCGCCATCGATATGAAGTCAATAATAAATACAGAGATCAGATCGCAGCTTCAGGAATGGTTTTTAGTGGGATGAATACCGAACGGGATTTGGTGGAATTTGTGGAGCTACCACGAGATGTGCATCCGTACTACGTTGGTACTCAAGCTCATCCAGAATTTAAATCTCGCCCAACCAGACCACATCCGTTATTTGCTGGTTTGATTAAAGCTGCGATTAAATAGTTTCATGATTATCGGCGTCCCGAAGGAAATTAAAACTCTAGAAGCTCGAGTTGCGCTAACCCCTGCAGGAGTGCGTGAACTAGTGAAAAATGGCCATAAGGTCATTATTGAAAGTGGCGCCGGTTTAGGTTCTGCGATTACCAATAAAGATTATGTGGCGCAAGGTGCAGAAATGGTTCCTGATGCAAAGAGCGTTTGGGGCGCAGCCGAAATGATCATGAAAGTCAAAGAACCGCTTCCTGCGGAATATCCTTTAATGAAAAAAGGTCAGATTCTCTATACCTATCTACATCTAGCGGCATCAAAAGATTGCACCGATGCTTTAATTAAAGCTGAGAATATTGCGATTGCTTATGAAACTGTAGAAGTTAACGGACAGTTACCGCTTTTGGCTCCGATGTCTGAAGTAGCAGGACGTTTATCAACTCAAGTTGGTGCCGCTGCGCTACAGAAACCAAATGGTGGACGCGGAGTCCTTCTAGGTGGTGTTCCTGGAGTTCGCCCAGGCAAAGTAGTTGTGATTGGTGGCGGAGTAGCGGGTCTGAATGCTGCAGTGATGGCACGGGGCCTGGGAGCGGATGTCACAATTTTGGATCGCAGCACTGCGCGTCTTCAATATATCGATTCACTTTATAACGGCACTATTAAAACTTTGATGTCCAACGATCATTCAATCGAACAAGAAGTACTTGAAGCAGATCTAGTTATTGGAGCGGTACTAATTCATGGCGCAAAAGCGCCTAAATTAGTTTCAAACGAATTAGTCTCTCGAATGAAGCATGGTTCTGTCTTGGTGGATATCGCAATTGATCAAGGCGGCTGTTTCGAGGATTCACGTCCGACTACACATGCGGAACCAACTTATAAAGTTCATAATTCAATTTTTTACTGTGTTGCCAATATGCCAGGCGCGGTACCTGTCGCTTCTACTTATGCGCTTACCAATGCGACCTTGCCATATGCCGTAGCTATTGCCAATAAAGGTTGGAGAGAGGCGCTTGGCCAAAATGCAGATCTAGCTAAGGGTTTAAATGTTTGCGAAGGTAAAGTCGTGTACGAAGCTGTAGCAACTGCCCATGGATATCAATACTCTCAATTCGTTTATTGATTATCTGCGCATCGAAAAGGGTGCCGCGGCTAACACAGTAGCTGCATACCGACGCGATTTAAATAAGTATTTAACTTGGCACTTAAATAATCCAAATGCGCCCATTAAAGAGTATGCCCAAACGATTGCAGAACTAGCGCCATCATCAATTGAGCGCAACTTCAGTGCAGTGCGATCCTTTCATAGTTATTTAAATCGTGAATTCAATATTGCCGATCCAACTGATGATTTACCAGAAACTGGCAAGAGACAGAGATTGCCTAAAGCACTTACCGTTCAAGAGATAACGAAATTGGTTGAAGCTGCAAAGGACCCAAGTTCACCAATTTCATTACGAGATTATCTGTTACTTGAATTTCTCTACAGCACTGGCGGTCGAGTCTCTGAAGTAGTTGGTATTAATTTAAATGATATTTATGAATCAACTGTTGGAAATGAATCAATCTGGGTTTTAAAGCTTCGTGGCAAAGGCGGCAAGGAGCGAATCGTGCCACTTGGTTCATATGCCAAAGCTGCAGTTGATGACTATTTAGTTCGTTGTAGGCCGACACTTTTGAAGCGATTGAATGAAAATGCGCTCTTCTTAAACGTGCGTGGAACTAGATTATCTAGAGTTAGTGCATGGGAGATAGTTAAGAGCGCTGCTAGAAAATCTGGTTTAACTTCGCGCGTGACCCCTCATATTTTTAGACATTCTTATGCCACACATTTATTAGATGGTGGTGCAGATATTCGAGTAGTGCAAGAACTTCTTGGACATGCTTCGGTTACGACTACTCAGATTTATACTTTGATCACAATAGATAAGGTGCGCGAGTCATACAGACTGGCGCACCCTAGAGCTTAACTTTTATAAGCCGCGTAATCGTCGAGCTAATATTGAATTTTCGCCTTTAGCTTCTAAGTCGGAAATAATCACGGCAAGCGACTCACGAACAATTCGACCGCGATCAGCAGCTAAACCTAAATCACCACGTAGCAAAATTCGTGCTTGATCTAAATCGAAAAGTTCATCCGGTGATAGATAAACAGTGATTTTCTCATCGTGACGTTCACGTCCAGAAGGCGTGCGAGCAGTAGTTGCGCGACGTCGTTGAGTCTGACGAACTGCGCCGCTCTTCTTTGCTGGTTTAGTTGCTTCGATTGGCATCGCTGCATCTTCAGTCGCAACCACATCTGGTACTGAGACCAATGGTTTGGCACGGAATAGTTCATCTGCACCTGGCAGGGAAGCGCGGCGGCTCATTTAGCTCCTCCTCGAGAGATTAATTCGCGAGCTAACCGACGATAAGCGTTAGCCGCTCCTGAATTCTGTGCATATTGCACAATAGGTTCGCCCTTTACTGAACTTTCAGAGAAGCGAATCGTCTTTGCAATAATTGTTTCGAAGGTATCGGCAGGGAATTGCTCAACAATTCGCGCCAATACTTCGCGGTTATGTACTGCACGACGGTCATACATAGTTGCCAAAATTCCAGCTAATTTAAGATCAGGATTTAGCGCCTGACGAACTTTATTTAAGTTGTTATTTAGCTCTATGAAACCGTGCAGCGAGAACCATTCACATTGCAACGGCACGATAACTTCATCCGAAGCTACAAGTGCATTGATCGCAAGTTGACCCATAGTTGGTTGGCAATCGATCAGAATTACATCGTAGAAATCTTTAAGAGGTGTGAGTACGCGCTTTAAAAAGAATTGACTTCCTATCTCTGCACCTAAGACGGTTTCAGCAGTAGCCAATTCGCGGTTAGCAGGTAGAAAATCCAGACCAGCCATTGAACTCTTTAAAACAATATCTTCTGGATTATGTGCCGGATCCATGATTGCGTAATAGACGGTCTCTTCTTTAGGAAGTTCATTTCCGCGAACACCAAGTCCAAGTGTCATACCACCTTGCGGATCGAAATCAACTAGAAGTACGCGGCGACCAAGTTCTACTAGCGCTGCGCCAAGATTAATTGTGGTGGTGGTTTTTCCAACACCACCTTTTTGATTAAAGATTGAGATTACCTTTGCGCCACCATGTGCTGAAATTGGCGCAGGAGTTGGAAGTGTCTTTGCCGCGCTATCGGTTAGCGATGCAGTGGTGACAACTTCTTCAAATGTCGATTTAGCGTTCAAGCGTTAAACCTGCCTTTCCAGGTGGAAACTTAAGCGGGTATCGCAGATAAGGCAAGTTATTTGAGCGCAATGCGATAGGTTTTGCGGCTATGGAACTGCTTGAAAACCCTGAAGTAACGGGTTTCGCCGTCCATTTAGAGAACTTTGATGGTCCCTTTGATCTGCTTTTGCAGTTAATTTCGCGCCACAAGATGGATGTCACCGAGGTCGCGCTCTCAATCGTCACCGATGAATTTATCGGTTATATCCGTAAGCTCGAAGAGAGTGGCGAGGGTTGGCAGCTAGATCAAGCAACTGAATTTCTAGTAGTCGCGGCAACGCTCTTAGATCTAAAGGCGGCGAAGCTGTTGCCTCAAGGTGAAGTTGAGGATGAGGCCGACTTAGCGCTACTGGAAGCGCGAGACCTGCTCTTCGCTCGATTACTGCAATATCGCGCATTTAAAGAGATCGCATCTACATTTGCGGAGCGTATAACTTTGGCAGAGAAGAGTTTTGCCAGAACTACCGCATTAGATCCTCATTTCGCATCGCTACTTCCGGAGGTTCTAATCGGGGTGGGGCCTGAGCGCTTTGCGGTGATTGCAGATCGCGTGCTATTTCCAAAAGCGCCCCCGGTAGTTTCAGTCGAACATATCCATAAGCCGCTAGTAAATGTCGCCGAACAGACTAAGTTTGTAATTGCCGCGTTACGTATAGCTAAACACTTAAGTTTTAGAGCGTTAACGCATGATGTCGAAGAGCCAATGGTGGTTGTGGCCCGTTTCTTAGCGCTTCTTGACCTATATCGCAGTGGGTCGCTTCGCTTTGAGCAGCTAGAGGCCTTCACCGATCTGCAGATTAGCTGGGTAGGTTCAGAATCGGGTGAGATCGCGATCTCCGAGGAGTTTGATGTGGAAGTTAACCTGGATTTAGATGCTGAGGAGGGCAATCAATGAACGAGCTACACCGCTCGATTGAGGCGATTTTAATGGTGGTTGATGAGCCAGTTACTGAGACCACCCTGGCAACGATCCTCGAGCAACCGGTTGAAGGGATAGAGAAGGCGATTATCGAGTTAGTTGAGAGCTACCAAGATCGTGGTTTTGAGCTTAAGAAGATCAATGGCGGGTGGCGCTTCTATAGCCACCCAGATCAGGCGAGCGTAGTAGAGCGATTTGTTCTAGATGGCCAGCAGAGCCGTTTAACTCAAGCTGCACTTGAGACTTTAGCGGTAATTGCTTATCGCCAGCCGATCTCAAGGGCTCGCGTCTCTGCGATTCGTGGCGTAAATGTTGAAGCAGTAATGAAGACCCTAGTAAATCGAGGGTTGGTTGAAGAGTCTGGGGTAGAGCATGAATCTGGCGCGATTCTATATAAAACCACAAGCTACTTCTTGGAGCGTCTGGGAGTAAATTCAATCGAGGATCTACCTGCTCTAGCTCCATATCTGCCAGATCTTGCAGCGCTTGATGAAGTTCTAGATTCTTTGACTGATTAAGTAACCCTGACGTAGGATTGCCCCATCACGAAAGATGGGAATCTTGCGCTAAATGGAAATTCGTTTAAATAAATTTATTGCGGACGCTGGCGTAACTAGCCGTCGCGGAGCCGACTCTTTGATTGAGGCTGGTCGCGTAAAGGTTAATGGTAAGAGAGTCACCGAACTTGGCTTCAAAGTGAATGAAAAGTCTAAGGTCGAAGTCGATGGTGAGACAATTAATTTGACATTGTCTAAGACTTATCTTGCACTATATAAGCCAAGAGGCGTTCTTTCCACTATGTTCGACCCCGATGGCCGTCCTTCGCTCTCTGAATTGGTAGATTTTCGTAAAGAGCGGCTCTTTCACGTTGGCCGATTAGATAAGGATTCCGAAGGTTTAATTCTTCTTACTAACGATGGCGAGATCACCTTTAGGGCGACCCATCCAAGTTTCGGGCTCGAGAAGACCTACTTGGTTAATTTCGAAGGGGAGCTACCAAAGGATGCTAAATCGATTCTCACCAAAGGGGTCGAACTTGAGGATGGAATTGCTCGAGTTACTGGCTACAAAGAGCTACCTAATAACTGGCTTGAGTTGAAGATTCATGAAGGTCGCTATCACATTATTAGGCGGTTGATGGAGGCAATAGGGGTATCGGTTTTAAGGTTGGTGCGCAGTCAATTTGGACCAATTCTCCTAGGAGATTTGAAAGAGGGTCGTTGGAGAGATCTAAATGAGGTTGAAGTGGTTAATTTATATAAAGCTTTACAATTAAACCCATAAACCTTTATATCTACAATTGCCAATTATCGATATATTAATAAAACAATTAAATAGAGAATTGAATATAAATTTGTCGACATTGAAACAGCATAGAAGCGTTCTAAATAACAATTTATCGATAATTGAGGTTGTCCGAAATCTAGGAAAAAGGATTAGTGTTCTTTAGGGCTGATTAATATTTAGCGACAAATAAATATATGGGGAAAAGGTTATTTCTAAATCCAACGAAATTTTACGAGGAAAGGTAAACTCTCGACATGAACTTGAGAGCTATTCGCGGCGCAATTCAGGTGGGCGCCAATACTCCTGAGGAGATTGCCTCCGGAGTAAAAGAGCTCTTACCTGCCATTTTGCAGGCTAACGAGTTAAGCCCAGATGATGTGATCTCAGTACTTCTTACCTGCACCCCTGATTTAAATGCCTCCTTCCCGGCCGCCTCAGCTCGCGAGATTGGCTTTGGAGCGGTTCCGCTACTTTGTGCGGTCGAGATGGATGTACCTGGCTCGATGCCGCTAGTTATTAGAGTGATGCTCCATGTTCAGATGGATAGAGCTGCAAAACATATCTATCTGCGAGGCGCACAAGCCTTACGTAAAGATATCGCTCAATGAAGGTAGTAATAATCGGCGCTGGGTTGATTGGAACCTCGATAGCGCTTGGTGCCAAACGCGCCGGAGCAGAGGTCCAATTAATCGATGAAGATGGTCGCGCTCAATCTCTAGCCAATGACTTAGCAGATGCTACAAAGGCCATCAGTGATCCAGCGCTGGTAGTCATTGCAACTCCAACCAGCGCTTTAAATGGAGTAATTTCAAAGTATAAAGATCTATATCCGAAGTCGACGTTTATAGACATTGGTAGTACAAAAACTAAAGTTAAAGTAGAAGTTGAAAAATTCCCCGAGTTGGCAGAGCGATTCTGTCCTACCCATCCAATGGCAGGTCGAGAGCTCGATGGAGCAGAGGCGGCCCAATCAGACCTATTTGTAGGAAAGAGTTGGATTATTACTCCACTTGAGGCGACCTCTGGCCAATCTATTGCGCAAGTTAAAGAGTTTATCGAGAAGCTTGGTGCGCGAGTAATCGCGATGAGCGTAGAGGATCACGATATGGCGGTGGCAGCAGTTAGCCATATGCCGCAGATAATCTCCTCGCTTTTAGCAGCGCAGCTACTTGGCAAGAGCCCAGAACATCTAGCCCTTGCTGGCAGTGGAGTTCTTGATACTACGAGAATTGCCGCATCTAATCCTGAACTATGGCGAGAGATCTTGAAGTTAAACAAGGATGCGCTGCTACCTTTACTAAAAGATTTCCAAAAAGATTTATCGACATTAATCGACACCTACGATGTATCTAGCGTGCTTGAAAGAGGTCGCAGAGGTCGTCAATCGCTACCAGGTAAACACCGGAGCGCTTCACGTAATTACACCTATCTGCCAGTGGTTATTGACGATAAACCAAATCAATTAGCGTTGCTCTTTGGTGAATGTGCAAGAGCAAATGTAAACGTGGAAGATATAACTATTGAACACTCGCCAGAACAAGAGACAGGTTTGGTTTTGTTAGCATTAAGCGCAAGTGATGCCGCAGAATTAAATCAACATTTAATCGCGGCTGGTTGGCGAGTACATCCACCAAGATCGGAGAAGTAATGCCGATTATTGTTGCAATGGATGGTCCGAGCGGCGCTGGAAAATCAAGCACCTCTAAATCATTAGCGAAGCGTGCGGGTTGGAATTATCTAGATACGGGAGCGCTTTATCGCGGAGCGACTTGGCTTGCGATGGAGAAGAAAATCGATAACGCAGATGATTTAGTTGCTGCACTGAAAGTTGAGAAATTATCTTTTAATCCAGATCCTGAGAAGGCAATCCTCAAATGCGGTAAGAGAGATATCTCTAGTGAAATTAGAAGCGAAGATGTCACCGCCAAAGTTTCAACTTATGCAGCGATGCCTGAGGTGCGCGCTGAGCTGGTTGAGTTACAACGCCGGATCATCTCTGAGGCCGCTAAAGGAATTGTGGTTGAAGGACGAGATATTGGAACGGTTGTTGCTCCGCAAGCACATTTAAAAATTTACTTAACTGCAGATTTAGCTGCACGAGCTAAACGTCGTGAAGCTGAATTAAATACCAATTTGAATCTCGCTGATTCTTTAGCGGTGCGAGATGAGAAAGATTCGACGCGACAAGTCTCTCCTTTAGAAAAGTCAATCGATGCGGTTGAAATTGATTCAACAGAAATTAATTTGGACGAAACAGTTGAAGTTATTTGGGAGCTTTTAAAAGAGCGCCAACTTTTGGGTTTGCCGATTGTGGCCATACTGGGCCGCCCAAATGTAGGTAAATCCACTCTTATTAACCGATTCTTGGGTCGTAGAGAAGCAATCGTTGAAGATGTGCCAGGCGTAACTAGAGATCGGGTCAGATATGAATGTGAATGGAATTCGCGCGAATTTATTTTGATGGATACCGGTGGTTGGGAGTCTCATCCTGACGGAATCTCAGTTGGTGTAAGCGCTGGTGCTGAAATTGCAATTCAGGAAGCAGATGTAATTTTATTTGTAGTTGATGCTCAAGTTGGCGCTCAAACCGAAGATGAAGCGATGGTTGATGCGTTGCGTAAATCAAAGAAGCAAGTTTTTCTAGTTGCGAATAAAGTTGATTCTCCAAAGGAGGAATCTGAAGCACATGCATTGTGGAATTTAGGACTCGGCGAACCACACTTTGTTACTGCGCTACACGGCAAGGGAAGTGCTGACTTACTTGATTTAGTAGTAGCTGCGCTACCTGAAGTTGGTAGCGCGATCGTGAAAGATAACCATCGAAAAGTCGCCCTAATCGGTAGACCAAATGTTGGTAAATCGAGTCTGCTAAATGCCATTGCTGGTGAGCAACTCTCGTTAGTTGACGATAAAGCTGGGACGACCAGAGATCCAGTTGATTCGCTAATCGATTTTGGCGGAACTACTTGGCGCTTTGTCGACACTGCCGGAATTAAGAAGCGATCCAACCAAGCAAGTGGAAGTGATTACTATTCCATTTTGAGAACTCAAGTTGCATTAGAGCGCGCTGAGGTAGTGGCCTTGGTATTAGATGCATCTGAACCATTAACTGAACAAGACTTGAAAATTATCAGTATGGTCGAGGACGCTGGCAAGGCTTTAGTTTTAGTAATGAACAAATGGGATCTAGTAGACGAAGATCGCCAATTGCAATTGAATAAAGAGTTGGATCGCCATTTAACTCATATCACTTGGGCGCAACGAGTAAATGTCGCAGCTAAAACTGGTTGGCATCGAGACCGCCTGGCACCGGCACTTCGTACGGCACTTGCCTCATGGGAGACTCGCGTTCCGACCGGCAAGCTAAATTCATTTATGGGCGCGCTAATTGGGGCCACGCCGCCTCCAGTTCGTGGCGGCAAACAACCTAAGGTTTATTACGCCACTCAAGCAGGTATCGCGCCGCCAAAGTTTGTTATCTTCACCAACGATTGGATTGAACCTCCATATCGTCGATTTATCGAACGTCGATTGCGCGAAGAATTTGGTTTTGCTGGCAGTCCGGTGCAAGTTTCGGTAAAGGTAAGAGAGCGCGATTAATGTTTACCATTCCAAATCTGCTCTCGATTTTACGCGGCGCTTTAATCCCGGTCTTTTTAACATTAGCTGGCGATAAGCGAGATGGATTGGCCTTATTGGTGCTAGCTGTCGCAAGTCTGACCGACTACTTCGATGGCAAGGTCGCAAGATGGTTAAACCAGGAATCTAGACTCGGGGCTATTTTGGACCCGATGTTCGATCGCTTTTATATTGCCGCATCTCTTTATGTGCTCTGGGATCGCGATATTTTTCCAACTTGGTTAGTTCTGGCACTGGTTCTGAGAGACTTTATCTTGCTACTTGTTAATGTAGCGCTAAAACGTAAGCGCCTTGCGCTTTTAGAGGTTAATTACATCGGCAAGGCCGCCACCTTTAATCTGCTCTACGCCTTTCCGCTGCTCTTCCTATCTCAAAGTTCTGGCTGGGTTGGCGCTCTTGGCTATGTATTTGGATGGGCTTTTAGCGCTTGGGGAGTGGCGCTCTACCTAATTACTGGCTTTGGGTACTTGGTATCTGGCCTTAAAAGTATTAGATTTCCCAACATATTGATTCAACAGTAAAACCAACCAGCTAGAAAGCTAGAAAATTAGGGAGTCTAAAGTGTCAAACGTTCCTGGAAATCTGCAATATTCAAAAGAACACGAATGGGTAGATGCATCAGGTGGCAACCGCGTAAAGATTGGCATTACAGATTATGCGCAAGGTGCACTTGGAGACATTGTTTATGTGCAATTACCAAAGGTTGGCGATAGCGTTTCTGAAGGTGCGGTCTGCGGTGAAATCGAATCTACAAAGAGCGTTTCAGAGTTATTCTCACCAGTATCAGGAACAGTGGTTGCAGTAAATTCACAATTAGATTCTGCTCCTGAGACATTAAATTCTGATCCGTATGGCGCCGGCTGGATCGCAGAGGTTGAAATTTCAACTCCATCAAATTCATTGATGGATGCAGCTGGTTACAGCGCACTCATAGGTTAACTTAGGTTTTTTTAGGATAAAACCTCCACTTGACGGTAACCCTGAGAGATGGTTATCTTCGCCCTCAAGGTTTAGTTAACGTAAATATCTTCAATTCGCTGCTTTTTATGGATTTGAAGAGAATGGGGATCAGATGCCAGAGATTGAGTATGAGGTCACCTCAACTATCAATCTAGGGCTTCGCTCAGTTGATTCCGAAGATGCGCTCGAGCAGTTAACTGCTGAAGAGCGGAACGTTATTTCCCAGCTAAATCCAGATTCTGCGATGTTAATAATTCATCGCGGAGCAAATCGTGGAGAGCGTTTTCTTCTAGATTCCCCAGAGACTTCAATTGGCCGGTCTGGCGATAATGATGTGCTCCTAGACGATGTAACTGTCTCTCGCAAACACGCAAATATCCGCAGAACCGGTGAGAGATTTGAATTAATTGATCTAGGTAGCCTTAACGGAACTTATGTAAATAATAATTCAATAGCTCGCGCAACCTTAACAAGTGGCGATGAAATCCAGTTCGGTAAATTTCATATGCTCTTTGTTCAAAACCTTAAATCAAAACAGAGTAATTAAAGGATAAATATTAAATGTCCGTTCCAGCACGCGCATATCTCAGTATTGGGGAAGTACTCGGCAGACTACGTGGAGAATTTCCAGATGTAACAATCTCGAAGATTCGCTTCTTAGAATCTGAAGGATTGATCGAGCCACAACGAACCCCATCCGGTTACCGTAAATTCACCGCAATAGATTTAGATCGTTTGCGTTATGTGCTCTTGGCTCAACGTGATCAATATTTGCCGCTGAAAGTTATCAAAGAGAATCTAGATGCGATGGATCGTGGATTGACTCCTGGTAGCGCAGGTAGCGCGCCAGCTCCACGACTTGGCGTAATCTCATCTGATAGCGATATTAGCGCCGCATCCTTTGCAGAAGCTTCAGAACTTCGCCTCTCTCGAGAAGAGTTATTGAAAGCCTCGGGTTTAAAAGATGATCAATTGGTTGAAATTGAGAGCCATGGCTTAATCACATTGGTTGGCCGTTACTATGATGGAGATGCGCTGGCTGTTGCCAAAGTAGTTACTGAATTAGCATCGTTTGGAATTGAAGCCAGACATCTTCGTTCATTTAAATCTGCTTCAGATCGTGAAGTCGGTTTAATCGAACAGGTCATCACTCCGCTTACTCGACAGAAGAGCATCGAAGCTAAAGCTCGCGCTGAAGAGGTACAACGCGAACTGGCATCACTATCGGTAAAGCTCCATGCTGCTTTAGTTCGTACCGGCCTAAATAGACTTCGCTAATAAAGTTAACAAAGCTAGAAATTAAGGGCATAAGGCAATGATTCCGGTAGAGGTAGTTGGCGTTCGAATCGAGATGCCCTCCAATCAACCGATTGTTCTACTAAAAGAGATTTCAGGTTCCAGGTATCTTCCGATCTGGGTGGGCACCGCTGAGGCCACAGCGATCGCCTTTAGCCAGCAAGGTCTAACCCCTCAACGCCCTTTGACTCACGATCTCTTGGTAAATATTTTGGAGCAGGAGCAGATCCGTTTGAGATCTGTGCATCTAACTGAACTACGAGATGGCATCTTCTACTCGGATTTGATCTTGGTTGATCAAAATGGGCAGGAGCAGAAGGTCTCATCGCGCCCATCAGATGCAGTTGCTTTAGCTATCAGGGTAGAGGCGCCGATTCTCGCCCGCCAAGAGCTCTTCGACGAAGCTGGTATCTCAATCCCGGAGCGCGGCGAAGATGAGATTGAGAAATTTAAAGAGTTTCTTGATGAGATCTCTCCAGAGGATTTTGCCTAAGAACTCTAAACCTAAAGTAGAGGTTTTGAGCGTGTCGCTCCTTGGAGTTAACGCTTAATAGTTCTACATTTAGCCATCAGTTGAAATTTCCCCAGCTGTAAAGGAAAAATTCCCCAATGACATCAGCAGACCTCGAAAAGGCCGGATTTCGCGGCGCTACCGCTTGCTCTGCTGCAGGAATTACCTATCGCCAATTAGATTATTGGGCGCGTACTGGTTTACTAGAACCATCGATCAGAAATGCAGCCGGATCGGGTAGCGCCAGACTTTATGGTTTTCAAGATATTTTAGTTTTAAAGATTATTAAGAGATTACTCGATGCTGGCGTATCGCTCCAGAATATTCGTACCGCGGTCGAACATCTTCGCGCAAAGGGAATACATGACCTTGAGAAGATGACTTTAATGTCCGATGGCGCCTCAATTTACGAGTGCTCGTCGCCAGATGAAATTATCGACCTACTTCAGGGTGGGCAAGGGGTATTTGGAATCGCCGTTGGAAAGGTGGCCTCTGAAGTAGAGGGTTCACTATCGACTCTGCAGGGTGAGTTCGATGGCCAGGTAATTGGTGGCGAAAGTAACGATGAATTGGCCCTTCGCAGGAAGGCGCGCGGAGCGTAAAAAGAATTAATCTTCCCCAGTAAGAAGATCGGAAAGCTGAGGGAAGTCGCATGACTTTTGCATCACGTCATATTGGTCCAACTAACTCTGAAATAGATTTTATGCTCCAAAAAATGGGAGCGAAGAGTTTAGAAGAGTTTGTGGCTAAGGTAGTTCCGCAAAGTATTGCGATGCAGAGCAAACTTGAGGATGCGCTTCCAAAAGCGTTATCGGAGAGCGAAGCAATCGCTGCGCTACGCGAACGCGCAAACAAGAATAAAGTTTTCCGAAGCGTTATTGGAATGGGATATTACGGAACTATTACTCCTGCGGTTGTACTTCGTAATGTTTTAGAGAATCCGGCTTGGTATACCGCATACACTCCTTATCAGCCTGAAATTTCTCAAGGTCGTTTAGAAGCGCTCTTTGCTTTCCAAACTGCAGTCACAGATTTAACGGCGTTGGATATTGCTAATGCTTCTATGTTAGATGAGTCCACCGCAGCAGCAGAAGCGATGACTCTGGCACATCGTGCCTACAAAGGAAGCGACGATGCCATATTTTTAGTGGATAAAAATGTTCACCCGCAAACTTTGGCAGTCATCGAAACTCGTGCAAATCCGCTTGGTCTTAAGGTCCAAACATTTGATGTCACAAAATTCTCTGAATATTCCGGAGATCTCTTTGGAGTTCTAGTTCAATATCCAAATACCTTTGGTGCAGTTATTGATCATCATGATCTAGCAAAGTGGGCGCACGATAAAGGTGCAGTAGTGGTAGCCGCAGCGGATCTTCTAGCTTTAACGATGATTAAAGCGCCAGGGGAATGGGGCGCTGATGTGGCAGTTGGCTCCACTCAAAGATTTGGTGTGCCGATGGGATTTGGTGGTCCACATGCAGGTTACATGGCAGTTCGAAATGGTTTAGAACGATCAATGCCAGGGCGTTTAGTTGGTCAATCAATTGATGTTCATGGCGCTAGTGCATTTCGTTTAGCGTTACAGACTCGCGAACAACATATTCGTCGAGAGAAAGCAACTTCGAATATCTGTACTGCGCAGGTACTGCTTGCTGTGATGGCCGCGTTCTACACCATGTGGCATGGACCTAAAGGGTTAAAGGAGATTGCTGAGCGCGTCCATGCGATCGCAGCTCGCTGGGCGGCATCGACTCCGAACTCAAATAAGTCTTTCTTTGACACAGTTACATTCGATGGCAACGCTTCACAAGTAAAGGCAGCGCGTGATTTAGGAATCAATGTTCGGGTAGTTGATGAAAACCGAGTCAGTGTTTCATTTGATGAACTATCTGACGAGCAGTTGTTAAGTGATTTAGCGAAAGCCTTTGGCGTTACCTTGGTAGCAAAAGGGGAGAGCAGTATCCCTGCAACGTTAATTCGAACCAGCAGCTATCTAACTAATCCGACCTTTAATACCTATCATAACGAGACTGCAATGATGCGTTATATGCGTACGCTCGCTGATCGTGACTTAGCGTTAGATCGCACCATGATTCCACTTGGTTCTTGCACCATGAAGTTAAATGCTGCAACAGAGATGGAATCGGTAACTTGGCCAGAGTTTGGGCAACTTCATCCATTTGCGCCGCTAGATCAAACTGTTGGTTCTCGCCAATTAGTGAAAGAGCTATCAGATTGGCTAGTAGCGATAACTGGATATGACGCAGTATCGCTACAACCTAATGCAGGTTCGCAAGGAGAGTTTGCTGGTTTGTTAGCAATTCGTAAATATCTTGATGCAAACGGAGGAGCAGCTCGCAATATCTGTTTGATTCCATCCTCAGCTCACGGTACAAATGCCGCGTCAGCGGTTATGGCGGGCATGAAGGTAGTAGTTGTGGCCTGCGATGAGACCGGAAACGTCTCAGTTGAAGATATCAAAGCGAAAATTGCGGAGCACAAAGATTCATTAGCAGCCTTGATGGTTACCTATCCATCTACTCATGGTGTATTTGAATCTGCGATTGGCGAAATTTGCCAATTGGTTCATGATGCCGGTGGACAGGTTTATGTTGATGGCGCGAATTTAAATGCGCTAGTTGGTACTGCGCAGCCAGGAAAATTTGGTGGCGATGTATCGCACTTAAATCTACATAAAACATTTTCGATTCCACACGGTGGCGGCGGTCCTGGCGTAGGTCCAGTAATTGCAAGAGCACACCTTGCGCCATACTTGCCAAACCATCCGTTGGATTCTGAATGCGGACCAGCAACTGGTCCTGGGCCAATCTCTGCAGCTCCTTATGGTTCGGCGAGCATTCTTCCAATCTCTTGGTCATATATTGCAATGATGGGTGGCGATGGCTTAACTCGGGCAACTCAAGTTGCAATTTTGTCAGCTAACTACATTGCGCAAGCGCTACATAAAGATTTCCCAGTTCTTTATACTGGAGCGAACAACCTAGTCGCCCACGAGTGCATCTTGGACCTTCGAGATATCACCAAAGAGACTGGCGTAAGCGTTGACGATGTCGCTAAACGATTGATGGATTTTGGCTTCCATGCACCAACCATGTCCTTTCCGGTACCTGGAACATTGATGGTCGAACCAACCGAATCTGAAGATTTAACTGAGATCAATCGCTTTATCGAAGCGATGCAACAGATCGCAGCCGAAATTGATGAAGTTCGAAAAGGTAAGGTCAAAGTGGAGGAGAGCGCCCTACGCCATGCTCCACATACCTCAGCTAGCCTCTTAGGTGCCGAGTGGAGCCTCCCGTATTCACGCGAAGCTGCCGCTTTCCCAGCTGGTCAAAGCTCATCTTTGATGGGTAAACGCGGTAAATATTGGCCAACGGTTGGTCGAATTGATGGCGCACACGGGGATAGGAACTTAATCTGTACCTGTCCGCCGGTTAGCGACTTTGCTTAGGCTTCAGTAAGATTACTTAACATAATGTAACTTATCGGCGGAAGGTCTTAAACGGAGGCCCAAGCCGAGCGTGGTTACCTTAAGCATCGCCTCAAGCACGATTCGTTGACTCATCTTTGATTGGCCCTGTTCGCGCTCTACAAAGGTAATTGGAACTTCGATGATTTCCATCTTAGGTAGATGTTTTAAGGCAAAGGCCATTTCAATTTGATAGCAATAACCATTAGAAGTTATTTGATCCAGATCAATCTTTTCTAAAGCTTTGCGTGGATAGATTCTAAATCCACCAGTTAAATCGTTTGTATCCATCTTTAAGGCCCATTTGGCATATTTAGTGCCAGCTTTAGATAACCATTTTCTATGGTTTGGCCAATTAACAATGGCACCACCTGGAATCCAGCGCGATCCCAGAATGAAGCTCTCTGGATTGGCTTCAGATACTTTAAGCATCTCATGGAGATCCTCGGGCCGATGTGAACCATCTGCATCCATTGAGATTAAATGTGTGTAAGTAGCATTTTGCAGAATTTGCTTTATCGCAGCTTTATATGCACTACCGAGTCCATCTTTCTGAGCCCGCTGCATAATGTCGACTTTGAAATAATTTAACGACTTAACATAATCTGTAGTTTTATCTGGCGAATTATCATCAATTATTAGTATCTCAATATCTTTATTTAAATTTCGAATGCCATCTAGTAGATCTTTTATCGATTCACGTTCGTTGTAGGTTGGAATCAGAATTATTGGTCTCATCGCAAATTTCTCAATTTACCAATTCAGCGCTGAAATTAAACGATCAACTGATGCACCTAATCCGTACTGCTCTTGAATACTCTTGATTGCATCCATTGATTTTGGTCGCTTAGGAATAGTTAAATCAATTTGTGGCAACGGCACATCAGTTGCGCATGCCACTAGTTTGGGAGCAAATGCTAAATAATCTTGGCCTTCGATAATCTTCTTTCTCAGACCAGTTGATAGATGTTCATGGCCTGCTAAAGCGCCGGCAATTGCTTCCTCTGCAGTTGCATAATGGCGAGCAATAAGCGCCGCACCTTTCTCACCAATTCCCTTAACTCCAGGTAAACCATCGGAAGCATCTCCGCGAAACGTGGCAAATAACCCATATCTATCGCCAGGAATATCGTATTTCTTGGCTACCCATTCTTGATTGACCAAATCGTGATTGCTAATTCCCTTGGCTAAATAAATTACTTGTACATCTGGTTCAGGTTTTACTAATTGAAATAGATCGCGATCGCCAGTGACAATTCGAATAGGTCCAGGTTCTTTGATGGCATAGGTCGCCATAACGTCATCAGCTTCGTAGTCATCTGCGCCTACAATTGGGATGCCAAATGCATCTAAGACATCTAGCAAAATTGGAATCTGTGGCGTCAGTAAATCTGGTTCCGCTTCTTCTTCGCCATCTGCTTCTAATCGATTGGCTTTGTAATCAGGAAATAGCTCAACACGCCATGTTGGTCGCCAATCACCATCTAAGCAAGCAACTAGTCGTGAAGGTCTATACATCGAAATTAATCGAGCAGACATATCTAAATAACCGCGAATTGCATTTACTGGTGTGCCATCAGGAGCGACCAGGGTATCTGGCATTCCATAGTAAGCGCGGTACCAGAGCGAACCGCTATCTAGGAGCATCAAACTCATGCTACGCCGCCTAAATACACAACCACTCCCCGATCTAGTTTCTTAATTGCAGAGAGCGCCTTTTCGCGCAGTTCCGATCTAGCTCCAGCAACTTGATTTAGTAAATCTATCAACTGTTTGGTGGCTCGCACAAAATCTCCAACTGAGAGGTCAGAATTTCGTAGAACTGAATTCAAACCATGCCCACCGCCCCACCTAAATGCTATCCAGCAAAATCCAAAGTCAGGTTCTTTCTGAGTTTTGACATCATATTCATTCTCGATGCTCTGCAACTTTGCCCAGATTGCCACAATCTCTTTCAGAGCATCTTGAACCTGTGAGTTAGGTATTTTGGGAGCTTCTGGTTTTCTTGATTCAAAGAGAAATATCGATAACACTGATGCGATTTCGATATCTGAAAGCTTATCTAAAACGCCACTATTAATAGTTTCAGCGATAGAGAGATCTGACTCCGCGTAAATTTTCGAGAGCATCTTGCCGCTAGAGGTCACCTGATCTCCATCCAGGTAGCCTAATTTATTAAGTACCTGGGTAACTCGGTCAAAAGTTTTTGCGATCACATTTGTGCGATTCTCTACTCTCGCAATTAGCCCTTCATTCTCACGGATTAATCGATCTGCGCGCTCTGCAATGCGAGCATGCGCTTCTCGTTCGTTGCAAGAATGGCAAGGATGTTGACGCATAGCTTTGCGATAGTTTGAAAGTTCCGCTTCTAAATGAGCCCGCTGTTTATTATCAATCCGACTGCGCTTAGAAATCAAAATTTCTGCTTGCTTTATCTCTCGTCGCAACTTTGCGTACTCAGAAAATTCACCTAGATGACAGAGTTGATTCAAGTTATATTCACTGATTGTCTGTTCGTTCTTACGAATTTGGCGATCTAATCCCACGACCGCGCGATCTGCCTGGAATTGAGCAAAAGATGATTTCAAGGAATTACGTGCTCGGTCTCGACCATATCTTTCAAGTAAGTTAATAGACATGTTATAGGTTGGTGAAAAAGAACTCCTAAGCGGATAAGTTCGAGTCGCAGCTAACCCCGCTGCAGTAGCTGAATCGACGGTCGGTGACCACATCACTACTGCATTTCCTTCAATATCTATTCCTCGACGTCCGGCACGACCTGTTAACTGGGTGTATTCACCCGGTGTCACCGGAACATGTGCCTCACCGTTCCATTTTGTTAATTTCTCCAACAATACTGTTCGAGCCGGCATATTAATTCCCAAGGCCAAAGTTTCTGTGGCAAAGATCGCTTTCAATAACCCTCTTTGAAATAGTTCTTCGACGCAAGACTTAAATACTGGCAGAAGCCCTGCGTGATGAGCTGCAATACCGCGTTCGAGAGCCGCCAACCATTCGTTGTGCCCGAGTAACTCCAAGTCTTCCGAATTCAGAGTTGCAGTGTATTTATTAGCCGTAGCACGGATTTCTTCACGTTCTTCCGTATTAGTCAATCGAAGATTTGCTGCCAAACATTGTTTTACTGCGGAATCGCAACCTTGACGTGAAAAGATGAAAGTTATGACTGGGAGCATCTGATTGAACTGTAATTTCTCGATAACTTCAGCGCGACTGAGTCGACTTTCATCGTCTATTCGTCCTCGGTGCCTCGGGGTACGAATTCGACGGAGCGCTTCGCGTTCGCTTTTAAAGAGCGCTTGATTAACACCCCCATCTTCGTTGAAGAGATCAATCAAGCGATTGCCTATCAATACATGTTGATAGAGCGGAACAGGACGATTTTCAGATACCACAATCTCGGTATCCCCTCTTACTGCTTGCAACCATTCACCAAACTCTTCGGCATTAGAGACTGTCGCAGAGAGCGAAATAACTTGCACGCTCTCCATTAGGTGAATCAAAACCTCTTCCCATACAGCTCCGCGGAACTTGTCGGCCAAATAGTGCACCTCATCCATAACTACATAACCCAAATTAATTAACGTGGATGAATTTGTGTAGAGCATATTTCTGAGCACTTCGGTGGTCATCACCATGATGTCAGCATCGCTATTAATGCTGTTATCACCCGTAAGTAATCCAACTCGCTCTTCGCCAAACCGCTCTACGAATTCTTGGTACTTCTGATTTGATAGCGCCTTTATTGGCGTGGTGTAAAAGCACTTTTTGCCTTGCTCGGTCGCGATATACGCGGCAAACTCTCCAACGATTGTTTTACCGGCACCAGTTGGTGCGGCGACCAGAACGCCTTTACCCGCCTCGATTGCATAACAACCTTTGACTTGGAATTCATCTAATTGAAAATCAAAGGTCTCAAAAAATGCATTTGCGATCGGATGCTTTCCTTTAGCTTTAGCCGCAGCAAAACGTTCTGCAGGACTTAGCGCTTCCATGTCGCCAGCGCTCCCTCTGCTACTGAAATATTTGCCGGCATCGGCCCTATGCGCTCTCCGTCTGCATAACAGATTGCGCTTGCCTCGATGTAAACCTCTTTAACCTTAAAAATCTCGACTTGCGGATGATCTATATGTTTTCCCTCGTAAACACTTGGAAAGATTCGCACAAATTCCCGCTTGGATACCGGATTTAAAATCATCAGATCCAAAAGACCATCTGTTAAATCCGCATCTGGGCAGACCAACATTCCGCCGCCATAAGAACGGCCATTGCCAACTGCAATCAGCATTGCCTCACGCTGATAACTTTTACCATCAACGGTAAATTTGTATTCCATAGGCTTAAATTTAGGTAACTCTAGAGCCATCGCTACGTTGTACTTGGCTGGACCCTTAGGCCAACTTAAAGAATTCGCTCTTTCATTCACAAGTGAATCAAAACCCGTTGATGCTATGGCGCCGAAGTACTCGCCATCGATACTGCCTAAATCTATAGCTTCTGGTTCTTGATTTAGCGCCTGCCATAGCGGTTCTAGAACACGTTCCGGATCCCAACCAAGCGATCTAACAAAATCATTGCCAGTACCGGCAGGAATTGGAACCAGCGCTATTCGAAATGAAACTGCAATTTGAATCGCGATATGGATAAGCCCATCACCGCCAACTGCAATAATTCCAGAAATACTTTTAGTATTGCGGCACTCTCTAGCTAGATTTTCTTGAAAAGTTGCTGCATTTGAGCCAACCACGATTCGGTAATGTATTGATCTTTCGGTGAGAAAATTCGATACCTCTTGCCCAACTGCTGCACCTCTACCCCGACCGCTGGTGGGATTAATCGCTAATAGCCACATTGCGCTTACGATCATTTAAGAGCGCAATTCCGCCAGCGGCGAAATAGAAAATATAGAGTGGTATAGCAAGTAGCAGCATTGTCAATGGATCTGCGGATGGCGTAAATGCCGCAATGAATACGGTGATGCCAAAAACCCAGCCTCGCCAATGTTGCAGGATAGTTTTACCTGAGACCGCGCCAAGCAAATTGAGCGTTACTAAAAATACGGGTAATTCAAAGGCCAATCCAAAGAGCAAAATTACGCGCAGTACGAAATCTAAATAGTCACCAAAATTAATCAAGTTCTGCAGCTGGCTAGGAGTGAAACCAAAGAGAACACGAATCGCTACCGGGAGAATTAAGTAACCGAGGGTGACGCCACCTGCGAAGAAAGGTGTAGCCGCAGTCAAAAAAAGAAATGCGCGTTTCTTTTCGTGCCTGTGAAGTCCTGGTGAAACGAAAGCCCAGAGCTGATAAATCCATAGTGGCGCTGTGATAATTAGCCCCGCGATTAGAGAAACTTTTATTTGCAAATTAATTGGTCCGAGTACGCCATTTATATAGAGCGCGCCACATTGTTCCGAATTATTCCGTTGCGCTAAATCCAAATCGCATACTGGTTCGGCTAACTTCTGAACTATTGGGTTGTATAGAAACCAATTAATTACAAAACCAACGCTTACGATGATTGCGGACTTAAAGATACGCTCTCTAAATTCGGCTAGATGCTGAAGTAGCGGCATAGTGCCGCCTTGGATGCTAGCCACGTTTTAGTTGTCTTGCGGATCCTTCTTATTATCTTCCTTACCGTCTTTCATCTCGGTTTTGAAGATACGAAGAGATTTAGCTACAGACTTTGCAGAATCTGGAAGTCGCTTAGCTCCAAAAAGGATAACTAGAACTAGAACTAGCAGAAGGATATGTGTCGGTTCGCGTAAAAACATAGCCCTAAGATACTAGAGATATAGCGCTTGGCTAGCCCTAATCCGTTGATTTATCTCGCTTCGTAAATCCTCATCTAGCAGCTCTACCGCCCCGCCCAAGGCGAGCACTTGTGAAAGTAGCCACTGGGTTGAAAAGAATTGCACCTCATCTTGACCACTCTCTACTCCCAGGCTCTCTCGAACCAGCCTTGCGCTGTGGTGGATTTTAATTTTGGCCCGCTTGGGTTTGCGCTCTGATGGCACCGCATTCGGCGCCAACTCTGAGATAGCCAAGATTTGAAAATTCTCAATCTTTGCGACATTAAAAGTTCTGCGATCATTTGCCAACTTGCAGAAAGCTCTCAGGTAACTTTTACCATTCTCATGATAAGTCTCAAACGGAAGCACCTCTCGTACTTTTCCCAAATATTTGATCTCAACAACTTTATTATGCTGAATGGCTTGAGTAATCTCCGGAATCAATCGCTCAACTTGAGAAGGGGCGAAAGAGAGTTGAGTATTCAATTTAGCTACCAACTTTTCTTTTAAGGCCCCTGCTGCTCCACTGCCATTACTATGCAAAATCTCCAGCCCAATTACTAGAGAGGCTATTTCAGTTTGAGTCAAAGAACGAGGACGCTTTAATTCATCGGCATTTCTCACCGTCACAAAACCATCTTCAAATTGAAATTCCATTAACTCAAGCGGCGTCTGACCTGGCAGTCCGCACATGTAAAGCAACCAGAGATCCTTTTCAATCTCTCCTTGGGTGACACCGAATTTCTTTGCTAATTCGGAGATCGCGATACCTTGATGCTCTGAGATAAATGGCACCAAATCTATTAATCGGGCTAAGCGTGGGTTACTAGCCATGTTGGCTCGCTAATTTAGTTAGAGCTCTAGTTACGCCAGCCACCACGCTAATTGGCTCTAGTGCTCTGACATTAGGTGAAGATTTTAAAATCTGACTGATTGCAACATTCTCAGATTCAAAGCTGCGCCGGCAGGTAATCCATTCGCTATCTTCTGCAATTAACTCTGCGCTATTCATGATCTCAGGCGCATGATCACGTCGAACTTTCAGCATAACTTCGACAACTGGAAAGTGGCTCTTGGGTAGGGTGAATTGCTGTTTAGTAAAGCTCTTATTGGTTCTTTTTATCGGACCGTCGAAACGATCTAGTCGGTAGCTGCGATTCTCATTCTTCTCGGTGTCGATTGCATATAAATACCAGCGTGAATTTTGAGAGTAGAGCCCAAGAGGCGCCACTCGTTTCTGACTTATGAGGTCTTCGATATCAACATATTGGATTTCAATAATCTTGCTGGCATCGATACTCTCTAAAATTTCCGAGATATTAGGCGGTACATTTGCGACGGTTGGCGCAAGAGGTAATTCCGAGAAATCAGAGTTTATTCCGAGTGATTGCAAACGAACTGATGTCGAGAGGGCAACATCCGCTAACGCGCTCTCCTTCCACGCCTCACTAGCTAAGGCGAGAAGTGAGACCTCTTCGGTGGTTAAATTTCCTAAATTGAATTGATAACGTTCTGGCGAGATTCGATATCCAATCTCATCATCAAAGAGCGGATCAATACTCTTCATTTCGATTTCAATACCTAAACTGCGAAGTTCCTCTTTGTCTCGCTCGAACATTCGATCGGTGGCTTCGCTGCTTCCTTCATATCCAGAGACGGCCTTAAAGATCTGAGCTTTAGTTAGATATTTCTTGGTAGCAAGTAGCGCGATTGTTAAATTTACTAATCGCTCATTCTTCTCCGATGCCATATGCACCTTTCGAAGGTCGACGTCTTCGTGCCAATAATTCTGTGCCAGGCGCAATACGTCTAGCAAATATCAAGAATCCGGTATGCCCAATCATGCGATGTTCGGGGCGCACGGCTAATCCATCATGATGCCACGGTCTAACTAAAGATTCGAAGCTCTCCGGTTCTGTAAAGCGCCCATCCTTCTTTAAAGCTTCGGCAACGTTTGAAAGCTGAGTAGTAGTCGCGACGTAGGCCATGTAAACACCGCCCGGTACCAATACTTTGGCAGCTAAATCAATGCATTCCCAAGGCATCAACATATCTAGAATCACGCGATCGTATTGCTCGGTCAATTCTTGTTCTTCTAAGCTACCAATAGTCAAAGACCAATTTTCAGGTAGCCCGTTGAAATAATGTTCTACATTGGATTTGGCATTTGCAGCGAATTCTTCGCGACGTTCGACTGAGTGAACCGAACCAGTCGGGCCTACAGCACGAAGTAATGAAAGTGTTAACGCCCCTGAACCAACTCCCGCCTCTAGAACTCTGGCGCCAGGAAAGATATCTGCAAAGCCCACAATTAAGGCAGAGTCTTTTGGATAAACAATGGTGGCACTTCTAGGCATAGTGAGAACATAATCAGTTAGCAGAGGTTTGAAGGCCATGAATTTCTGAACTACGCCAGTGGTTGAATTGATACTAACTACACTCCCTTCAGGCATGCCAATCAAATCATCATGTTTGATAAATCCTTGGTGAGTGTGAAACTCCTTGCCGGAGGTGATGTTGAAAGAATATTGACGACCTTTGTTATCAGTCAATTGAATTCGATCGCCGACTTTGAAAAATCCACTCTGGTTAGCCACGCGCCTATCTTAAGGTGTCAGATGGCTAGGCTAGGTTTAACCTAATTATGGATGTTATTAGACTCTCACCGAGCCGTATCAGTGATTATCAGCAATGCCCGCAGTTATATAACTATCGGGTGATTCAGAAATTACCTGAACCAATAAGTTTAGATGCCGCACGAGGCACTCTGGTGCACACAATTCTTGAGGAGCTTTTAGCCCAACCAATTACAGAACGGACCATTGAAAATGCGAAAGCCCGAGCGCCATTTCATTGGCAAGTCCAGAAAGAGAGCTCCGCAGAGTTAGCAGATGCGGTCCAAGACCAAAAGGAGTGGCTAGATCGGGTCAATTCGCTACTCTCCTCTTATTTTGCATTAGAGAATCCACAGAGTTTCCATCCAACACATATGGAAGAACATCTCGAACTCGATGAAAACGATAACCTCTTGCTGCATGGATATGTAGATCGTATTGATATCGCACCAACTGGCGAAGTTCGAATTGTCGATTACAAGACTGGAAAGTCACCGCGTGCTGGTTATGAAGAGAAGGCGCTCTTCCAATTGCGATTTTATGGATTACTCTGGTATCGAATTCACGGAGAGATTCCGAAAGTACTGCAACTGCTATATCTAGGAGATCAACAGGTTTTGAAAAGTTCTCCTTCTGAGAACGAACTATTAATGGCTGAGAAGAAGGCCCTGCAAGTTGGTGCAGATATCAAAATTTCTATTACAAAGGATTATTGGCCAACTCAGAAGAGTCGTTTATGTGATTGGTGCTCCTTTAAAAGCATCTGCCCTGCATTTAATAACTAATCACCAATTAATATAAAACTCTGATAGTAGATCGAAAGTTAACTCTTCTAGTGATTTAATAACTTTAGTCTGCGCATCAGGCTCAATCCTCACCAAATGCGGTACCGCTATTACTTTTGCGCCACTAGCTCTAGCGGCCTGTACTCCGGTTGCTGAGTCTTCAAGTATTAAACAGTTCGCAATATTCACGCCCAAATCCCTGGCCGCTTTCAAATAACCTTCTGGATTTGGTTTTGTCTCCAATACATCATCCGATGAGATAGTCACTTTGAAAGGAATTGGTTGTACATGGTTTAGCGCTGAGTTGACAATTAACCTAGGGCTAGCTGATACGAGCGCTAGAGGTATTTCTCGCGCTTGAAGTTGGTTAAGTAACTCCCTTGCCCCCGGCATAAATTCGGCACGCTCGCCGACTTTCTCTGCCATCAATTCAACAATTGCTTTATGAAAATACTCTCCGCTCTGGGCACCGTTGGTTACATCAGACATGTACTGCCCAACTCGGGTTAACGGACCACCGAGACAGAAGGCTTGGTCTTCGACCTGCCACTGGTAGCCATAAGGCGCAGTTAATTCGATCTCTGCCTCCAGCCATTGCGGTTCGGAGTTTATGGTTAACCCATCCATATCAAAGAAGATTGCTTCGAAGAAGTTACTCGCCACGCGCGAAAGGTTACCGTAGGGTGTCTTAATGCAGATTCACCAAATTCCGCAATTGCGAAACCCGGTGGCAATAGTTGCCTTCAATGGATGGAGCGATGCCGGAGAAGCGGCAACTGGTGCAATTTCCCATCTTTTGGGTGCTTTTGGAAATCAAGAGATTCTGATTGCGGAATTTAATTCTGAAGATTTCTACGATTACCAACAGATTCGACCTACCGTTTTTATGAATAATTCAGCGATTCGACAAATAAAGTGGCCGAATACTTTTATATATGCACTACTTACTCCGCATTTAGAATTCGATTTTGTGCTGGTTCGAGGTCCTGAGCCCTCCTTCAAATGGCAGAGCTTTTCTGCGCAGCTACTTGATCTCTTCGATGATTTAGAGATTGATTTGGTAATTAGTTTAGGAGCCTTGTTGGCGGATGCACCACACACCAGACCAATCGCGGTGACTGGAACTAGTTCTAACGCCGGATTGGCAGAGAAGATTGGATTTGAAGTAAGTAGATATGAAGGACCTACCGGCATACTTGGCGCGATTCAAGATCTATGTCAGAAGCGTGATCTAGATGCCTTCTCTTTATGGGCGGCGTTACCGCATTACGCAGCTAGCGCTCCATCTCCTAAAGCCACATTAGCTTTAATTGAGGAATTGAGTGATTTCTTTGAGATATCAATCCCCGAAGGTGATTTAAACGATGCGGCTAAAGCTTGGGAAATTGCGGTTACGCAATTAGCTGAAGAGGATGGCGAGATTAGCGAATACGTGAAGCAACTAGAAGCAGATAGTGACGATGCTGATTTTGAAGAGACTACCGGCGAAGATATTGCCAAAGAGCTAGAGAGATTTTTACGCCGACAGGGAGATACCCAGTAGCCCATCGATAACTCGAGTTAACTCGTCTCCATCTCCACCGGATCCATAGCGGCCAACCCACTCATTTATCGCAGCAATCGCGGCAGCGCTATTTAAATCATTTGCAAGGAAATCATAAATCTTCGAGATTAACTCACTTGTCGGAGGAATCTCTCCTTTAAGTTTATTCTTGAGAGTAGCAAGTTCTAACTTCGCTTCCTTGGTTTCGGTGCGTTGCCACATATATTCGCTTCGATATGGTCTCTTAAGTAGCGCCCAACGAATAGCCATGGGATCTACGCCTTGTTTAATCAATTCTGAGACAAAGACCAGATTACCCCTCGACTTACTCATCTTTTCGCCGTCTAATCCGATTAGCGCCGCGTGCACATAAGCTTGAGCAAACTCTTTGCCAGTAAGAATTCGCACCTGCGAAGCAGACATTTCGTGATGCGGGAAGATTAAATCTTGTCCTCCTCCTTGAATGTCAATCACATAGTTCTCGGTACTCTGCGCAAATTTAAGCGCGATAGCAGCGCATTCGATATGCCAACCAGGTCTACCTGCCCCGAAAGGTGAATCCCAAGACGGTTCTCCAGGACGCTTTGCGAGCCAAAGCAGCGCATCGAGTGGATCTCTCTTACCGACTCGTTCTGGATCACCACCGCGCTCTGCGAAAATTTTCATCATCTGCGGTTTGGTCAGGTGTGATTCAGATCCGAATTTCACATCCTTGTGAACTTCAAAGTACTTGTCGGATTCAACTTCATAAACCGCATTTGAAGTCGCAAGGCTTTCGATTGCAGTAACTACATCTGGAATAGCTTCTACAGCGCCCTCATAATGTGCGGGAGGTATAACTCGCAAAAATTCCATATCTGAGCGAAATAGATCAATCTGCGAATGAGCCAACTCTTGCCAATCTACTCCGTCTCTATTAGCTCGCTCCAGAAGTGGATCATCAATATCGGTAATGTTCTGAATGTAATTAACTTCAGCGCCGAGCGCCCGCCAATATCGGACTACTAAATCGAAAGTAAGGTAGGTAGCTGCGTGTCCTAAATGTGTTGCATCGTATGGAGTAATTCCACAGACATACATCTGATACTTGTCTTTGATTGGGATTTCAACAAGGGCTTGCGCTTCCGTAGAAAAAATCCTTAGCGCTTTAGATGCTTTGGGAATGCTCGGAAGTGATGGCGCTGCCCAACTTTTCATAAATCGGATTCTATCTCTACAAAGAGTTGGGTTCTAAATCTTGTAGCTCTTCTAAAAAGGAGGCCAAGGAATAGCTGGCCAATCTGTTGGAGGAAGCGGAAACTTCTGTTCTTGCAAAAGCTTTGCAATTCGATCATCTAGAGCGCGAACCTCAGATTCAGTCAGGAGATTTGATAGATCTAAAGTGAAATTCGATAAGGTTGCTATCTCAGTTTCAGATAGTGAAAGATCCGCAAACTGCCATAAGACGGTACGCAATTTGTAATCTTCATGAAAGGTTACACCGTGGTCACAACCAAAAATCTGATTGTCTTTATAGAGCAAGTGACCAATTTTGCGATCGGTATTATTGATAATCGCATCCAAAAGTGCAATTTTGCGTAGTCCATCCGATTGCTCTGAGTATCGCTCTCCAACCTCTTCGCATTGATCAATCCAAAGCTGCAGCGAGCCTTCTCCAAATGGCCCATCGCGCAAAATGGTTGGCGGTACGCAATTTAGACCGAGATGCTCGCTAACCAGATAAGCGGCAACTTCCCGCCAAGCCAAATGACCATCCGGAAAATCCCAAAGCGGTCGTTCGCCTGCAATAGGTTTGTAAATAGCTTTTACCAAACCTACATTGCATAACAGTGAAGCATTTGAAGCATCAACGATTCGACCGATGACTTCGATTTGTCCTGATTTTAGCTCTGAAATTTTATCGACGGTATCCATTAGCACGTGGACATAGGTGTCCATCCTTATTAATCGGTAGGGCGCAAAATGGACACGGGGCTCTGCCAGCCGCCACTATCTTTCGAGCTTGATTGATGAAGCTATTAGCCATATCTGGCGACATTAATAAGCGAAATAATTGCGGGCCCTCTGGTGACTCAATTGGAATCAGATCATTATCACCTTCGGTGATTTCTTGAATATCCAAAGAAACCTGTTCACTCTCGCCTAACCATACAATTCCAATTACGCCAATTTGAAACTCTGGAATAAGTGGAACTTCTAGATTAACTGCGATGATATTCTCAAAACGATAGTCAGCCGCCTTTAATTCATTAATCAACATCGACATGCGTTCGGCCAGAGCGGTTACTTGCAATTTATCAATAGCAAAACTATGAATTCCTCCACGAAATTTTGCTTGTAAATAGAACTCTCTTTCGCCGGGTTGGCCAATTGTTCCGACAATAAAGCTTTCGATTGGATCTAAGATTCGGCTACGACTCACTTCAGTAGATCCTTGATTTCAGCACTCGAGTTATTAACCGTAAGTACTCTTAGATCCCTACCTGTTCTTTCAAGCACCGTGATGCTTGCATTATCAATTTCAAATTTATCGATGTTATTTATGTGTGAACCTAGAGCGTGAAGCACCAGAACTCTAACTACATCTCCATGAGTTGCGATTAATACATTTTTGGATGAAGAACGAACTTGATGATCTAGTCCAGCTAGAGCTCGTATTTGTACTTCCGGCAAGGTTTCGCCATTTGGAAACCTAACTGATGCTGGATGCTTATGTATTTCGCGCCAGGCTTTGCTTCGATTTAACGCTGAGAACTTCTTGCCAGTCCAGTCTCCGTAATGCACTTCTTGAAAGTAATTCTCGATCTGAGGATTAGAGTCAAAATTCTTTATGGTGTCCAAGCAGCGCTGAATAGGGCTAGAGATTACTTGGTCGAATTTGGCTTCGGATAGTCGACGTTCCAACTCTGCTCGTTGCAAAAGCCCCTTTTTCGAAAGTTCGATATTCCCCATTCGTCCAGCAAGAAATCCCTTTTCATTAGCTACTGACTGTGCGTGACGCAACAAGAAAATTCGAGACATTAGAGCCAAAGGTTAATGCAATGCGTATGACTTCGTCTAAGTTCGCGCTATGGAACTTCGCAGAGCCGGAAATACCGGCCTCTCTTTATCGCGACTGGGTCTTGGCACCATGACTTGGGGTCGCGATACTGATGAGCACGAAGCAGCTGATCAAGCTCGCGCATATCTTGATGCAGGCGGAAACTTCTTAGATACCGCAGCAGTTTATGGCGCAGGAGACTCTGAAAAAGTTATCGGAGGTTTAGTAGGTTCACTCTTCAAACGCGAAGAGGTTGTGATCGCTACTAAAGCTGGAATCACCTTTGTCGAAGGTGCGCGAACTGTTAACACTTCGCGAGGTGCACTACTTGCAGAGCTTGATGCATCGCTAAAGAGACTTGGCACCGATTATGTTGATCTTTGGCAGGTGCACACATGGGATGAAAACACCCCTCTCGATGACACTCTAGCTGCTCTGGAAACTGCTTATTTATCAGGTCGAGCAAGGTATATCGGAATTAGCAATTACTCTGGATGGCAAAGCGCAAGAGCTGCTACTAAGCAAGAACTTAAAGCACCGATCGCTACTAATCAAGTTGAGTATTCACTTTTAAATCGTGAGATTGAAAGAGAGATTTTGCCTTGCGCGATTGAATTGAATTTCGGTATTTTGGCATGGTCGCCACTCGGTCGCGGTGTTTTAACTGGTAAATATCGAAATGGAGTTCCGTCGGATTCTCGTGGCGCTAGTCCTCACTTTGCTGGTTTCGTAGAACCATATTTGGATGAACGTGCCAAACGAATTGTTGAAGCAGTTCAAGTAGCCGCCGATGGTTTGGGTTACTCACCTCTTGAAGTTGCTCTAGCTTGGGTGCGCGATGCAGTCGGCGTAACTAGCGCAATTGTTGGCGCCAGAACCGGTGCGCAATTAAGAGGAATTTTGCGCAGCGAAGAGATTATGCTTCCAGCGGTAGTTAGAACTGCTTTAGATGAAGTTAGCTGTTAAGAAGAAAATCTTCTAAAGCTTTAACGCCAAATTCTAAAGATTCCAACGGAATACGCTCATCTACACCATGAAATAACGCCATAAAATCTAGATCAGCAGGTAAACGAAGCGGCGAAAATCCATAACCCACAATTCCCAGGTCGCTAAGTGCCTTATTGTCAGTACCACCACTCATTAAATATGGAACTGGAATTGCATCTGGATCTAATTTCAATATAGATGCTTTCATCGCCTCTACAAGTGGACCTTCAAAGGGAACTTCTAGCGCAATATCTCTGGTGATGGTCTCTATTTTGATATCTGGACCAACTATCTCTGCCAATGTTTTATTAAGCGCTTCCTCGTGGCCTGGTAAGAAGCGACCATCGACTACTGCACTAGCCTCTTTTGGAATTACATTCGCCTTATAACCAGCTTCTAACATGGTTGGATTTGCTGTGTTCTGTAATGTTGCAGCAATCATTCTGGCAACGGATGGAATCTCTACCAAGAATTCTCGGTAATCATCACCAAGTGGTTTTCCTAAAGTATCTGCAATCGCGGTAAATAACTCTTTCACGGCGCTGGTGTAAGTCTGTGGCCATTCGTAATTTCCAACCTTTGCCACTGCTTCCGAGATTGCAGTTACTGCATTCTGATTATTAATAAAGGATCCATGACCTGCCTGCCCGGTAGCGGTCATCTTCACCCAATGGATACCTTTTTGGGCAGCTTCAATCATGTAAAGGCGCTTACCATTCGAAAGAGTTACCGAAAAGCCGCCAACCTCTGATATTGCTTCATTACATCCTGCAAAAACTTCTGGGTGCTCTTTAGCCATCCATCTTGATCCATAAGTTGAACCAGCTTCTTCGTCTGCAAAGAAAACTAAAACAATATTGCGAGGAGGTTTGATGCTATTACGAGCCCAATGACGCACGATGGCAAGCATCATGGCATCCATGTTCTTCATATCTACTGCGCCGCGTCCCCAAATTGCGCCATCCTTGATTACTCCGCTAAAGGGATCTACTTGCCATTCATCGGCAGCTGCCGGCACCACATCTATATGACCATGAAGTACTAATCCTGGACGAGAGGTGTCAGCGCCTTCAATGTTGGCAACTACGTTGCATCGATTTGGCGCCGATTCATAAATCTTTGCGGAGATACCGACCTCATTAAGTGATGCCACAATGTATTCAGCGACTGCACGTTCGTCACCTTTGCCATCGCCGTAATTAACGCTTGGAAGTTGAATCAACTCTTGGCAGATTTTGATGGCATCATCGATAACGGATTTACTCATGTCACGATTATCTACCAAACTTCCATAATTAAGCGTACGGATTGGCGACTTTAACTATGAATTTTCTCCTCAGAAATTGTTCCGCTAAGGTTGGCTAGAGTTGCAGGTGACTGCACTACGTCCGGGTGGCGAAATTGGTAGACGCGCAAGCTTGAGGTGCTTGTGGCCGCAAGGCCTTAGGGGTTCAAGTCCCCTTTCGGACACTTAATAGTTGGCTCGTTATAAGGTGGCCTTATGAATAAAGAGCAACTGCGATCCTTAATCCGTGATATTCCAGATTACCCAACGCCAGGAATTCTCTTTAGAGATATCACGCCACTTCTTCGGGACGGACAAGCGCTTACATCAGTAGCCGAATTAATGAGCGTTGAAGATAAAGGCGCGGATCTAATTGCAGGAATTGAAGCTCGAGGATTCTTCTTCGCTGCTGCGATTGGAGTGCAGAGCAAGCGCGGTGTAATCCCAATCCGCAAAAAAGGTAAATTGCCTCACGATGTACATCGACAAGAGTATGGCTTGGAATATGGCAGTGACATCATTGAGATTCATAAAGATGCAGCGAAACCTGGCGAAAAAGTTTTATTAGTCGATGATGTTCTAGCAACAGGTGGCACGCTAACAGCTGCAATTAAATTGATTAAAGCTACTGGAGCGGAAGTTACTAGCGTCGGGGTCCTGCTTGAGATTGCGGCACTTGGTGGGCGTGAGAAACTACAACACGAATTTCCGGGTATAGAGATTCACGCAATTTTCATCGTTTAGTTTTAGAAATTGCAGAATGTAATCGCATGAAAGATATGATGAGATAACTATGGCGGAGTTGGTTTACTACTGCGGGACGATGGATTCAGGTAAATCCACGTTAGCGCTGCAGACCGCCCATAATCACGAGACTCGTGGTCGAAATGGTCTGATCTTTACCAATCGCGATCGAGCCGGTGAAGGGCTTATCTCCTCTCGACTGGGGTTGCAAAAGAACGCTTTAGAAGTGGATACCGATCTAAATATCCATCGCCTCACTATCGAAAGAATGTCGCTCGGCGAGAGAATTGATTTCATCATCTGCGATGAAGCCCAGTTCTATACGGAACGGCAGATTGAAGAGCTGGCCATGATTGTCGATGGCTTAGGAATTGATGTTTATGCATTTGGAATCTTGGCAGATTTCCGCACCAAACTCTTTCCAGGATCGCAACGTTTAGTTGAACTTGCTGACCGCGTCGAAACTTTGCAAGTACGTGCACTTTGTTGGTGCGGTGAACCCGCAACTCATAACGCTCGTGTAATTAACGGTTCTATGGTTACCGAAGGCGAACAGGTCGTAGTTGGCGACACCAACAGCAAAGACGAAGTTGCCTACGAAGTTCTGTGCCGACGCCATCACATGCGAAAGATTAATGCTCGTGCATCACAAGCTACGCACACCTCTCCTCCTACCTTACCTTTCCAAGATTAGGAGTTTGCCGTGAAAGTTAAAGGTTTAGCTGCTTTACGTCCTGGTGGACCGTTGCAACCTTACGAATTTGAACGTCGCTCGTTAGGTGCAAAAGATGTCGCTTTCAAGATTGCTTATGCTGGCATCTGTCATTCCGACATTCATCAAGTTCGCGAAGAATGGGGTCCGGCTCTCTTTCCAATGGTTCCAGGTCATGAAATAGTTGGAATTGTCTCTGAAGTAGGTTCGTCGGTTGATAAATTCAAAATCGGCGATCGGATTGGCGTAGGAGTATTTATTGACTCTTGCCGTAACTGCCCACCTTGCAAAGCTGGACTTCAACAGTATTGCGATGAAGGAATGACCGGCACCTACAACGGTTATGAACGTGATGGCAAAACAATTGCATTCGGTGGTTACTCAACTGGGTTCGTTGTAAATCAGGACTATGCAGTAACCATCCCAGAAAATCTAGATATGGCTGGCGTAGCTCCATTGTTATGCGCAGGAATTACGCTCTACTCACCTATTCGCCATTTCAAAGTTGGCCCTGGCATGCAGGTAGCGGTGATGGGTTTGGGTGGACTTGGCCATATGGGCGTCAAATTTGCGGCTGCTCTTGGCGCAGAGGTCACCGTGATTTCGCATAGCGCTAACAAGCGAGACGACGCACTGCGCATGGGCGCTAAAGATTTCAAAGTTGTAAAGAGCTCAGAAGATCTAAAAGATTTTAATCGTAAATTCGATTTGGTTCTAAACACTGTATCTGCATTGATAGACATCAATGCCTATCTCAAGATTTTGAAAATTGATGGAACTATTGTGATTATCGGTTTACCAGATTCACCATATTCCGTTAGCGCTGGGGCTTTATTGAATGGACGTAAGTCGCTTACAGGTTCGATGATTGGCGGCATGCCTGAGTTACAAGAGATGATTAATTTTGCAGGGCAGCACAATATCGTCAGTGATATTGAGTTAGTAAAAGCTGATTATGTTGAAAAAGCTTACGAACGCACTGTTGCTAGTGATGTTAAGTACCGCTTTGTGATTGACGCGAACACTTTTTAAAACTAAGCGAAAGAATTGAACAGTAGCGCGAATACTGGGGCAAGGAATAGCGCTGGCAACAGATTGCCTACTGGGATATTTTTAATCTTCAGTAGGCGCATACCGATTGCAAGCAACAAGATGCCTCCAGTAATTGTCATTGCATCCACTTGGTAATCAGCCATGATGTTTCCCAGGAAGAGTCCGATCAGAGTCCAAGCGCCCTGATAAATTCCAACTGGAATTGCCGATGCAGCCACTCCCCAACCTAAACTTGAAGCAAAAGCCATCGATGCAAATCCATCAAGCACGGATTTGAGGGTAAGTTGATCAATGCCATTTCCCATGCCATCGCTTATTGAACCGAGAATTGCTAACGGGCCAATTGCAAATAAAAGTGAAGCATCCAAGAATCCTTCTACAAACGAACCCTCCTTAGCTTTAAATTTATTTCTTAAATACTCGCCTAAATTCTCAACTCGATCCTCTAATTTCAGCGCTGACCCCAGAATTCCACCTAGTAATAGCGCAACTAAGACTGGCATTGTGCTCCAACCTCTAGGAATCATCGAGGTGTAGCGCTCTTGAAATAACGGAATGATGGCCGCTGCAGCGCCGAGCATGGTCACCATTCCAAGTACATCTGTAATTAAACTTCTAGTCTTATCGCGAAGTTTCTCTCCGATAAAAATACCGATAACTGAACCGACAATAATTGTGAGAACATTTAGCAGCGTACCGATACCTGGAAACATAAAACCATCTTACCTGAGCGCCAACTGATAGGCTTATCTAATGTCGAACGGTAATTGGTTTATAAATTTTCTTCGTCCACATAGAACAATTCCAATTACCCCATGGACAGGCAATGGACGTTGGGATTTGGCACCTAAACGAGTTGCAATTTTGATCTTCGGTCTAACGATATTTGGTTTAGGCGATGCGTTAATTATTAATTCTTTAACTGGCAATGCGCCATGGTCGGTATTAGCACAAGGATTCTCTCTTAAAACTGGTGTCAATTTAGGAACCGCAACCTTTCTGATATCAGCTCTGGTGCTCTTCTTCTGGTGGCCACTTGGTGAACGACCAGGGTTTGGCACTGTTGCAAACATTGTGGTTATTGCAATCGCGATTCAATTTGGCGTATCTAATTTTCCCGAAGCTGGTAATTTCACTATCGGAATTATTTACGATTTTCTTGGAGTAGCCCTGGTTGGAGTTGGTTCCGCGCTCTATATAACTTGCGGACTTGGACCTGGACCTAGAGATGGCTTAATGACTTCATTGCACAAGATCTCTGGAATTAGAGTCGGTCGAATTCGCCTAGCCATTGAATCTTGCGCCTTTCTAGGTGGTTTCGCCCTTGGGGGGCGCGTAGGTATTGGTACTGCAATTTTTGCGTTATTTATTGGACAGTCCATAGCTATTTCGCTTGGTGTCGTATCCCGCCTTACTGCGAAGTAACTAAGCCAATTCGGTAGGCTTCAGAGCACTCCTTCCCCTCCGGGTCGCAAACACCCCGGTCACCAAAACAGTAAAGGGAGAAAATGCTCGAAAAATTTTTTAAGATCTCAGAGCGCGGTTCGACAGTCGGTCGTGAAGTACGCGGTGGTTTGGTCACCTTCTTCACCATGGCTTATATAGTCGCTCTAAATCCACTAATCCTCGGTTTCGTAAAAGATGCTGACGGTAAATTCTTAGGTGGCGGCGATGCCCCTAATTTGCCATTGATTGCGGCTGCCACTGCACTTGTTGCTGGCGTCCTAACAATTCTTATGGGCGTAGTCGGAAATTTCCCATTAGCACTGGCAACAGGTCTTGGCCTAAATAGCTTCGTCGCTTATGGAATTGCAACCAAGATGACCTGGGCAGACGCCATGGGCTTGGTAGTTCTCGAAGGTTTGATTATCACGGTATTGGTTCTCACTGGCTTTCGTCAGGCCGTTTTCCGTGCAGTTCCACAACAATTAAAAATCGCAATCTCGGTTGGTATCGGTTTATTTATCGCGCTAATTGGATTAGTTGATGCCGGATTTGTTCGTCGTACCTCAACTGGCCCAGTTCCAGTTCAACTTGGCGATGGCGGAAATCTGGTTGGTTGGCCGATCGTAGTTTTCATTATTGGACTTTTACTCATTGTTGCCTTGATGGTCCGAAAAACAAAGGGCGCTTTATTAATTGGAATCGCCTCTGCAACAGTTCTTGCAATCGTTATCGAGAGCGCTTTCAAGATTGGTCCAAACTTTGTAGCGCCAGATAAGGTAAATCCAAAGGGCTGGGGCTTGAATGTGCCAGCACTGCCAGAGAAATTAGTCGCTACGCCAGATTTCTCATTGCTTGGTTCTTTTAACCTACTTGGATCATTTGAACGCATCTCTCTAGTTGCAGCTGTGCTCTTAGTATTTACGCTCTTGCTTTCAGATTTCTTCGATACCGTTGGTACAGTTACCGCGATTGGTCAAGAAGCAGATCTAATCGACAAAGATGGTGAAGTTCCAAACAACGACAAGATTCTTCTAGTTGACTCACTTGCAGCTGTTGCTGGTGGAGCTTCTGGTATCTCATCAAATACCTCATATATTGAATCAGCTTCAGGTGTTGGTGAAGGTGCCCGCACCGGCTTAGCTTCTGTAGTCACCGGTATTTGCTTCTTGTTGACCACATTCCTTTCGCCTCTAGTTGCAGTCATTCCTTACGAAGCGGCAACACCAGCATTGGTGATTGTTGGTTTCTTAATGATGACTCAAATTAAGGATATCGACTGGAGCGATTTAGGTATCGCAATCCCTGCCTTCTTGACCATGATCTTGATGCCGTTTACATACAACATCTCAGTTGGTATCGGTGCCGGATTCGTATCACACGTGGTTATCCGCTTGGTACAGGGTCGACGTAAGGATGTTCATCCATTGCTACTACTTGTAGCAGCTCTCTTCATGATTTACTTTCTATCTTCACCAATTAATACTTGGGTTGGATAATTTATAAATCATCGTAAGATTCCAATATTTAAGGGGCGTACCAACCGGTGCGCCCCTTAAATATCTCTATTCGACTACCAAGTTATTGGTTTCTCTAGCATCGTATTGATTCGACTAAATGGTTTGCTTCCGAAGAAGCCCCGATATGCACTCAACGGACTTGGGTGCGCAACCTGTACGCATTTAGTGAAATAAGGAGCCAAATTCTGTGCAGCGGCCCCCATTAGAAGAGCAACCGCGCCTTGTTCACCTAAATATTTTATGATTACTTCGGTGAAGCTCTCCCAGCCGATATTCTTATGCCCGTTAGCTTGGCCAAGGGGCACAGTTAATACTCGATTTATAAGGAACACTCCTTGACTCTGCCAATCTGTGAGATCGCCAGAAACCCTTGTGACATCCAAATCTGATTTTAACTCTTTAAAAATATTCTGAAGCGACTTAGGCAATTTTGCAGATCGCTTCACTGAAAAAGCTAATCCAGTAGCATCTCCTTTAGTTGGGTATGGATCTTGACCAACTATCACTACTTTCACCTGTTTAGGTGAAGTACTAAATACTCTGAAGACATCCGAATCATCAGGTGCATAATTGCTTAAGCTCTCTAATAATTTAGCAGCGCTCTCAAATTCCTCTGGGAATAGTTCTAGCCAGGTCGGATGAACTTTAGATAGCGCGGGCGAAATAACGGCCATTACTAATGGTAACTTCCATAGGAATTCCAAAGACTGCGCTTACGTGTTCTGTAGTAATCACTTGCGCAACAGGACCACTTACTGCGACTTTGCCATCTTTTAGTAAAAGTGCATGAGTTGTCCCAACTGGAATCTCCTCTATGTGATGAGTGACCGTGATGGTGACTGGCGCCCTAAGGTCAGATGCGAAGTGCGCAAAACGACCCAAAAGATCTTCTCTACCCCCCATATCCAAGCCGGCAGTTGGTTCATCGAGAAGTAATAGTTCTGGATCAATCATTAATGCGCGAGCAATCTGAACTCGTTTTCTTTCGCCATCACTTAATGTGGCATATAAACGATCAGAGAGATCTCTTACGCCAAAAGTTGTTAATAGCGCAGCAGCACGAGATTCATCCCAGAGATCGTAAGCTTCATTCCAACGACCTATTACCGCATAGGCAGCCGTCAGCACTACATCTTTTACAGTTTCATCTCCCGGAATCTGCTCATGTTTCAAGGATGCACATAGACCGATTCGAGTTCGTAGTTCGAATACATCAACTTTGCCAAGTTTCTGCCCTAGTAATGTGGTGGTGCCTTTAGTTGGAAATATTTCGGTGGAGAGCAATTTAAGAAGCGTTGATTTACCGGCCCCGTTTGGCCCAAGGACAACCCAACGCTCACCTTCTGAAACATTGAATGTAATAGGTCCCAAAATATCCTTGCCTGCGCGAACAACCAACGCATTATCAAGAGCTGCTACCTGGGCCATAGGTTGGCAAGATTACCTTAACCCTCGGTCTAAAATTGCGTAATGAACGGTAATTTAACCGGATTGATACTTGTCACTGGTCTGAGCGCCCCGGGAATCGAAGATGCAATCCTAGATACACTCGCGCCTTTTACAATCGAGATCAAAGATAAGCAACACATGGATATTCGTGATCGATATTTTCTCGCTATCTACTTCAATTTAGATAAAGCACATGCCAAGGCAATTGAAAACGATTTACTGGCAACGGCGGAGCGTCTCGGGGTCGATTGCGTTGTTGATTATCAATGAAAAGGCTCTTTCTCTTTGATGTTGATTCAACCCTAATAAATGAAGAGGTAATTGACTTAATTGCGGGGCATGCTGGCGTTCAGGCGGAAGTTAAATCAATTACCGATCGCGCCATGGCCGGAGAATTGGATTTTAAGGAATCATTGCAAGCCAGAGTTCAGTTGCTAAAGGGATTGCCAATAAATGTTCTAGAA
>JBJOFF010000008.1:0-42882 GCA_046048895.1 Actinomycetota bacterium
ATAATGTGGATCGTTTTACTCAACTAAATCAAGTAATGAGTAAAGAACTAACCACCATGCCAGATACGGTAAATCCGCGAGAGGCTTTTGATTTTCTAAATGAAAATCGCCGCTCTTTAGCGCCAGTGGTAAATAAGAGCGGGGAACTTGTAGGCATTATTACTAAAACTGGTGCACTTCGTGCGACGCTCTATTCTCCAGCAGTAGATAAAAACGGCAAGCTATTAATTGCTACTGCAGTTGGTATTAATGGTGATGTTGCGCAGAAAGCGGCCAAGCTAGTTGAAGCTGGCGCAGATGTAATTGTGGTTGATACTGCACATGGTCATCAGAAGAAGATGATTGAAGCGCTTGAACAGATTAAGAAGCTAAATCTTGGCGTGCCATTAGTTGCTGGAAATGTGGTCACTGCAGAAGGAGTACGCGATTTAGTTGCCGCGGGAGCAGACATCATTAAAGTCGGTGTCGGCCCAGGTGCCATGTGCACTACCCGTATGCAAACTGGCGTTGGTCGCCCACAATTTTCTGCAGTTCTTGAATGCGCTACCGAAGCCAAGAAATTAGGCAAGAGCGTTTGGGCGGATGGTGGAGTTCGTCATCCACGTGATGTGGCGTTAGCACTTGCTGCTGGTGCGTCGCAGGTAATGATTGGTTCTTGGTTTGCCGGAACTTATGAATCACCTGGTGATTTAAAGAGCGATCCAAACGGTCGCATCTATAAAGAATCTTTTGGAATGGCTTCTAAGCGTGCAGTTAATGCGCGTACTTCTGCAGAAGATGCATTTGATCGTGCACGAAAATCACTTTTTGAAGAAGGTATCTCTTCTTCGAAGATGTATTTAGATCCGGCTCGCCCTGGTGTGGAAGATTTAATTGATGAAATTATCTCTGGGCTACGCAGCTCTTGCACCTATGCCGGCGCAAAAACTCTTGCAGAGTTTGCAGAGCGCGCTGTAATTGGGGTGCAATCTGCATCAGGTTATGCGGAGGGCCGTCCGCTAAATAGCTCCTGGCGCGGTTAATTAGTCGGTATTGTCCGAATTTATTTCACTTTAACTGGGCAATTTGCTCGCTTTCCGTACAAAAGAGGTTCACACTAGTCGTTGCGGTTTTCCTAGAGAGTATCTCTATGCCGCAATCTCACGGAGGAGATAAATGCTTCAACTAACAAGCGGTCAATGGAGCACATTGTTTAATATGTTCTCGTTTGGCCTTATCTCAATGTTGGCTTGCACTGTGTACACCTTGGTGGCACAAAACCATGTGTTAGCTAAATATCGTCCGGCGCTAGTCATGTCATCAATGGTGACATTTATCGCTGGATATCACTACTGGAGAATATTCAATTCATTTGAACACTCTTCAAAAGAAAATGCAGTCACAATTGGTACGTCTCAAGGTGCATTCAATGAGGCATATCGCTATGTGGACTGGATTCTGACAGTACCTCTATTACTTGTAGAAGTTATTGCGGTACTTGCAATTGCTAAAGAGGCTTCACGATCACTTATTAAGCGTCTAGTCATTGCATCTGCTGCAATGATTATTCTCGGTTACCCAGGTGAAATTTCAGCTGATACCGGAACCAAGATGCTCTATTTCGTATTATCGATGATTCCTTTCCTATACATCCTTTACGTGCTCTTCGTTGAGCTTAGTAAATCACTGGATCGTCAGCCTGAAGGTGTTGCGAAGACTGTAAGTAATCTTCGCCTACTTCTAATTGGTACTTGGGCTGTTTATCCAATTTCCTACTTGATCCCAGTATTTATCACTAGCCCAACAGCTTCTGAAGCTGCTTCGCTATTTACATACCGCCAAGTTGGCTACACAGTTGCAGACGTACTTGCTAAATGCGTATTTGGTCTAACCATTTACAAGATTGCTCGTATGAAATCAATTGCTGAAGGCATGCCAGCGGATCACTAATTAAGTGACACCGAATGGGCTAATTGCATAAGCCCATTCGGTGTTTTAATTATGAAGAAAAATAACTTTCGAATGTTGGGCTACGCCCAGTTCGCAATTGCTCTAATTAATTTGGTCTATCAATCTGGCCAACCAGGTAACCTGGCGAAAAGCCTTTTTGTGCTGACGGTTGGTACTTTTTTGATTCTTTTGACTTTCATGAAGAGCGCTGATGATTATTTTGAGAAGAAACAATCACTCTTTTTCTGGTCAGCTATTTCAGCAATCTCAATCATAACCGTAATTATTTGAGAACTCGCGCCATCCAGCTTTCAATTTCATCTGGGTGGCGCGGTAAATTTTCACTTAAATTAATGCAACCATCTTCGGTAATCACAATGTCATCTTCAATACGAATTCCGATGCCGCGATATTCTGCTGGGAACTTCTCGTCATCAGGTTGAATATATAAACCAGGTTCAACTGTAATTGCCATTCCAGCTGCAAGTGGCCCCATGTAAACGTCACGCTTTGCTTGTGCGCAATCATGAACATCCATACCCAACATATGGCTGACCCCATGAAGAGTCCAACGACGATGAAATCCATTCTCTGGTTTTAAAGATTCTTCAGCTGAAACCGGTAACACGCCAAATTTCTCTAAACCTTTGGCTAAAACTTCTTGGCAAGCGCGATTAATTTCGGCGATGGTTACGCCAGCTTTTGCTGCAGCAAATCCAGCCTTCTGTGATTCGTAAACCAACATATATAGCTCACGTTGGGCCTTAGTAAATTTTCCATTTACTGGCAGAGTGCGTGTGATATCTGCGGTGTAATAGGAATCCATTTCAATTCCGGCATCAATCAGCATTAATTCGCCACTCTTTACGCGGCCATCGTTGCGCACCCAGTGCAGAACACAGGCATGTGAACCTGCGGCCGCGATGGTGTTATAGCCAAGATCGTTTCCTTCAGCGCGAGCACGGGCATAGAAAGCGCCCTCTACTACACGCTCACCACGTTCGTGAGTTGTTGCTTTTGATAAAACTTTAATCATATCTTCAAAACCACGACCAGTTGCATCAACTGCTTGTTGCAATTGATCGACTTCATATTCATCTTTAATTAAGCGGTGTTCAGATGTAAAAATTACTAATTCGCCATCTTTTTCATTTGGTGCAATTAACGCATCAACTTTTGCATCTTCTCCGCGGATAACTACTGCAGGTTTTTTATTAGATAAGAATTTTTCTAATTCAGAAACACTTCGGGTTTTGATTTGGTAATGAGCCTCTGCTTCTTCGGTGGTGAAGCGACGACCCACCCATAGTTCGCCATATTTGGCATCGCGATAAAAAGCATCAGTATCTCGAGTAGAACGAGGCATAATAAAAAGCATCGCATCATGTGAATCGCCATTTGGTTCTAAAACTAGAACTGCATCCGGATTAGCTTCTACGCCTTGTACACCAGTGTAGTAAGCAAATGCTGAATGTGGACGATACAAATAGTAAGTATCGTTGCTGCGAACTTTATCGGCACCTGATGGCAAGACAACTCGCAAACCTTTAAATGCAGAGCTCAACGCTTTACGACGTTCCACACAATTTTTTACTATTGGTGAAACACCAAGGTCAGTTAATGGAAGCGTGGCCCAGCCATCTGACATGAATTTCGCGAATACTTCTGATGGCGCAGTATCGTGAACACGCTTCTGCTTTTCGGCATCTTTGCTCATTAGATAAGGATATCTAGCGTGGAATTGGGTTCAAGCATGGTTAAAAGGTAAACTGCCCCACGTACTTGGAGACGTCGCATAGCCCGGTCGAGTGCGCCTCACTGCTAATGAGGTATGGAGCTAAAACTCCATCGGAGGTTCAAATCCTCTCGTCTCCGCCAGATTCAAGTCCGTAATCAAGCGCGGATAACGTTTACCGCGTTAATTGTAATAATCGCAATACCTACGATAATTCCAAGATGTTTTGGATGTAATTTCGCAACGAATTTTGCGGCAATTGGAGCAGCGAGCATTCCGCCAATTGCTAAACCGCCAACAGTGGACCAATCCAAATTAATTTTGTTGAAGTTAATCAGGAAGCCTAAACTCGCAGCTAGTGCTACGCAGAATTCTGAAGCGCTCACTGTACCGATCACTTTACGTGGTTCAGTTGAAGTAGTAGAGATAATTGTCGGAGTTACTACCGGACCCCAGCCACCGCCACCAGATGCATCAATAAACCCACCAGAGAAACCAAGGAATGTTAAAAATTTGGGGTTATTTATCTCTACTAAATTTACTTGATCTGATTTGAAGATATTTCGATATAGAAGCACGAATCCCAACATTAATAAAATAGTTGAGATAAAGATTTTTGATTTAGATAGATCGATATTTGATAAGAAGTTAGCGCCAAGAAATGCACCAATTGAACCTGGAATCGCCAGGCGAATCATGACTTTCTTATCTACATTTTCGGCATGCCAGTGGGAAAGTCCAGAGGCAAGGGTGGTTCCGATTTCCGCTACATGAACCGCGGCAGATGCCACCGCGGCAGATGCGCCGACGGTAATTAAGAGAGTTGAACTGGTTAAACCAAAACCCATACCAAGCGCACCATCAATTAACTGTGCGATGGAGCCAACAACCGCAAAAATTAACCAGTTCACAGGATAACTTTAATGAGTTTACTTATGTTCTCATCGATTGGCGCAGTGCCATCGAGTACCAAATCAGGATTAGCTGGCTTCTCATATTCTTGACTAATGCCAGTGAAGTTCGGAATCTCGCCTGCAGCAGATTTCTTGTAAAGACCCTTTGGATCGCGCTGTTGGCAGATTTCTACAGGTGTATCTACAAAGACTTCTAGGAATTCGCCCTCTTCAAAGATTGATTTCGCGCGATTGCGATCCGCTGCAAATGGGCTAACCAGCGCTGTAATCACAATCAGACCAGCATCGACCATCAGTTTGGCGACTTCAGAGACACGACGAACATTTTCGGCGCGATCTTCAGGAGTGAAACCTAAGTCCATATTCAAACCAAGGCGTAGATTGTCGCCATCTAATACATAACAATGTGCGCCGTTTGCAAAGAGCGTAGTTTCAAGTGCATTAGCAATCGTTGATTTACCAGAACCGGAAAGCCCGGTTAGCCAAATAACGCGTCCTTTTTGGTTCTTTTGCGCGCTGCGCTGAGCCTTGCTTACTTCGTAATTTTGGTGATGAATATTGGTAGCACGGCGCAGTGCATGGCGAATCATTCCCGCGCCAACTGTGCGTTGAGTTAAACGATCAACCAGAATGAAATTGCCGAATTCTCGAGAGCTTTCATAAGGCTTTAAAACCATAGCAATATCTGTAGCAATCTCTACATCGCCAATATCGTTCATATTCAAAGTATCAGCGGATAAATGTTCTCCAGTATTTACATCTAAACGATGTTTGATTTTAGTAATCATCGCAGGTGATGATGACGGACCGGAATAGAGCATGTAAGAACGGCTATGAATTAGCGCTTCTTCATCTAGCCAGACAATATGAGCAGAGAAGCGATCAGCTGCAGCTAATTCATCTGCATTGGTAGCAATTACATCGCCGCGAGCCACATCTACTTCTGGTTCTAAAACTAAAGTAACTGCATCGCTAGCCACTGCTTTACTGATCTCTTTTTCAAAAGTTACAATCTTTGCAACTGTCGCCTTTTTAGAGCTTGGGAAGATAGTTACTTCATTACCTACCGAAATGTCACCTTGATAAATTGTTCCGGCTACACCGCGGAAATCATCGGCGCGAGCTATTAGCTGCGCACGCATTAAGGCAGATGAACTATTTGATGTCGGTGCTTTCCATTCCTGAATCGCTTCTTGAAGAGTTGGGCCTGTGTACCAAGGCATAGTTTGGGTTTTGAAAACTACGTTATCGCCGGCTAGCGCGCTAAGCGGAATCAGTACCACGTCTTTAAGGGCGAGCCTTTCCACGGTCTTAGAAATATCTGCTGCAATCGAATCAAAGACTGATTGCTGATATTCCATCGCATCTAATTTGTTAATTGCGATGATAATTCGACTGACTCCCATTAATTCGCAAATAGTTAAATGGCGCAGCGTCTGGGTGCGCACGCCTTTTGTGGCATCGATCAAAACCAAGCCAATATCAGCGCGAGATGCCGCGACCACCATGTTGCGGGTGTACTGCTCGTGGCCCGGCGCATCAGAGATAATTAAACGTTCGCCATTTAATAAGCTCATCGAACGGTATGCCACATCAATGGTGATGCCTTGTTCGCGCTCTGCTTCAAGTCCATCAGTTAATAAACTGAAATCAATCTCTCCAGCTGGAATTGTGGAACCGCTTCGGCGGACTTTCTTTGCTGCGCTGATCGTGTCATGCGGAACGCTATTTGTTTCCACCAATAAGCGACCAATTAGCGTGCTCTTGCCATCATCAACTGAGCCGCAAGTTAAAAGACGAATAACTGAATTACTCATTAGAAGTAACCTTCCGTCTTCTTCTTTTCCATAGAATCTTCATTATCGCCATCAATTAATCGAGTAGCTCGTTCTGAGAGATTTACGTTGAGAACTTCTTCGACTACTTCTTTGATAGTGGTTGCGCTTGATTCGACTGCGGCAGTTAGTGGATAACATCCAAGTGTTCGAAAGCGGACCATTGCTTCAAATGGTTTTTCATCTTCATTTAATGGATAGCGATCATCATCAACCATGATTAACTGCTCGCCACGTTTGACCATCGGTCGCATCTTGGCAAAGTAGAGTGGATTTACATAAATATTCTCTTGCAAGATGTAATTCCAGATATCTGATTCGGTCCAATCAGATAATGGGAATACGCGCATAGTTTGGCCAGGCGCTAAACGAGTGTTGTATGTACGCCAAAGTTCAGGGCGTTGTGCACGAGGATTCCAACGATGTCCTTCATCGCGCACGCTGAAGATGCGCTCTTTTGCGCGACTCTTTTCTTCATCGCGACGTGAGCCGCCGATTGCAGCATCAAATCCATATTTATCTAGCGCTTCACGAAGCGCAACCGTCTTCATTACGCGGGTATATTCAGAAATACCAGAGGTAAATGGATTAATTCCAGCTTCTACGCCCGCCTGATTTGTATGCACAATCAGATTTAGCCCTAAGTCTTTAACCACCTCATCGCGGAAAGCGATCATTTCCTTGAATTTCCAAGTGGTATCTACATGTAAAAACTTGAAAGGAATCGGTGATGGATAGAAAGCTTTTCGTGCTAGATGTAGCAAAACTGATGAATCTTTACCAATGGAGTACATCATTACTGGATTACGGAATGAAGCTGCCGTTTCGCGCAGAATCTCAATAGATTCGCTTTCGAGTGTTTTAAGAATCTCTGATTTAACGTCCATCAAATGCTCACAAAATCGAAGTCGGAGTGCTGCTTCTTGTGAAGTGCCAGGTAATCATCTTGAATCTTTGAACTCTTATCCATTTTGGTAGTAGTTGGCGCCTTAGGTAGCGAATCTAATCCAACCCCATCGAGAGAGACAAATTCTTGAATTTTAGAGGTGGTAGCAGTGTCGTGCAGTTGCTTAAATTCAATATCTAGGATCTGGCAATTGCTGGCCTGCGCAGTGCGCTTAACTTGGGTGTACCAATCAATATATTCAAGTACATATTTCTGGAGTTCCGCATCATTAATTTCAATCTGAACATCAGAGCTATTTACCTTATGCCACTTACCAGACGCATTCGCTTTCTTTAATGAAACATAACGATCTAAATGGTTGCGACGTAGAATCAAAATATGTGGCTGGAAAGTAGTAATAACTTTCTGCAGAGTTTCCAGTTTTAAATGTTCTGGAAAAATCTTCAAAGTGTGAGTCCCCGGGAAAGCTAGCATCTTTTCAATAGTTTTGATGGGATCCAAAGTAGTGCTCTCAAAACGGTAATGCATCCAATGTTTCTTCTGGCGTTTGGTATTTAAGAAATAACGCCAAGAAAAGAATGGGATGTATCGATTTAAATGCTCGACAATTTTGCTCCACTGGTTGAAGATGAAAAATTCACCATAATAATGAAGACCGATTTGATCGTGGTTAATCATCGAGGCCAGCGCGTGAGTTCCAGAGCGAGGGAAAGAGATAATCAAAACCAATTTAGATTTTGGATGCTTATTAGATTTCGGCTGGTACATCTTTAGATGTTTGACGTTAAGCAGAAATTTACGGAGTCCATGTCGGAATCCGTAGTTACTTTTTGCTTCAGCCATGCGGGGATGCTATCAATCAGGTGAGGTAACCTTTGCTAGTGCCACAGCAGAACAATGCAAGTATGAGCAGAAATACTTCATTTGCTAAAGAGCTCGCAGAGATTTCACAGATTCGCAAGGCGCGCAGAAGCCAGATCAAAGAATATCCATCAGTTAGCGTCGTAATTGCAACGCTAAGACCTAATGATTTAGAGAATATTCTGCAGCAATTAACGAAGCAAACGCTTCCGAAATTTGAAATATTGCTTGGATTGCATGCAATCGAATTAAATGCCAAACACAAGGCGCTAATCAAAAAATTGAACGCCAGAAAAGTCTCTGTTTCACATTTTAAATTTGCCAAGAGCGCTACCTTAGGAGAAATTCTCTCTTCACTCTGTGAAAAAACTAAAGGCGAATATATTTCAAAGATTGATGACGACGATTACTACGGCCCAGAGCATTTAAGAGATTTGGTTGACACTGCTTTAGATACCAAAGCGGATGTTGTGGGTCGCGCGATGAATTATGTTTATCTAGAGCCACTTTCAATTTCAGTACGTCGCTTCTCGTCAGTTGGCATTCAAGCGGTAGAGCTTTGGAGCGATTGGGTTTGCGGCGGAACAATTTTGGTTGAACGAGATGTTGCAAAAGCAGCTGGTTGGTTTGGCAAAGGCACCACTGCGGTAGATCGATACTTACTTAGCCATGTAACAGAAAATGGTGGCAAGATTTATCGCACCTTTGGTGCTGGATATATCTATCGCCGCACCTTTACTTTCCATACCTATGTGACCAATTATTCAAAGTATTTAAATAATGCAAACGAACAACGTGTTGGTATTTGGCCTGATCCGATATTTGGTACCGCATGAGTATTTTTCGCTACGAACGCCCGGATGATTTAGAGATCCTTCAATCGCAGAAGCTTTCAGTTGCGGTTGTAATCTCTTGTCGCGGCGGACAAGATAAGTTGGATTTAACGCTCGCCTCTCTTGCCGCGCAAAGTTACCCAAGTAAATTAATCAATGTTTACCTTGTTGATGATGGCAGTGAACCAGCGCTGACTTTGCCAAAGATTCGCCCAGCCAAAGTAAAGCTAATTAATTACAAAAATGACCCTAAAAAATGGGGAAAAACCAAAGCGACAAACGCGCTTACCGCCTCGCTCAAAGAGGATGTGCTCTGGTTTGTCGATGCAGATATGGTCTTTGATCCTGATCATTTAGCGCATCACATGAAGTGGCATCATGATGCAGATGATTATGCAGTGCTGGGCTGGAAACGTTTTGTTAAAGAGTGGAGCTACACACCTTCCCAATTAAAGAAGTCACTCGATAATGGCGAGTTCCTGGATTTACATGAAGAGAATTGGGGAAAAGTTCGTTGGGAAGAGCGCAGCGAACGCACCAATGATTTAGTTAATCCAGGTTTGGAAGGTTTCCGTAATTTTGTTGGCGCTACCTTCTCTATATTTAACAAACGCTGGAAAGAGCTTGGTGGCTATAACCCAGAGTTAATTACTGGAGAAGATACTGAATTTGGTTGGAGAGTTCAGAACTCTGGGCTACGCATGGTCGCAGATCGCCAAGCACATTCATGGCATTTGGGTTACAGCACCATCGAAGAGAACCGCGAAGAGCTAAATCGCCATAACAACCCTGCTTTGGCTCAGTTAATTCCTGAGATGAAATCAATTCGCGCTCATAGCAACGAACGTTTTCAGGTTTCTAATTATGAAGTGATTCTTGATGTGCGCAATTGTAATTTGGCACGAGTTAAGCAAATTGAAAGCGAACTACTTGAAGTAGCTGGAACTCAAGCTGAATTTCTGCTGCTCGGTAATTGGCATGATCTTAAGCGTCGTTATTCTCCTGTGAAAGACTCGCTAGCTGACCTACGAGAAATTCAAAATTGGTTAAAGGGAAGTCCGCAATACAAATTTAAAGATGTCAATGCCAATGCAAATATCCGCATAGAAGAGATCATTGATTTATTTACCCTCTCATCAATCCCGCTACACATCTTCGCTGAGGCAGAATTTGAGCTGAATTTAAAGGATTTAATTAACCATACCCTGGAAAAAGAGTATGGATTGCTGGGTTTAGCCAACAACCAAGACCGCCGCGCATTTGCGTTAATTAACCCCGCTCTGGCCAGAGCTCGTCGCACCAAGGGCGACACTTACTCAAATATTGCAGATCAATTTGGTCTCTACTGGATGACCTATGAGAAGTTCCAAGAAGTTTATGATGGCAAGAAATCAACTTTGGCCAAGTTAAATCGATTCGTTAAACGCGAAGGTAAGAAAATTAATTCACCAAAGCAGTTGGCGCTCTTTGTTGGCAAGATTCTTAAATTGGTAAAGCGAAAAGTTTTGAAATGAGCAAGCCAACTGTAATTCTGGCTACCAGTAATGGAATTGGTATGGGCCACTTAGCCCGAGCTAGTGCAATTGCCAAAGCGCTAAAGAGTGAAGCTAATCCAATAATCGTTTCCATGGCGGGCGGAATCGCGGAGATTCCAGATGCGCTAGATATTCCATGTGAGTACATTCCTGGCAAAGATCGTCGCTGGATGGCAAGGCCAAAGTGGGATCTTTATTTGCGCGATCGATTGGTGGCGCTAATTGATGAAACCGATGCAAAAATTCTGACTTACGATGGCGTAGTTCCTTATGCCGGTGTAATTGCAGCGCGAATCAAGCGCCCTAATGTGAAATTAGTATGGATTCGTCGAGGACTTTGGCAGAAGAAGATTCATCGCTTTGCGCTTCCACTGCAATCTGCAGCGATGGATTTAGTTATCGAACCAGGCGATTATGCATTTGCATATGATCACGGCCCAACCGCAAAGCGCAAAGAAGCCATTCGCACCGCACCTGTTTCGCTTTATCAATCCAATGAAGCTTTAAATAAAGAGGAATCACGAAAGATTTTAGGTTTAGATCCGCACCGTCCAGCGGTATTAGTTCAACTTGGTACCGGCGCGGATGATGCCAATGAGAAGATGACTGCAGCGCTAAAAGGGTTACTTGGCTGGCCTGATTTACAAGTCGTTTTAACTAAAGAACCTGTTGATAAACATGGAAAATCGCTGGTTACTGCAGGTTTGGATCTCAAAGTAATTAGATATTTCCCATTAGCTAAAGTCTTAGCAGCATTTGATGCTGGTGTTTGTGCCACTGGATATAACGGAGTTCACGAGTTGTTGGCCGCTAAATTACCAACCGTTTTAGTTTCAAATATTCGTGGCATGGATGATCAAGAAGCTCGCGCCAAGTGGTGTCATGATTTTGGGTATGCCCTCCGCGCTAATCAAGCAGACTTAAATAACATCACCGAGACGGTTAAAGAGTTACAAGATTCCAACATGCGCGCTTCACTTTCCCATAAATGCGCAGAGTTGCCTGCGCCTATTGGTGGCGAAGAGATTGCCAATAAATTATTGAAATTCATGGAAGCTCCGGCTAAATCAAATAATTTAGCGCGAAATCTCCTCTTCCATTCACTTCGCTACTTGGCTATCGGATATCGAGCCATTGTGAAACAGAAGAACGCAACTAGCGTCTCTAACGATGCACCAATTTTTAGTGGCTCAACTAGCGCCGCAGAGTTACATAAAAACATTCGTTCCGGAGTTCGATTTGAACATTTAATCGCAACTGCATCTGAGCGATATCGCTTGCGACGCCGCGAAATTGCCGATACTTATTACGGTCAATAGAATTCGCTCTAATCATGGCTAAATACTCAATTGCAATCATTGGTGCAGGCCCATCTGGCTACTTTGCCGCTCAAGCGCTGCAGAATTTAGAGAGCGATGACCTGAAATTTTCTATTGATCTAATTGAACGCCTACCTACCCCATGGGGTCTAGTTAGAAGCGGTGTCGCTCCAGATCACCCAAAAATTAAGAGCGTTTCCAAGGTTTTTGAAAAAGTAGCGACCGCGGGAAATGTCTCTTTATTTGGAAATGTAGAGGTTGGAAGCGATATCTCTTTGGCGGAGCTAAAAACTAAGTACGACGCAGTTATTTTGGCTACTGGTTCATCGGTTGGTAAGAAGTTAGGTATTCCAGGTGAAGCCTTAAGTAACTCAATCTCTGCGGCTGACTTTGTGCCTTGGTATAACGGCCATCCAGATTTTGCAGATTTGGATTTAGATTTAAGTTCAGATACCGCCATTGTTATTGGCGCAGGAAACGTGGCCATGGATTGTGCGCGAATTTTGGCAGTAGATCCAACTGAACTAGAGAGTACAGATACGGCAAATCATGCAATCGCTGCACTGACGAAATCAAATATTCGAAAGGTTTATATCTGTGCACGACGTGGCGCGGAATTTGCAGCATTTACCTCACCTGAACTTCGTGAACTTCCGGATTTAGAACATACCAATGTCATCATTAATAGAAATGAAATCGAAGGGGCCATTGAACGTGTAGGTGCTGAGATTGATAAGCACGTAAAGAGCAATTTGGATGCAATGTTAAATATTGCAAATAATGAAAGCCACTCGCATGATCGCACTATGGAATTTCTATTCCAACATGTACCAACTTCAATCAATGGAGAAGGTAAAGTCGAGAGCGTAACTTTCGAAACCTCCGATGGTGAAAAGACCATCAATTGCGGTTTGGTTATTTCTGCAATCGGTTATGTTCCTAAAGAAGCGCCAGGTGTACCACTTGAAAGCGGCAAAGTTTTAAATACAGATGGTTTCGTCGAAGATAATATGTATGTTGTTGGTTGGGCTAAACGCGGACCATCAGGTGTTATCGGAACAAACAAGTCTGATGCTGCAGATGTAATGAAATTATTAGTTGAAAAACTTCCAGCCAATCCAAAGGCGCCCTTTGATTTAGCAGCGCAACTAGATGCAAAGATTGTTACACAACCTATTTGGGAGAAGATAAATCAAGCAGAAGTTGCTGCAGGAGAAGCGCTTGGAAAGCCGCGATTAAAGGCAGTTTCTCGCGAAGAATTACTCGGTTTGGGTAACGTTTAATTCTTTAGTAGTATTCGCAGGCTTGAAAATTTAATATTGCGCCCGTAGCTCAACGGATAGAGCATTTGACTACGGATCAAAAGGTTAGAGGTTCGAATCCTCTCGGGCGCGCAATGCAAAAGATTCTTTTGACAGGCTTTGAAAGGTTTCACAAAGCCTCTGCTAATCCAACTGAAGCAATCGTAAAAGAGTTGGCTAAACAAGGCCATTCGGATCTAATCACCTCTGTGCTCCCCGTTGAATTTGGCAAAAGCTGGCAGCAATTAAAAGCACTTATTGATACCCATAAACCAGCTGCGGTTATTGCGCTGGGCCAAGCAGAAGGTCGAAGCCAGATTACCCCAGAGCAAATCGCAATTAATTTAGATAACGCTCGAATTGCAGATAATGCTGGTCAAATGCCGAGCAATCAACCAATTGTCGTTGGCGGCCTAGATGGACTCTTTTCAACGCTACCAATTAATGAAATTGTCGAGAAAATTTCCCAAGCAGGTATTCCTGCCAATGTTTCACTCAGCGCTGGAACTTTTGTCTGTAATCATCTCTTCTATTTATTACAGAGCTACACGCATGGCTCAAATATTAAGAGCGGTTTTATTCATGTTCCGCTGATGGAGAGCCAAGCCGATGAATTTCCAGGATTGCCGACCATGAAATTGGAAGAATTAGTTCGCTCAGTTGATATTGTCATCTCTACCATGCGAAATCAGGGCGATTGATGAATTTACGTAAAACAGTGCTCTTTGTAGCGGTGCTAAATTTAAGTTACTTCGTGATTGAATATTATTTTGGTCGTAGATACAACTCGCTCTCATTACTTAGCGATAGCGTAGATTTTCTTGAAGATGCATCTATCAATATTTTGATAGCGCTAGCAATTGGATGGAGCCTTAGAAAGCGCAAGAATGTTAGTTATTTCTTGGCGCTTTTACTTTTGATTCCCGGCATAACTTTCATCTGGAATGCAGTTACGCAATTCTCTGATCCAACTACCCCAGAGGGTGCGGGTATGGGTCTTGTGGGTCTTGGAGCGTTAGTTGTGAACGTCTCTTGCGCTCTGATGATTGCTCGGCATAAAAAAGAAGAGGGCGGCCTGGTAATGGCAGCCTTCTATTCAGCCAGAAATGATGCGATTGCCAATGTTTTAATTATCGCAGCGGGAATTGTGACGATTTATCAGAACAATATTTGGTCAGATTTTGTGGTGGGTTTCTTTATCTTTGCTATGAACCTTGATTCAGCCAAGGAAATTATCGAAGCCAGTCATAAAGAAGAACCAAAGCCAAATATTTAATTCTTATTTCATAAATAGGGCATTGAGGCGGCGAGTAGTAAAATATAGGCCGCCAGCGATAAATACTGAGAAATAAGCCAGATGAATGAATATTGATGCATCTACCGTGCCCAAGGTTAGCATGCGCATCATTTCGATTCCTTGAGTTAGTGGGGTCCAATAAACAATGTTTGCTAACCAATTTGGAAGCACAGAGAGTGGGAAGAATGATCCACTAAATAATGTAATTGGTAGCACGACGATGTTAATCATTCCCATGTGTTGAAAACTGGTCATATAACTTGTGAGCGCCATACCAAGAGATGCGAAACCAAAACCAATCACCGCGCCAGCAGGAATAGCTAATAGCCCCCACCATGATTCAACTAGACCAAGCGGCGTAACAATCGCCATAAATGCAGTTGAATAAAGTGAACCACGAAGTAACGCCCAAGCAATCTCTCCCATAGCCACATCCATAGGTCCAAGCGAAGTGGCAAGCATTGCGTGATACAAACGTTGTTCGTGCATCTTAAAGAAAACATTCCAAGTGGAATCCATTACTGCACCCATCATTGCCGCAGAGGCTAATAACCCTGGCACCACGAATGAGGCATAAGAAACAGATAAACCATTCTCTAATTCAATATTGCCAATGAAATTACCGACGCCCCAACCAAAAACAACCAAGTTAAGTAGTGGTTCGATAAATCCAGAGGCCACAATCATCCAGGCAGATGATTTAAATTGAATCCAACTACGTTCTAAAACTACGCGCGCACGACCTGAGTAAATTGCTTCGCCTGGTTTGCCAATTCGCTTTTCGGCGATAGCAACAGATGAAAGATGAATCATTTTGCCAACCGCCTTTCAAAGGCACGAATCGCAAGCGTTAAGCCAACCACGATCATGGTTACTAAGAAGAGCACATGAACCCAGACCAAAGTAATTGGAATATCGCGTCCATAGGTTAGATAGCGACCTAAATCAGTGGCGTGCCATAGGGGAGAAATCCAACCAATCCAGCGTAAATAAATCGGAATTGATTCCAGCGGAAAGAAGGTGCCACTTAGGAAGAACATTGGTTGAATTACGAATCGACCAACAAAGGTAAAGAAGTGATCTTCATTTTTAATATTGCCAGCAAATGCCAACATCACTGCGCCAAATGCAGCTCCTGCCAATACGCCTGCTGGCGCGGCTAACCAGGCATGCGGAGCTTTAAGCACTCCGAAAGCCAACATCACTAAGTAATAACAGAAGACGGTGAAGATATTTCGCACCATTGCAGCCCAATAAACACCTAGCGCAATTGCACGTCCACCAAGTGGCGTGGAGTTCATACCGAAAAAAGTTTTATTCCAAAGAAAACCACTTAAAGTTGGAAAGATGGTTTCATCCATAGAACCTTGAATAGCTGCATTTGCAAGAAGTGCTGGTGCCAAGAAAACTAGATATTCAACTCCATCAATTCCACCTGAGTTTTGATTAATTAAAGTACCGACGCCAGCGCCTATTGCAAGCAGATAAAGCAGGGGATTAAGAACCGAGTAAGCTACAATTATTGAAATAAATTTCTTCATATTGGCAAACCGCGCCTCTAAAACAAAGCGCGATCCACCAGGTGCAACTTTGCGCATTATTCGATCAGCGTTCTTCCGGTTAGTCTTAAGAAGACATCTTCAAGTGAAGAGCGGCGCACAAGTGAAGTGCGTGGCTGCATACCTGAATGTGTAATTTCTTCCAGCATATGCTCGGCATCTTCGGCGTAAAGCAGAATGCGATCCGGCAGAACCTCTAAGCGGTCGCACTTATCGCGCAACTTATCGGCTAACTCTTCATTCTTTTCTGAACCAAAACGGAGCTCCAACACCTCTTTTGAAGAGTAATTCTTAATCAATTCAGCAGGTGAGCCTTCAGCCATAATTTTGCCGCGGTCGATCACAATTAAACGCTCACAGAGCTGTTCTGCTTCATCCATAAAGTGAGTGGTAATAACTAGCGTCACACCCTTCTCTTTTAAGCGGAATAAGCGATCCCAGAGAATATGGCGAGCTTGTGGATCTAAACCAGTTGTAGGTTCATCCAGAATCAAAATATCAGGATCGGAAACCAGAGCGCGCGCGATAGTTAAGCGGCGCTTCATTCCGCCAGATAAAGATTCAACTTTGGCATCGCGCTTCTCTTCAAGTTGTGCAAATTCAAGCAGCTCATCTACTTTGCCTTTAATAAATTTTGGAGAGAGCCCAAAGTAGCGGCCATAGATATAAAGATTTTCAGTAACCGTTAGCTGTTCGTCCAGATTATCTTTCTGTGGAATTACGCCAAGGTGCGCACGAATTTGTGGACCAAATTTCTCAGGGTCTTTACCCAAAATAGTGATATCTCCACTGGTGCGTTGCGAAGTCGCACCGATGATGCGCATAGTGGTTGATTTACCTGCGCCATTTGGTCCAAGTAGACCAAAAGATTCACCGCGATATACCGAGAAATTAATCCCATCTACCGCAGTGAAGTCACCGAACTTTTTGGTTAAGCCGCGAGCAACAATTAACTCTTCAGACATAAGGAGTAGTTTAACTCTTTATGCGCGAAGAGTCTTTGCCAATTCTGCGAAATCGTTAACCAAGATATCGATTTCACGTTGTCCGTGTGCCAATGAAATTAACCATTGCTCATCAAGTCCTGGAGGGGTGATGATGCCGCGGTTAATAGACCAGAGCCAAGAAAGCTCAGCAATCTGGAAATTAGTTGCTTTGTAATCGCGATAATTGCGGACCGGATTCTCTGACCAAGTAATGCAACCTTTAACACCAAATCCAACGGTATGTGCAGGTAATTCAAATTCATTAATCAAGTCAGTAATTCGAAGGAGCGCTTGATCGTTTAAATTCTCAGCTTTTGCCAGTGCTTCGTTGGTGCAAATCTTGTCGATTGCGCGAACGCCAGCCATTGCCAATGGATTTCCGTTGAAGGTACCAAAGTGCGCCATGCGGCCATCCACTACGGTTTCCATGAAGCGATAGTCGCCACCAAATGCAGCTAGTGGAATTCCACCACCAATTGATTTAGCCAAACAGATTAAATCTGGATTCACTCCCAGACGCTCAGAAGCGCCTTGTGGACCGGCCGTTAAACCAGTTTTGACTTCATCAAAAATTAAAACGATGTCATATTCGGTGCAGAGTTCACGTACTCGCTCTAAGTAACCTGCATCAGGCAAAACGATGCCGATATTTTCTAAAACTGGTTCCATGATCAAGCAAGCAATCTCATTGCGATGCTTCTTGAAAATCTCTTCAATCGCTTCAGCGTTGTTATAAGGAACCACCCAGACATCGCCAGGTACTGCTCCGTATGGAGTTACTGAATTTGGAAGATGCGGATCGCCAGCATGATCAATTGCAGGTTTTGATGAAACCATCAATGGGTCATAGCTACCGTGGTATCCACCTTCGATTTTTACAATGCCATTGCGACCAGTGTATGCACGAGCAGTACGCACTGCATACATAGTTGCTTCAGTACCAGAGTTGGTAAAACGAACTAGATCCAAACTAAAGCGCTTACAGATTCGCTCTGCCGCATCAGTCGAAATTGGAGAAGGGGTAACAAATAAAGTTCCGGTCTCTAAAGAACTTTGCAATTCTCTAATCACATCTGGATTTAAGTGTCCCGCCAACATAGCTCCAAAGCCCATTGAAAGATCTAGTAGCTCTCGACCGTCGACATCGGTCATCCATGCGCCATTGGCAGAGACAATTGAGAGCGGATATGGATCCCAGTGCTGGAAAGAACTGGTGGCGCCCAGCGGTAAAACCTTTTTGGCGTGGTTATTTTCGATTCCGGACTTAGTTGTGCTCTCTTTGTAACGCGCCCATTCTTGATCTAGTAGGGCAGCTAATTTCGCTTCGTTAAGAGGCTTTACAGATGTTGGGGTGTGTCTAAAGGTTTGTGCGTGGTTAGCGCGGGTTTGCATTTTTTAATCAGTACATACAATTGTCAAGATCGATTTCGATCAGAGATTGAGTTGTACTCTCCTTTTCCTGAGTGCTCGTTCTAAAAGCGAGGGTATCAGTTTAAAAATTTAAAGCAACCCCCATCGTTATTTTTTTAATTTTATGCGGGAATAACGTGTCGCTTATAGTTGTTTTCTTACATTATTGATGAAGGGTTTTTCATGCCAAAAGTAGTTAAAAAAGCGCCGACTGATTTAGATTTACATCCATTAATCACAAATCGCTGGAGCCCTCGTGCACTTGATGTGACGGATGTAATTTCATCTACCGATTTACATGCAATTCTTGAAGCAGCCAGATTGGCGCCATCGGCTTTTAATGAACAACCTTGGCGATTTATTTTTGGAAAACGTAGCGATGAAACTTTTAATCAAATCCTCAATGGACTTGGTGAGTTCAATCAAACTTGGGCGAAGAATTCCAGCGCTTTGCTTTTAGTAGTTGGCACCAAACAACGAAGCAATGGTGATCCACATCCAAGCTATCAATATGATTTAGGTTTAGCAGTTTCGCAAGGAACTTTTGAAGCGCATCACCGCGGTTACATCACTCACCAAATGACTGGTTTTAATCATGATGTAATGTGCAAGACTTTTGATTTAACTACCTTTGAACCAGTAGTTGTGATTGCAATCGGTAGACAAGCAGATTCAGATATTTTGCCGCCACAGATGGCAGAGCGTGAAAAAGCTCAACCTAATCGAAAAGCTCTGAGCGAACTAATTATTAAAGGCTCGCTCTAATCTCCCATAAATCTGGGAAAACTGGATTAAACAGAGTGCTGGCTAAGTACTTAACACCGCTGCTGCCGCCAGTTCCACTCTTGCTTCCAATTGTGCGTTCGACCATCTTCACATGGCGATAGCGCCACTCTTGTAGTCCTTCATCGATATCAACTAACTTTTCACAGACCATCGCAGCTTCTAAATCTTCACGGTGCACTTTTACCAAGGCTTCCTGTACCTCTGCATTTGGGGTGTAGTGATCACGAAAGTTTCGATTGATAATTGAATCCGGAATTGCCGCACCGCGTTTTGATAAATAAAGCAAGGTGGAATCCCACAGTGATCGCTTACCGAGCATTTCCTTTATTTCATCGCGCATCTCAGGAGGTAAGTGGCTGGCAAACTTCTCATCACGGCGCCCCAAAATTGCTTCAACTTTTCTAAATTGTGCTGATTGAAAACCACTTGAAGCTGCTAAATAGTTTCTAAATGAGAGAAATTGCAATGGCGTCATAGTTTCCAAAATATCTACCTGCGAAACACAGGTTTTCATGATGGTACGGATGCGACCTAAAACTCCAAGCGCTTTATGAGTTTCATTAGCTTCTAGTGCTCGCTGCGCTTCCGCAAATTCATGAATCAATTGCTTAAACCATAGCTCATAAGTTTGATGAATAATTATAAAAAGCAACTCATCATGTTCTGGACCTTCAGAGAGTGGCTTTTGCAGTTTTAATAAATCATCAACAGCCAAATAACTGGTGTAGGTAAGTGCAGAATCGAAATTTTCGCTCATGTAACTCTTGAACCACCTTTGCCAGCGCCGATATATTTCTTTGAAGCAACTAAATCGCGCAGCCTTTCAAATCCATCCCAAACTTCCACATATGAAGTTGGTAGCGGGCTGATTGCCAGGCGAATTGAATTTGGCACGCGATAGTCTGGAATAACATTGATTTCAGTGCGCATCGCAGCCGCAATTTCTTTAGCATCCGGATGAATCAGCGAGATATGGCCACCACGTTCAGCTGCCACGCGAGAGGTATTTAATTCAAATCCCAATGGCGCAAGCCATGCGTCATAAAGAGCGATCATCATCTCAGTACCTTTGGCACTTTTTTCGCTGATAGCTTTAATGCTCGCCGCTTCAATCATTTCAAAGGCGGTCTTCACGCAACGAATCGCCAAAAGTCCAGGGCTGGCAATTTGATAACCGCGCATGGTTTCCAATTCGCGCTCAAAGATTGGGCCCATCTCGAATTGATCTGCTTGCGCAAACCAACCTTGAATTGGAACTTGTAGCTCTTTCTGAACGCGCTTAGAAACATACATCCAAGCAGGGCTACCAGGACCAGAATTGCAGTACTTATAGGTGCAACCCACTGCTAAATCCACGCCGTTCTTATCGAAATCCATTTCGATAGCACCAACTGCATGGCTGGCATCCCACAACATAAATGCGCCATGTTTACGCACTAAATCAGTGATTTCTTTAATTGGCGAACGTGCACCTGATCTATATTGAATTACTTCAAGGGTCACTAGTGCCACATCGTCGTTTAAATATTTTTCAAGAATTTCTGGAGTGATTCGTTCGTGTTTACTTTCTCCAGGTTCGTTATCAATAGTGATTAGTTTTAATCCAAATTGGCGAACTAAACCTTGCAAGATGTAACGATCGGTTGGAAAGTTAGCGGCATCAATAATTATGGTTTTGCGATTAGGCCTAGCTTGGATAGCAGCCAGCGCCAATTGATAGAAATTTATTGAAGTGGTGTCACAGACCAATACTTGACCTTCAGCAGCGCCTAGAGATGCACGACCTAGTAAGTTTCCAACTGTCTGTGCCTCATCAACCCAGTGTGCCCAACCGGCCACAACTTCATCGCCCCATTCATTGACCATAAAATCATTAACAGCCTTGATAGTCGCTTTTGGAAGGCGGCCAAGTGAGTTGCCATCCAAGTAACACTGATTAGGGTCATTAATTACAAATTGCTCGCGGTACTTTGCCAGCGGGTCAGCGGCGTCAAGTGCCAACGCATATTCACGATTTGTGACTTCCATGGAGCGAGAGCCTACTCTTAACCGCTATGGCACGGAACCTTGTGAACCTAGAAAGCATAAATAAAGCTTTCGATATCAAAGAGCTCTTGCGCAATGTCAGCATTGGAGTTTCACAAGGAGATCGCATCGGAATTGTGGGGCGAAATGGCGCCGGTAAATCCACTTTGATGAAAATTATCGCCGGCACTGAAGCGCCAGATTCAGGTCGCGTAACCAAAAGTGGCGGCACAAATGTGGGCATTCTTTCGCAGATTGATAATGCGCCCAAAGGCGCAACGGTCCGAGATGTAGTGCTTGGCGATAAGGCCACACATGAATGGGCGCGTGATGCAGGAGTGCGCGCCATATTTACTGGGCTTTTTGGCGGTTATCACGAGGAGTTATTTACTCGCGGCTTTGCTTCTTTATCTGGCGGTGAACGTCGACGTGTTGGATTAGCCAAGTTATTGATTGAAGATTTAGATTTAATTTTGCTCGATGAGCCAACTAACCATTTAGACGTCGAAGGTGTTGCTTGGCTTGCTGAACATTTAAAGAGCCGAAAAAATTTAGCAGTGGTTGTAGTTACTCACGACCGTTGGTTTTTGGATGAAGTCACTGATGTAACTTGGGAAGTTGTCGGTGGCGACTTAGAAGAGTATGACGGTGGCTATTCAGCATATGTCTTAGCAAAAGCCGAACGCGCTCGCCAACAAGCTGCGATGGATGCACGTAGAAATAATTTACTTCGGAAAGAACTTGCCTGGTTACGTCGTGGTGCACCAGCACGAACATCTAAACCAAAGTTTCGTGTAGATGCTGCGAATGAATTAATTGCAACTGAACCACCGCCACGAGATAACACTGAACTTTTAAAATTTAGTCAAAATCGTTTAGGTAATACCGTTTTCGAATGTCAGCATCTTCAAATTCGAGCTGGTGAAAATGTACTGATTGAAGATTTGGTTTGGAATATCGGACCTGGCGAACGTATTGGAATTGTTGGTGTAAATGGAGCTGGCAAAACCACACTGATGCGGACTCTGGCGGGTGAGCATTTCGCATCCGCCGGAAAATTAGTTAAAGGTGTGACTGTAAAAGTGGCGATGCTTTCGCAGCATTTGGCAGAGCTAGATCCAACTTGGCGCTTGATAGAAGCGGTAGAAAGAGTTGCCACTCGCGTGGAATTAGGTGGCGGTCGCGAGCTATCCGCTTCACAACTCTGTGAAAGGTTGGGCTTTGATCGCGAATCTCAGTGGACTCCAGTGGGCGACCTATCTGGCGGCGAAAAGCGTCGGCTGCAGCTGACCAGGCTATTAATGGATAGCCCAAATGTGCTCCTTTTAGATGAGCCCACAAACGATTTTGATATTGAAATCCTCACCGAGCTAGAAGATTTGTTGGACAGTTTTGCAGGAACTTTAATTGTGATTTCACATGATAGATACTTTTTAGAGCGTACCTGCGATCGGGTAGTTGGATTACTCGGAGATGGAAAGTTAACCGATCTACCTCGTGGAATTGATCAGTATTTAGAGCAACGTGCCATTCAGATTGCTGCCTCAATCCCTAAAAATATAAATGAAAAGAAGGTTTCCAGCGCCGCAGAAGAGCGTCAGAACAAGAAAGATTTAGCTCGTATCGAACGGCAGATGGAGAAATTAGATTTAGAGATTGTTGAATTAGAGAAAGCACAAGAGGCTGCAGCATTTGATGCCGAAAAGTTAATGGAGGCCAGCAAAGCATTGGCAGCAGCTCATTCAAAACGTGCCGAACTTGAAGAAGAGTGGCTGAGTAAATGCGTTTAGATGTAATTGCATTCCTAACTGCTACCTTAATTGCTTTTCAAGCGCGCGCAAACGGAGAGCTTTCGCATCTACTTGGCAATCCAATTCAAGCGGCTACTGTCTCCTTTAGTACTGGTTTAATCGTGATTGCAATCTTTGCCGCCACGCATCACGGAATGCGACAAGGCTTATTAGGAATTAAACAGGGAATCAAATCTGGTGGTTTGCAACGTTGGAATTTATTTGCTGGAATGTTAGGTGGAATTTTTGTTGCAATTCAAACTAATACCGTTCCATTGATAGGTGTAGCAATCTATTCCGTAGCATCTATTTCTGGACAGACCGCTTCATCTCTTTTAGTTGATGCGCTTGGTTTAGCGGGCGGCGAGAAGAAGGCAATTAGTTTTCGTAGAGTCTTGGCATCGCTAATTACCGTTGCTGCGGTACTGGTTTCGGTTTGGGATCGCATTGATGCCGATGATTTATCCCTTATTCCAGTGGTTTTAGCTGGTTTAGCGGGCGGAATCGTAGGTATTCAACGGGCGCTAAATGGCAAGATCAATATCTACTCTGGCCAGCACTGGACTACATCCTTACTAAATTTCATCATGGGAACCACATTTTTATTAGTGCTAACTGCCATTTTGATCCCAATGGATAAATATGAATTCAAATCTCTGCCAACAACTCCTTGGTGGGTATACACCGGTGGCGTGTTAGGTGTTATTTACATTGCCTATTCTGCAACTATCGTGCAGCAACTAGGAGTCTTAGCTTCAACCTTATTAAGCGTGGGCGGAAATTTAGTCGGTGCGCTAGTGATTGATTGGTTGATGCCAACGCCAGGTGTAAAAGTTAGCGCTTGGTTGGTGACTGGTATTTGTCTATCGTTCTTGGGAGTTATCGTCGGTGGCGTAAGTAGCCAGAGACAGAAGAGATAATCGAAGCTGAGATAAAGAATGCAGCGATTGCATAACTAGAGCTCTTCACCCAAGGTATCGAAGCTGAATAATAACCAGCCAAAGTAATTAGCACCGCCCAAGAGAGCGCACCAAAAGCATTAGCAGTTAAGAATGAGTAGTAACGCATCTTCGCTGCTCCCGCAATTGGCGGCACAAAGGTGCGGATCCATGGGAAGTAACGAGCCGCAACTACTGCCCACCAACCAGAACGATCATAGAAACGTTCTGCTCGTTGAATCATTCCCATTAATTTTGGAGAGTTCTTCTTTTCAATATAGGGGCGACCATATTTTCTACCGATTACATAACCAGTTTGATCACCAATAAATGCACCTAAGAAAACAATTAAACATAGAAGCGAGATATCGATTGAGTCGTTTGCTGCGGCTACTAAGCCCGCGCTAAATAAAAGTGAGTCACCGGGCAAGAAGAATCCCAACATGATTCCATTTTCAACATACATCACGATAAATGCGATGGTGTAGAAAAGCAGTGGCCCAATTTGAGCTAATTGAGCGTCAAAAGAGGCTTGAATCATTACTTTGCGGCGCCCTTTACAGCTGCGGCTACCTTCTTAGCGACCTCTGGGTCGAAGACGCTTGGAATAATGAAGTTTGCATTTAATTGAGCAGGTGCAACGCATGATGCAATCGCATCAGCCGCCGCCACTAATAACTTATCAGTAATTTTGCTGGCATTGGCATCCAATAAACCTCGGAAAATTCCAGGAAATGCTAAAACATTGTTAATCTGATTTGGATGATCACTACGGCCAGTAGCGACTACCGCTGCATACTTACGTGCAACGGTTGGATCAATTTCGGGATCTGGATTTGCAAGTGCAAAAACAATTGAATTTATCGCCATAGATTTAATGTCTTCTTCATTCAAAACATTGGCTGCGCTTACTCCAATAAATACATCAGCACCATTAATGGCATCTTTAAGCGATCCAGAGAATCCTTGATTGTTAATACCATCAATTTCAGCTAAGCCTTCGCGATGAAATGCCAAAATATTTTGAGCTCCACTAACTGCAAGTAATTTTGCTATTGCAGTACCTGCTGCACCTGCGCCACTAATTACAATTTTTACCTCTTTTAAATCTTTACGTACAAACTTGAGCGCATTCTTAAGCGCAGCTAAAACCACAATTGCAGTGCCATGTTGATCATCATGAAAAACCGGGATATCAAGTAGTTCACGCAGTTTTGCTTCAACTTCAAAACAACGAGGGGCAGAAATATCTTCTAAATTTATGCCACCATAAACCGGCGCAATTAACTGCACAGTGCGAACAATTTCATCTACATCTTGAGAATCGATACAAACTGGCCAAGCATCAACATCAGCAAATCGCTTAAAAAGCGCAGCTTTACCCTCCATCACCGGAAGCGCAGCTGCAGGCCCAATATTTCCAAGTCCAAGCACCGCAGAGCCATCGGTGACCACGGCGACGGTATTGCGCTTAATAGTTAAGCGGCGAGCATCAGTTGGATCAGCGGCAATAGCTTGTGAAATACGGGCTACGCCAGGGGTATAGGCGCGCGATAAATCATCGCGAGTTTTAAGTGGCACCTTTGGGGTAACTTCAATTTTGCCACCCAGATGTAGCAAGAAGGTGCGATCACTTACTTTGCGTACCTTTAATCCAGCAGTCTTTTCGATTTCATTACAAATATCTTGTGCATGATTAACATCGATAGTGTCACAGGTAATGTCAACGACAACTAATTCCAGAGAAGATTCGGCAACGTCGAGCGCTGTGATAGTAGCGCCTGCATTTGTAATTGCAGTCGTTGCTTGCGCGACAGGTTGTCGTTCAGGTGCACCTTCAACTCGAATGGTGATTCCATAGCCAGGACTGGTAGCTGACATCAAACGACTCCGTAAAGACGATCACCTGCATCGCCCAGACCAGGAACGATGTATCCATGTTCATTTAATTTCTCATCAACTGCGCCAGTTACTAGATGCACATTGGTATTTGGGAATGCATCACCAACTGCTTTGATTCCTTCTGGAGAAGAAATAATGCAAATTGCAATAATGTCAGTTGCGCCTAAATCTAGTAGATATTGAATTGCAGCAATCAACGTGCCACCAGTTGCCAACATTGGATCGAGGATAAAACATTGGCGACCTTTTAGATCTTTCGGTAATCGATTTGCATATGTAGATGCTTGCAAAGTTTTTTCATCACGCACCATGCCGAGAAATCCGATTTCGGCATTTGGCATCAACTTAACCATGCCTTCCAACATGCCAAGACCAGCGCGCAGAATTGGAACTACAACTGGAGTCGGTTTTGACATCGCCACCCCGGTCATTGGTGAAACCGGTGTCTTGATTGCCTTCGGCTCAATCTTTACTTCTCGGGTCGCTTCGTAAGAAAGGAGCGTGACGAGCTCTTCGACCAGATGGCGGAAAGTTGGCGAGTCCGTTTTCTCATCACGGAGCACCGTCAATTTATGCGCAATTAAAGGATGGTCAGCAACATGTACTTTCATAATGCCTACCTTACAGGGCTTTCAAATACTAAGAAGTAGTGCAAAACTTGTCGCAAGCAGATTTCTTATAGAGAACTATTAGAAAGGCAGTGACAATGAACTCAGACGTTGATTTCGCCGTTGCTGCTTGGCACGAGAGCGGAACTTGGAATTTAGAGATCTTGCCAGACCCTTATAACTTGGGTTCAGTAATTAAGGAATTGCAGAGCCATCAAACAAATGGCGGTGCGCTTGCTTTAATTGCTATTGATGAAGAATTTTTTATATTGGTCCGAGTTTTAGGTACTCACATCAGTCTTTTTATTAGCGATGTAACTTGCGCTTTAGATTATGAAGTAGCTAGCGAATTTCTTGAGATTGCAGATTTACCTTCACCTGAAGATGATGATGAACCGCTACCTGGTGGACACATGGACATCATCACCGATTTGGGAATGGGCCACATGGAGCTAGAAGCATTATGCGATGACACCGAGTTATTCCCAGATGAGCAATTAGAAGCGATTGCAAAGAGATTAGGTTTCTCAGAAGAGTTTGTTGAGCTCTTAGAGTTATGAAATATGAAGAAGCGATGGCGAAAGCCATCGAATTAGCGCGCGCTGCTGCATCCGCAAGCGGAGATGTTCCAGTCGGTGCAATTATTTTGAATCAAAGTGGTGAAGTGATTGCTACCGGTGCTAATCAAAGAGAGATGTCCCATAACCCAGTTGCGCATGCAGAAATGATTGCAATTCAAAAAGCAGCTAGCGCAATTGGGAATTGGCGGCTAGATGGTTGTACTTTAATCGTGACTTTAGAACCATGCGCTATGTGCGCAGGTGCAATTGCACAAGCTCGCATACCGCGTTTAGTTTTTGGCGCATGGGACGAGAAAGCTGGCGCAGTTGGTTCACAATGGGATTTACTTAGAGATCCGCGCCAATTGCATAAGCCAGAGGTAGTAGCAGGTGTTTTAGCCGATGAATGCGCCGCTTTACTAGCGGAGTTCTTTCAAGAAAAACGCTAGTGCAGTAATTCGTAATTCGGATTGAGAATAGTTAATAGTCCGTCGACTTCACCGACCATGCCTTCAGCGCGTAGCTGTGCGCCTACATCTAATCCAGCTAGAGATCGACGACCTAAGAATTGCAGGGTAATTCCACCCGATTCATCCCACATTTCAACTTCTAGCATCGGAGCTTGATTTGCAGGAGAGGTGCGAATTGCAGTTACGCGTCCTTGAACCTGTGCGCGTTTACGCCAAACTACCTCGCCAATCTTGATTACCTTTTCGGAGTAATGGCTAACTGGTTCAAAATTTGCCGGAGGCACCATTCGTTTAGCAGGTTCAATTGTCTGCTCTTTCACGACTTTCGGTTCTTCATCATGCGAACCATGAATATTAAATGGACCCTCTTCAAGTAAACGAACCACATCGAAAGGAATAATCGTCGCAACAACTCTTGGTAATTGCGAAATTGGAGCCGCAATTTGTTCTGCTGTTTGATCATGCAGAATCTTTCCTAGAATTCGTGAATATGTGCGACGTGGAAGCAAGAGTGTTAATTCATGGTTGCCATCAGCAGTTGCTCGAATTGAATAATCCAAAGCGGCATTAGGTAAGCGGCGATCAGGGCAGTCAATTAATTCAAGCGAAACATCGGCAAGTGCTGGTGTTTCTGCCCAAGCTCTCTTAATTTCATCTGCACGACGATCATCAATTACAAAATGAACCGCACTTAAAGTGTGTGGATTTAAACTACGTGCATAACGAACCGCACCAACAGTTGCTAGATCTACGTTATCAACTAAAACGGTTACATCATGGCGTGCAATAGACGTGGCACGTGATTGTTCTTGCGCCAGAGAAAGTACTGCTTGCTCGCGTACATATCGGCGATTTAAACGAAGTAGTGACAGCACAGCGATTGGCGCAATTAAAAGAATAATCCAAGCGCCTTCTGTGAATTTCACTATGGAAAATACAATTACTACTACTAATGAAATAACGCCGGCTAAACCATTTAAAAGAATCTTGGCTTTCCAATTGCTTGTTTTGTTCTTTCTGGCATGTCTAGCCATACCAAAACCTGAAAGCGTAAAACCGGTAAATACACCAAGCGCATAAAAAGCCACCAAGTGTTCTACGGATGCACCAGTTGTAACCACGAAAATTACTGCGCCTACCGCTAAGAAAATAATGCCATTAGAGAATGCCAAACGGTGTCCACGCTTTGAGAGCTGCTTAGGCAAGAAACCATCGGTAGCTACGAAGTTACAGAGAATAGGGAATGCGGAATAAGTGGTATTTGCACCTGCGAAGAGAATTAAAGTGGTCGCAAATTGCACATAAATAAACCAGAAATTTCCAAATGTGCTATCGCCCATTACTGATTTAGCAATTTGGGAAATCACAGTTGGTGATCCTGATTCGTAAGGAAGCGCGTAGATTTTGTGCGCAAACCAAGAGACGCCAAGGACTAAAGAGCCAAGCAGAATCGACATAATAATCAGAGTCTTCTTGGCATTTTTAGCTTCTGGTACTTCAAAGAGCGCCACGCCATCGGAGATTGCTTCAAGTCCAGTTAGTGATGAACCACCATTTGCAAAAGCGCGAAGCAGAATGAAGATGGCAGCTGCACTTAACAAACCTTGTTCGGTGCCTATATGCACCGCACCTTCTTGTTTGGTAGATAACTGTTCCAGTGAGCCATTAAATAATTTGTATAGCCCAACCATGAACACTACATACATACCACCGATGAATAAATAAGTTGGTGCCGCGAAAGCTTTTCCGGCTTCTTTAACACCACGTAAATTTCCATAAGTTAAGAATGCAATTACAAAGAGCACCATCGGTACTTTGTATGGTGCCAAATCGGGGAAAGTTGAGATAATCGCAAGCACACCAGCACTTGCTTGAACCGCCAAAGTAACGATGTAATCCAACATTAAAGCGACTGCCGCAATAATTGAAGTTGTTGGACCAAAGTTATCTCTAGAGACTATATATGCGCCACCTGTTTTGGTGTAGACATCAATTACGTTTGTATAAGAGAGCGTGATGATGGTCAAAATTATTAGAACTACATAAGTAAGTGGCATTAGTAAGGTAAAGGCAGCTAATCCAAATGCAGGTAACAGCGCCAAAAGAATCTGTTCTGAACCATATGCGGAAGATGAGATGCAGTCAGAAGACAAGATGCCAAGTGCGAAGCGCTTCTTTAATCTTTGATAGCTCAAGGTATGGCGATTTAGCGGGCCACCCAGAATGCGCTTCTTAATTTTGTAAGAGATTGGATCTTCTAGGTGTGCGTGATCTTGCAATGCGACGGGCGCTGGAGCGCCATCCGTCCAAGATTTAGCCATAACAGGTTTAATGATAGACCTCCTTCGCTCGTTTGGAGTATTTAAGTTAAAAGGTATGCTCTTTTCATGCGCACAGAGTTATATATCGATGGCCAATGGGTAAAAGGCAGTTCCACCACACCTGTTTATGACCCAGCGGATGGATCTGTTATTGCCGAAGTTCATTTAGCAAACGATTCACAATGTGAAGCGGCAATAACTGCTGCGCATAATGCGCAGGCTGAATGGGCCAAAACTGCGCCGAGAGTGCGTTCAGAGATTTTGCGTAAAGCATTTGAAATTATGACTTCAGAGCTAGAAACTATTGCAACTTTAATTTCAAAAGAGAATGGCAAAGCGATGCCGGATGCGCGCGGTGAAGCTGCATACGCTGCCGAATTTTTCCGCTGGTTCGCTGAAGAGACAGTTCGCGTGGAAGGCGATTTCCGTAAATCACCATCTGGCGATAAAAGAATTTTGGTTACACATCAACCAATCGGAGTTTCACTTTTAATTACACCTTGGAACTTCCCGGCCGGAATGGCCACCAGAAAGATTGGTCCAGCAGTTGCCGCAGGTTGCACCATGATTTTAAAACCAGCTGGCGAAACTCCACTTACCGCGCTACATATCGTGGACATTATGGAACGCGCTGGTCTTCCAAAAGGTGTACTCAATGTAATTCTTCCCGAAGATACCGGACCGCAAATTTCAAAGATGCTTCACGATCCGCGCGTAAAGAATCTTTCCTTTACCGGTTCTACTGCAGTTGGTAAGCATTTAATTAAAGAGGCAGCTGACCAAGTAATTCGATGCTCAATGGAACTTGGTGGCAATGCACCGGTAATTGTTCTGGATGATGCCAATATTCAAACTGCAGTCTCTGCAATTCTTTTAGCAAAGATGCGTAATGGTGGTGCAGCTTGCACATCTGCAAACCGTATCTTTGTGCAAAAAGGTATCGCGGAAGAATTTATTGCTGCATTTACCAAAGCTATGGATGGCTTTGTAATGGGCCGTGGCACCGATGACGGTGTGACACTTGGCGCTTATGTTTCGGTTAAAGAACGCGACAAAATAAGCGATTTAGTTGACGAAGCAATTAAAAACGGCGCTGCAGTACGCACCGGTGGCAAGAAGCCAGAAGGTAACGGCGCTTTCTATCCGGCAACTGTTATGACGGTAGATAAGTACAACTCAATTTTGAAACATGAAATCTTTGGCCCAGTTGCACCAATTGTCATCTTTAAAAGCGATGAAGAAGGAATCGCGCTTGCAAATGACACCGAGTTCGGACTTATTAGTTATGTATTCAGCGGAGAACTTGGCCGTGCTATTCGTACCGCTGAAGCGATGGAATCTGGAATGGTTGCAATCAATAAAGGTGTAATTAGTGATCCAGCTGCACCATTCGGTGGCGTTAAACAATCTGGTTTAGGTCGCGAAGGCGGTTTTGATGGAATTCACGAATTCCTGGAAACCAAATACATCGGCTTCGAACTTTAGGAGCGGAGGATGAGGGATTTGAACCCTCGATAGGTTTCCCTATACACGCTTTCCAAGCGTGCGCACTCGGCCGCTATGCGAATCCTCCATTCACGCAATTAATGCGGAATACCTGAGATAATAACTTATTATGTATCAAGATTGTAGATCAAAGACTCAAATAGTGCTTGCAAACATATATTTGATAACCCTAGTAATTTACTATGGTATTCAAAAGCAAGTAGATTTTGCAGTTTTTTGGTCTGCTGGTCGGGCTTTTATCAAAGGGCAAGACCCATATTCTCTAACAGCTCAAGAAGCTTCAGGTTGGCATATGTTTATAAATGCCCCCACGTCATTAATATTCTTTGGCGTTCTCGGATTATGTCCACTTATCGTGGCATCATTTTTATTTCGTATAGTTTCAATTCTAACAATTTATTTAGTAGCAAGAATTTCACATAGTTCTTTTGGAATACCAAAACACATAACATATTCTGTTTTTCTACTTTCCGTGCCTTTCAGAACAACGATTGGAAGTGGACAAGTTGGCTTAATTGTTTTATTGGCAATTGTGAAATTGATAAGTCTAATTTACCAAAATGATTTAGTTAAAAATAAAAGAAATTTCATGATTGGCACGGTTTGTTGTTTTTCTATTCTCTCTTTTAAACCATATATGTTTATCGGAATCGCAATCTTACTCTTAGTTATAAGAAAAATAAATCTACTACTTATTTCTATATTGTCTTTTGTTTTCGTAACAATCTGTATGAGCCTTAAATTTAATCTGATAAAACTTTGGCTTTCTAATGTGGCAGTTGTAGGCGAATTAACTTTAGAAGAAGCAAATAACTCTTCGATTATTGCATTTGTAAACAGAATCTCAAACCAACAATGGCTTGCAATTATTTTCTACATTACAATTAACGCGCTAATAGTGTGTATAATGCTTACGAAATCTAATGACTTCTTGCGAATTTCCTTATCTCTGTGCCTGAGTATCACATTGTCACCCTACATTCATCATCAGGATTATTTGGTAACAATCATGGCGTCATTATTAGTATGTAAATTTTATTCAAACTCAGAAGTTCGAAAGTTTGAATCCCTATTAGGAGTGGGTTTGCAACCCAACTCATTGGTTTTTACTTTCATATACGAAATATGGCGCTTTGCGAAACGTGACAAGGTAAATTATTCCAAAATAATTTCAATGATTGCCATCTTTCTAACTTGTTTTAATGCCATATGTTGGCATGTTAATAAACTTAACTTAGCCTTTTTTGTTTATGATGGAACTTATATATTTTGGGTTCTAATTCTAACTTTTATTACATTAAGTAAATCAAGAAAAATTACTATTTATTAATTTTGTAAATTGCTAAAATTGAAATTCCAAAAGGAAATTTGAAATTAATTTTTCTTTCAATTCTCAATAAGAAATCGATAGTTTGGTCAAGAAGGTAATTTCTATTTTTTAGTTGGCTAACAATTTTTCTATTGATCTTACGGTAAAAGAATACTGGTAAAAAAAGACTAGAAAAAAGGTATTGTATGTCTAACTCCTCAGCATTAAAATTAGTCATAAGTTCTTGCAGAGTAAAAATAGAATATCTTCTATAATGTTTTAGATAGTCATCATGCCCACTCCAGAGTATTTGGTGAGCAGGCACAGTGATTATTAAATATCCTTCGCTAGCAGCTTTGTCGAACAAAGTTTTGAGTAGTTCTTCTGGATTTATTAAATGTTCGAGAACATCTGTTAAGAGATAGGCGTCAGCAACTACCGGCTCATTAGAATATTTGAATTTATCAAAAGATTGAGTAAGTTCGTCCAGATAATTTATGTCGGTCGCTACGACTGATTTTACTAAATCCTTGTTTAGTAATTGTTTGCTAAAAATTGCTGACCCGGCACCAACATCATTGAGTACCTCTACTTTTCTTGGTAGGGAGTTTAGAAATTTCTCTATATAGAAGTATTTGTGCTTGTAGTACCAATGATTTTCAGCGTTTTCTAGGTTCTCAATTAGGTCCATAAGAGTTACTTTTCCTTAATTCGAAGCACTGAGATTAGTTCATACATAATTCGAGGTATCTGGATTAATTTTATTTTTGACCCTTTTATATCACTCCAAGATTTAATCGGAAACTCTATGATTTTTAGTTCATCGAGTCCTATTCGATATATTAACTCAACATCTATAAACCATCTTGTTCTAAATTTTTGGTTTAGTAATTCATTTTGAATCAAATATGTTTTAAAGATTTTAAGGCCACATTGTGGGTCATAAATTTTAATCTTCGAATTAAAATTTAAAATAGTAGAAATAGTCCTGCCAAAAAAATGCCTCCAAGGATTTCGATTAATTTCATGACCTGCAAGTTTTACGCGGGAGGCAAAAAATGCACTATTTGCGCCATCATTATTAGCAAAATTTACAATTTGTAAAACATCATTTTGACCAAAAGCGCAGTCTGCATCTAAAAAACCAACGTATTCCGAATCGTAGCTCTTTAAGGAATATAGGATACCTTCTCTAATTGCATCAGCTTTGCCACAGTTTTTGGTAACGGAGATAATGTCAGAATAGTTACTAAAATTACTTTTCAAGATTGATAAAGTATCGTCAGTAGATCCGTCGTCAACAAAAATCACTTTACAACCTATATTCAAGAGATTGGGTAAAAGTTCATTATAGTATTCAATTTTTAATCTCTGGGATTCATTGAAACAGGGTATAATTAAAACAGTTCTAATACTATTTTTAATAGTCACCTGGTTAGCCCCTTTTACTGCGCATTTACTGAAGTATCTTAGTGCACGGAGTGTTGCTAATAATTTTTTTTTGATTAAACTTCCGACCAGATCCTCCGCGCGACGACATCGCGCTGAACTCCCCCAGGGCAGGAATGCAGCAAGGGTAGGTGTGCTCTGGCGGGTGTGCGGAGGGTCCCTTATATAAAAACGACTTATATAAGGACAAGTAGTTGACTCGAATAGCTAGCGATGAGATGGAGAATTAAATGTCACTTGCTTTATATCGCAAGTATCGTCCATCTGTTTTCGCAGATGTCATCGGCCAAGAACAAGTAACCGAACCTTTAATGAATGCGCTTTCAAATGATCGTATTCATCATGCTTATTTATTTAGCGGTCCACGCGGTTGCGGAAAGACATCAAGCGCTCGCATCATGGCGCGCAGCCTTAATTGCGAAAAAGGCCCAACCCCAAATCCATGCGGCGAATGCCAATCTTGCAAGGATTTAGTAGCTAATGGTCCAGGCTCTTTAGATGTAATCGAACTAGATGCTGCTACTCACGGATTGGTAGACGATGCGCGCGACTTACGCGATAAAGCATTCTTTGCTCCTGTTAATTCAAAGTACAAAATTTATATCATCGACGAAGCGCATCAGCTCGGACCAGGTGCTGCTAACGCTTTATTAAAAGTGGTTGAAGAACCGCCTCCACATGTAATTTTTATTTTTGCTACCACTGAACCAGATAAATTAATTGCGACTATTCGTTCGCGTACTCATCACTATCCATTCCGTTTAGTGCCACCCGGAGTTCTTGGCGAACATTTAGAGAAAGTTTGCAGAGCCGAAAGTGTAAAAGTTGCTAAAGGAGTAATTCCGCTAGTGGTTCGAGCATCTGGTGGTTCAGTGCGTGATGCGCTCTCTGTTCTGGGTCAGCTACTTGCAGGTGCAGGAGAAGAAGGCGTTTCATATGAAATCGCAATTCAACTATTAGGTTTTACAGATGGTGCGTTACTTGATGATGCAATTGATGCACTTGCTGCGCGTGATGGGGCCACGCTCTTTACAACTATTGATCGGGTAATCGAAAGCGGTCATGACCCTCGCAGATTTGCATCAGATTTGTTAGAACGTTTACGTGATTTGATGATTGTGGATGCACTTGGCGAAACCAATCCAGCTGCAATCTTGCGCGAACTTCCAGACGATCAATTAGAACGAATGCGTTCTCAAGCAAAACATATTGGTAGCGCTGGTTTGTCGCGCTCTGCAGATATTGCAGCTGAAGGATTAACTCAGATGCGTGGCGCTACTGCGCCACGATTAATGCTCGAATTGATCTGTGCGCGCATGCTTTTGCCTATAGGCGACGCATCAGAATCAGGAATGCTTGCACGAATTGAGCGTTTAGAAAGGGTCGAGTCGATTTCTCCAACTGCCAGTCGCGCATCGGCAACTATCGCCGAATTAAAAGCAACTACAAATTCGGCTCCAGATGCCGAAGCAGCTCCTAAACAGGCAGCCAAGAAATCGACGGCAGCTTCGCCGCAGCCATCTACCTCGCCAATCCAAAGCTCAAACCACACATTTGATGTGGCGGGGTTGCGTCGCCTATGGCCGGATGTAATTGAAGATGTAAAGAAGAAGCGTCGTTTAACTTGGTCGCTACTTAGCGCTAGCGCACAGATCATTGCAATTGATGACAAGATCATCACGATCGGAATTGTTAATGCCGGAGCTCGTGATTCATTCATCCGCTCTAATTCTGATGAAATCTTGCGCCAAGCTTTTATTGATGTAGTCGGAGTAGATCGCAAAATAGAAGCAATCATTGATCCATCAGTTGAGGGAACTCCGCAATCAAAAGCAGCGCCAACCAAAGGTGAATCATTAGATGACCCACAAGCCCCATCTGGTTTATCACTTCTGGCATCCGAACTTGGAGCTGAAGTTATTAAAGTAGAAGAGCACGAATAATGTACGAAGGCGCGATACAAGATTTAATTGATGCACTCGGACGGCTACCTGGCATTGGTCCAAAGAGTGCGCAACGAATTGCATTTCATATTTTGCAGACCGACTCTGAAGTTGCAGCAGATTTAGTGGAAGCAATTCGTACGGTGCGCGAGCGCGTTAAGTTCTGTGAAGAGTGCGGCAATGTCTCTGAAGATGTTAAATGCAAGATCTGTATGGATCCACGTCGCGATGCATCGCATATCTGCGTCGTAGAAGAATCAAAAGATGTAAATGCCATCGAACGCACTCGCGAATTTCGCGGGAAGTATCATGTGCTTGGCGGTGCAATCTCGCCGATTGATGGCATCGGCCCAGAGCAGCTACGTGTTCGTGAATTAATGGCCAGACTTTCAGATTCAAATATTCAAGAAGTTATTTTGGCGACCGACCCGAATCTCGAAGGCGAAGCGACCGCTACCTATTTAGCGCGCATGATTAAGCCGATGGGGATCAAAGTCAGCCGCTTGGCATCTGGTCTGCCAGTAGGCGGAGACCTGGAATATGCCGATGAAGTTACCCTCGGCAGAGCCTTTGAGGGGCGTAGAGCTCTCGATTGATTATTTATCTCATTATTCGATACGCATAAGCGTTTCAAAATATGAGATTTTCCTAAAGTAAGGTGCGAGCGCCCCGCCCCTGCGGTGAAACTTCTCCTATGGGTTTAATCGTTCAGAAGTACGGTGGTTCATCGGTCGCTGACGCGGAGTCGATGAAGCGCGTTGCTAGCCGCATCGTCGCCACCAAGAAAGCGGGAAATCAGGTCGTTGTAGTCGTATCTGCCATGGGCGATACCACCGATGAACTTATCGATTTAGCCAATCAGATCACTCCAATTCCAGAAGGTCGCGAATTGGATATGTTGCTAACAGCTGGTGAGCGAATTTCAATGGCGCTGCTTGCAATGGCAATTAAGAATCTTGGACATGAAGCGCTTTCATTTACTGGTTCGCAAGCTGGCGTGATTACAACTAGTGCGCATGGTCGCGCTCGCATTATCGACGTAACACCATCACGAATTCGTGAAGCGCTAGATGAAGGCGCAATTGCAATCGTTGCAGGTTTCCAAGGAATTAGCCAAGATACAAAAGATGTCACCACTCTTGGTCGCGGTGGTTCAGATACCACTGCAGTTGCACTTGCAGCAGCGCTCGAAGCAGATGTCTGCGAAATTTATACAGATGTTGATGGCGTCTTCTCTGCAGATCCTCGAGTAGTTCCGGCAGCTCGCAAATTAAAGACTGTTACATATGAAGAGATGTTAGAACTAGCAGCAGCTGGTGCAAAAGTTCTTCATCTACGTTGCGTTGAATATGCGCGACGATTCGATTTACCAATTCACGTACGTTCAAGTTTTTCAAGTAATGAAGGAACCTGGGTAGTTAAAGATCACCCTGAAGGAGAAGACATGGAGCAAGCAATCATCTCTGGCATCGCGCACGATAAGAGCGAAGCGAAGATCACGGTAGTTGGTGTACCAGATCGCACTGGCGTTGCTGCGCGTATCTTCCAAGCAGTTGCAGATGCCGATATCAACATCGACATGATCGTACAGAACGTATCTGCGGCCGCTACAGGTCTTACCGATATCTCATTTACCTTGCCAAAAACCGAAGGTGCAAATGCCACAAACATTCTGCAGAAGTTGCAGGGCGAAATCGGTTTTCAGTCGATTCAATACGATGATCAAATCGGTAAATTATCATTAATTGGCGCTGGTATGCGCTCGCATCCAGGTGTTACTGCAACCTTCTTTGCGGCTATGTCAGAAGCGGGAGTAAACATCGAAATGATTTCAACTTCAGAAATTCGTATTTCAATCGTCTGCCGCGCAACTGATTTAGATAATGCAGTTCGCGCAGCACACACAGCATTTGAATTAGATGCAGACGGAGAAGCAGTTGTATACGGAGGAACAGGTCGATGAGCAAACTTCCATCATTAGCAGTTGTCGGAGCTACCGGTGCAGTTGGCACTGTAATGCTAGATATTCTTACTAAACGTCCAAATGTTTATGGCGAGATTCGTCTAATTGCATCTGCACGTTCTGCAGGCAAGAAGTTGATGTGCCGCGGCGAAGAGCTAACCGTAGTTGCGCTTTCGCCTGAAGCATTCGATGGCATCGATATTGCAATGTTCGATGTGCCAGATGAGATTAGCGCCGAATGGGGGCCAATCGCAGCATCACGTGGCGCAGTTGTCGTTGATAACTCTGGTGCATTCCGTATGGATGCAGATGTGCCGCTAGTGGTTCCAGAAGTTAATCCAGAGAAAACCAAAGAACGTCCAAAAGGAATTATCTCTAATCCGAATTGCACAACACTTTCAATGATTGTTGCGATGGGTGCACTTAATTGCGAATTTGGACTTAAAGAGCTAGTTGTATCTTCTTATCAAGCAGCATCAGGTGCAGGACAGCCTGGAATTGATGCGCTTCATGCGCAGATTAAAGAAGTTGCAGGCAAAGGCCTTGGTGATGTCGCGGGAGATGTTCGAGCAGCAGTTACTGATTTAGGTCCATTTCCGGCACCACTTGCAATGAACGTGGTGCCATGGGCAGGTTCATTAAAAGAAGAGGGCTACACATCTGAAGAGTTAAAGGTGCGCAATGAATCTCGCAAAATTCTAGGCATGCCAAACTTAAAAGTTTCCGCTACTTGCGTACGTGTTCCGGTGATTACGACTCACTCATTAACAGTGCATGCAACTTTCGAAAAGGAAGTTTCTCGTCAGGCAGCCCAAGAGGTACTAAAGAGTGCAGCTGGAGTTGAACTTCTTGATGATCCTGAAAACAAGAAGTTCCCAACTCCTGCTGATGTAGTCGGAACTGACCCAACTTGGGTTGGTCGCGTGCGTCAGTCAATTGATGACAAGCATTCAATTGATCTATTCCTCTGCGGAGATAACTTACGTAAAGGTGCAGCGCTAAATACCGCGCAGATTGCGGAACTTGTAGCTAAGGAATTCACTAAATGAGTATCAAAGAGACTCTAAAAACAGATCTAAATGCTGCCATTAAATCTCGCAATTCTGTAGTTGCTGAGACCATTCGTATGGTGCTAACGGCAATTACCAACGAAGAAGTTGCTGGCAAAGAGAAGAAAGAGCTCTCTGATGCTGAAATTATTACAGTGTTAACTCGTGAAGCTAAGAAGCGTCGCGAAGCAGCTGAAGCATTCGAAGCGGGTGGACGCGCGGATCGCGCAGCAGCAGAACGCGCTGAAGGCGAAGTTATTGCTGGTTATCTTCCAGAACAATTATCTGAAGATGACGTTAAGAAGTTAATTGCAGAGACCATTGCTGCAGTAGGTGCTACTGGACCTGCAGATATGGGCAAAGTTATGGGCGGGCTAAAAGCGAAAGTGGCTGGCAAAGCAGATGGCGCACTAGTTTCATCATTAGTAAAGGAAGCGTTAAACAAATGACAGATCGCATCAAATATGAATATGTAACTGTTCCACTATTAACCCATGCAACAAAGCAGATCCTCGATACCTGGGGTTCTGAAGGTTACGAACTTGTACAAGTTGTTCCGGCACCAGGTGGCGGAGATTCACTAGTTGCATACATGAAGCGAGAGGTTAAATAAATGACAGATGTGCGCGCGAAATTAGCGGAGAAAGGTTTAACTCTTCCGGTTGCAGCAAAACCAGTTGCGGCTTACGTACCGGCAGTTAAAACCGGCAAAGTAGTTTTCACAGCAGGTCAGTTGCCACTAGTAAATGGTGAAATGGCAAAGACCGGCAAAGTTGGTGCCGATGTAACTGTCGAAGAAGCAAAGCATTTAGCCGAAATCTGCGCACTTAATGCACTGGCGGCAGTTGAATTAGTAGCGCCAGTAGATTCAATTGTTCAAGTAGTTCGCATTGTTTGCTACGTAAATGGCGCACCTGGATTTGTATCTCAACCACAGGTTGCCAATGGCGCTTCAGAGTTATTTATGCACATCTTCGGCGATGCTGGAATCGCAGCTCGTAGCGCACTAGGCGTAGCCGAACTTCCACTTAACTCACCAGTTGAAGTTGAGCTTACCGTTGAAATCGCTTAACTTTCCAAAGTAAAAAGCCCCGCAGATGCGGGGCTTTTTTAGTATCTGACTACTTACTGCGCTTAGATAAACGATCTAGGTCAGTAATTAATACTGCGCGACCATCAAGCTTTAACCAGCCGCGTCCTGCGAAATCTGCAAGCGCTTTATTAACGGTTTCGCGAGATGCGCCAACTAATTGTGCGAGCTCTTCTTGAGTTAGATCGTGATGTACAAAAAGACCTTCCTCTGTCTTCTTGCCAAAACGCTCACCTAAATCAAGTAGCGCCTTTGCAACGCGACCTGGCACATCAGAGAAAACTAAATCGCCAACTGCTTCATTGGTACGGCGCAGGCGTTGCGCTAAGCGACCAAGAAGTTGTAACGCCACTTCTGGATGTTCCTTAAGCCAAGGAATTAATTTGTCGTGACCGAGTGAAAGTAACTTGGCATCAGTAACTGCCGTTGCAGTTGAAGTACGTGGCCCTGGATCGAATAGTGAAAGTTCACCAAACATTTCGCCAGGTCCAAGAATCGAAAGTAGATTCTCGCGGCCATCACCAGAAGAGGTGCCAAGCTTTAGCTTTCCTTCTGTAACTACATACACCTGATCGCCGGCATCGCCTTCAGCGAAGAGAATTCCGCCTCGGTTGATCTTGACTGGTGTCATTGCGCTACGTAGAGAAGCTGCCGCGGCATCATCAAGAGCAGTAAAAAGAGGCGCTTTACGTACTACATCATCTTCAATGCTCATTTCTTTATCTTAACCCTTTTAGTGCTTAAGTTAAAAATCGGCAGTAATTTAAGGCCATGGATGAGGCGCGACAGATTTTTAAGATCCTCTCCAAAACCTATCCGCATGCAACCTGTGAATTAAATTTTAAGAACCCGTTGCAGCTGGTCGTGGCTTCGGTGCTCTCTGCGCAATGCACTGATAAAAGAGTCAACCTGGTTACGCCTGCACTCTTTAAGAAATATAAAACTGCTCGTGACTATGCCAATGCAAATATTTATGAATTAGAAGATGAAATCCGTTCTATCGGATTGTTCCGTGCCAAAGCGCGAAACATTAAAGGTCTAGGCATGGTTGTAGATGCGGACTTCAAAGGAAAAGTTCCTGATAATTTAGAAGATTTAATTACTTTGCCTGGAGTTGGTAGAAAAACTGCAAATGTAGTTTTGGGCCACGCTTTTGATATTCCAGGCATCACTGTTGATACGCACTTTGGTCGACTTTCAAGAAGATTTGGTTGGACTAAATCTGAAGACCCAGTGAAAATCGAACATGAAGTTGGCGCGCTCTTTCCCAAGAGAGATTGGGTTAATTTGTCGCAACGAGTGGTCTGGCATGGTCGTCGTATTTGCCATTCACGAAAACCTGCTTGCGGTGCTTGTCCATTGCAGAATATCTGTCCATCATTTGGCATTGGTGAGATTGATGCCGAGAAAGCAAAGAAGTTAGTGAAGCGCGATGAAGATTTTCGTTAGTTTAATTGCGACATCACTTTTACTTACTGGTTGCGGTCGTAGCCAGGTTGAGATTGCATCGAATAATGGAATTGTTAAAGATTGCGCAGAGATTAATCGCAATCCGAAAATTAGTAGCGGAATCTCTTTGTGGTGCGCGGAGCGATCTAAGGCAGATATTGCGCTGGAATCTTTGCGTGGACCGATGGTGGTAAATGTTTACGGTTCGTGGTGTGCGCCTTGCAAAGATGAGATTCCTTATTTCCTTGAATTTTATGAAAAGTACAATGATCAAATTCAGGTAGTTGGCATTGCAGTAGAAGAAGCCAAACCAAGCGATACCCAAGCTTTCATTAAAGAGATGGGCATTCAATGGCCATCTCTATATGACCCAGATGGTCGCACCCGCGGCAAGTTTGGGATGGGCGTACCAGTAACTTTCTTTGTAGATGAAAAAGGCAAGATTGTCGGACAGATCGTAGGCGCAGTGCCAGATAGTCAGAGCATTGTTAAGGCTGCGAATAAGTTCCTAAAACTTAATCTTCAGTAGAAGTAGCTAAACCATCCTTAATTAAATTCATGACATTTGGATCTGCCAAAGTTGTGGAATCACCAACTGCGCGATTTTCAGCTACATCGCGTAGTAAACGTCGCATAATCTTTCCGCTTCGAGTTTTAGGAAGTTCATTAACCACCAAAATCTGTCGCGGACGCGCAATCGCTCCAATTTCTTTGACGACGTGCGCTTTAAGTGAAGTAATTAGTGCTTCGCCTTTGGTGTGATCGATTCCGCCACGCAGAATAACGAAAGCCACAATTGCTTGGCCGGTCATCGCGTCATTTGCTCCAACAACTGCCGCTTCGGCAACTTCTTCATGTGAAACCAAGGCAGATTCGACTTCGGTTGTCGAAATACGATGGCCAGAAACATTCATCACATCATCTACGCGACCTAATAACCAATATGCGCCATCTTCATCTAATTTGGCGCCATCTCCAGCAAAGTAAATGCCTTCGTACTTTGACCAATAAGTCTCCTTGTAACGTTCTGGTTCGCCCCAAACTCCGCGCAACATTGATGGCCACGGTTTATCTAAAATTAAATATCCACCATGTCCTTTACCAACTTCACGCGCATGGTCATCAACAACTTTCGCACTGATTCCAGGAAGTGGTCGCATTGCAGAGCCAGGTTTAGTTGCAGTTACACCTGGCAGTGGTGAGATCATGATGGCGCCAGTTTCGGTCTGCCACCAAGTATCAACAATCGGACAATTATTTCCGCCAATAACTTCGCGGTACCACATCCATGCCTCTGGATTAA
>JBJOFF010000009.1:0-39939 GCA_046048895.1 Actinomycetota bacterium
ATCTTTACCTACTTCATCTAATACTGCAGCTTTGATTTTCACGCCTAAACCTCTCGCCTTCCCTCGTTGGAATGGAGTGAAAGTACACCTGGTTCGTATCGCGCGAAAGGCTTTTTGATGAATTTTCAGGCGTTTTGAGTTAAATTTTCCCAACTTATGAAACGGTGGTTCACATGACGCAACGCGTTCAATCAGTGGAGAGAGCCCTTAGTTTGCTCGATGCCCTAGCAAGTTACTCAGCGCCGCCAACTATTCCCGAATTGGCGAAAGCAGCCAAAGTTAATCGCGCAACTGCATGGCGGTTAATGAATACCTTGGTTCATTTTGATTTGGCTGAAAGAAATGAAGTCACCGGAACTTACAAAGTTGGCCCTGGTGCATTACGGCTTGCGGCGGCTACTGATAATTCAAGTTTTGTTAGAAAAGCAAGGCCCCTCTTAGAGAAAGTTGCAAAGAAAACTGGTGGCAGCGCATTTCTCGAAATTGCTACTCGCGGCGACCTTGTCGTGATGGACCAAGTTAGATCGGACTCACCAATTCAAGTCGACTTGGCTGGGATGGTTGTGCCACTTCATTGTGGATCAGTCGGAAAATTATATTTATCTAATTTATCGGATGACGAATTAAATGAGTACCTCAAACATAAATTAGCGGCACCTACCAGATTTACTATTACCAAACCGCAACTGCTACGCAAAGAAATTTTGGAAGCGCGAGTAACTGGGGTGGCCATAAATTACAAAGAGCATCGTGAAGAATGGTGTGGTATCTCTGCTGCGATTAAGGATCGCGCAGGACGAACAATCGCCTATTTGAATGTCACCTTGCCGACATTCAATAACACAAAAGAGAAAGTTAAATCATTGGCGCCAACTCTTTTAAATGCGGCTGATGAAATTTCTAGCCTATTTAATAAGATTTAATTAGAGTGTTACTAATCCATCTTCTCGTAAGCAGGCAACGTTAAGAAATCCAAATAATCATCGTCTAAGGCGCAGGCAATAAAGGTTTCTTTGGCGGCGGCATATTTGCTCGAGTCATCGAGCTTGGCTATCTCCTCGTCGGTGAGCGCTCGAACTAGATCCTTAGTGATTTTTCGGCCATCTTCCAGCGTAATTTCGTTATAAATCCACTGCCAAATCTGACTTCTGGAAATCTCTGCCGTCGCGGCATCTTCCATCAAATTGAAGATAGCTACTGCGCCAACTCCGCGCAACCAGCTCTCTAAATATTGAATAGAAACGCTGATATTGTTTCGAAGTCCGGCTTCAGTTACTACACCTGGAGTTGCCTTAACATTTAACAAGTCAGCAGCGCTTACCTGACTCTGTTCTTTTTTCTTATCAATTTGATTTGCTTTGGTACCTAGAACTTTATCAAATTCATTTCTACAGAGTTCAACCATTCCAGGATGGGCCACCCAGGAACCATCAAATCCATCATTTGCTTCTCGAGATTTATCAGCTTGAACTTTAGCAAATGCAACTTCATTAACCGCAGGATCAGAACTTGGAATGAAAGCGGCCATGCCACCGATTGCAGATGCTTCTCGTTTATGGCAAGTTTTAACAAGTAACTCTGTATAAGCTCTCATGAATGGAACTGTCATTGTGACAAGATTTCGCTCTGGTAGCACAAAATCCTTGCCGCTAGTTCTATGTGTCTTAATCACGCTAAACATATAATCCCAACGACCAGCATTTAAACCAGAACAGTGTTCTCGCAACTCATAAAGAATTTCTTCCATTTCGAAAGCTGCTGGATAGGTTTCAATCAAAACGGTAGCTCTGATTGTTCCCCTAGGAATCCCGACATGATCTTGCGCAATCAAGAATGCCTCATTCCACATTCTTGATTCTAGGTGCGATTCAAGTTTTGCTAAATAGAAGTAAGGACCCAAACCATTTTCAATTTGAAGCTTGGCGCTTGCCACCATATACAGCGCAAAATCAACAAATGAACCTGAGGTAACTTCTCCATTAACTAAAATGTGTTTTTCAGGAAGATGCAAACCTCTAGGTCGCATCACAATGGTGGCCAGCGGTGCATCTGTTCTTAATTGGTATTTCTTGCCGGCGCTATTTGTAAATTCAATCTGCCCACGGATAGCGTCATTTAAGTTAATTTGGCCTTGAATCACGTTCTCCCAGTTTGGAGTCGTGGAATCTTCTTGGTCTGCAAGCCAGACCTTAGCTCCCGAATTCAGGGCATTGATGGTCATCTTTCGCTCCGTCGGGCCAGTAATTTCCACCCTACGATCAATCAACCCTGGGGCTAATGGCGCAACTTTCCAGGAAAGGTCATCTCGAATTGCCTTCGTTTCTGGAAGAAACGAAAGTTCCTTGCCGCCGGCAATCGCAGCGATTCTCTCCTTGCGCATTGCAAGCAGTTCTATGCGTCTTGGATTTAATTGAGTATGTAATTTACTAATCAACTCAAAAGCTGATTCAGAGAGAATCTCATCTTGACGATCAATTTTCTTTCCTAGAATTTCAATGCTCATGACAAATCTACCCAAGTTGTCTTTAGGGCGCTGTATGCATCTAGTGCATGTAGAGATTTATCTCTACCGGTTCCAGAAGCACCGAATCCGCCGAAAGGAGTAATTACATCTAGCGCATCAAAAGTATTAATCCAGACGGTTCCGGCTCTTAACGCTCTGGCAAAATTATGAGCTTTTGAGACATTGTTGGTCCAAACAGATGCTGCCAATCCGTATTCCGTCTGATTTGCAAGCGCTAGCGCTTCATCAGAATCCTTAGCTTCAATTGCGACCAGGACTGGACCAAAAATCTCTTCTTGAGCAAGTCGAGAAGAGTTTGAAACATTGGATATCAAAGTTGGTTGAATAAAGAGATCGTCTCCAGTTGCTTTTTCGCCACCAAAAACAACTTCTTCATTATTTTGACCGATTAATTCAAGATACGAATTAACTCGATCTCTCTGCACCTTAGAAACAATTGGCCCCATCATGGTCTCTGGATTTAAAGGATTGCCAACTTTAAAATTCTTGGCAAACTCCTTTAAATGGCTAAATAGCTCTTCTTTCACGCTCTTTTCAACGATAATTCGAGAGCCGGCATTGCAAGTTTGCCCAGCGTTGTAATAAATAGCCCAGCCGATAGTCTCTGCTGCTAATTTCAAATTAGTGCAATCGTTCAAAACTACTTGCGGACTCTTTCCCCCAAGTTCTAGCGAAACTTGCTTCAGATTAGATTCCGCCGCATATTGGAGCATCTTGCGTCCAGTAGGGCCGCTTCCGGTAAAGGCAATCTTTGCCACATCCATATGTTTTGCTAGCGCTTGTCCAGCCTCTGCACCTAAACCTGGGACCACATTAAATACACCTTCAGGTAAGCCTGCTTCAATTGCCAGCTCCGCCATTCGAATTGCGGTTAGCGATGAGTTTTCTGCTGGTTTGATAACTATTGAGTTACCCATAGCTAACGCTGGGCCAAGTTTCCAAGAGGTAATACTCATTGGATAATTCCAAGGAACAATTGCGCCAATTACACCAAGTGGCTCACGTGTGACCATTGCCAAAGCATTTCGAGGTGCTGGTGCAATTTCATCATATGTCTTATCAATAGTCTCGGCGTACCATTGAATTACGCGGGTCGAATTTCGAGTATCAACCGCCAAGGAATCGCTAATGGGCTTTCCAACATCGAGTGTCTCTAACAACGCCAATTCATCACGATGTTCGTTTAGCAATTCCGCCCAGCGCAGCATAATTGCCTTTTTATCTCGGGGATTCATTTGAGACCAGATGCCAGAATCAAAAGCACGTTTTGCAGATGCAACTGCTTTATTGATGTCTTCGCTATCACCTGCTGCAATATTGGCAATGCTTCGATTTAGCACTGGTGAAAAATCCTCTAAAGTTTTGCCGGATGCAGATGGCATTGATTTGCCATCAATAAAAATATTGCCGTTAGGTTTTACTTTGCTTGCTCGTTCTTGCCAGATCTCAGTTGTAGACATAGTGAGAATGGTAGGCACCTACCTATATACGCTGGCAATAAGTCGGTTGCACCAGTCGCAACGTGGCTATGAAATTTTCGAAATGAAGCGCTTTCCTACCCCATTTCGAGCAAAGGCAATCAAGGTTAAGCCGAACTCATCGGCCAATTCGATGGCAAGCGATGTAGGTGCACTTACGCCAACCATGGCTGAAATTCCAGCAGTAATCGCTTTTTGTACAATCTCATATCCAGTGCGCCCAGAAACTACTAAAGTCCAATTCGAAAGTGGCAGCTGTCCATCCATAAGTGCTTGTCCAATGACTTTATCCACTGCATTATGTCGACCAACATCCTCTTTTGAATATTTTATTTCTCCTTGTGGATTTACCAAGAGCGCTGCATGCAATCCACCCGTTTTGGAGAAAATTGCTTGATTCTTATCTAGTAGCTCTGTGTAATGCGAAAGCTGCATATCACTTTTGGTTGTCGGTTTTACCTTTGCTATTCCACGTTTATGTAGATCGGAAATGTTTTCAGATCCACAGACTCCACATGCTGAATTCATGGTAAAGCGCCGATCCATTTTGCGTGAAAAATCTGGAGCATCATTGGTAACTTCGGCAATTACTACATTCGCTCTTTGGCGCGGAGATAGATTTCGATCTCCGCATACTTTGACTGAAATTAATTGCTCTGGGTTAGTCAAAAATCCTTCGCCCCATAAAAATCCAGCAGCTAATTGCAGATCTGAACCAGGCGTGCGCATAGTGATACCAAGTTGTTCTTCTTGGTCGCCTCTTTTAATTCTAATTTCAAGAGGCTCTTCAACCACCACGCTATCTGAAGTGGTGGTTTCCGAGTCGCTTCTTTTTACCTTTACTTTTTGAATGGAAGAGGGCGCATCATTTTGCATGACGGTAAAACTCAGTGTGATCCGGCGCCAAGGTGCCTTTGCCGATTATTAAATCAGCTGCGCGTTCTGCCACCATCATTACTGGTGCATAGATATTGCCATTTGTGACATATGGGAATACCGAAGCGTCAACTACGCGTAAACCTTCAACGCCATGAACTTTCATGGTCTCTGGATCTACAACTGACATTTCATCTACACCCATCTTGGCGGTGCATGAGGGGTGTAGCGCCGTTTCGGCATCTTTTCGTACCCAATCGAGAATCTCTTCGTCGGTTGAGACTGAAGGACCGGGTGAAGTCTCTCCGGCGTTCATTGGCTCCATTGCTGGCTGAGTCATAATTTTGCGAGCTTGGCGAATTGCCTCTACCCACTCACGTCGATCTTGATCGGTAGAAAGGTAATTAAAAAGCATCGCTGGTTTTTCTAATGGATTAGTGCTTCTGATTTTTAGCCAGCCACGAGAATCTGAATACATCGGACCAATGTGGAACTGATAACCATGCCCACCTTTCGGTCCAGAACCGTCATATCTAATTGCAAGTGGCAAAAAGTGATACATCAAGTTTGGATAAGCGACATCATCGTTACTGCGAGTAAAGCCACCTGCTTCAAAATGATTAGTTGCTCCAGGCCCGGTGCGGAAAAATAACCATAAGAATCCAATCCACGGACGCTTCCAGAATTTAAGCGACGGTTGTTGAGTTACCGGCTGCTTGCATTTGTATTGAACATAAACTTCTAAATGATCCTGCAGATTTGCGCCTACACCTGGCAGATGGTGAACCATTTGCACGCCAAGCGGTTTTAAATCATTTTCATTGCCAATTCCAGAGAGCTGCAATAACTGTGGCGAATTAATTGCACCTCCTGCCAAAATAATGTCGCGACCTTTAAAGATCTGCTTCTTGCCCTTGATTGATACCTCTACGCCAACTGCAGTTTTGCCTTCAAACAAAACTTTAGTCACCATGGCGCGAGTCTTTACCTCTAAATTCTTGCGGTTCTTAACAGGATATAGATAAGCGCGAGCTGCACTTAAACGGCGACCGCGATAAACATTTCGATCAAAACGTGCAAAACCCTCTTGGCGATATCCATTTACATCTTTAGTTAAATTAAATCCAGCTTGTTGTACCGCCGCAAAGAAAGCCTCAAATAAAGGGCCTTTAGAAGGGCCGCGTTCTAGTTTTAGCGGGCCATCGCCGCCGCGCAACTCTCCTTTTGGATCTGCAATGCAAGTCTCCATTTTTTTGAAATATGGCAAGCAATGCGCAAAGTCCCAATTACTCATTCCTTGATCTTTGCCCCAACGTTCGTAATCTAAAGGATTACCACGTTGAAAAATCTGGCCATTTATTGAAGAAGATCCACCCAAAACTTTTCCTCGAGCATGGTAAATCTTTCGATTATTCATAAATGGTTCTGGCTCGGATTCGTACATCCAGTCGTAATATTTGCTGCCAATTGGGAAAGCTAAACCTGCAGGCATATGAATAAAGACATCCCAAATGTAATCAGGGCGGCCGGCTTCAAGAACCAATACCTCTTTACTTAGGTCTGCGCTTAATCGATTGGCTAAAACGCAACCAGCAGATCCGCCACCTACGATGATGTAATCGTATGTCTTCAAAGAACAACTCCGTTCTAAAATAAAACCGCCCGGCTAAAGTCTATCTAGCCGGGCGATTTTATTGGATTTAATTAGTAATTAATTACTTGCCGGTCCAAGCTTTTACTTGGTCAGCATGTGCATCAATCCACTTCTGTGCTGCTTCTTCAGGCTTCATTCCACCTTCGATATCAGCTGCTACCGCATTCTGATCATCGTTGGTCCACTTGAAGTTCTGAATAAGTGTCGCAAAAGCAGAACCTGAATCCATCAACTTCTTGGAAGCGAGCTTCACAAGAACAGTCTCTGGGTAATCAGTTAGACCGCTTGCCTTTGCAGCATCTGCCCAATCGTTAGTTGGGAAGTTTACGCGTGAATTTAAAAGGCCTGGCATCTTCACGAAGAAGGTCTGTGGCTCGTAGAAGTAAGCAATTGCAGGAGTCTTATTAGCTTCTGCCTTTGTTAATACTTCAATTAGCGCAGCTTCAGAGCCAGTTGAGATTGCTTTGAAGTTCAACTTATTTGCCGCAATCATCTTCTCACCGATTGTGGTGTATCCCGGTGGGCCCTCATACCAAGCGCCCTTGCCACCAGAATCTGCAGTCTTAAATAAATCTGCATATTTATTTAAATTCTTTGCATCTGTGATATCTGGATACTTCTCAACCATCCAAGGTGCAACGTACATACCGATACGACCGATATTGCCGTTTGGACCAACTTCAACGATGGCTCCGCGGTCTACCCACTCTTGCCAACGTCCGCCGCCCCAGTCTTCGATTACAACATCAACTGTGCCAGCTTCCATTGCGTCATAAGTAACGCCAGCCTCTTCGAGTGTGGTCTGGTTGATTGTGCAACCAAGTTCATTCTTCGCAATCTCTGCTACGACTTGTGCTGAAGCTGTGTAACCATTCCATGCATGCATTGCAATACCCCAGGTACCGCAATCCCCTGAAGCGCTATTGGAATTTGATCCACAAGCTGACAACCCGAGCGAGAGAGCTAGAATCGAAGATGCAAGTGCATATTTACGCCCATGCTTTAATCTCATTACCCCTCCTTGGATAATTTAAAATGTGAGCGTAAGCGTAGGCGTTATCCGCGTCACATGGAATAGCGAAACGAACTTTTTTTAAGCTCTTTTTGCGGCAGCTTGGGCAATGCGATCAATGGTTACGCCCAATAAGAGAATTACCAAACCTGCTACCAAGCCTTTTCCTTGAAGTTCTGGCTTCGAACCACCCAAAATCACCAGATAACCCAGCCCTCCGGAGCCGACAAATCCGCCAATCACAATTACTGCCAGTACGAAAATCATTCCTTGATTGGTTGCTAGCAAAAGCGCACGTTTCGCCGCTGGAATCTGCACTTTAGTAATAATCTGTCTGACATTTGAACCTGCGGCTGTGGCTGCCTCAATAATCGATGCCGGAACTGCTCTGATTCCTTCGCCAACGATTTTTACCACGACCGGTATAGAGTAAATAATGCCTGTTGCAATCGCTGTAAATCGAGTTGGTCCAAATAAACCAAGCATTGGCACCAAGTAAACGAATGCTGGAAGCGTCTGTCCCGCATCCATAAATGGTCGTAAAAACGTATCTGCTTTATTACTTCGTCCAATCCAAATTCCCAGACCGATTCCGATAATCATGGTCAACATAGTTGCGACGATTGTTTGCGTGAGAGTGACCATGGCGTCGAACCAAAGGCCAGTTGCGACAATAAGCATCAGCAAAGAAAATGCTAGTAGCGCAATTCTTATCCCGCCTAAAATCAATGCCAGCATGACAAACATTGAGACGGTTAAATACCAAGGAGCTCTAGCCAAAACATCTTCGATTGGATTTAGTACCCAATTTGAAATTAAATCTTTGAATCCAACGGTTAGGAAATACAAGTCTGTCGTTAAAAAGGTATTTATATTATTGGTAACAGTTTCTACTTGAAGCGCAATAGAAAATTTCTCAGGGAAGACTGCTAAAAACTCCACAAAGCTTGAAGCAATAGTTGCAATCGCAGTAAAGATTCCTGCCCCGATTACCTTTTTTCTTCTTAACTGAATTTGTTCAGGTGTCGGCGGTATAAAAGATTCTTGCTTTTTAGCTGCTGCACTTGTGGCTCGGTCTAAGAGAATTGCCAAGAAAACCACGGCAAATCCCGCTACAAAACCTCGTCCTACGTTTCGAATAATTAAGGCTTCTACCACTGGCTTTCCAAGTCCGGGTGCTGCAATTAAAGCTGCAATCACCACAAAAGATAGCGCTGCCATCACTGTTTGGTTTATGCCCAAAACAATCATCTGCTTAGCCATCGGCAATTGGACTTTTCGCAAAGTTTGTTTATCGGTAGCTCCCATTGATATGGATGCTTCAATTGGGGAGAAATTTAGTGATCTGATGGCATGCGAAGTAATTCGAATTGTGATTGGAATGCTGTAGACCATAGTTGCGATAGTCGCAGAGGCCACGCCAATCATAAAGAAGAGCGCTAGCGGAGCTAGATAAACTAAAGTTGGAAGAATTTGAGCCAAATCTAAAATAGGTGTTAATAGCTTTAGCACTCGATCTGATAAACCCGCCCAAATTCCTAAAGGAATTCCAATTGCTAATGAGAGCAATACGGCTGCCATGGTCATGGCAATGGTTTCCATAGTGAATTGCCACATTCCAAGTGCCCCACATGCCAAAAGTAAAGAGACAGCTAATAACGCAATTCTCAATCGGCTTGTTGCATAAACAATAAAACCAAAGATTGCTATGACTCCAAACCAACCAATATAGGGAGCGCTAGCACCATTTGTGGGTACTGAAATGAAAGTCCTAATAAATTCTACGAAACTTGTAATTGCGATTCGAATTGGATTGAGAAGATAGATGAAAATTGGACTTTTAGTCCGATTGCCACGAATAGATTCTGCAGCTTCTCCAAAAACTGAAGTAACTGGAGTATTAGAAGCGACTGACAACTCCATAGTGTCTCTTCCTTGCATCAATTTGGCTAAAAACCACCAAACGCCAATCAGTGCTAGTAAGAAATAACCTCTATGTTGTCTAATTTTGACCAACATTAATTAACACCTGCGATTAGCCCTAAGACATCTTCAGCCGCTACTACGCCTAAAGATTTGCCATTTTCGACTACATGAACCGGATGATGCGCTTCTAATATCTTGGCGGTTGCTTCGCGAATAATCATATTTGCCGGCAGCTCCAAGCCTGCGGCGCTCTCATCTGATCTAAGTGGGCGAGCCAAGTATCGAAGAGTTAATACGTGCGATTTAGCAATATCTCGGACGAAATTAGCAACGTAATCATCTTTTGGATTTGCAACCAACTCTTCAGGAGTACCTACTTGAATCAGCGCACCATCACGCATAATTGCAATGCGATCACCAACTTTGGCTGCTTCTTGCAAATCGTGAGTAATAAAGACCATAGTCTTTCCCAAATCGTGATGCAGGCGAATAACTTCATTCTGCATATCTCGACGAATTAATGGATCAAGCGCTGAGAATGGTTCATCTAAAAACATAATTTGTGGATCTACTGCTAAAGCTCTGGCAAGGCCTACACGTTGTTGCATGCCGCCAGATAACTGCTCTGGATAGGCTTCGGAATATCCCTGTAGGCCTACTAACTCAATTACTTCATGCGCTCTTTTGTGGCGATCTGCTTTTGAAACACCATTGATCTCTAAAGAGTATGCAATGTTGTCTACGACCTTTCGATGAGGCAATAGACCAAAATGCTGGAAGACCATCGAGAATTTGGTGCGACGCAATTCGCGAAGTCGATTGGCATCAACCTTGAGAATATCTTCTCCGTCGTAAATCAATTCACCGCGGGTTGGTTCAATCAAACGTGTCATACAGCGCACCAAAGTTGATTTACCAGATCCTGAAAGTCCCATCACCACGAAAACTTCGCCTTTGGCAACTTCAAACGAGACATCTCTAACCGCGATGGTGTTACCGGTTTTGTTACGCAACTCGGTGCGAGTTAATTCTGCATCTGGAGTTCCGATTAATTTATCGGCATTCGGTCCGAAAACTTTCCAAACATTTCGAACTGAAATCATCGACGATGATGACATCTCTCCCCCAGGTCTCTTAAATCGATTTAATTATCGGCAAACCAGCCTGATTTACCTGGCTTATTGTTAGTCCAAATGTGCTTACTTTCAAGGAATTCGGAGAGTCCATATTCGCCAAGTTCTCGACCGATACCAGAGGCTTTGAATCCGCCCCACTCTGCCTGAGGTTTATATGGGCCGTAATCGTTAACCCAAACTGTTCCGTGGCGAAGCGCGCGCGATACCCGGCGGGCCTTAGCTTCATCTTTACTCCAGACCGCGCCGCTTAATCCATAAATTGTGTCATTGGCAATTTCAATTGCCTTTGCTTCAGTCTCAAAAGTCTCGACGGTAATAATTGGACCAAAGGATTCATCTTGCACGCAAGACATTTTGGTATTGCAACTATCTAAAACAGTTGGTGGGAAGAAATGTCCTTTGGCGTATTCACCATCAGTTAAGCGTTTTCCGCCAACTAATAATTTCGCGCCTTCAGCAATCGCTTTATCAACGTAAGCTTCTACTTTATTTAAATGAGTTGCACTAATTAGTGGACCAGTCTCTGCTTCTGATGATGTTGGTCCACCTACTTTGATCTTCTTTGCGCGACGCACTATTTCATTCACAACTTGATCATGAATGCTTTTCTCAACAATTAGACGTGTTCCCGCAGAACAAACTTGCCCTGAATGTAAAAATCCAGCAGTAACGGCATTATCTATCGCAGCATCGATATCTGAATCTGCAAAAATAATATTTGGGTTCTTCCCGCCAAGTTCTAGCGCAACTTTCTTAATGGTTTTAGAAGCCATCGACATGATGCGCTGACCAATTCCTAAGCTGCCAGTAAATGAGACTAAATCGATTCTTGGGTCTGCAGTTAGCAAATCTCCAATTGATGATCCTTTGCCAAGAATTAAATTTGCTACTCCGGCGGGCACGCCAGCCTCATCGATTAACTTAAATAAATGAATCGCGGTGGAAGGTGTTAATTCGGCTGGTTTTACAATGAAAGTGCATCCAGCAACCAGAGCTGGAGCCACCTTCCATGAGACTTGTAATAAGGGGTAATTCCATGGGCCTATTAGCGTGCAGACACCGACTGGCTCTTGGACTACCCGAGAATCAACATGATCAATACCCACATTTACTTGACGCTCATGTTGCTTTTTACCGAGGTCTGCAAAGTGGCGAAAACATGAAATGACATCTGCAATGTCATATTCCGCTTCGACTAAACGCTTTCCGGTGTCATCGCTCTCTAATTTTGCCAAGATATTTAAATCTCGCTCCATTAGATCAGCAATTTTTCCAACTAGCGCCGCACGCTTTTCAAATCCCCAATTAGGAAATTCTCCAGTATCAAACGCATTTCTGGCCGCAGTAATTGCAAGCTCTACATCTGGGGCTGTTGCCTCTGCAACCGTTGCAACTAATCTTCCATCTGCAGGGCTAATCACATCGCAGGTTTGGCCTTCAATTGCTGAAGTCCATTTGCCATTGATGTAAAGCGAGTTATTCACCTAGTTCGGATTTTCTCTTTGCTACATAGTCTTGAAGTCCAGTAAGAACTGAAGCATCCATCTCTGGTTGTACGTATTCTTCTAGCTTTTTCTTCCAAATTTCTTCGGCGCGAGCGCGCGTATCTTTTGCACCTAATCGAGTCCAACGATCATAGTTATCGCTATTGGTTAAGAATGGACGATAGAAGCAATCACGGAATCGTTCCATGGTGTGCGCAGCACCTAAGAAGTGACCGCCATGACCAACTTCTTGATGCGCATCAAATGCTAGTGACGCTTCATTGAATTCGAGTGGCGTGAATTCCGCCATTAATGCTTGAAGAATTTCAATATCTACAATGAATTTATCGTATGAAGATACTAAGCCACCTTCTAGCCATCCAGCAGAGTGCATAACCCAGTTGGTGCCGGAAAGGAAAGTTGGCAACATCGTCATAATTGTTTGGTATCCAGCTTGTGCATCCACAGATTGTGAAGAATTTAGCGTTCCACCGCCACGGAATGGCAACTTAAAGCTGCGGGCAATTTGGCCGGTGCAAAGTAGGCCAATTCCTGATTCTGGCGTACCGAATTGTGGAGATCCAGATTGCATATCTACGTTTGATAAAAATGATCCAAAGACCACTGGAGTGCCCGGGCGAATCAATTGCGCGAGCGCAATGCCGGTTAGCGCTTCGGCAATTTGTTGTGCAAGCGTTGCTGGAATTGTTACTGGGGACATGGCACCCATCAACAAGAATGGTGTGAATACCACTGGTTGACCTGCGAGCGCATATTCACGCATTGAATCAAGCATGCGATCATCCCAGCGAAGCGGTGAATTGCAATTGATCAGAGAGATTAATGCTGGTGTCTCTTCGATTGCTTTGCGACCACCATGAATTATTTCAGTCATTGCGATGACATCTCGAGCATTTTCTGCTGAGACCACATTGCCCATAAAGAATTTATCAGTAAGAGTTGCTTGCGCCATCACCATATCTAAATGGCGTGAATCAAGAGATAAATCATTCGGTTCTACAACTACGCCGCCAACTGAATCAAGCGCATCGAAACTTTGAGCTAGCTTGCAGAAATTTTGGAAGTCTTGAAAAGTTCCATCGCGTCTGGTTGTACCCTCTAATACGAATGGCGGTCCGTAAACGCCACCGAAGACCATGTGGTTTCCACCAATATGAACATTTCTCTTTGGATTACGTGCACGAAGATCAAATTCTGACGGCGCTTTAGCTACTTGCTTCAAAATCCATTCTGGATCGAACTTAACTAGCTCTCCGGTAACTTCGCATCCAGCCTCTTTTAACATTTCGACTGCCCACGGACTTGCAAACTCCAGTCCAATCTCGGAAACAATACGCTTCCAACCAGCAGTTAAAGTCGCCATCGATTCTTCTGAGAGAATCTCATAGCGAGGCATTTTGTTTACGAACATGGTGCGCCTTTCGCTCTTGACCTGCCATAACCTTAGAGAATACGCTCAGATAATGGAACAAGGGTTCCATATATTGGAACACTAAATTTCGACGAAGTAGTGAGGAATTTATGGCGCTAACCGGCACGCAAGCGGTTGATCGCGCTACCTCTTTATTAATTGCAATTTTAAATTCATCTGAACCACCTTTGCTATCCGATTTATCGCGCCAACTAGGGTTACCGAAATCCACTACCTCCAGAATCCTTGGTGCACTCGAACGTCAGGGTTTAGTTCGTCGCGATCGCAATAGCGCTTACTTGGGTGGCGAAGTACTTTTGAAGTATGCATCGACTCAAAATAAAGATGCCGCGCTTATTTCGCGCATGCGCCCGGTTCTAGAAGCGCTAGCAGAGAAAACTTCAGAATCTGTAAATTTGGCAGTGCCTGGCATTGATGATTTGAAATTAATTGATCAAGTTGATGGCAAGCATCTGCTTGGCGCGACAAATTGGATTGGCCGAAACGTTCCTTATCACGCATCGGCCTTAGGAAAAGTCCTGCTTGCCTTTGGCGCAGCAACGGTACCAACCGGAACGCTTCAAGTTCGCACTGCACGCACTATTACTACTCGTACACTTTTGAATTCGGAGTTAGAGAGAGTTCGCAAAGCCGGATACGCAATCATTGATAATGAATTAGAAGATGGTTTAGTTGCTGTTGCTGCTCCAGTCTTTAATCATGAAGGCAAGGTAGTAGCTGCAATTTCTATTTCAGGCCCTGATGCGCGAATAAGTCGCGAGCAATTAACTAAGTTTGGTGAGTTAATCACTAAAGAAATAAAGAAACAGATCACAAATGGAACAAATGGAAAGGCAGGCGCAGCATGAGCCACGAAGATATCCTTAAAGGTTTATTTGACGAGACTCTGGTCGGAAATGCTCCAGCAGTACTCGACTTAACTAACCAAGGACTTGCTGAGGGTATGACCCCTTCTTCGATTCTCTTTGATGCACTGATTCCAGCCCTTGAAGAGGTTGGTGCGCGTTTCGAACGTGGCGATTTCTTCGTTCCAGAGATGCTGATCTCAGGCAAAGCTATGTCTGGCGCACTTAACGTTTTACGCCCACTTTTAGCTTCAACAGGCGCTGAAACAGTTGGTACCTTTTTAATGGGAACCGTGAAGGGCGACGTGCACGATATTGGCAAGAATTTAGTAAATATCATGCTCGAAGGTGCCGGCTTTGAAGTTATCGATATTGGCGTTCAATGCGCACCAGAGAAATTCATTGCTGCAATTAACGAACACAAGCCTGACATTGTTGGTATGTCGGCATTCTTAACTACCACTATGCCAATGTTCAAAGTAAACATTCACGAAATTAACAAGGCTGGACTACGTGATCAGGTAATCATCATGGTTGGTGGCGCTCCTGTTACTCAAGAATATGCAGATGTGGTTGGCGCAGATGGTTATGCTGCCGATGCATCAAGCGCTGTAAAAGTTGCAAAAGATTTGTTAGCTAAAAAGCGCGCAGCGGTATGAAATTACTCCCGTTAATCGAAGACGCTTTTAAAAAGCCAGTCTTTGGTTGCCAGATGTGCGGCCAATGTGTTCTTCACTCAACTGGCATGGTCTGCCCGATGACTTGTCCAAAGACATTGCGCAACGGCCCATGCGGTGGAGTTCGTGAGAATGGAAATTGCGAAGTTAAACCAGAGATGCAATGCATCTGGGTGAAAGCTTATGATCGCAAAGAGAAGCTACACCTGCCACAAGTTTGGAAAGATCATTACAACGACTTGCGCCCGCCAGTTGATATGCAATTAAAGGGAACTTCTTCTTGGTTAAATTTAATTACCAAACGTGACAAGCAGACACCTGCTGGTTGGGCAGCTAATGAGTAAACTGCAAGAGCTATTTGAAAATACCTCTGGACCTGTTTTCACCGCAGAATTTCCATCAATCGATGGAAATGGAATGGAGAAAGTTGCCAAAGAGGCAGATCGTTTACGTCCTTGGTTCGACGCCGTAAATTCAACTGATAACGCGGCTGCGCATGCCCATGCATCTAATCTCTCAGTTGCCATTGCCATCAAAATGCACGGCCTTGAGCCAGTAATGCAGATTGCCCAACGTGATAAGAATCGTTTGGCAGTACAAGCAGACATTATGGGAGCTGCGCTACATGGCATAGAAAATATCGCGCTAATGACTGGCGATGATGTGACTGCCGGAGATGAGCCGGAGACCCGTCGAGTTTTTGATCTTGACGGCCCAATTGCCATTAAAGTCGCAGAGATTATTCGAAATGGCACCTACTTATCAGGTCGAAAAATTAATCCTGCTCCCAATCTTTTTATAAGCGCCGTGGAGAACCCAGGCACTCACCCATTCGAATATCGAATAGATCGCGCCATTAAAAAACAGCGCGCTGGAGCCAAGTGGCTGCAGCTACAACTTTGCTTTCACATGGATCGATTAGAGAATTTCTGTAAAGGTGTAGCTGCATACGGAACAAATCTGCCAATCCTGCCTAATGTAATTTTGATTAAAGGCGCTAAAGGCATGCAATTCATGAACGAAAATGTTCGTGGCATCAATATTCCACAGGAGATGATTGATCGTGTGGCAAAAGCAGCCGATCCAGCCGAAGAGGCATATCAATTAACTTTAGAGCTAGCAAAACACGCTCTAGCACAGCCCGGCGTTCGTGGTTTACATGTAACAGATTTTCGTCACGACGATTCACTTGCAAGACTTATGACAGACCTAGGAAGGACACCTAAATAATGCAAACAGTAGTTACCTCACCAACCAAAACTGTAACTATCGGAGATGAGAATCCTTTCTGCATCATCGGAGAACGTATTAACCCAACCGGACGTCGCATTTTTCAAGAACAAGTTCGCGCCGGAGACTTATCTGCGATTATCAAAGATGTAAAAGCGCAGGTAGAAGGCGGCGCAGATATGTTGGACGTCAACATGGGCATTCCGCTAACGGATGAAGCCGACTTAATGCGTCAAGCAATCAAGATGATTCAAGATTTAACTGATTTGCCAATCTGCATAGACTCATCGGTTTTAGAAGCATTAGAAGCTGGTCTTCAAACTTATCAGGGACGTGCACTAGTCAACTCAACCACCGGCGAAGATGATCGCTTAGACCATATCTTGCCGTTAATTAAGAAGTATGACGCCTCTGTTATTGCACTTCCTAATGATGAAACCGAAATTCCAATGACCGTAGTAGATCGCTTGAAAATCACGGAAAAAATCCTTCGCGCATGCGACAAGCATGGAATTTCACATGATCGCATCGTGATTGATCCCCTGGCTATGCCAATTGGCGCAGAACCGCAAGCAGGAAATCTCTTCTTCGAAACCGTGCATGAAATTAAAACTCGTTGGGGACTAAATATGACATGCGGCGCTTCAAATGTTTCATTTGGAATGCCTAATCGCCATGCAATCAACGCGGCATTCCTACCTGCTGCAATGACAGTAGGTCTAACTTCTGCAGTTATGGATGCACGTACACCAGAGATTGTTTCTGCAGTTCGCGCAACGGATATCTTGCTCGGAAACGATCAGTACGGTGGTAATTGGATTACTCGATTCCGCGCAATGGAAGCAGCCAAACCACAGGCGTAATTTCCATGGCAAAAGAATTTAATCCGGATCTAGCTGGGCACGATGGCGCAAGTCGCGTTAAATTACATTTTCGTGCGCTTGAAAAAGATGGCGAAGTCTCTGCAGAGAAGATTGTTACCGTTCCTTCAGGCGTAAGCGCATTTGATGCGGCTTCTTGGAATGGAATTGCGATTGATTCAACTTGTGGTGGTTACGGAACTTGCAAGAAGTGCAAAATTCAAATCACAGATGGCAGCGTTGAGCCTTCAAAGTTAGATTTCCGTGCCTTTAGCCAAGATGAAATTGCAAAGGGTTGGCGCCTTGCATGCATGGTGCGTACTACACAAGACATCAGTATTGATGTCCCACCGTTAACTACTCGCCCTAAAGCAGCAACTGTCGGTGTTGGGCGTCAAATAATTTTGCGCCCTGGAATTCAGAAGAGATATGTCGAATTAGTCGAACCAACATTGGCAGATCAACGTACAGATATTGTGCGTTTGCTAGACGCTATTGATGATATTGAGCCAACCTATTCATTAGACATACTGCGCGAATTACCTACTGTGCTTCGCAAGAACCATTTTAAGGTTACGGCGGTCTTTGCAGACCAGGAGCTCATTGCAGTCGAAGGCGGAGATACCAGCGAAATTCGCTACGGAATCGCTTTTGATTTGGGCACTACTACCGTGGTTGCAACCCTAATTGATCTAAATACCGGCGCACCAGCTTCAGTTAAATCGATGCTCAATAAGCAGCAACCATTTGGTGCAGATGTCATCACCCGCATTAGCGCCACCATGATGGATCCCGAAGGTCTGACCAAGTTACGCGCCTTAGCTCAAGAAACTTTGGCTCAACTGACTCGTGAAGTATGCGAAGAGGCAAAAGTTAATCCAGAAAATGTATATGAAGTTGCACTTGCGGGTAATGCCACGATGACTCAAATTCTTTTGGGCATTGATCCAGAGCCACTAGGTGTGGCGCCGTTTATCATGGCAACTGCAGATTACGAACCTGTAAATGCAACAGAACTTGGTCTTTCGATTCATCCACGAGGTAAGGCAATCATCTTGCCATCACTTGGCGCATATGTCGGTGGCGATATTGTTGCTGGCGCTCTTGCATCAGGAATGGATCGCGATAAACGTCTTCGACTATTTATCGATGTCGGAACAAATTGCGAAATTATTCTAGGAAATGGCGAAAAGATTCTCTCTACCGCCGCTCCAGCTGGCCCAGCTTTCGAAGCTGCTTCAATTAAATGTGGTGTCCGAGCAGCAGCAGGTGCAATCGAAACTGTAAAAGTTGTAGACGGAAAACTTGAAATCGGAACTATCGATGATGCTCCTGCTATCGGAATCTGTGGCTCTGGTTTGGTGGATGCAGTCGCTTGTTTGGTGCAGCTGGGAATTCTTGATGCATCAGGAAAATTCAATGCAGTTGATGACCCTAATTTGGTCGAACGAGATGGCGAAAAGATCTACATGCTTACTGAAGATGTCTTCTTAAGCCAACGCGATGTTCGTGAACTTCAATTTGCTAAAGCTGCAATCGCAACAGGTTGGGCGCTACTTGCCGAAGAATTTGGTATTGAAGATAAAGATATTCAGCAGGTGCTGCTTGCAGGTTCCTTTGGTTCCTACCTCTCCCCTGCCTCTGCAGTAAAGATTGGTTTAGTGCCAAAAATCAGTGTATTACGCATTGTTTCAGCAGGTAACGTGGCTGGAGAAGGTGCCAAGATGGCGCTGTTATCTACTCAGGAACGCCACGGTGCAATGACGTTGCTTGATGAAATCAAGTATGTCGAACTTTCTGATCGCGAAGATTTTAACGATAAGTTCGTAGAGAGACTGGCTTTCCCAGTTTGAGTACAGCAATAGTTGCCTGTGGTGCGATTGCTACACATATTTCAAATATCGCATCACGGGAAAACTTTGATTTAACGATTTATCCCCTGCCACCGCTTCTTCATAATCATCCAGAGAAAATCGCTGGTGAAGTTGATGCCAAGATTCAAGAGATTCAGGGCAAGCATTCTAAAATTGCAGTTGCATACTCCGATTGTGGCACTTATGGTGCTCTTGATGAAGTTATCAAAAAGTATGGTCTCCAAAGACTTGGTGGCGATCATTGCTATGACGTTTTTGCTGGCAAAGAGAAGGTATTTGAATTAACAACAACTGGTACTTATTTCTTTACTGATTATTTAGTTAAATCTTTTTACCGAAGTGTGGTAGTTGAACTTGGATTGGATAAGAGACCAGAGCTTGTTGACGATTATTTTAAAAATTACAATAAAGTTGTTTGGTTGGCACAAAATCCAACGGATGAGTTAAAGGCCGCAGCAGAATCTGCCGCGGCCTTAATGAAACTTCCTTTAGAGATAGAAGTCGTTGGAGAATCAGGCTTGCTTGACGAGCTCAAGCGCCTTCTTAACTACATCTGAAAGTAACGCTGGATCAACATCATCAGTTAGTCGCTGTCGCATGATTGGAGTCCAGAATTGAGTCATGTGATGTGCCACTTCGATTTCCGGAGCTCCAGCAGATGGAATATTCAAGGCAATCTGATTGGCCATTCGGATAATGGAATCCAATTGCACATCGCCGTGCGAGCCATGGTGCGCAATATTTGCGGTGGCCTCACTAGGTTCGACTTGAACTGCTGTCACCTTATATTCAGGGCAATTCGTAGCCCAATCAGAGTAATCAGTGGTGATTACGTTTGCGCCAGATTCTGGGAAGTGGAAAGTTGTCCAAACCACGCCTGGTGCAACTTCATCCGTAACTCGAGCTCGCATTAAGGTTTCACCGACGCGGCTAGATAATTTAATCCAAGAGCCGTCCTTAATTCCACGCATCTCAGCATCGGATTCGTGGATATCTAGAGTGTCTTGTGGATGCCAAACATTGTTTTCGGTTCGACGAGTCTGTGCACCTACGTTGTATTGACTTAGCACTCGACCAGTTGTCAGCAACAATGGGAATTTACGATTGGTCTTCTCTTCTGTTGCTACATATGGAGTCAGCATAAAATTGCCTGAGCCACGTACGAATCTTTCGATATGCATGATAGGTGTACCATCCGGAGCTTTTTCATTAACCGGCCATTGCATACTACCTTCGGCATCAAGCCGTGAATGTGAAACACCGGCAAAAGTAGGTGTGGTTGCGGCAATCTCTTCCATAATCTGCGCAGCATTGTCGTAGTGCATGTTGTAACCCATTGCTTTTGCAAGATCACAAGTTACTTCCCACTCGTCTTTACCTGTCTGAGATGGCATTGCTGGACGAACACGATTGATTCGACGCTCTGCATTTGTAAAGGTGCCATCTTTTTCAAGGAAGGAAGTGCCTGGCAAGAATACATGCGCGTACTTTGCCGTTTCATTTAAGAATAGATCTTGAACAATCACCATATCCATTGCTGCAAGACCTGCAGTTACATGTTGAGTGTTTGGATCTGATTGTGCAATATCTTCACCTTGAATGTAGATACCTTTGTACTCACCTGCAATGGCGGCATCTAACATATTAGGAATACGCATACCAGGTTTCTCTTTTAATTTAACTCCCCAAAGATTTTCGTAAATTGCACGAGTCTCAGGGTTAGAAATATGGCGATATCCTGGTAATTCATGCGGAAAAGAGCCCATATCGCAGGATCCCTGGACATTGTTCTGGCCACGCAATGGATTAACACCAACGCCTTTGCGGCCAATGTTGCCTGTCGCCATCGCTAAGTTAGCAATACCCATAACCATGGTTGATCCCTGGCTATGTTCGGTAACTCCTAAACCATAATAAATCGCGCCATTGGGCGCTGAAGCATATAGACGAGCTGCAGCGCGAATCTCAGATGCAGGTACCGATGAAATCTTTTCCATCGCCTCTGGAGAATTCTCTGGTCTCTTAATAAATTCAGCCCAAACTTTAAATGCTTCGGTATCACAACGCTCTTCGATAAATTTCTTATCTTCTAATCCCTCGGTCATTACTACGTGTGCGATTGCATTGATAATCGCAACATTGGTACCTGGCAATAATTGAAGATGATGTTCCGCCTGGACGTGTGGAGACTTAACTAAATCAATTTGTCTTGGATCTACGACAATCAGCTTTGCACCCTTGCGCAACGCTTGCTTGACTCGTGAACCAAAAACAGGATGAGCATCTGTTGGGTTTGCGCCAATAACCATAATCACATTTGAATGTTCAACTGATTCGAAATCCTGAGTTCCCGCAGATGTTCCAAAAGTTTTATTTAATCCATAACCAGTTGGAGAATGGCAAACTCGAGCACAGGTATCCACATTGTTAGTACCAAATGCCGCGCGAACTAATTTTTGAACTACATAAACTTCTTCATTAGTGCAACGAGACGAAGTGATACCGCCGATTGAGTTCCAGCCATAAGTTTCTTGAACTTTCTTTAATCCATTTGCAGCGTATGCAATGGCTTCAGCCCAAGATACTTTGCGCCATTCATCAGTTATCTTTTCGCGAATCATTGGAGAGAGCTGACGATCCTGATGTGAGGCATAGCCCCAAGCAAAGCGTCCTTTTACGCAAGAATGGCCCTCATTGGCACCGCCATTTTTCAATGGAATCATGCGAACTACTTCATTGCCCTTCATCTCGGCTTTAAATGAGCAACCCACACCGCAGTAAGCGCATGTGGTTTCGACTGACCTAGTTGGGGCGCCAATAGTTAAAAGGTTCTTCTCCTTTAGGGCGCCAGTTGGGCAAGCCTGCACACAGGCTCCGCAAGAGACACATTCAGATTCAACAAAATTCTTATTACCTGCGCTAACGCGCGCCTCAAAAGCACGTCCAGTAATTGTTAACGCAAATGTTCCCTGCACTTCATCGCAAGCACGAACGCAGCGATTGCAGACAATGCACTCAGTTGAGTCAAAATTAAAATATGGATTTGATTCATCTTTAGGTAAATCTAAATGCGTCTTTCGTTTGTCGTTAGCTTCGTAGCGGACTTCTTTAAGGCCTACTTTTTTGGCCACACCATGTACTTGGCAGGCATCTCCGACTTCGCAATTCTCTGGGTGGTCCGATAGATAAAGTTCCATGACGCCTTGACGTAGTCGATCAAGTTTTTCAGACTTAGTTGAAACTTTCATTCCATCTGTGACTGGAGTGGTACAGGAAGAAGGTGTGCCCTTACGGCCATCGATTTCGACAACGCATAGACGGCAAGAGCCAAATGCTTTTAGGCGATCCGTTGCACAGAGTTTTGGGATATCAACGCCACATTCTGCAGCTGCGCGCATAATTGAGGTATCTGCAGGAACGACCACTGACTTACCGTCAATCTCAACAGTGACGGAATCTTTGCTCTTTGACTTCGGAGTACCGAAATCTGGTTCCATGATAAGTGACATTATTTCCCCCCACTAGCTACATCAAAATCTTCCGCGAAGTTTTGTAAAGCGCTCTTAACTGGCAATGGAGTTAATCCTCCCATTGCGCAGAGTGAGCCATCTGTCATCACTTCACAGAGATCAAGTAATAGTGACTTATTCTGAGCTACATCTTTTCCAGCGATAATTAAATCAATAGTTTCCACACCACGGGTAGAACCAATTCGGCAAGGCGTGCACTTTCCGCATGATTCGATGGAGCAGAATTCCATCGCAAAACGGGCTTGTTTAGCCAGGTTTACTGAATCATCGAATAGAACGATTCCGCCATGTCCTAGCATGCCGCCAGCCTCAAGCATTGATTCGTAATCTGCGCTGACTCCAAATTTATCCTGACCAAAGTATGCGCCAAGCGGACCGCCTACTTGAATTGCACGTATTGGTTTGCCTGATGCAGTCCCTGCACCATAACCATTGATTAACTTTTCTAAAGTGATACCGAAACCAGTCTCAACAATTCCACCCTGTTTGATATTGCCAGCTAATTGGAAAACTTGTGTTCCAAGAGAGCGACCGACACCACGCGCTTTGTAAGCTGCTGCACCACTTGCCAATATTTCTGGAACTGAAGCAAGCGTTAAAACGTTATTGATAACAGTAGGCTTACCAAACAATCCTTCGAGCGCAGGTAGTGGTGGTTTTGCACGAACTACTCCTCGCTTTCCTTCAAGAGATTCAAGCATTGCAGTCTCTTCGCCGCATACATAAGAACCAGCGCCTGAACGAACTTTGAGCTCGAAGTTGCCAAGCTTTGGTGCAGCAATTTCAATTGCCTTCTTAAGTTGAGAAATTGCGGCTGGATATTCTGAACGAATATAGATGAAACCTTTGGAGGCGCCAACTGCAAGAGCTGCAATAGCCATACCTTCAATAAGAGTAAACGGGTCGCCTTCCATCAAAATGCGATCGGCAAAAGTTCCGCTATCTCCCTCGTCAGCATTACAGCAGACATACTTCTGATCTGCGGTGGCATCCATAACGGTCTTCCATTTAATACCTGCTGGGAAACCAGCTCCGCCACGGCCACGAAGTCCTGATTCAGTCACTTCAGCAACAATCTCTGCTTGCGACATGGATTGCGCACGAGCTAAACCTTTAAAACCACCGTGAGCTTCATAATCAGAAATTGAAAGTGGATCAATAATTCCAACGCGCTTGTATGTAACTCGATCTTGGCTTGCTAGCCATTCAAAGCTATTTACATCGCCGATTGATGCATGTGTGCCGTCTAATACTGCAGCAGCGTCATCGCTAGAAACATTGCTAAAACCAATGCGTTTGCCATCTTTTTCGACCTCTACAAGTGGCTCTAGCCAGAGCGCACCGCGAGTTCCATTGCGAATAATTTGTACATCAATATTTCGCTTTGCGGCTTCTGCTGCGATTGCTACTGCAACTAAATCAGCACCAACTGATTGCGCTGCCGAATCCCCTGGAACGAATATTTTCATTTAAGTTTCTCCACAGTGGCACGGCCAATCAAGCGCTCTCCGACCATTGCAGCTGGACCAAGTGCACAATTGCCAAAGCAATATGCCTTCTCAACTTCAATTCCTGCAGCTTCTGCATCTGCAATCAACTTGTCGCAGCCAACTGCTTGGCATGCTTCTGCGGCGCATATCTTTACAGCGCTAGACGGAGCTGTCTTCAAATCATGATAATAAGTAAATACACCAAATACTTCAGCGCGCGAAACATTAAATGAATCTGCAATCATCTGCAGCGCATCTTCATGCACAAAACCAAATTTCTCTTGTATTGCTTGTAACGCGATGAGTACCGGACCTGGCTCATCGCGAAGCGTTGCGATTACATCTTCTGCAATCGCAACGTTCCACGAATTTGAGTTCATAATTTATAGCCTAGAAAAGGCCCACAACCTTGCCATCGATATAGTCAATCTTCTCTGCGCTAGGCAGCTTTGGTAGACCAGGCATTGTCATAATCTCTCCGCAAACTAGAACCACGAACTCCGCACCAGCAGATAGTCGCACTTCACGGATGTTTAGGGAATGGCCTGACGGTGCGCCACGCAGAGATGCATCAGTTGAGAATGAGTACTGAGTCTTAGCGACGCAGATTGGATAGTGGCCGTAGCCGCTTTCCTGAAGTTCCTTCAACTTATTGCGTACCTTCGCATCAGCAGTAACTTCAGCTGCACCGTAGATCTTTGTTGCCACCGCAACTGCCTTATCCCAAAGAGTTGCCTCATCGGGATAAACCATTGTGACCTTGTTTGGTTGTTCGCAAAGCTCTACCACGATATTTGCAAGCTCTGTTGCGCCTTTGCCGCCTTCAGCCCAGTGATTAGCCAAAGTGATCTTTGCGCCCATTGCTTCAACCTTCTTGCGAAGCAGTTCGATTTCGTTATCTGTATCGCTTACGAACTTATTTATAGAAACTACAACTGGAATGTTGTAAACCTTTGAAACGTTATTTACGTGACGTTCCAAGTTAACAATACCTGCTTCAAGGGCTGCAAGGTTCTCGTTTGTGAGTTCCTTAAGATCTGCACCACCGTGATACTTAAGTGCACGAATTGTTGCGACAATAACGCAAGCATCTGGACGTAAGCCTGACTTACGGCACTTGATATCAATGAACTTCTCAGCGCCAAGATCTGCACCAAAGCCAGCTTCAGTAACCACATAATCAGCAATCTTCATAGCTGATTTTGTTGCTATTACCGAGTTGCAACCGTGTGCGATATTTGCGAATGGACCACCGTGAATAAAAGCTGGTGTGTTCTCAAGTGTCTGCACCAAGTTTGGCTGGAATGCATCCTTTAAGATAACAGTCATCGCACCTTGTGCGTTTAGATCCTTAGCAAGAACTGGCTTCTTGTCGGTTGTGTAACCAACAACAATCTTTGAAATGCGTTCCTTAAGATCATCGATAGAAGTCGCTAAGCAGAAGATTGCCATGATCTCTGAAGCTACAACGATGTCAAAACCGTCTTGACGTGGGTATCCATTGCCAACGCCACCAAGTGAATTAACGATGTCGCGAAGTGCGCGATCGTTCATGTCAACAACGCGCTTCCATGCCACACGACGTACGTCGATGTTTAATGCATTGCCATGGTGGATGTGGTTATCAAGCAGCGCAGCAAGCAAGTTATTTGCAAGCGCAATTGCATTGAAATCGCCTGTGAAGTGAAGATTGATATCTTCCATTGGAACAACCTGAGCGTAACCGCCACCTGCTGCACCACCTTTCATGCCGAAAACTGGGCCTAATGAAGGCTCACGAAGGCAGATCAGCGAATTCTTTCCGATATGGCGAAGCGCATCACCAAGACCAACAGTGGTTGTGGTCTTTCCTTCACCTGCAGGTGTTGGAGAGATTGCAGTTACCAAAATTAGCTTGCTGTCCTTCTTCTCTGGAAGTGAATCCAAATACTTGAGTGACATCTTCGCCTTGTAATGGCCGTACGGTTCTAAATGTTCTGCTGCGATACCTAATGATGCGCCAATTTCTGTAATTGGTTTCATTACTGCTTTTTGAGCAATTTCGATATCTGACATTTATTTAGCCGCCTTTACTGCTTCGATTAATTTAGGAAGTACTTGATGTAAATCGCCAACAATTCCGTAATCTGCATAACGGAAGATTGTTGCCTCTGGATCTGTATTGATTGCAATGATGGTCTTGCTGTTCTTCATACCAGCGATATGTTGCATCGCGCCAGAGATTCCGCAAGCTAGGTAAAGATTTGGCGCAACCTTTGAACCGGTCTGTCCGACCTGCTCTGAGTGTGGGCGCCAACCTGATGCAGTTACCACGCGTGAGCAACCGACTGCGCCACCAAGTAGAGAAGCAAGTTCTTCGATTACTCCGAAACCTTCTGGTCCGCCAACGCCGCGACCGCCAGAGACGATCACTTTTGCATCGGTAAGTGTTACGCCGCCAGTTGATGATTCGCCAACGCGATCAAGAACTTTAACAACGGTATCTTCTGGTGAAAGCGCAGCTGAAAATTCTTTAACTTCAGCGCTTCCGCCAACTTCTTCTGGCTCAAATGCAAGTGCCATTACTGATGCGATTAACAAATCAGAGTGAACATTTGCATCTTCAAGTAAGTTACCTGCCCAACGAGCGCGAACAACTTTATGTGGTGCGCCCAATGTGATGCTGGTGCATTCAGCTGCCATTGGCAGATCCTTAAATGCTGCAAGGTGCGCCAACTGTTCATTTCCACGCGGAGAACCTGCGGCAATTACTGCTGCTGGCTTTAGTGAATCAACAAGCCCGACAAGTGCACGGCCCGATGCCATTGGAGCGTAATCAGAGATTTCAGCATTATTAACAACGTGCAGCACTTTCGCGCCAAACTTGCCAACTTCTGCGGCAACTGCGCTACCTGCTGCGCCAATTACAACTGCCTGAACATCTGAATCAATGCCGCGTGCTGCAGTAAGTGCACGAGTTGATAACGGATCAAGAGTTCCGCGATCGTGATCTACTAGAACAAGAATCATTACAAAACTCCGATCTGCTTAAATTTTTCAACCAGCGCTGGAACTGCATCTGGGCCTTGGCCCAAAATCTCTGCACCAGTGGATTTTGATGGAACCACAGTCAGTTTTAATTTCTCTAACTTTGGTGCGTTTCCGCCAGCAGCTTTAATATCAACTGGCTTCTTGCGTGCCTGCATACGACCTGGTACTGATGGATAACGTGGAACGTTAAGACCATCGCGCACAGTGACAATTGCAGGAAGTGGCGCTTCATAAACTTCTCGTTGAGTTCCGACAACACGTTCGCCACGAACTTTTCCGCCTTCAACTTTCATCGCCTTAACGTTGGTGATGATTGGCATTCCAAGCGCATGTGCAACGCGGATGTGAATCTGATATCCAGCGCTATCTGCTGACTCTGCACCGAAGATAATCATGTCGAACTTTGTTGGTTCGGCTTTGATGGCTTCAATTAGCGCATTAGCAGTTGCTTGTGGATCCCAATCATTGCCATCTGTTTCCAGCAAGATTGCGCGCGCTGCACCAACTGCAAGTGATGCACGAAGCTGCTCTTCTGCATCGGTTGGTCCGAGTGTTAGCAGAGTTAGTTGTCCGCCAATTTGTTCAGTTAATTGAACACCTGCTTCAACGGCATTCTCTTCATGCGGCGAGATGCCATAACCCATATTGTCAGTCTGAAGCGATTGATTATCTGGAGTCAGCATTAACTGGCTTCCGGTAATCGGAACACGCTTAATACAAGCAAGAATTTCCATGGATTAGCCCAAAATCCTTTCGTTCGATGAATCAAATACCGGTGTAATACCAACTTCAGCGATGCTGCATGGGTACTGCTCTCCTAGGTATTCAACTAAGAATTTATTTCCGACCTTTGCCATTTCAGTTGGAATGAACGACATAAGTATGTGCTTACCGAGTGATGGTGCTGAACCTGCACTGGTTACATATGAACGGCGACCATGTGAATCTTCAATAGTCTTTCCATCCAAAGTAAGTATTGGTTCTTTGCCAAGCATGTAGCGCTTTACACCTGACTTAGATGTGTGATCATCAACAAAAAGTGTGCAGAGCATAGTTACCGGCTTCTCTGCACGATGTTTTTCGTGAGCCGCGCGACCAATAAAGTCTTGTTCTTTCAACTTTGGTGTCTGCATTCCGCACTCAACCACGTTGTATTCGGTTTCGAGTTCTGCACCATATGCACGGTAATTCTTCTCGAGTCGACCTGTGGTTCCGTAAACACCAATACCTACCGGAATTAATCCGTGGTTCTTGCCTGATTCGAACAAGATATCCCAAAGCTTCTCGCCTTGTTCCATTGGCACGTAGAACTCCCATCCAAGATCTCCAACATAAGAGATTCGTGATGCAAGAACGCGTAGAGAACCAATTTCAATTACTTTGCAAGTGCCAAACTTAAATGCATCCTTAGATACATCGGCCTTGGTTACAGCTTCAAGAATTTTGCGAGCGTTTGGACCCCAGACACCGATTGTGGTGTAAGTAGAAGTTAAATCTGCAATTGCAGCAGTACCATCTTCAGGTAGAAGATCTGAGAACCACTTCTTATCTGCCATACCGTGTGCACCACCGGTTACAACGCGGAAGTGATCGTGGCCAAGGCGCATGATAGTTAAGTCAGACTTAAAGCCGCCGTTTGGACCAAGTACCGGTGTGTAAACCACGCGACCAATTGCAACGTCCATCTGACGAAGCGCTGCCTTTTGGACAACTGCGAGCGCTGATGGGCCGGTGATGTCGAAGATAAAGAACGCTGAAAGATCAACAATTCCAGCAGTTTCACGCATCTGTAGGTGCTCCGCGTTGATGATTGGAGACCACCAACGTGATTCCCATTCCGCTTCGCGTGGCATTACCTTGTCGCCGTACTTAGCAACAAGATCCTTGTTGCACTCGTACCAGAATGGACGTTCCCATCCAGCAGTTTCGTAGAAAACTGCACCGAGCGCCTTTTCGCGTTCGTACATTGATGACTTACGAACATTACGGTTTGACTCGTACTGCTCGTTTGGATGAACAATTCCGTAAGTCTTATTGAAGCTCTCAGCAACACGAACCTTTACGTGTTCGCGGGCTTTCTGATGTTCATGGAAACGTGCAATGTTTGATGCATGTAGATCGATTTCAGAATCACCTAAGACCATCCACTCTGCAACTGCACGACCAGTTCCTGGACCTTCCTTAATCCAAACTGCGGCTGCAGACCATAGGCCCTTAACTTCTGGAGTCTCACCAAGAATTGGCATTCCATCTGGTGTGTAAGAAAGAATTCCGTTGATTGCATACTTCTCGCGAACTGTTTCGTCGCCAAGAATTGATGGAACTAATTCATAGGCATGTTCATCTTGAATATCAAAATCTTTCTGAGTAAATGGAAATTCTGTTGGAGAAAGTGCAGCTGCAGCATTTGATGGAATTTCATTTGCTTCGTACATGATTGGACGGTGAGCATATGATCCAATTTCCAAACCAGTACCATGCTGACGCTCATACATGTTGGTATCCATGTCGCGAAGGATTGGCCATTCGATATCACCTTTTGCATCTTTGAAGAATGGAACTGGACCGACATCCTTCATCTGGTGAACAGCTGGTGTTAATGGAATTTCTGCTCCCGCCATCTTTGCAAGTTGTGCTGACCAGCAACCTGTTGCAATCAATACATACTCAGCTTCGATGTAACCTTGATCGGTCTGAACACCCTTGATACGGCCGTTCTGCACATCCATACCTTGAACTTCTATGTTGGCAAAGCTCTGGGCTGCACCCATTTCAATCGCCTTTTCACGCATCAAAGTACCTGCGCGAAGTGAGTCCACCACACCCACTGTTGGCTGATAGTAGCCACCAAGAATTACCGATTCTTCTACGTACGGAACCAATTCTTTAACCTCGGCTGGGGTGATTATTCGTCCACCATCAATGCCCCATGACTTAGCACTGGTAATACGACGAGCAAGTTCCTGCATACGCTCTGGGGTGCGAGCAATTTCAATTCCGCCGCATTCGGTAAAGCAATTCAATTCTTTATATTGCTTCATGGAATCAGCAGTAATGTGCGCCATCTCTTTTGAGTGGTCCACTGGAAAAATAAAGTTTGAAGCGTGTCCTGTTGAGCCACCGGGATTAGGAAGTGGCCCTTTATCAATTTGAACTAAGTCTTTCCAACCTAGTCGAGCTAAGTGATACAGAACTGAATTACCAACAATGCCGGCGCCGATTACAACGCATTTAGCTTTTGCAGGAAGTGTTGCCATGGTTTTTCCTTTGGTTAGAGTGACTTTCGAATGGTGGTTTCGAAACCTTCGATATGTTCGCGCATCGCGATTTCCGATGCTTTCTTATTTCCATCAAGAATGCATTGCAGAAGAGCCCGGTGTTCGATAATTGCATCTTCTAATTCAGAGATGCGGTCTAGAGCCATAAACCAGATTCGTAACGCATGTGCGTAGTACTGATCTAGCGTTGACACTAGAAAGTCATTATGTGTTGCGGCGTAAATCTGATGATGAATACGTTGATCTAAATTAATCAACTTCTCCATCTTTGGTTCGCCTTTGATTGAATCAATTTCTTTGATTAATTGTGAAATCACTGCGCGATCTTCATCAGTTGCGCGCTCTGCAGCTAGGCCAGCTGCTTGAATCTCTAATTGTTCGCGTACTTCTGAAATTTGAGCCAAATCTTTTACATCTACTCCAGCTACAAACATGCCGCGGCGTGGATAAACTTCAATTAATTTTTCATTGGCTAAATTTCGAAGTGCTTCTCGAATTGGCGTGCGACCCATATCTAATTGCGCCATCAAATCTGATTCAGAGATAACCGATCCTGGGCGTAGCTCGCAGCTAATGATGAGTGAGCGAATCTGAGCGTATGCCTCATCGCTAAGCGATTGGCTCTCACGCGCCGGCTGCACTGCCGGGACAACTAAACTCACGGCGCCAAGGTATATCAGTGATATATCAACCGCAAGGCTTTGAGGTACCCTTTTTCCCGTGGCTTTAGTTCAATTTTATGCGGCGGCAAAGGCAGCGGCCGGCGCCGCCTCCCTGAAAATTGAGGCAGGTTCGCTGGGGGCGTTAATTGAAGAATTAGCCTCTCGAAGCCCTGAGCTCAAAAAGCTTCTGCCCACCTGCTCATACCTATTAAATGGTGAATCATGCGAAGATCGTGGCCAACTTCTAGTTGAGGGCGATAACGTCGATGTATTGCCCCAATTTGCTGGCGGTTAAATCAGCCTCCGATTGCTGACATCGGGCGGACCGGCTTTACGAAATCAGGATTATTGATTCCGTGACCTGGCAACTTCGCCCTAACACTTAAACCTAAAGCTTTAATTATGTCTTCACGCTTTTCTGATTCTGCCAAACGACCATTCCTAAGAATTGCGCGAACGTCAGTCTCTTCATTGGAGAAGAGACAGTTACGAATCTGACCATCTGAAGTCAATCGTAATCGATCGCAATTGGCGCAGAACGACCTGGTAACGCTTGCAATAATTCCAACTTTGGCTGGCCCACCATTAACGTAAAATTCTTCTGCCGGAGAAGAACCACGACTTTCAACCGCGGTTAATTCAAATTCAGAATTAAGCTGAGCAAAAATCTCATCTGCCGTAATCAAATTACTTCTAGTCCATGCATCTCCTGCATCAAGCGGCATCTGTTCGATAAATCTTAAACTTAGATTTTCAGCAAGCGCCCACTTCAATAAAGGTAAAGCTTCATCACCATTTATGTCTCGCATTAAGACGGTATTGATTTTAATTGGATCAAGCCCTGCTGCACGCGCCGCAGCAATTCCTTCTATTACATCGTCATAGCGATCGCGAAAAGTTAATCTCTTAAAACGTTCCCAATCTAAAGTATCTAGACTGACATTAATTCTTCTAAGCCCTGCATCCGCCAACTCTTTTGCTACTTTTGCTAAAGCTACGCCATTGGTTGTCATCGATAACTCAGGTGCATTTTCAAGAGCGTTAATACCGCTAACAATTTCGACAATATCTGGACGCAACAGAGGTTCTCCACCAGTTAATCGAACTTCGGAAATTCCTTGAGAAACTGCAATTTCCACCACTTTTACGATTTCTTTCGCTGTTAATAAAGTTTCTGAAGGTAGCCATTTATCAAAGTTAAATGGCATGCAGTAGGTACATCTGAGAGAACAACGATCAGTTAAAGATACGCGCAAATCGCGATGAACACGGCCGTAGGTATCAATCAAGCTCATGCGCTATTTACCCATTCTGTACTTCCATCTGCAAATTCTTGATACTTCCAAATTGGAAGCTCCGCCTTCACTCGCTCAACTAATTCATTGCAGCAAGCAAATGCAGGGCCACGATGCGCTGCTGCTACCGCCACAACAAAAGCACTTTCGCCAATGGGAATTTCACCATACCGATGCGCAACTGCAACATTAACCACATCGTGCTTAGCAACAACTTCAGAAGTTATTTTTTCAATGACAGATTGTGCACTTGGGTGAATTTCGTAATTTAGAGTTGAAACTTTTTTACCTTTGTCATGGTTACGAACATCACCAGAGAAAGTGACAACCGCGCCGGCGGTATCGCTCTTCACGGACGCTGTCAATGTTTCAGCGCTAATTAAATTTTCAGTTACTTGTGCTGTGATCATTTCCAGCTAACTGATCGTGAATATGTCCTGCAAGCCGTTCGATAATTACTAAACCATCTTTAACAGCGCCTGGAGAACCCGGCAAATTAATAATTAAGGATTTTCCATTAACACCCGCAAGGCCACGAGTTAAATCTGCAGTCGGAACTTTTTCGCGAGAATATGCACGCATTGCTTCCATGATTCCAGGAATTGCTCGTTCGATTAAAGTTTTAGTCGCCTCTGGAGTTACATCATTTGGAGAGATTCCAGTGCCGCCCGTGGTAACAATCAAATCAATCTCTTCTTCAATTGCGCTACGGATAGTAGTTGCGATTTGATGCATATCGTCTTGCACTAATTTGTGGCCCACAACTTGATAGCCAAGTTTAGTTAGCCCATCTTTTAGCGCTGCACCGCTTAAATCTTTATATACGCCAGCTGTTGCTCGGTTGCTAGCGGTAATAACAATTGCGCGTCTCATCGCTTCCAGTCGCCGGTCTTTCCACCGCTCTTGGTTTCGACTTGCACATCTCTAATTGCTGCATGTGGATCCATGGCCTTGATCATGTCAATCAAGGTAAGTCCGGTAACTGAAACCGCGGTAAGAGCTTCCATCTCTACGCCTGTGCGATCAGTGGTTTTGGCTGTTGCAAGAATTGCCACACCATCTGCTTCGATCTTTAATTCGATCTCTACTTTATTTAGCGCAATTGGATGACACAGCGGAATTAATTCGCTGGTCTTCTTGGCACCCATGATTCCGGCAATTCTGGCGGTAGCCAAAACATCGCCTTTTGGAGTTTGGCCATTTGCGATTGCACTGAGTACATCTGCTTTCATTGTGACTTTTCCAGATGCTGTTGCGATACGCACAGTCGCATCTTTGCCAGAGGTATCCACCATATTGGCCTCGCCCTTTTCATTGATGTGGCTCAAATTCTCTTGGCTCATGATGGTAATCCTAGCCATCTAAGTGAAGTACTCGGATTGGTACAGATGGCGAATCCATCAGCATGCGCAAGGCTTCGAAGCATTGCGCTTCCTAAGAACTGCCCTGCTGAGAAATTGCCCTGATCTAAAGTCCCTAATACCAATCTGGTAAATCCTGGCTGTGCCTCAAAATTTTCTTTTGTAGTAATTTTTGGAAGTTCCTTATGCGCTATTCCCAACATGGAGTCAATTAGCGGTTTGCCTAACGTCATGAGTGCAACCACAGCAGATTGCGGATTTCCAGGTAAACCTATCAATGGCGTTGTATTAACTATTGCGAGTAATTGTGGATGCCCTGGGCGGCAGGCGACTTTATCTATAACCATCTCACCATTGAGAGCGCCAACTGCAGTATGCAAGAAATCTCTTGGACCATCGGCAGTTCCACCTGTTGTGACAACGATATCTGCGCTCTTTGAAGCTTTATCAATAGCCGAAATAGTTTCATTTAAATTGTCTGATACATACTCGACTGAAATTACTTCGCAACCTAACTTTTCAATCCAAGCCGGAATTTGTGGTCCTAGCGAATCCCGAACCAGGCCATCTTTTGGCAAACCACTTAATTGGATCTCATCACCGAAGAGAATTAACGCAACTTTAGGCTTGATAGAAACTTCAATTGAGTCATAACCAGATGCAGCTAGCAAACCAATTCTCGCTGGGTTTAATTTGCTCCCTTTCGAAATAATAACTTCGTCTAACTTTGCTTCTTCACCAGCAGGGCGAAAATCTTTACGCTCTGAAGTCTCTCCGCTAACTAATACGCCATCTACTTTTGCTAGCTCCCAACGCAGTACACCAAATGCGCCATCCGGAATAACGGCTCCAGTAGCGATACCTAAGGCCTCGCCATCTTTCATGGCACCTTTAAAAGGAGCTCCTGCCTTTATCTCACCGATTAATTTCCAAGGACCATTTCCTGCAACTACATATCCATCCATTGCGCTAGTTTCATAAGTTGGTAATTGAACCAATGGCTTTGCATCAATTGCGATTATCCGATCAATAGCCTCACTTAATGGCAGTGCAACTTTCCCAAGATAAGTGGACAGATTGGCAGCAGCATTACGCGCTTCATCCCAACTTGGTTCGACTAAAGTCATGGTGCCAATCTACTAGCCAAGTCAATTGCCACCATTAGATCTTCTTTTGTATCTATGTCCATTAATAGTTCTGTTTCAACCAATGGAACGCAATCGATCGCCAGGTGCGAAATTAGCTCTTTAATCGATCTATTCTCTACGCCGTCAAGCTTTGAAATCGCAATTCGTAATTTATCTGTTCTGTATATGGCAGCAAGTGGCTGCGCAAATCCATCACTATCTATCGGAATCGCGGCATCGTTAATCAAATTCTCTTTCAGTAAATTTAGAATTCTTGATGCAAATGGCATATCTGTTGCCAATATCGCAACTTCACTTGTATCGACTTCCTTTAATCCTGCTGCTATTGCCGCTACCGGACCACCACCAATGGGATGCTCTCGAACATATTTGGCTGAGACTGAATTTTCCGGACCGACAATAATTAAATCACTTAAACCCTCAGTCAAAATTTCAAGTAGCGTCCTGCCATTAATTTGCGCTTGCGATTTATCTGAACCAAAACGTTTACTACTGCCACCAGTCAAAATTATATGATTCATCGCAACGCTTCACGTAAAGGTCTTCGCAACAAATAAACAATCAATATGGCAATAGCCAACATCACTACTGATAACGCATATGCGGTGTCAGCGTTTATATCTAGCTCTTGGTAAATCAACATAGTCCAAGTTTGGGTGGTGCCTGGTAAAGATCCAGCGAACATTAAAGTTGCACCGAATTCTCCCATTGCTCTAGCCCACGCCAATATCCCCCCAGTTGCAATTGCGCTACGAGATTGTGGAATCGCGATTTTTTGAAAGAGTTCATTTCCATCAGCTCGATCAATAATCGCTGCATCTTCAATCTCTTTTGGCAACTGACGAAAGTTAGACTCACAAATCAGAACGACGAATGGCAGACCAACGAATACACCCGCAAGCACCACTGCGCTAGAGGTAAATGGCATCGACCATCCACTCTGCTGGTAAATATATTTACCTAAAATCCCATTTCTGCCCATTAAAGAAAGTAACGCTAAACCAGCAACCGTGGGTGGCAACACAATCGGAGCCAAAATCAATGGTCGCAACCAATTGCTTGCTTGATGTGAACTTTTGGCCAAGATCCAAGCCAAAGGAACTCCGAGCGTTAAAGAGATTAATGCAGCTAATGTTGCGGTCCAAATTGAAAGTCTAATTGCATCAAAATCTGAGAATGAATTGAAGAAATTACTCCATGGTGTTTTACTCAATAGGGCAATTAAAGGCGATACGATAATTAACGCAGCTAGCGCTCCTAGCATTTTAGTAATCAATCCAAACTTCATAGGAGTGAAAATCCTTTATTAACTAAGGTGCGCTTAACTGACTCAGAATTAAGATAATTAAAAAATTTCATGGCAAATTTATCTTTTGAAATTAGTCGAATTTGATAAATTGTTTCTGCAGCTTTTGAATTTGGGAAATTGATACCTCTAAAACCTTTATTAGCAATTAAATCAGAATTGTAAACAATAGCTGCATCGACTTCGCCAGATTTTAGTTTTGCTATTACGCTCGAAGATTTTGGTTCCAGTGAAAGAGGTTTGCTAGTAACTTGGGTTCCCATCAAAGCTCTCTTTGCAGCCTGTCCACAAGGGATTTCATATGCGCATTGAATCCAAGTTACTCCATGGTTTAAATCTTTTAATCTTTTGATATTAGAAGATTTTGGCACCGCGAGAACTACAGAATTGACCAGATAATCAGTGCCACCTAAAAATGGCTCGGCACTCAAAAAAATATCTGCTGGAGCACCAGCCGCAATTTGGCCTATCAAAGTGGTCGAACTTTGAAAAGAAAATTTAATTTTTACATTTTTATTTTCAACTTTAAATCGCTTTGCAATTTCAGGGAGAGAACTACTCAAGCTGGAGGCTGCAAAAACTGTAATTGAAGAAGCGGCGTTAGCGCTTGGTGCGTAAATCAGCGTTGCGCTTAAGGCAAACACTAAAAATCGCTTCATTTCGCGAGTATATAAGGCTATTCTTAAGCTCACTCATGGTCGAATACATCGCAATTTTCATCGTTGGGCTATCTGTTGGTTTTTTGAACGGATTTGCAGGTGGAGCTTCAGTGCTCTCTTTCCCGGCAATGATTGCCGTTGGGCTTAATCCAGTAAGCGCAGCAATGACTAATGCGCTTGGAGTCTGGACTGCAAATGTGGGTGCGCTATTTGGAAAATTTGGAGAGATCAAATCTATTATTAAAGCTGAAAGTCAATTAATTGGATACTCCATGTTTGGAGCGGTTATTGGCGGATTAGCTTTAGCGCTGATGCCAATTGAAGGTTTTCAAAAAATCGTACCAATTCTTATAGTGGTGGCATCACTGTCGCTTTTTATCAAAGTTAAAGAGAATCTAACTCCACTGAAGCAAAAGATTGAATACTTCTGGCTGACTGCGGTTGGCTTTTACGCGGGATATTTTGGGCCTGGCCAAGGCGTGATGACGATTGCGATTCTTGCTCGTGATGCAAAACGAAGCGTTTCAGATATAAATGTCAGCAAGAATGTTGTAGTAACTATGACCTGTATTGGTTCAAATCTGATCTATATCGCTAGTGGAAAAGTCGATTGGACGTTTGCCCTAATACTTGCAATTAGTTGTGCAATTGGTGGTTTCTTTGGCGCTAAAGTTGTAGATAAATTTAGTCGAGATGCTTACCGCATGGGTATCTTCATAATTGGAATGCTTTGCGCAGTCTGGTTTGCCAAAGAATATTGGCTTTAATTATTCATCTTCATGTCTTAGATTTGCAGTAATTTCTAAGACGTGAGTTGAACGTAGAACAATCAAAATAATTACAGTCAAGCCAATAGAAGCAAATTGAAATCCAAGTCCTACGGCACAACCCATTGCTGCCGTTGCAAAAACTGTAGCAGCGGTTGTAACGCCCTTGGTGCCCGAATCCCTAGTCTGAAAAATCAATCCAGCACCTAGAAAACCGATGCCAGTAATGATGGCGTGCATGGCGCGAGTTGGATCTCCAAATTGTGCATTCTCACCAAGTATTGCTCCAATGTTCACGATCGCGGCTGCCGAAGCGCCAACGAGAGCCATTGTTCTTGGACCTACTGATTTTCCAGCTCGGTCGCGTTCCCAGCCAATTGCAGAACCTAACAACGCGGCAATGGCTGCATTTACTACAACCAATAATTGCTGGGATATTTCTATGGCTTCGAACTCAATCATTGTTGGAGTTTACGCCTTTTTGCCGAACTTTCCAAGAGTAATAGATTGAAATAGTAAAAATATAAATTGGAAAGAGCACCAAAATCGGTTTTAAATTAGAGGTGCCATTTGGATACTGAACAGAGAGTGCAGTGAGCGATGCAAAATAAATTACGGCCAGAGTCCATGTGATAGGTCTTAAAAACTCTACTTTTACGAGATGCGGGAATTTCAATTTAGTTAAGCTCAAAATAGAAAGCACAATCACAAATGCAATCACATAACTTTCTCTAGTATTCAAAATGATAAATGTGGGAATCGCTAAATTCCAGGCGGCTGGAAATCCATTAAACCAATGCTCTTCGGTTTCTTGATCTGTTCTTGCAAACCAAAGAGCGCCGGTAAAGAGAATCAATCCTGCGTAAAAGAATCCCCAATTTCCAGTGAGCAACTCCAAATTAATAAACATTACAACTGGAACTACAACGCAAGTTACATAATCAACTACTAAATCTAATATATGTCCATCGAACTTTGTCGCGTGAATGTGAATATCGATTTTTCGCGCAATCGGACCATCAAAACCATCAATTAATTGGCAGATTACTAACCAAAGAAGTCCGTTTCGATAGTTGCCACTTATGAATTCTTCAAGGGAGATGATTCCGGCAATTGCACCAAAAGCTGTGATTGAGTGGACTAAATAACCCGCCACAACTTTGCGCATTAGAGAATGTTATTACTTAGTCCTATGAATCTTGTGATTTGCCGCTTGTGCAATTGGGCGAATGATTAACGAATCTACATTTACGTGTGAAGGTGCCATTGCGCACCAACGAATCGCCTCAGCAATATCACCCGCAGTGAGTGGTTCAGCAACCCCTTGATAAACCTGATCTGCTGCAGCTTGGCTTGATAAGCGATTTAGTGAAAATTCTTCTGTCTTAACCATGCCTGGTGCTATTTCGGTAATGCGAATCGGTTCTCCATTTAATTCAAGTCTCAACGTTTGGGTCAACGCAACTTCTGCAAATTTTGCATTGGTGTAACTGCCACCATTTTCATAAACAGCATGTCCGGCGGTAGAGGTCACCACAATTATGTGGCTCTTGCCATTTGCTCTCAATTTTGGAAGCAGCGCTTTAGTTATTCTTAAAGCTCCTATTACATTGACTTCATAAGTTTTCTGCCATATTGCTGGGTCTGCATTTTCAATTGAAGCAGAATCAAAAGCGCCACCAGCGTTATTGACCAGCAGTGAGACACTTCGACTACCTAATGCTTTTACAAAATCATCGACACTTTTTTGGTCAGTCACATCCAATTGAATTGCTTCAATAGATTGATTTGATTTTGCAAGATTGGTGATTCGATCTACGCGTCTTGCGGCAGCAATAACGGAAAAACCATTTTCTGCTAATAATTTTGCGGTGGCAGCACCTATCCCACTACTAGCTCCAGTTACAACGGCGAGCGCCATTAGACCGCAGCTGACATTGCTTTGGTGTGGGCAGGTGTTGAGCCACAGCAGGAACCAATCACGTTGACCCCAAGCTCTTTCATATCTTTTGCGTACTTAACCATTTCTTCTGGGGTGCCGTCGTATACAAAATCTCCACCAACTAACTTTGGTAGTCCAGCATTCGACTGAGTGATGATAAATATTCCCTCTGGTCTAGCTTCAGTTAATTCCTTGGCAATGATTCGCATTTCATCAACTCCGCGCCCGCAATTCGCACCAATTATTCGAACTCCTGCTGCTGCCAAAGTTTTAACCGCCACAGCTGGTTTAACACCCATCATGGTGCGCATGTTGGTATCAAAGGAGAAGGTGACGATTATTGGTAATCCAGGAGCATATTCTTTTGCCGCATTTACCGCTGCTTCCACTTCTTGCAAGTCGCTCATAGTTTCAATCAAAATTGCATCTACGCCACCAGCAA
>JBJOFF010000010.1:0-35449 GCA_046048895.1 Actinomycetota bacterium
AGTCTCTAGAAGATTTTCTTTTAAGCGCTGTTTTGGATGTCGACGATGAAATCCGATTAACCGCAGAAGCTAATGATCGATTATCTGGAATGGGCACCACCCTGACTGCAATCGCGCTTTATCGAAACAAAGCTTATGTTCTACATACCGGGGATTCACGTGCATATAGATTGCGCGGCCAAGATTTTTCACAAATTACAAAAGATCACTCGGTGGTGCAAGAGTTAATTGATGCTGGAACAATTACCGAAGCGGAAGCGGCGACACATCCGCAGCGATCTGTTTTAACCAATGTTTTGATGGGACATGGCAATGTCACGCCACTTTTAATTCAATACGATGTTAAACCTGGAGATAAGTTTTTACTTTGCAGCGATGGATTAAATAATGTCGTTAGCAATACTGAGATTCATGAATTAATGAACCAGCCTGATGCCATCAGCTCTTTAATTTCACTTACCTACGAACGTGGTGCACCAGATAATGTCACTGTAGTTATTGCAGAGGTGGGCGCTGGTGAAACTGAGACCCAATTCTTGGGGGCTGCCAAATGACAATATTTGGCGATCGCTACGAAGTAGGCGCATTGATTGGCGCTGGTGGAATGTCAGATGTATTTATCGCTCGAGATACCCGGTTAAACCGCGAAGTTGCTCTTAAAGTATTACGTAGCGATTTAAACCGCGAACAGACTTTTGTTACTAGGTTTCAAAAAGAAGCACTGGCTGCAGCTGGTTTGAGCCATCCAGGAATTGTTGCGGTTTATGACAGTGGCGAGAGTCCAGCGCCATATATTGTGATGGAGCTGCTCCAAGGTAAAACTCTGCGCGAATTGATTACAGGACCAGTAGATACTAAAACTGCGGTGCAAATTACCGAAGGAATTTTGCAGGCACTTGCCTACTCGCATGCCAACGGAATTGTGCATCGCGATATCAAACCTGGCAACATCATGATTACCGATCAAGGTGATGTAAAAGTGATGGATTTTGGTATTGCCCGTGCGCTTGATGATGTTAGCGCCACCATGACTGCGACTTGGAATGTTGTCGGTACGGCACAATATTTATCTCCCGAACAAGCAAGTGGTGAAGTTGCTGATGCCAGAAGCGATCTTTACTCTGTCGGCGTCGTGCTTTATGAAATGTTAACTGGACGCCCGCCTTTTACTGGAGATACTCCAGTATCGATTGCTTTGCAACATGTCTCTAGCGAAATAATTCCGCCTAGCAAAGTTAATCCGGCGCTTGATCAACAATTTGATCACTTCTTATCTGTAGTAATGGCTAAAGATCCAGCCAATCGCTATCAAGATGCAAATGCGATGTTAGGCGATTTGCATCGAATTAAAACTGGCCAGACTATTACTACGGAAATTGTCCGTACCAAAAAGAAGAAGAATCGCACCTGGCAGATTGTTGCGGGTTTCTTAGCCAGTGTTTTAGTGGTAATTGGCGGCTATGCAATTTCTGATCGAAGTGTTGCGACCGGAATTATTGTGCCTAATGTCGTTGGTTTAAATGAGAGCGATGCCACGGCGCAATTGAGTGCATTCAAAGTGGTAATAAACCGTGCACATGATTCAAGAACGCCAATAAATCGCGTAGCTTCGCAGAGTCCGCTAGCAACTTCGCGGGCAGATAAAGGTAGCGTCATCACCATAACTATTAGTGATGGCCCAGGCGAAGCGATCGTGCCGCTTGATTTAATCGGAATGACTTTAACTGATGCTCGTAATGCACTTGCTGCAGTTGGTTTAACTATTGCTGCTATTGATGCAGTTCCTAGTGATAAAGCAATCGGAACGGTTATTTCGGTAAGCCCAGTTGGTGGATCCACATTAACTGCTGGAAATGGCGTCACTTTAGAGATTGCCAATGGAAATGTGGCTGTGCCTAATCTGGTGGGACAGAGCGATATTCAAGCTCGCACTACTTTGGCACAAGCAGGATTCTTAATCAAAGAGATCTACTCGTATGATGCCAATCAAGCGCTAGGTGTGGTCTTGGCACAAGCACCTGCGCCAGATGCGCAATTACAAATTGGTTCGCAAGTAACTGTAACTATTAATAAACAATCTTAAATTAATTTCTTACAACTGGAGAGAGTCCAACTGCTCTCTCTTTTGCGTTCTTATCTCCACATTCAGTTAACCAATTAGCTAACATCGCATGGCCATGTTCTGTTAAAACAGATTCAGGATGAAACTGCACGCCTTCGATTGGTAACGTTTTATGGCGAAGTCCCATCACAATTCCGGAGTCAGTTGCACCGGTTACCTCTAAAACATCTGGCACTGAATCTTTCTCAACTGCTAGCGAGTGATATCTAGTTGCAGTAAATGGAGAAGGTAGTTCAGCAAAGACACCACGTTGATTATGATGAACTTGGGAAGTCTTTCCATGTAATAACTCTGGAGCTCTAGAAACAACTCCGCCGAAAGCCGTTGCGATTGCTTGATGACCCAAGCAGACACCAAACAATGGAATTTTCTTCTCGGCGCAGTATCGAATCATCTCCATGGATATGCCTGCCTCTTCTGGCACACCTGGGCCGGGTGAGATCAGTACACCGTCATAATTATCAGCATCGCTTACTTTGACTTCGTCGTTGCGCTTAACCACACACTCTGCACCAAGTTGACCCAAATACTGGACCAGGTTAAATACAAAGGAGTCGTAGTTATCGACGACCAGAATTCGCATGGCCAAAGTATTCCGCTAAACTTGCGCACATGCCAAAGTCAAAGCTTCGTAAAAAGGTCCAGGACACTCGTGCTTACAAATCTGAGCACCCAACAGAAGAGGCCTTCGAAGGACCTGCAGAATCGCCAAAATGGCTCGCGCCTGCAATGGTAGTTAACTTTCTAATCGGTCTACTTTGGATTGTAGTTTTCTATGTTTCACAGACTCTTTATCCAATTCCAAATATCGGATCCTGGAATATGTTGATCGGATTTGGATTTATTGGAATTGGTTTTGGTTTAGCTACGCGCTGGCGCTAATAAAACCGAAGCTGCAATCAAACCAGTAATAAAGCCGCCTAAATGGGCGCGCCAATCTATTCCTGGGAAGATAAAACCAATAGCAAAGTTAATTCCGACAATTACAAACGTTGCTTTACTTTCAAAACCATAACGTTTGCTTAGCGCAATCATGCCGCCAAATAATCCGAAGATGGCTCCTGATGCACCGACTGAAATTAAATAATAATCACTAAAGTAAATCGATGCCAAGCTTGCTCCGATTTGAGAGATCACAAATAGAGCCAGAAATTTCTTAGCGCCAATAGCGGCTTCGAGAGTATTTCCTAAAACTAAAAGCGCATACATATTAAAAAATAGATGGGCGATACCGCCATGTGTTAGCGCCACTGTTACTAGACGCCAGTATTCGCCATTCTCAAAAACTAGAAATTTATTTAGGAAGAGCTGCTCTTCCAAACCTGGCACGATTAGACGTGCCAGGTAGAAGCCACTAATTACGGTGATTAATAATTTAGTAACTGGACGCATTGCGCGCTATTTAAGCAACAGTTACTGAATTAATAGTTACTGCATTTACTGGGCGATCTTGCGCGCCAGTTGCAGTAGTTGCAATCTTGTCGACTACCGCTTGGCTAGCTGCATCTTTAACTTCACCAAAAATGGTGTGCTTACGATTTAGCCATTCGGTTGGAGCAACCGTGATGAAAAACTGTGAACCATTAGTGCCAGGTCCTGAGTTAGCCATCGCTAATAGATATGGGCGATCAAAAGTTAGCTCTGGGTGGAACTCATCTTTGAATTTATAGCCTGGACCGCCAAAACCCTGACCAAGTGGATCTCCACCTTGGATCATAAAACCAGCGATTACGCGGTGAAAAATGGTGCCGTCATAAAGCTTCTCATTGCTCTTTGCGCCAGTGCGTGGATCAGTCCACTCCTTCTCGCCGGTTGCTAGACCAACGAAATTTGAAACAGTCTCTGGTGCATGATTTGGAAATAGTTCAATGACGATGTCGCCATGATTTGTATGAAGGGTTGCTTGTGTCATGCCGAGAATTATCCCTTCTTAAAGAGTTTTGGCCAAATACCTACGGGAATCAAGCGTGCCAACTTCATTGTAATTGCCATTGGTAATGGGAAGACAATCTCAGCGCGCTCTCTTTGGATACCTTTAACAATAATTTTTGCAGCACTTTCGGCGCTAATGATGAATGGCATTGGGAACGTATTCACATCAGTCATGGGTGTTTTCACAAAACCTGGTGAGACCGTAACAATCTTTACATTTGATTTAACTAAATCAGAACGTAAAGATTCTAAAAAGTTAATTTGTGCGGCCTTACTTGGACCATAACCACTAGAACCTGGCATACCTCGATAACCAGCAACTGATGAGACACCCATAAATGTTCCGCTGTCAGCGCTAATCATCTTAGGCAAAATTGCGGCGGCACATCTTGCTAATCCCACTGTATTTGTATTGTTATGTTCTTTAAAAACATTTAAATCAAATTGCTGAGCAGACATACGTTGCCAAAAACCAGCCATCACTAAAACTAAATCAAAAGCGCCATATTTACTTTCATATTCTTTTGCTGCATTAACAACAGAGAGATCATCTGAAACATCAATTCGAATCTCTCCTTGGCTACGCGATGATCTAACTACTTGCCAACCAGATCTTTCTAATTCGTCTGCAACCGCAGCTCCAATTCCAGATGATGCTCCGATAATCCAAGCTTTACGTGTCATCGCTTCACAAAACCTAACTGCCAAACATCTAAATGTCCGGAACGAAAACCTGCTTCGGAGTAAGCCAGGTAGTACTGCCACATACGCTCAAATTCCTCATCAAAACCAAGCGCCGCAACTTTTTCGCGATTCTCCATGAATTTATAGCGCCATAAACGAAGTGTTTCGGCATAGCCCATGCGGATTGAGAGCGTATCTACTAACTTCATATCTTTCTTGGTGAACTCATCAATTACTTCACGGGAAGGAATAATTCCGCCCGGGAAAATATATTTATGAATCCAGGTATACGCATGTTTTGATGCGAGTAATCGATCATGCGGCATTGTGATTGCTTGTAAACCAAATCGACCACCTGGTTTTAGATGTGTGCTAATTGCTTCGAAATAGGTAGGCCAATATTTCTCGCCCACTGCCTCGATCATCTCTACGCTAACCGCTGCATCGTATTGGCCCTCTAAGTCGCGATAATCGCGTAATTCAACGGTAATTAAATTACTCAAACCTGCTTTAGCGATGCGCTCCTCTGCTAAAGCTTTCTGTTCTTTGGAAAGGGTTATCGTATGAACTTTTGCACCGCGATAGGCTGCTTGCATTGCTAACTGTCCCCAACCTGTGCCAATCTCCAAGATTTGCATACCTGGTTTGACGCCAGCGAAATCAAGGACGCCTTCGATCTTTCTGATCTGTGCTTTTGCCAAATTATTAAAAGTTGGTTGATCTGCGCCAAAGTTTGCTGCAGAGTAGGTGAGAGTCTCATCTAGAAATAACGCAAAGAGTTCGTTTGATAGATCGTAATGTCTAGAGATATTAGATTTAGAGCCCTCTTTGTGGTTCTCTTCATGCTTGGGTTGGAATGGTTCAAAGAATTTTCTAAACTTTCTCATCCATGCTGGAACAATATGTAATAACTTCTCTGCATATGGAGTTAAAACTTCAGCTAAATCGGGTTCAGCTACCCAATCATTAGCCATAAACGATTCGCCAAGTCCAATTTTTAAATCATTTCCTAAGCGATTAAAGAAGTCCTCATTTAAAATTCTTAAAGTCGGCAAATTTGGCTTGTTAGGGCCTAAAACTTCACCATTTGGCAGGAGTACTTTTACATCAACTTTTGGTGCGATTCGGCGTAGCAATTGCTCTGCAACTTTTGCGCGAATGTTCATAGCATTCCGCTCTGTTTTGGGTGATTTGGTCGAGCAATAACTGGCAATCGACGAAGCCATAACCAAATTCCGTGGGCGCGAATTCGCGTCATCGCTTGAATCGTAGAAAGCGGCGTACGTGTATACGCCAGAAGTCGATTCTTAATACTGGCCTCCATGAGCTCTCCGGTGAAGCTTGCGCTAAAAACTTGTGCGCTATTTTGATACAAATTCACGACTAGGACAACGTTTTTCTCGTCAAAAAAAGTCCTAGTTTTATAATTTCCCTCGATTGTAAAGAATGGAGATACATAGAACTCTTTGCCCACTTCGGATGCCCCTTTGGCATCGGGATGAAGTAGGTGGGCGTGACGATCACCATAAGTATTATGAATTTCTAGAATCGCCCACCTGATTGAGCCGTCCGTTTTAATGCACCAATAAACCGAGAGTGGATTAAATACATAGCCGTTGGTTCTAGCGCTAGCGATTGCAAACAATTTATCGGTTGGTTCGATTACCTCGCCATTGCTAGAAACAAAATGCGCTACTGCTTCGCGCATAGTTTTGGCCTCGCTGCCGAAATGATCTTTAGGCAATAATTTATTTTGTGGTTCATCTAAATCAACAAACCACATGTAATTAACAAATTTGAGTTTATGTTTAAAAGGTGTACGTCTTTGATGTAGTACTACGCCTTTAGCTAACTTCACCACGTGGCGCCGAACTTTCTAGCAGCAGTGACGCCAGATCTTGCGCCATCTTCATGAAAGCCCCAACCCAGATGCGCACCTGCAAAAGCAAGACGTGGCCCACCAGCGCTCCGCAAAAATTCCGCAGCTTTTAAAGATTCGACTGTGAATACTGGATGTTCGTATTCCATCTCGGCAATTACTTTTTTCGTTGGGATTTGGCCATTTAGGGTCACTACATAATCTTCATTGCCTGGTAGGCGCATTAATAGGTTCATCCAATAACTTACTAATACCTTGCTGGAATCACGTTTGCAATCTTCCATTGCATAATTCCATGAAGCTCGCGCTTTGTTTGGTGTGGGAAGTATTGAGCTATCTTTATGTAATATGGTTTTATTTTTGGAGTAAGTAACCGCAGCCAAATTCTTACGCTCTGATTCATCCGCATCTTGCAGTATTTCTAAAGCGCTATTTGCGTGCGTTGCAATGATTACATAATCAAAGCGTTCGCCGTTAACTTCTACATAATCGGAGAAGCGCTTTACAGTTCTAACCTTTTCTAAGCGTTTATCTGGAATTAAATTTAATATTGCGGCTACATATGTATTTGAACCACCAACTACCGTTCTCCAAATAGGTGAATTACCTAATTCCAACATGCCGTGATGATTTAAGAATTCAAATAGGTGTTTGGCTGGATACTGCAGTGAATCTCCATCGCCAGAAGACCAAACACATGAAACTACTGGTACTGCGTAGTGTTTAATAAAATATTTACTAAATTTGTTTCCAGCTAGAAACTCTCCCCAAGTATTATCACTATTTAGATCTTCAGCTAATAGTTTTCGAGCAGCTTTATAAAATCGTGGCACCTCAATTAACATCTTGATAAATCTTGGATCTACTAATTTGCTTGGCTTGGCCAAAATTCCTTTGGCGCCACGACCACCTACATATTGCAACCCACAACCTTTGCAATCGATACTCATAGTCATTTCTGTCTCTTGAGTAGCAATATTTAACTCTTTAAAAATACGGAGCAGGTTTGGATATGTACGTGCGTTATGCACAATAAAACCGGAATCGATTCTTAATCCATCTACTGAGTGTGTATGTGCATGACCGCCATAACGGTTATCAGCTTCAAAGAGCGTAACTTGGTGTAAATCCTTTAGAAGATAGGCGGCGGTAAGCCCGGACACACCAGAGCCGACAATGGCTACTTTGGTCATTGCTCACGCTCCTTCTTTAAAGACAATTTACATGTCTTTTGCTATTTTTGAACCATGGGTGAAATTGTTTTACGAGTGTCTTTAGACTCAACAAAATCAAGCGCAGATCTCTTCCGCTACTTTGCCGACTTCACCACCACTAATGAATGGGATCCAAATACCGTAAAAACTACGTTACTAACTGGCGATGGTGGTCTGGGTTCTACCTATTCAAATACCTCCAAATTTAATGGCAAAGAGAGCTCATTGGTTTATGAGGTAATTGAACATCAACCAAACTCATTGATAAAGCTACGTGGTGAGAATAAAAATATTGTCGCGATAGACACTATGACGATTACTGATAATGGTAATAATCGAACCTTCACATACGAAGCGCGATTTAAATTAAAAGGTTTGGGTAATTTGATTTCACCGCTGCTTTCAAAAGCATTTAAGAAATTAGCAGATGAAGCTGAAGTTGGATTAAGAAAGGTTATTTAATGAGTGATTACGTTGCGGCATCTTGCAATATTGGCCCCGCTGAAATCAAACGTCGTAAACAAGGGGCGCTACTTGGCGCGATTCTCTTTGCTATTACTACTTTGCTCTTCGTATTAACAGATGCCCCAACTTCAACACGGCTATTGGTATTTATTCCAGCGCTGCTGTTTTCAGTAGGAATTATTCAAACACGTAGGAAATTCTGTGTGGCATATGGATTTCTGGGTGTATTTAGCTTTGAAAAATTGGGAGCTACTCGCAAAATTACCATCAACCAAGATCTCAAAGCGGATCGCAAGTATGCAATCAAACTACTGCTGCAATCCGTGTTTGCAGCAGCAGTTATGACTGCTTTGGTAGCGTTAATTTAATTAAGCGCCAACTCTGGTCTGACCCATATACGGGTCTTCTTCTTAACTGTTCTATTGGTGATCAACTTTCCTAAATGATTCCACCTGCGATGATTTTCAATCGTGATTTCATCGGTGTAGGTAGCGCTCTTTAATTTGTACGAAACTACAGTTTTCTGGAATTTACTTAACATTTTGATCTACCTTTCTGAAACTTGCGATTATTGAGATTGTGATAATTGAGGTGATTACTGTTAGTGAGACCCAGGTAGGAATCTTGAAAAACGCATGGCTGACAATCATTTTTAGCCCTACCCAAACTAAGATGATTGATAAGCCTTCTTTTAGATATTTGAAACGGTCCATCAAATCTGCGATTAGAAAATACATTGATCGCAGCCCGAGAATTGCAAGCGCATTGCTTGCAAAAACCAAGAAAGGTTCTTCGGTAACTGCAAAGATTGCGGGAATTGAATCTACTGCAAATACCAAGTCCATAAATTCGACCATTATCAGAACTAGAAATAACGGAGTGAAATATCGGACTCCGTTAATTGTTTTAGTAAAACTTTCATCTTCAATTTTGTCAGTAAGTCGAAGTTTGTTCTTAATCCAGTTGTAAAACTTTGATTTGTTTAAATCAAAGTGTTCGTTGCGTTGTCTAAACATTTTAATACCGGTATAAAGTAAGAAAGCACCAAAGATATAAAGAATCCAAGCAAACTCTTTAATCAGTGCGCTGCCTGCCAAAATCATTACCGATCTCATTGCGAGCGCGCCAATAACACCGAGAAAGAGGACGCGATGTTGATATCGTTTCGGAACCGCAAAGGCGGTAAATAGAAGTCCCCAAACAAATACGTTATCGATAGCTAGAGATTTTTCGATTACATAACCGCTTAGATACTGCAGTCCAAATTCAGATCCATACTGTGCCCAAATAACTGCGCCGACGCCTAGACCACATGCAACCCAGATTGCTGACCAGATTGCCGCTTCTTTAAATTTAATTTCTTGATGTCCGCGATGTAGAAATAGATCCAAAATTAACATTGCGAAAACGAACCCAAGCAAAAGCGCCCAGGTGGTAAGTGATACGTTCATTTCTCTCCCTTGTGTAGTTACTACACAAGGTCTCCGCCGTCGAATCTCTTCGACCTGGACACCGGTTGCTAATCGCAACGTACTGACGATGTCTCAGCAGTTTGGGGTACTCCCCTTGAATGGCAGTATTTTGCAGAATTGACCAGTAAAGGTCAATTTGAGGGGAATGCTCGGTGCGCCTAGATGGTTTTATAGTCCATACGGGGAGAATGCTTTACAGAGCTTAAATAATCTAAGGGTATTTCAGGAGAAAGAAATGGCTTCAAGCGTATTGCTAGATATCAGCACAGAGAAGCAGTCCAAATTACGTCGCTACAACCTAATTGCCGGTACTTTCCATGCAATTCAGGCGATTGCGATCTTGGCCCTATCTAATGGCTTCTCATTACCGGTACATATTAATTTCTTACAAGGCCCTCCATTGCCGGGAACCGAGTTTGAAAAGATTGCACTCTTTGATTTTCCAATGGCAGTTGGTGTAGCGCTCTTCTCAATTCTCAGCGCCATCGCACATTTTTATGTTAGTGGTCCAGGTTTTTCAAAATACATCGATGGTTTGCGACATAAACGAAATTACTTCCGCTGGGTGGAGTATGCGCTCTCTTCAACTTTAATGATTATTTTAATCTCTCTACTAAATGCAGTCTGGGATGTAATTGCACTAATAGGTATTGCGGCTGCCAACATCTCAATGATTTTATTTGGTTGGTTGCAAGAGAAATACGAAGAACCAGGTAAGGGTTCGCTTCTACCATTCTGGTTTGGTTGCATAGCTGGCGCGTTTCCTTGGATTGCAATGATTTGGTTGCTCTTCTCACCAGGTAGTTCTCAGAATGCGCCAGGATTTGTTTATGGAATTGTCTTCTCATTGTTCGCGCTCTTTAATAGTTTCGCGCTTGTGCAATGGTTGCAATACAAGCAGGTTGGTAAGTGGGCTGATTACTTGGCGGGCGAGAAGACTTACATCACGCTCTCATTTGTAGCTAAATCACTGCTTGCTTGGCAGATCTTTGTCGGCACTTTGATGTCTTAATTAAAATAGAAATTAAGATATAAAAGGGAAATGAAAAAAGTTCTAGTAACTGGCGCGACGGGTTATGTCGGTGGACGACTCGTTCGCGCCTTACTAGAGCAGGACTATCAAGTTCGAGTTTTAGTTAGAGATCCCAAGAAGGTTCAACAATATTCTTGGGCCAATTCAGTTGAGGTAATGGTCGGAAATGCCACCGATTTCCCCTCTACTTTAGCTGCTTTATCCGGCATAGATACTGCTTATTACTTCCTTCATTCCATAAATAGCTCCACTAAGTTCGATGAGATCGAACGCGAAATGGCGGCAACTTTTGGTAAGGCCGCCGCGCAAGCTGAGGTGAAGCAGATTGTTTATTTAGGTGGAATTGCAAACGATGAAAAGAAAAGTCGCCATCTGCAATCACGCGCTGATACCGGAATTGAATTAGCTAAATACGGGGTTCCGGTATTAGAGCTACGTGCCGGAATTATTATCGGTTCTGGTTCGGCATCCTTTGAAATGTTGCGACATTTAACGCACCGTTTGCCAATAATGACCACGCCTAAGTGGGTGAAGAATCGAACCCAACCGATTGCAATACGTGACGTACTTTATTATTTACAGAAGACAGCTGAATTAGAAAAACCAATTAATGGTGTTTATGACATTGGTGGACCAGAGGTAGTCACTTACGAAGGCATGATGCAAACTTTTGCAAAAGTTGCTGGATTGCGCAAAAGAGTTGTAGTTAAAGTTCCTGTTTTAACACCAGCGCTCTCTAGTTTATGGATTGGTTTAGTTACACCTGTTCCGACCACATTAGCTAGACCATTAGTGGAATCACTAATTAGTGAAGTGGTTGTCGATCAAGAAAAGTCCATTAACAAAATAATTCCTCTTCCTGTAGGTGGATTAACTTCAATTAACGGTGCAATCGAATTGGCTTTAGAGAAAGCTGCTGTTAACAATGTAGAGACTCGTTGGTCAGATGCCACTACGCCAACTGCGCCATGGCAGAAAGCGCAAGGAGATCCATCCTGGGCGGGAGCTGCAGAGTTTCGTGATGTGCGAATTAGAACTACTAATTATCCAGAGCAAGCATGGGCGTGTATTGAAAGAATTGGTGGCGAGAATGGTTGGTATGGATCTGATTGGCTCTGGTATTTAAGAGGTTTAATCGATCGATTATTCGGTGGCGTTGGGCTTCGCCGTGGCCGTCGAGATCCTTATAAATTGCGCGTCGGCGATAGCGTGGATTTTTGGCGCGTCGAAGAGTGTATTGAAGGTAAGAAACTCCGGTTATACGCCGAAATGATTCTTCCTGGTAAAGCTTGGTTGGAATTTAACTTAAAAGAAGTTGTAGGCGGCTCTGAAATTACCCAAACTGCCCACTTTCAACCGCGTGGGCTCGGCGGCCAACTTTATTGGAGAGTAATCGCGCCATTTCATTTATTTATTTTTCCGACCATGTTGCGTAATATCTGCAAAACTGCAGAGAAGGAAGCACATGGGGTTATTTGAAGTTGCGTTAAAGAAATTTCCAAAGGAACAACAAGCTGCCCTGCTTCAAACCATAAAGGCGGTTGAGCAACAAGTTCCCAACGCTGAGCGAACCATTGCTTGGGGTATGCCTACTTTAAAAATAGGCGAAGATTATTTATGCCACGTTATGGGTTTTAAAAACCATAACAGCTTATTTCCATCATCTGGATCCATCGCGCAACAACTTAAGAAAGATTTAGCGAACTATAAAGTTTCCAAAGGCACCATTCAATTCGAACTTGATAAACCTTTTCCAAAACCTATTTTGAAGAAAATTATCTCTGCGCGATTGGCAAATATTAATGAAAGCTATCCGAGAAAAAATGGACTCTTTATTGAGTATTACAAAAATGGACAAGTAAAGGCTAAAGGTAAATACAAAGGGGCCAAAATGCATGGCGCTTGGCAATTTTTTAGATTAGACGGCTCAATTATGCGAACTGGTTCCTTTAATAATGGGGTTCAGAGCGGTTTATGGACTACATTTGATGCAAAGGGAAAGAAAGTAAAAGAGACTAAGTTTTAAATGAGTAGATTTTTAGCTTTGATGGGGTCGGGTGAAAATAGCCCGATTATGGTTACTCCACATCAGAAAATTATTAAGGCGACCGGTAAAGATTTAAATCCTATAAATCTAAGCACCCCTTATGGTTTTCAAGAGAATAAAGATGAATTAAGCGCCAAAATTGAGAAATATTTTGAGATAAATGTCGGCACTAAAATCAAAACTAGTGCGAATGTAATTGAAGATTTGCGTAGCGCAAGTTGGGCCTTCGCAGGTCCTGGCAGTCCTACTTATAACTTAAAACAATGGAGAGATCCAGAAATTTTCGGTGCGATTAATGATTTACTAACTCGTGGCTCACTAGTTTTGGCATCAGCTGCCGCTATGTCGATTGGTGCCAAAGTTATGCCAGTTTATGAAATGTACAAAGTTGGCGATGATCCATATTGGATTGAAGGTCTAAATATCTTGGAGCAGGCCACTGGAATTAAAGCTGCAGTTATTGCCCATTTTAATAACGCTCAAGGCGGCACTCATGACACTAGGTATTGTTTTGCTGGACAAAACCGTATGACTATTCTTGAAAATTTATTAGACCAAGATGTATCAATTTTAGGAATCGATGAACACACTGGGATCGCATTTGATTTAGATTCTGGTAGCGCAGAGGTATTTGGAAAAGGGGTAGTTACATTTAAGAAGAATGGCGCCACCAAAACTTATGAAAACAAGGCGATTGTTTCAATGGAGGAATTTCAAAAATAATGGTTAAAGCACTTAAAGTTTTAATTCCACTCTCTGTAATTTCACTTCTTTACAATGCCGTTCTTTTAATTTCAGTTACCTTAAACTATGACTGGGTGCGTACTCGCGCAGCAGGCGGGCAATACGAAACTTTTCCGATCGGGCTTCGTTTTGTTTATTTTGTAATGTCAATCTTTATGATTTTCTTAATCACTATGCTCTGGACATATCGCGATGCGCCAATGGATGCTAATGGTCCAAGAACTACCAGAATTATTGGTTACACATTTTTTGTGAGTACTTTTTTCCAATTAGCATCTCGTTCAAGCGATGAGCGTTGGAATGCAATCCCGGCGTTGATATTAGCTATTACATTTATTTTGATTTCCAGAAGAGAGAAATCACGTTAACGGGATTTAAGTGGAGACTAGGGGAATCGAACCCCTAACCCCCTGCTTGCAAAGCAGGTGCTCTACCAATTGAGCTAAGTCCCCGTCGCTAAACGGATATTCAGTTGTTGCCTTGCTTGGTGGGCCTAGGTGGACTTGAACCACCGACCTCTTCCTTATCAGGGAAGCGCTCTAACCAGGCTGAGCTATAGGCCCAAGCAAGGAAGCAAAATCTACCTTGTTAGGGTTTTAAGCCCAAATCGTTGGTTAAGCGGGCGTAACCGTATCAGCATCTTCGCCGTTTTTGGTAACCGACAAGAGCGAGACGCCTTCATCTAGATTAACTAAACGCACGCCCATGCTGTCACGGCCAGTCTGTCGAATCTCTGCAGCATCAGTGCGCATCACTGATCCATTCGAGGTAATCGCCAGAATTTCATCTTTATCGCTAATTACTAGCGCGCCAACTAAACCGCCTCGATCTTCATTTATCTTCGCAGCTTTGATGCCGATACCGCCGCGATTTTGAATTCGGTATTCATCAAGTGGTGATTTCTTACCAAAACCACCGTCGGTTGCAGTAAATACAAATAAATTTTGGTCAACACTGCCAACTCGCGCCATCGCGAGCAGCTCATCACCGGCGCGGAATTTCATTCCAATCACGCCAGTTGCGCTACGTCCCATAGAACGAATGGATTCATTATTTGCTGAAAAGCGAAGTGACATTCCTTTGCGAGAAACTAAAAGTAGTTCATCTTTGTCGGTGGCTAACGTTGCGCCTACAACTTCATCACCGTCACGAAGTGAAATTGCAATAAGTCCACCGGTTCGTGGTGAGTCATATTCAGTTAGCGGAGATTTTTTAACTAACCCAGATTTTGTGGAGAGCACCAGATACGGCGCAGTTCCGTAATCCTTAATAGATAACACTGCTGCGATCTGTTCGTCAGGTTTAAATGCCATCAAATTAGCTACATGTTGTCCGCGGGCATCGCGTCCGGCATCAGGTAATTCGTGTACCTTGGCGCGATAAACACGGCCTTTGTTGGTGAAGAACAATAACCAATCGTGAGTAGATGCAACAAAGAAATGATCAACGACATCATCTTGTTTTAGCGCTGCACCTTTTACGCCCTTACCGCCACGGCGTTGAGTGCGATACAGCTCCGCACGAGTACGTTTTGAGTAGCCGCCACGAGTAACAGTTACCACTACATCTTGATCTGGGATTAAATCTTCCGCGCTGAAATCGCCTTCGGCAGCCACAATTTGAGTGCGGCGTTCATCGCCATACTTGGTAACCGTCTCGTTAAGTTCAGATTTAACTATTTCGCGCTGTTTTTCAACGCTTCCTAAAATTACATTTAACTCGTTGATTTCAGACATCAATTGGTCGTATTCATCATTGATTTTCTGACGTTCTAGGGCAGCCAAACGACGTAATTGCATATCAAGAATTGCATTTGCTTGAATTTCATCAACTTCTAGTAACTTCATTAAGCCTTCGCGCGCCTCTTCTGAAGTTTTAGAAGCACGAATTAAAGCAATTACCGCATCTAGTGCATCCAGCGCTTTTAGATAGCCGCGCAAAATATGAGCACGACGCTCTTTCTCGGCCAAACGGAACTTAGAGCGGCGAACAATTACTTCGATTTGGTGTTCGATGTAATAACGAACAAATTCATCTAAACGCAATGTGCGTGGTACGCCATCAACTAGCGCCAGCATATTTGCGCCAAAAGTATCTTGTAGTTGGGTGTGCTTATAAAGATTATTTAAAACAACTTTAGCGATTGCGCCTGATTGCAAAACAATAACTAAACGTTGTCCAAGACGTTCGTTACCTTCGTCGCGAACATCTGCAATTCCTTTGATTCTGCCATCTTTAACCAATTCGGCAATCTTTAAAGCTAAATTATCTGGATTAACTTGATATGGAAGTTCCGTAACCACCAAGCAGGTGCGCTTATTAATTTCTTCAACATTAACAACTGCACGCATTGTGATTGATCCGCGACCAGTGCGATAAGCCTCTTCAATTCCAGTACGTCCAACAATTAACGCTTTAGTTGGAAAATCTGGACCTTTAACAATTGTTAATAGATGAGCCAGTAATTGTTCTGAGCTAGCTTCAGGATTATCTAGCGCCCAAGTAACACCTTCCGCGATTTCACGTAAGTTATGTGGCGGAATATTGGTCGCCATACCAACTGCGATACCCGCCGAACCATTAACAAGTAAATTTGGAAAACGTGATGGTAGAACTGTTGGCTCTTGCGAACGGCCGTCGTAATTTGGAATGAAATTAACGGTATCTTCATCGATATCGCGCATCATCTCCATGGCAATCGGTGATAAACGCGCCTCGGTATAACGCATCGCAGCGGCTGGATCATTACCAGGGCTACCGAAATTTCCATTGCCATCAACCAATGGATAGCGAAGCGACCAAGGTTGAGCTAAACGAACTACGGTGTCATAAATCGCGCCATCTCCGTGTGGGTGATAGTTACCCATAACATCACCGACGATGCGTGAAGATTTGTAATAACCCTTATCTGGGCGATAACCAGCGTCATACATCGCATAAAGCACGCGGCGGTGTACTGGTTTTAGGCCATCTCGAACATCTGGAAGTGCGCGACCGACAATCACTGACATCGCATAGTCAAGGTAGCTACGCGCCATTTCGACTTGTAGATCGATGGTTTCGATCTTATCGAATTGTTTCTCTTCCATGTTTTCCATGTTAGATATCCAAGAACCTTACGTCTTTGGCATTACGTTGGATAAATTGGCGTCGTTGTTCGACATCTTCACCCATTAATACTGAGAACAAAGTATCTGCTGCAGCTGCATCATCTAAAGTTACTTTTACCAATACTCGGTGCTCTGGATCCATGGTGGTATCCCAAAGTTCTTTAGCTGGCATCTCACCTAGGCCTTTGAAGCGTTGAATTCCATCTTCTTTTGGTAGACGTTTTCCGGCATCAATACCAATTTTGATCATGCCATCGCGCTCTCGGTCGCTAAATGCATATTCAACTGGCTCTTTACCAGCCCACTTCAATTTATAAAGTGGAGGTTGAGCTAAGTACACATGTCCGTGTTCGATTAGTGGGCGCATAAATCTAAATAACAATGTAAGTAACAAGGTACGGATATGTTGACCATCTACGTCAGCATCGGCCATCAAAATAATTTTGTGGTAACGAAGTTTGGCTAAATCAAAATCATCATGCACGCCAGTACCAAGCGCAGTGATTAAAGCTTGAACTTCATTGTTTTGTAACACGCGATCAATGCGCGCCTTCTCTACGTTAAGAATTTTGCCGCGGATTGGAAGCACTGCTTGATATTTAGAATCACGGCCACCTTTAGTTGAACCACCCGCAGAATCACCTTCAACAATATAAAGTTCGCATTTTTCTGGATCGGTCCATTGGCAATCCGCTAACTTGCCTGGCATACCGCGACCTTCTAACAAACCTTTTCGGTTGCGAGATAAGTCACGTGCTTTACGAGCTGCTACACGAGCTGCTGCCGCATCAATACTCTTTCTAACAATATCTTTTCCTTCAGCAGGATTCTTCTCAAACCACTCAGTTAACGCTTCATTTACACACTTTTGGGTGAATGTTTTGGCTTCGGTATTACCTAGTTTGGTTTTGGTTTGGCCTTCAAACTGAGGCTCTGAAATTTTAATTGAAACAATCGCAGTTAAACCTTCGCGAATATCTTCTCCGGTTAAGCGATCTTCTTTCTTGCGGATAAAACCCCAGTCTTCTCCAAATTTATTTACTACTGAAGTTAACGCGGTTCGGAAACCTTCTTCGTGAGTTCCGCCTTCATGGGTGTTAATTGCGTTAGCGAAAGTAAATACCGATTCGGAAAAACCATCATTCCATTGCATCGCAATTTCTAGAGACATTTTTCGTTTTTTGTCTTCTTGCTCTAAATCGATAATGGATTTATGGAGTTCGCCGCGGGTTGAATTGATATGTTTTACGAAATCAACAATACCGCCGTCAAATTTATAAATTACTTCTAGTTGTTCACCTTTGTCATCAACGTGCCCTGCGCGCATGTCTTTTAATGAAATGGTTAATCCTTTATTTAAAAAAGCCATTTCGCGGAAACGAGTAGATAAGACTTCAAATGAAAATTCAGTGGTTTCAAAAATTTCTTCGGATGGATAGAAGCGAACTGTGGTTCCGTGTCCAGAGGTAGCTTTGCCTTTAGCAACAGGTGCATCAGGAACACCTAGTTGATAATTTTGTGACCAGAAAAATCCATCACGTTGCACTTCTACTTGTACAACTTTTGAAAGTGCGTTTACAACTGAAATACCGACGCCATGTAATCCACCAGATACTGAATATCCGCCATCGCCAAACTTTCCACCTGCGTGCAAAACTGTTAAAACAACTTCTAGCGCTGGTTTTTTTTCCACTGGGTGGATATCAACTGGAATTCCGCGCCCATTATCAATAACTTCAACGCCGCCATCAGCCAAAAGAGTTACATCAATCCGATCGCAAACCCCTGCCATTGCTTCATCAACTGAGTTATCTACAACTTCATAGACCAGGTGGTGAAGACCGCGTTCGCCGGTAGAGCCGATATACATACCAGGGCGCTTACGGACCGCTTCTAGCCCTTCAAGGACTGTGATCGCCGAGGCGTCGTACTGCTTTTCAGCCTTCTCAGCCACTACGCCTCCTTGGTGGTAAATCGCTTAAAACCGCATTTAAGCCCCGATTCGGCGGGGACACCCGTAAATCCTAGTGGTAAAACCGAGGCAGCAATACCCTTTATAAGGGCTAGAGTGTGGAAATTAGGGCTTTATAGCGCAGATTTGAGGGTGGGATTAGGCCTTTAGTTCACCCATAGGTATCTCGAGGCCCTTGAAAACCCTGCACTGTGCGTAGGCCTTTACGCCAACTTGGAGCGTTTGGGCCAAGGATCTCTAAAGATTTTATTGCCGGAGCTACTTTTTGAATCGATTCAAGCAGTTGTAACTTAATTAAATTTAATTGGGTTGCCCATGCGGTTGATGTGCATTGAATAAATAGCTTCTCTTCTTTAACTTCAGTTGGTTCGCATTTAGATGCAATCTCATCTCCAACTATTTCGCGCCAACGAACAAAAATTTCACCTTCAGCTAAACCACTCTGCCAATCTCGTTGGGAAACTAATTGATTTATTAGTTCACCGATTGGTTTTGGTTCACTGTTATCGCGAACCTCTTCAGTAACTACTTTTTTATTGTTAGGTATAAATGATTTACGTCCGCCTTTAAATGCATTGTAAAGATCTAAAGCTAAGTCTCGGCTGCTCATTTACTCACCTTGCCGTTTGAGACATGAATACGGGTGTCGTTTAAATCTGTTGGTAAGTCACCTTCGACTGCTGCTGTGACAATAGTTTGTTCAGCCAATTTTGTTGCATGGATAAGTCGCGCACGTCGATTGGTATCTAACTCTGCAAAAACATCATCCAAAATTAAAATCGGGTCTAAACCTTGAGTTTTAAGAAGTTCTAGTGATGCTATTTTTAAGGAAATTGCAAAAGACCAGGACTCTCCGTGGCTGGCGTAACCTTTTGCAGGAAAATCACCAAGTTGTAAAATTAAATCATCTCGGTGTGGCCCTACCAGAGTCACTCCACGTTCAATCTCTTGGTATTGCACTTCTAGTAATTTAGTTTCAATTAGTTTCTTGTTTATTTCGTTATTGTTTGATAATCCATCAATATTAGATTTGTAAATAATAGATGCTGCTTTTACTTCATTTAACTCTTTATAGTTTGTAGCGACTAAAGGGTTTAGTTGCTCTACTAAAACTATACGTTCTGTAATTATCACGCTAGCGAAATTAATTAATTGTTCCGTCCATGGCGTAATCGCGGCTTGTGGAGCTCGGGTTCTAAGTAGTGTATTTCGCTGTTTTAAGACTCTTTCGTAATCATTTAACACACCAGCTAGCCGCGGGGTTTTGGTAATTAATAATTTATCTAAAAAATCTCGACGGTTGGTTGGTTCGCCCCTTACCAAATCTAAATCCTCCGGAGAAAAGTAAATAACTTGGCAGGCTCCTAAAATCTCTCTTTGGGATTTAGTTGGGTTTTGATTAATTTTTGCGCGGTTTGCTTTATTGGCATTAATCTCTAAGTCAATCTGTAGGTTGCGATCACCGCGCACAATTTCAGCTCTGATTACTGCCTGCTCTGCGCCAAGAGATATTAAAGGTTGATTGGTTGGGGTGCGATGAGATGAGAGAAAACTAAGAAAAATTAAACTTTCGGCAATGTTGGTTTTACCCGCACCATTATTTCCAACAAAAGTGGTTACCCCGGGGTTTAAAGTTAAATCTAATTGGTGATAACTTCTAAAGTTAGTTAGCGAAAGTTTACTGACATACATAAAACGGCTTACTGTAAGTTAGTATGCAAACTTAGTTGGCATCAATAAATATTTGAAGTTTTCAATTGCTGGGGAATTAGCATCTGATTTGCCCATCAATATCGCTGCTTTGCTGGAAGTATTAAATGAAATCTGCGCATAAGGAGCGCTGATTGCATGTAAACCGTCTAATAAATAGTTTGGGTTAAAAGCGATAGATAAATCTTCACCAGTTTTGTTTACTTCAAAAACTTCATTTGCTTGAGCTTCGTCTCCACCGCCTGCCTCTAAAGTTACTGAATTACCAGTGAAGGTAAGTTTTAATGGAATGGTTTTATCGGTAACTAGAGCGACACGTCGCACTGATTCTAGAAATGGCGCTACTTCAATAACGGTGGTGGTTAAAGATTCTTGTGGAAGTAGGTGGCGGTAAGGAGGGAAAGTGCCATCTAAAAGCCTGGTAGTAGTTGATTTGCTGTCGGTTTGGAAGCCTGCTAGACGATCATTTGAAGCAGCTGGCGCTAACGCAATATTTACATTTTTTGCTGTTGCTAGTGTTTTTGCTGCATCATGCAATGTACGCGCACGAATTAGTGCAACTGCTTCTGTGTTTGGTCTTGCTGGGTTAAAAGTTACTTCACGAACTGCTAATCGGTAGCGGTCGGTTGCGGCCATGGTGATGTTCTCACCGTTTACTTCGACATGTACACCAGTCAATGATGGTAGTGAATCATCTTTTCCAGCTGCAGTTGAAACTTGAGCTACCGCTTGATTAAAGAGTTCAGCATCAATTACACCTAACGCTTCTGGCATCTCTGGTAGGTTTGGGTATTCATTTATCGGTAGCACTGGAAGTGTGAATTTGGCGCTTCCAGCATTTACTAATACTCGAGTTCCATCTAATTGAATTGTTACTGGTTTATTTGGAAGAGATCGTGAAATGTCAGCTAATAATTTTCCTGGTACTAAAACTTTTCCAGCAGTGGCCACATCTGCATCTGTCGAAGCGCGGCTTGCAGTTTCTAAATCTGATCCTGATAAAACAACTTTGTTTCCTTCAGCATCAATTACAATTCCAAGTAGCGCGGTTTGAATCGGTCTGGTTGAAAGACTACGAGAGACCCAATTAACTACATCAACTAACTTTTGTTGTTCGATAGTGAACTTCATTTAGTGCGCTCCTTGGGTTTTAGTTAAACCACCGGAAAAAAGTACTCTCCCGGAAAAAGTTTTATATAAGTAGTTAGTAGTAATAACCGTTGTTGAAATGTGGGTAGCAATAATTACTAATTTGTAATTACAAAACTCTTCCCATTTCAAAGCGGTATTTCGGAAAAAATCGCTCATAAACAGCTGTGGAGAACCTTGTGGGAAAAACAAAGTTAAAAGAGAACCCTTTACCAACGCTTTAGATATCCCCAAGGTGAAATCCCCAGAATTACGCTTGTTTTCCACAGTTATCCACATCTCGTCCACAAGCTACTTGCTCTGCTGCTTAATACGGCTGGTGAGCTCATTTACCTGGTTGTAAATCGATCTACGCTCCGCCATTAACTCGCGAATTTTTCGATCTGCATGCATCACAGTGGTGTGATCGCGACCACCAAAAGTTTGGCCGATTTTTGGGAGCGAAAGCTCGGTTAGTTCGCGACATAAATACATTGCAATCTGTCGGGCATCAACTAAAACTCTAGAACGCGATGTTCCACATAAATCTTCTACAGTTAATGAGAAGTAAGCGGCTGTTTGAGCCATGATCGTTGCTGCATTAATTGATGGAAGTGCATCGTTCGGAATTAAATCTTTTAAAACAATTTCAGCAAGAGCCATATCAACTGGTTGGCGATTTAAAGATGCGAATGCAGTTACACGGATTAACGCACCTTCAAGTTCGCGAATATTGGTAAAAATTTTCGATGCGATATATTCCAAAACATCGTCTGGTGCATTTAAACGTTCTTGCGCCGCTTTTTTGCGCAGAATAGCAATTCGAGTTTCAAGTTCTGGAGGTTGAATATCGGTAATCAATCCCCATTCGAAACGCGAACGTAAACGATCTTCCAAGGTAGTTAGTTGTTTTGGTGGGCGATCACTGGATATAACAATCTGTTTGTTTGCGTTATACAAAGTATTGAAAGTATGGAAGAACTCTTCTTGAGTACGTTCTTTGTTCTCTAAAAATTGAATATCGTCAACTAACAAAATATCTAAATCACGATAACGTTTTTGGAAAGAGTTTGATTTATCATCACGAATAGAGTTAATAAAATCATTTGTAAACTCTTCAGAAGAAACATAACGCACACGCACGTTCGGATATAACTCTTTTGCATACGCCCCCACTGCATGTAAAAGGTGAGTTTTTCCAAGTCCAGATTCACCATAAATAAATAATGGGTTATATGCCTTGGCGGGAGCTTCTGAAACTGCCAGCGCTGCTGCATGCGCAAAACGATTGGATGCACCAATCACAAACGTTTCGAAGATGTAGCGAGGATTTAACGCATCAGAACCAACCGGCTTCTGAGCTTCCTCGCGACGGATTACATCTTCTTGAACACTTGTTATTGCGGGTTCAGGAGCTTCTGGCAGTTCCAAACTTTCATCAACGGTGACCGCGAAATTAACTTTTTCATTTAAAGTCGCCGCCAAACTTTCTGAGATTGCGTTACGTAAACGCACATCAATAATGTCTTTTACAAAAGTATTAGGAGTAGCAATAATTAAATTTGGAGCTCCCGCACCTTTTAGTAACCCAAGCGGACGCGCTAATTGAAGGACCGCTTTATTAGGGCCATCTCCAGCGACCTGGCTGATTACTTGGCCCCAAAGAGCACCTAGATCCTCTTGGATCTGTACCTCTGACATCGGGGGCCTCCTATCCACTTATCCACAAACTTATCCACAGCCTGTGGTCTAAACCAATGGTTGAAAGTTTAAAACCTGTGGACGGGCGGAATTTAGAGCGTTAATTCCAGAAAAGCAAGTGGTTATCCACAGTCTGGACTGGACAGATCTCTCCAAAAAACCAGTTTGCCCCACTTATCCCCAACCGCTTAAAATCAGTCCCTAATCGCCTTCCCCCGTATTTATTGTGGCTAAAAGATTTAAGTAGGAGTTTTACATGAAGCGCACCTTCCAACCTAATAACCGTCGTCGCGCCAAGAAGCATGGCTTCCGTGCCCGTATGGCAACCCGCGCAGGCCGCGCAGTTCTATCCGCACGTCGCGCAAAGGGTCGCGCAAAGCTCTCGGCATAAGTAGAGACTTGATTAATTCTAGTGCTACCAAATAGCGCAAGAATAAAAAGTAGTTCTGATTTCGCAGTTACGACCAGGAATGGTCGAAGAATCACATCTAACTCCTTAATCGGCTACCTATATTCAACTAATAGCAACGATCCAGCGAAGCTTGGTCTGATTGTCGGAAAATCTGTAGGCAACTCTGTGGTGCGCCATCGCATCGCTCGCCAAGTCCGCCATGCGGTTCGCGAAAAAATTAACCAGATGCCAAACGGAACTTTATTTGTGGTGCGCGCGATGAAAAAACCTGAGAATGCATTTACTGAGACTCAAAACCTACTCACGAAAGCAGGCCCATGAGAATCTCAAGAATTCTGGTGCTTCCGTTTATCGCCTTAATAAAAATTTATCAAAAAACTTTATCTAAATGGATCGATATGACTATAGGTCCAAAGTGCAAGTACTACCCATCTTGCTCACATTACGCAGTTGATGCTTTAGAAACTCATAACCTAGCCGGGCTTCCATTAATCGCATGGAGATTAATTAGATGCAATCCATTTTCATATGGCGGCGTTGATTATGTTTCAAATAGTTATTTCGAAAACTATGTAAAAAACCCACAAATACAAGGCAAATTCAATAGTTCAGGAGTTAATTAATAATGGGCAGCATAATGAACGCGCTATACACCGCTGTTTCTTGGGTAATCATGGTGATCCATGATGCACTAACTCCTGTATTTGGCGAGGGTAGTGGCGTTACTTGGACATTATCTATCGTAGGTCTGGTTTTATTAATTCGTATTATTTTAATTCCACTCTTTGTGAAACAAATTAAAAGTCAGCGCGCAATGACTGCGCTTGCTCCTAAAATGAAAGAGATTCAAACCAAATATAAAGACGATCGCCAAAAGCAATCTGAAGAGATGATGAAGCTTTACAAGGATCACAAAACAAATCCTTTGGCATCATGCTTTCCAATTTTGGCGCAGGCTCCAATCATGTTTGCACTCTTCACAGTGTTAAATGGAATTGGTCAATCAAAGCCTCGCGGCGTATTAACTGAGGCCGATGTGGAATCTGCAGCGAATGCAAAATTCCTTGGTGCGCCAATCTCAGAAACATTTTTAGGATCAACCAGCACCACTGTAAAACTTGTTACAGTATTTTTAATTATTTTGATGTCAGCATCGACATACACAACACAACGTCAATTAATGGTTAAGGGAATGCCAAAAAATGACGACCCAAACAATATGATCATGCAGCAACAGAAAATCATGTTGTACTTATTCCCAATTATTTTTGCGATCTCTGGCGTTAATTTCCCAATCGGTGTTTTGATTTATTGGTCGACCACAAACTTCTGGACTTGGGGCCAGCAGTATTACGTGATCAAGCGAAACCCAACTCCAGGATCTCCTGCATATGAAGAGCTTCAGAAGAAGAAAGCGGCTAAAGGCTTAATCGAGCTACCTGTGGAGGAATCAAAGAAGGATGCTCCTCAAACAAACACTGGCCAAAGAAAGCAGCCAAAGAAGAAGAAGCGTAAGTAAACGCCGATAAATTTCGACAAATAGGGATAAACCCCTAGAAAAGGTATAAATCATGACAGAAAAAACAGTTAAAGAGGTCGAGGTAAAACCTGTTGCCAAGCTCGAAGAAGAGGGCGATATTGCGGCAGATTACCTAGAAGGCCTACTGGATATAGCAGATTTAGATGGCGATATCGATATTGATGTCGAAAATGGCCGCGCAGCGGTAGCGATCGTAGGCGCGAAGCTAGATAACCTAGTTGGCCGAGATGGCGAGGTGCTGGACGCTCTTCAGGAGCTAACCCGTTTAGCGGTACAGAGCTCAACCGGCGACCGTAGCCGCCTAATGCTCGATATCAGCGGATTCCGCGAAAATCGCCGCACCGACCTAAAGGCCCTGGCTGACGAAAAAGCCGCAGAAGCGAAGGCCTCTGGTGCACCAATTAAATTGGAGCCAATGAACGCCTTTGAGCGTAAAATTGTGCATGATCGCATCCAAGAGCTAGGGCTATCTTCAGAGTCTGAGGGCGAAGATCCAAACCGCTTTGTGGTTATCTTTCCTAACTAATAACCCAAAAAAAGTTTCACGTGGAACATTTTCCTAAACGTAGCGCCGAGGCGCATGCGTATGCAGAGTTCCTAAAAAACGCTGGAATTGAGCGTGGGTTGATCGGTCCACGCGAGGCTGATCGGATCTGGGAGCGCCATATCCTCAACTGCATCCCAGTCTCGACCCTCATGAAAGAGGGGGCCTCAGTTATTGATATTGGATCTGGGGCGGGGCTACCTGGGGTAGTTATTGCGCTAGCCCGTCCAGATTTAAAAGTTACCCTACTTGAACCCCTTCAACGCCGCGTAAATTTCCTCGAGGAGGCGGTCGCTGGCCTTGGAATTACCGTGAAGAGAGGGAAGGCGGAGGCTGAAAAGGGGCAGTATGACTATGTCACCGCCCGCGCTGTGGCACCACTCTCTAAGCTCTGGGCGATCTCAAAGCATCTAATTAAACCTGGCGGATCGCTCCTTGCTATGAAGGGCGAGGCGGCAGAGGCTGAAGCGGCCGAAATTCCAGGCGCAATCGTCCATGAAATCGAGCTTGAAGGTATCCCATTGGCGAGAGTTGTCGAGGTAAAACGCTAGAGTTCGGGACATGGCAGATGTTCCACGTGAAACAAAAGTTATTGGAACGCGTCGCCTAAAAGAGCCGATGCCTAAGCCCGCCAAAGGGCGAATCTTTGTGGTGGCCAACCAGAAGGGTGGGGTCGGTAAGACCACCACCGCAGTAAATGTAGCCGCAGCCCTATCTATGGGCGGCCTTCGAGTTTTGGTCGTTGATTTAGATCCCCAAGGAAATGCCTCCACCGCACTCGGGGTAGAGCACCGCATTTCGATGGGCGTTTATGAAGTTTTAATGGGCACTGCAGAGATTAAAGATGTAATTCAAAAGTGCGCAGGTTTTCCAGCTTTAGATTGCATTCCATCTAACACTTCACTTGCACAAGCAGAGATTAATTTAGTTTCAATGGTGGCTCGCGAATCAAGATTAAAAGATGCGTTAAATGAAATTGCAGAGAATTACGATTACATTTTTATTGATTGTCCACCAAGTTTAGGTTTATTAACTGTTAATGCATTTGCTGCTGCCGGCGAAGTTTTAATTCCAATTCAATGTGAATATTACGCACTTGAAGGTCTGTCACAATTATTAGAAACATACAAAATTGTTAAACAGAGATTAAATCCAGATTTAACTTTATCAACCATTGTTTTGACTATGTTCGATTCACGTACTCGTTTAGCAAATGATGTGGTTGCAAATGTACGTTCGCATTTCCCACGCGAATTAATTGATATTCCAATTCCACGTGCGGTTCGTTTATCTGAAGCGCCATCGTATGCGCAAACAGTTATGACATACGATCCATCATCAACTGGAGCAATTGCATATATGCAAGTTGCTCGTGAAATTGCAGAACGCGGAAAAGCTTTTGACAGTAACGTGGTTAGTATCAATTACAAATCAGGGGATATTGCATAATGGCAAAACGCGGCGGACTTGGTACAAATTTAGATGCGTTAATTCCATTAACTGTAAATACAAACGATGTAACTGAAGTTGTTGGCGCGCAAGATGAAATTGATATTAATTTAATTGATCCAAACCCACGTCAACCTCGTAACGTATTTGATGAAGAGGCGTTACAAGAGTTGGTCGCATCAATTAAAGAGATCGGAATTCTGCAACCACCAGTAGTTCGTAAAAACGGCGCACGCTATGAATTAATCATGGGTGAGCGCCGCTTCCGCGCCTCAAAATTAGCTGGTTTAAAGCGGATTCCAGTGATTATTCGCCAGACTCCAAATAATGAATTATTACGTGAAGCGCTAATTGAGAATATTCATCGATCTCAATTAAACGCGCTTGAAGAAGGTGCGGCATACTCACAACTTCTAAATGATTTCAATTGCACGCAAGATGAACTGGCAAAGAAACTAGGTCGATCACGTACCGTAATCACCAACATGATGCGCTTACTTAATTTACCAACATTAGTGCAACAGAAAGTCGCTGCCGGAACCATTAGCGCCGGCCATGCACGTGCGCTGCTTGGGTTAAGCGATGCGGCCGCAATCGAAAAATTAGCCAATCGAATTGTCGCCGAAGGTTTATCTGTTCGTACCGTTGAAGAGATTATTGCCATTGCAAAACCAAACGGGAAAAACAAAAAATCAGGTAGCGTTAAAAAGAGTAGCCCAGAGTTAAAAGAACTCGGCGAAACTCTTGGTGATCTTTTAGATACTCGCGTGCGAATTGAGAGCACTGGCTCTAAAGGCGAAATTATTGTTGAGTATTCAGGTGCCGAAGATTTACAACGTTTAGTTAAGTTGATATCCAGCGCGCGACGCTAGCTCTTGCTTTACAACAGCGCCCAAAGCTTTTACACCTTCGCGAATTCGTTCAGGTGTTGGATGGCAATATGAAAGTCGCATCTGCCAAGATCCAAAACCATCTGCATAGAACGCGCTACCTGGAACATAAGCAACTTTGGCCACAATCGCTTTAGGAACCATTGCTTTAGTATCAATCTCAGGTGGCAGTGTTACCCAAACATAGAAACCACCACCTGGACGAGTCCAAGTAGCTTCCTTTGGAAAATGCGCTTCTAAAGTTTCAAGCATCGCATCGCGACGAACGCGGTATAAATCAACGAAAGATGCGATCTGATCGCGCCAAGGTTGATCTTTTAAGTAGCTAGAAATCGTTAATTGGGTGAAATTTGAAGGGCAGAGAATTGAGCTTTCTGAGGCAATCACAATCTTGTCTTTAATAGATTGCGGAACTAGAGCCCAGCCCACGCGTAAACCAGAGGCGATGGTCTTAGAGAAAGAGCCCAAATAAATGACATTTTCGGAATCTTGCGCACGCATCGCATTGGGCGATGGACGATCAAAGCCTAATAAACCATACGGGTTATCTTCGACGATAAAAATCTCTTCGCGAGCGCAGATTTCTAGAATTTGAGTGCGACGATCTGCCGAGAGCATTACGCCAGTTGGATTTTGATAATTTGGAATCAAATATAAAAATTTAATTTTCCGTCCAGATGCGCGTACCGATTTAATCGCTTCAACTAGCGCTGCCGGCACCATGCCATCGTTATCAGTCTCTACGTGAACTGGCGCCGCTTGATACTGTGAAAATGTGCCGAGCGCACCAACATATGAAGGCGCTTCTACTAAAACTACATCGCCTGGATCAATAAAAATACGTGAGATTAAATCCAAAGCTTGTTGCGAACCGGTAGTCACAATTACATCATCTGGATTCGCACGAATTCCTTCCAAAGCCATAACTTCGCAGATTTGTTCGCGCAGCAATGGATGTCCTTGACCGCTACCGTATTGCAAAGCTTCGGTGCCATTAGTTGCAACTAAATCTCTAACAACTTCAGCCATCATATCCATTGGAAGCGCAGATAAATTTGGCATACCACCTGCTAATGAAACAATCTCTGGGCGCGAAGCTACCGCGAATAACGAACGAATCTCTGAAGGCTTCATATGCGCCGCTCGAGATGCAAAACGATTCTCGAGTTCGAGTGAATCTCCAGTCGTATGGCGCAGTTCGGTCATTGGATTAGTTTTCCATAAATACTTAATTCACGGAAATTAATTAATTCTTAAACCCGCGCGTTTTAAGTCAGATATGCGCAAAGTTCCGGTTTTGGCATCATCTTCAGCCGCCAAATAAAGGCGTTGAATCGCAATCACCAGTGATTCTGCAATTAAATCACGAAACTCTGCGCGCTTATAACGATCGGCATCTCCGGGATTACTTAAATAACCTAAATCAATTCGAACTGCCGGCGCCGAAACCAGGCGCAGTAGGTCCCAAGTTTTTGCGTGCACTCCGCAATCTTGTAAATCAGTACGGGCGCAAATTTCGCGTTGCACTAGAGAAGCAAAACGATCTCCAACTACAGAGTGCACACCATGTGCATCGCTGCCATAAGAATAAGTAGCAACACCGTGTGCAAATTCATTTTTGTAAGTGTCACAATTTAAAGAGATCATTAAATCTGCATTGCTCTTATTGGTTAGCGCAATACGCTCTATTTCGCTTGGATCATTCTGTGGTCCACGAGTTAAGAAAACACTAGCGCCAAGTGCAAGTAAGCGACCTTCAACTCTATTGGCAATATCGTAAGTAATCTCTGCTTCGGTAACTCCATTTGCCTCAACACCAACATTGCTACCACCACGCGCTGGATTAATTACAATAACTTTTCCAGCTAGCGCAGGTCCGCGACTTTGTTGGCGCGCAGTTTCACGTAATTTTGTTGGCGCACCACCAGCTACAGTTTTAGTTAAACGTATAAGCGCAGTGATTGTTGCTGGACCACATTTACCATCAACGCTAGCCCCAACCGATTTTTGAAATTCTTTAACTGCAAATTCGGTCTTACTTCCATAAATTCCATCTACTCGCCCGCAATCAAAACCCATATCGGTCAATCGGCTCTGCAATTGCGCAACATCATCACCGCGCATTAATGGTGATGGTTGTAAATAAAGTGAACGATCCCCCAACTTCCATCGCGCCTCTTCGAGCGCTTGGAAAGTTTGGTTATTTACATTTCCGGTCGAAGTTAAGCCGCGCTGTTGCTGAAAGAGGGCAACTGCAGCCGCGACCGATTCATCGAAATTTTCTGGAATAGAGTGCAATAAACCAATACGATTTAGCGAAGTGATGACTTGATTTACCAAATCACCACTATCGCCTGGTCGAAGTAAAACTTCGATCATACTGATAGATAAATCCTTAAATAAATTCAGCTAAATCTTTAAGTAACGCAGGCTTTGGCTTTGCGCCAATTACGGTCTTAACAACCTGACCACCTTTAAATACATGAAGTGTTGGAATTGATTGCACACCATATTGAATGGCTAACGCTGATTCTTCGTCGGTATTTAGCTTAACGATCTTCAACTTATCACCATGCTCTGCCGCGATCTCATCAAGAATTGGCGCCACCATGCGGCAAGGTCCACACCACTCGGCCCAGAAATCAACCAAAACTGGCTTATCTGAATTTAATACCTCTGCTTGGAAATTTGCTTGTGTTACTGATGGTGCGCCCATTTTTAACTCCTTGTTGATTTCTAGGGATAAGAATACTTGTAATTAATTAATGATTCAGGAAGCGCTCGGCATCAAGTGCAGCTTGGCATCCTGAACCCGCCGCCGTGATTGCTTGGCGATAGGTGTGATCGACTAAATCACCACATGCAAAGACGCCCTTTAAGTTGGTGCGCGTACTACGACCTTCTACCTGCACATAACCTTCGCCATCTAGCGAAACTTGTCCAGTTAATAATTCAGAGCGTGGTGAATGTCCGATGGCTACAAACAAACCAGTGAATTCACGTTTGGTGACATCACCTGTTTTGGTATTGCGAAGTTGTAACGCCTCAACTTTATCTTGTCCCAAAACATCTGTTACTTCGGTATTAAATAAGAATTCAATCTTTGGATTGTTCTGCGCGCGCTCCGCCATAATTTTCGATGCACGTAACGTGTCACGACGGTGAATCAAAACAACTTTACTTGCAAATTTAGTTAAGAAGTTTGCCTCTTCCATGGCAGAGTCTCCGCCACCAACAACAGCAATTACTTGATCGCGATAGAAGAAACCATCGCACGTTGCGCACCAAGAAACTCCGCGGCCAGACAAACGCTTCTCGTTTTCAAGACCAATCTCTTTATACGCCGAACCCATCGCCAAAATTACAGATTTAGCTTTTAGAACATTGCCACTGCCATCTTTAAGAGTCTTTACCTCTCCACCTAAATCCATTTCAACAATGTCATCTGTAATTAACTTGGCACCAAAACGCTTTGCTTGACCACGCATATTGTCCATAAGCGCTGGTCCCATGATGCCCTCAGTGAAACCTGGAAAATTTTCTACTTCAGTGGTGTTCATGAGCGCGCCACCTGCGGTGATTGAACCTTCGTAAACAATTGGATCGAGCTGCGCACGGGCAGCATAAATTGCGGCGGTATATCCAGCCGGTCCAGATCCAACAATTACTAAGTTATGCACTTCGCTCATTTTTTATCTTTCTTACCTTTACTTAAACCTTTAAGGCCGGGTAAGTATTCCATTATCACGGCGATTTCTGCGACTTTCATTCGTTGCGCCACCACAAAGTAACCAATCGCACCCAGAACAATAAAAATCAAGAGTTTTAGCGCACGGATTGCTAGTGGTGAATATTGATTGATGCCATGCCAATAATTCGCAATTAGATACAGCGGAAACATTGCAACAAATGAGGCCAAGATCAATTTCAGGTGCTGGCCTAAGAATTCTCGAATATGTAATTCACCAGTATGGCGTTTGAGTAGATGCAAGGTATATGGCAAACCTAAAACATAGCTAATAGAAAAAGCAGCGCCCAATCCCACAGTTACCCATTTTGGATCCAAAATATTTAAAAAAAGATAAGAGAGCGCCACCGAGATTACATTGATCAAAATAATTGAAGGCACCTGAGTACGAGTATCTTCAAAAGCATTAAAACCTCGGAGCAGAATTAAATTAATACTAAAAGTTACTAGCCCTACCCCAAGTGCGCTTAATACATAACCCATATATAAACCATCTTCGTAAGGGATACCTACGAAAATAGTGCTAGTCATTAATGGACCAAGTAAGAAGAATGCCATTCCAGCTGGAACTGTAATTACACCCACCATTCGAATTGCACGCACCAATTCATTTTTAACTCCGTCGCGATCTTTCTTAATTGCAAGTTCGGAGATATGTGGCAAGAGCGCGGTAATCAATGAGATGGTCACAATTCCGTAAGGCAACATCATTACGTAATATGAATTTTGAAAAGGAGTAATTCCTACGCCAGTAGTAATTCCAGCTTTAGCGCTTCGTACCGCCGCACTGGTTGCCACGCTAACGGTTACTAAATAACCAAGTTGAGAAATTAATACATAAACTAATGTCCAACCAGCTAATGAAAAAGATTTGCCTAAACCACTTAGACCGAAACGAATTTTCAGATGGAAATTGGTCTTTTTTACGGCTGGAATAACTAATAACGCCTGAACCACAACACCTGCGGTGGTGCCCCAACCCAAGATTGCAACTTGAGTATCCGTGATGGTATCTGCCGTAAATTTAGGCACCATCAAAATAAAGTAAGTTAAAAGCGCAATTCCGACCAAGTTGTTGGCAATTGGCGCCCACATCATCGGCGCAAAAGAGCCACGCGAATTAGCTACCTGCCCCAACATAGTGAATAGACCTAAAAAGAAGATCTGCGGCAGACAGATTCGCATCATGGTCAGCGTTAATTCATAAATGTTTTCAAATCCAGGCTGGGAAAATTCTGGTGCATAAATTCTTACTAGCGCTGGCGCAAATATCACTCCCACAATAACTAGTAGCCCCAAAATCAAACTAATGGTGGTTACTAATCGTGATGCAAAATCTAATCCGCCGTCTTTATCAGCTTTACTTTTAACTAATTGCGGAACGAAGATTGCGGTTAGCGCTCCGCCTACCATTAAATTATAAATAATATTAGGCATCGTATTTGCTACGTTGAAACTATCGGCAAGTAGCGCAGTACCTAAAACTGCAACTGTTAAAACACTTCGGATAAATCCAGCGATGCGAGATAGCACGGTGCCAATCGCCATCACTGTTGATTGGTGGAAGAGATCTTGATTCTTCATTTATCCGCTCGATTCTTTCGGACTCGGCGAACACTCTGTGCGACTGCCGCCAGTATCAAGAGTAAACCTGCACCGGTGGTAAATCGGGAAACTGCCGGCGAAATAATGGTCGACGTTAGTTCAATCATTCCATTTGTGCCTACGACTTTGCCTTTACCATTTTCAAAGCGCGCAATCACATTGGTATCTCCCGCTGCGACAGTTTTAATCGGAACGCTAACTTGAATTTTGCTCCGCGCATTTAAAGTAATTTGGCGGTATTCAGGAAAGACCACACGGTTATTAAGCGGAGTAAAAAATAAATCGACCTTAACTGGTGCATCAAAATCATTTACTAGCGTGATTGGAATTTTCTCGTTGCTGGTGGTGATTTGATAACGCCCACTTACGATTCGTAACTTATTAATTACTTCACTTTGACCTTTTTCGAAATCCTGCAAAAGTGCAAATCGCTCTGATACCGTTAATTGTGGGCTAAAAAGCTGTGCGATTCGAGCTCTTTCGGTCTCTACCTCTTTGGGATTTACTACGGTAGATATATGGGTAAATTCTTGACGTGAAGAATTGAAGAAAGCGCGCACATTTTCATCGATTTTCGCGCGCTTCCAGGCATAACGACTTCCCTTTTCGCTGAGCACATTTTTCAAAAGCACTGCTTGCAGATGTTGCAGCCCAACTGCGTAGTAAAAATTTAGTTCCGTTGGCGCTATCGAATTCAAATAAATTACATCTGGATTGCCATATGCGGTAGCGTAAATAGTGTCACCACTAGAAATACTTTTTAACTGTTTTAGCCAGTTAGTTGCAAGCGTAGATTCATTATCAATTAAGAATTGCACGTCTTCTAAAAGTGCAGCATCCATAATCCAAGTTCTAGGACGTGGTGTTGGAGAAAAAACTAATTTTCCAAGCTCTCCGGCTGCCGCTAATGATTTCTCAAAGTTCTCATTGGTAATTTCACCGGCATAATTTCGATTCGCTGCAGTAGCTAACCAAATGGTATTTCCTGCAGCTTGTGCTGGAGCTGGCAGCATAAAAAGTAACGCCAATATAAGTAGCAAGATACGTTTCATTTGAGTTCACCACTTCGGGCAATCAATTTCTTCTCATCTGGAAATGCCAACAGCGAGACAATCTCGCCTAATGGAAACCAACGCGCTTCATCTACTTCAGACTCTTGCGGCGTCAAAACACCGCTAACCTCTTTAAATAAATAGTGATGAACTGTTTTATGAATTCGTTTTCCGCCAGCCATAAACCAGAAATCAATTACTCCAAGTTCGCGTGAAATTTCAGAGGTAATGCCTGTCTCTTCGGCGACTTCGCGTATTGCAGCTTCTTCGGGCGTTTCGCCCGCTTCGATATGCCCCTTCGGTAATGACCAGAGTATTCGTTCGCGGTTGGCATCTTTTTGATCGTATCTACCTATTAATAAACCTTTGGTTCCGCTGAAATCAATTACTAAGCCGCCGGCGCTAACTTCATCTACCCGCTTTGCATAACGAATTTTCGGGTTGGCAACAGCGCTCTTATTCTGGTTTCGCTTATTACGATTGCGCGAACGCTTTTTACGGTGAGGCTTGGACGCCGAAGTTGCAGTAGTGGCATCGCCGCCAGCACCAGGTGCCGGGGTCATGCGAGTACCCTAACCTTTCCCCCGTGAGTAACGCATTAGATGCCGCAGGCGAATTAGCGATTCGCTCTCTAATTGAGCGCGCACCACTAGCTAGCTCACTAGCCGCTGCCTTTAAAGAGGCCGGATTTAAATTAGCGCTAGTTGGTGGACCAGTACGCGATGCGATTCTTGGTCGATTAGGAAACGATTTAGATTTCACAACCAATGCTCTCCCGCAAGATACAAAAAAGATTTTAAAAAATTGGGCTGAAGATGTTTGGGATATTGGAATTGATTTCGGAACCATTGCTGGAAAACGCAGTGATACCACCGTTGAAATTACAACTTATCGCAGTGATAAATACGATTTAGATTCTAGAAAACCAGAAGTGCAATTTGGCGATAATATTCAAGGCGATTTATCGCGCCGCGATTTTACGGTAAATGCAATGGC
>JBJOFF010000011.1:0-33442 GCA_046048895.1 Actinomycetota bacterium
ATATATACATAAGTCAGGTTGGAACCTGTTACTTGCACAAGTGAGCTAGAAGCTCGCATGAGTAATTCTCCTTCGTTGGAGTTGGGCGCTCTTCTCCTGTTTTATCAGGCGAATCGCTTCCGGTCCCAACGGGGACCTTGGCCGCTTCTCCTCTTGCGAGCGCGTTACGGCGTAAGTATGAGGGGAAATCGGGGGGTTGGGCAAGTTATACCTATATATATGGAGATATTTGTTAGACCCTCCAATTTGGGCAAATTCTTATTAGGGTATTATAATACCTTGATAAGAATGGAGTTTAAATGAACGCTCTCAAGATAAATCGCAAAGAGATTGATTCTGCTGCGAAGTCAATAAAGCCGAAATTGGTTGCTGCGCCAGCTTTTGGCTGGATTCGAAATGTTCGTCAAGCACTTGGTATGTCGCAAAAAGACCTTGCAAGACGCATCGGAGTTAATCCAAAAACCATTCATTCTTTAGAAGTTAATGAAATAAATAGCAAGATCCAGCTTGACTCTTTGAAAAAGTTAGCTGACGCGATGAATTGTGACTTCTATTATGGATTTGTCCCTCGTACAAGTCTTGAAGCCACTTATGAAGCACAGGCGCGCAGAAATGCGGAATCACATTTTGCCAGAGTCATGAACACTATGGCGCTTGAAAAACAGAGCGTCAAATTTTCTAAATCTCGTGTTGAAGAAATTGTGAATGAACTTTTGGAATCAGAAAGTGTTAAGTGGTAACTGATGACTGGCTTCCCCGGCCATAGTTTTGATGGCACAACTTTAATTGAAGACGACGAAAAAATTGGTTTGCTTTTGCCAATTACTACGCGCGGCCAGTTGAATCTTGCTGAAGCGAAAGGAATTGATAAAGCAACTCTTAAATATCTAAAGTCAATGAGGAAATTAAAGCCCAATACATTATTAAAAGATTCTTTTGCTAAAAAGTTTCACAAAGAATTATTTGGAGAAATTTGGGATTGGGCTGGAAAGTACCGAAAAGTCGCCACTATGCCTGGTATCGATTGGCATCAAATTCCCCTTCAACTAAATCAGTTAATGCAAAATACGTCCACTCATATTTCCTTCTTGCAAGACATAAGTGATTCATCAAAAAAAGAAGAATTAGTGGCTGAATTTGCATATAAATTAGTCTGGATACATCCATTTAGAAATGGGAATGGACGATGGTCGCGTGCCTATGCAGATCTTCTCGCCGATGCTTTAGATATCGAAAGATTTGGTTGGGGCAGTTCAATTGAAAGTGAACATGAACGTCACTTGCATATGGTCAATGCTCTTGGTGCTGCTGACATTTCTGGAAATATCGAAGAATTCTTGGCCTGGGCAAAGAAGTAGTTAAATTACAGAGATAAGCCAGGTGAATTTATGTACCCCTGGGCGGATCTTGTAGCTATCCAAGGTATCTGGACCGCAAGAAGCAGTGCCGACACCGCGGTGCGCGGCATCGATAGTGACCACGGTGGTGCCGCTACGTTTTAGATAAACATTGTGGGTCGCATCTGCCAAAGCACTTGATGTAAGTGGCAGCACCGTAACCATGCGCGGTTTATCCAAGTCAATTCGTAATCCGCGGTTCTGGTGATTGCGCAATTCGAACCAAAGAACACCAACTCGACCGCCACACTCTTGTGGCTTGATGTAATCAGTTAATTGATTTTCAACTTTGCCAAAGTAGCGACTAACTTTCCCGATCGCGCGATCTGGTACAGATTCGTGTGGACCGACGCCAAAGTATTCGTAGTTCTCAAGTGCGCCATTTATTTCAAAATTAATACCAACACGTGCCACATCATCTAACTGTTTTGGCAGAGTAATGGTTTCGCTAACTTTTATTTGGCCAGCGACAACTTCAATTTTCTGCATTTGCTTAATTGAAATGCCTTTGGAAGTTTTCCAGGTTTTGGTAACTACTGCGCTCTTACCTTTTTTACTTACCTTGCTTGAAGTAAGTTTCAAATCACGCAAGCCCCAGCTATTCCATTTATGTGAGATGCCGCCGATTGCATCGTTATCAGTTGGTGCCCGCCATAGAGTTAATTGTGGTGCTTTCACCTGTTCAGGCAGATTTAAATTGCCTTGCTTATCTAATAGCTTCTCTAAATCAAAACCAATCAGCCCATCGCTTACAACTTTAGCGATTTTGGCTGGTGCTTTTGCAGTAAGAGATTTAAGTGCAAATTGCTCCCAAGCTACGTCATTGCCGCTTTTATCGGTCAAAGTGAATGTTAAGAAACGCTCTCCCGCACCTTCTGCTTTTAACGCCGCAGCTGGAATTGAAATTAGCGCAGCTTTGCGTGGCTTTACTGCAGGCAATTTGAGTGCGCCACTGGCCTTAGGTAGGCCATCTATAGTGATTTCATAGCGCAGCTTGTAGCCACTTAAATCGATGAAGAAGTGCTTATTAAATACTTCGTATTTAGCGCCTTTGCGGCGGATGAATACCGGTGCAGCGATGTATTTAAATTCCGCCATCGCAGGTTTTGGGGTGCGATCTGGAAAGAACATGCCGTCGCAGACAAAGTTGCCATCATGTTTCTTCTCGCCATAATTTCCACCGTAAGCGCTGCGCTTGGTGCCATCTGGAAGTGTTTGATCAAGTCCGTGATCCCACATCTCCCAGATAAATCCACCTTGCAGACCTTTAAGTGAATGAATAGCATCCCAATACTCTTTTATCGTGCCATTGGAGTTACCCATTGCATGGCTGTATTCGCACATAATCAATGGGCGAGTAGCTTTCTTTGATTTAGCGTAAGAGATGATCGCGCTGATGCTTGGATACATTGGGCAGACCACATCTGTTAAATCATGATTTGCAGTCCAATTGCCACGGATCGCACCTTCGTAATGTAAAACTCTAGTTGGATCAAAGTTTCGAATATACGCCGCTGCGGCACGATGATTTAAACCAGCGCCAGATTCATTTCCGAGTGACCACATAATTGCTGAGGCATGGTGAATATCGCGTTGTACTAATCGCGCAATGCGATCGACCCATTGGCTTAAATATTTCTGATCATTACAGAGTTGATTCTGGAAAGCATGTGATTCGATATTGGCTTCATCGATTACATAAAACCCTAGTTCGTCACAGAGCTGCATAAATACTGGGTCATTTGGATAGTGCGAAGTACGAACTGCGTTGAAATTATTGGCCTTTAGCGCCATTAAATCTGCGCGATAATCTGCTTCGCTAATTACGCGACCGGTGCGCTTATTAAAATCGTGGCGATTAATACCGTAGAAAATTACTGGTTGACCATTAACAAGTAATTGATTGCCCATTTGTTCCACGCGGCGAAAGCCCACGCGCTGGGTCGCGGTCTGAACTACTTTGCCGCTTGGATCGGTAAGGACATATTCGACGTCGTACATGTTTGGTGCTTCGGCAGACCATGGCAAAACCGGTAGTTTTACTTCGAAATCCAGCGGGCCAGGGATGGTTGGCTCGGTGGTAAGCCAAGCTTGCTGTAGCGCCTTTGGCATATTGCCATCCCAGTAAGTACCAAAGAAGAAATCCTGTCCTGCTTTGATTTCATCAGGTGTGCGCTGCGTCCATTCAGATGCGCTGCGTTGAATTACTTTAGCTTCGGCTTTCGCTTTTGATTTTCCCGTAATTCGAACCTGTAATTTGTAATTTACAAATGAGACGTTATCGATTGAATTGATATGTGCGCGCACATGTAACTTGCCAGTTTTATTATCAGCAAGCAGCGTAGGGGTTGCATAAAGTCGTTCGATAAAAACTTTATCGGAGAAATACAACTTGATGCTACGAGAAATTCCGCCATGCCACCATTGATCTTGATCTTCAATGTAAGTGGCATCAGACCATTTGATAACTTTGATCCGAACTGTGTTTTCGCCCGTCTTTACAAATTTAGTAATGTCGTATTCAGATGCCAGGTGTGAATCTTTGCCGGCGCCAACTTCTACACCATTTATATAGAGAATATGTACCGATTCAGTGGCGCCGATATGTAACACTACGCGCTTATGCGCCAAGTTATCGCTGATATTAAAGTTGCGCTCATAAATTCCGGTTGGATTGGCATCTGGCACCGTTGGTGCAAAGTGATCCCATGGCATCTGCACATTGGTATAGATCGGTGCATCGCCAAATGGTTGTTGGCCATCGACCATAGTCCAAAGACCTGGCACATTTAGTTTTTGCCAATTACCAAGTGGGGCGCCAGGGTTTGAGATTAATTGAAAGTTCCAAGTGCCATCTAAAGAAACCGCAGTTGGATGCTCAACATTGAGCATTGGTAAGCGATTTACAGAAGAGGTCTCTGGACTATTCCAGATCTTTTCCATGTTTATCCTTTAGTTGAACCGATGGTTAAGCCAGATACGAACTGCTTCTTCATCACGAAGAAAATAATCAGAGTCGGTAGCGCTGCCAAAATTGCACCGGCGGCCAACATATTAAAATCGGTGATGTACTCACCGCGTAAGCGGCCTAAAGCAGCGGTAATTGGGCGTTTAGCGTCGGTCTTCATCAACACAATCGCCCAGAAGAATTCGTTGTAAATCCAAGTAGTCATCAAAACGCTAAGTGCAGCTAGAGGTGGACGTAGTAGCGGCAGTATCACTCGGTAGTAGTGAGTAAAGACTGATGCGCCATCCACGATTGCAGATTCGCTGATCTCTTTTGGAATCGTCTTCATATAAGAAGATAAAACGAAGGTAGCGAAGCCAACTTGGAAAGCTACGTGAATTAAAATCAAGCCCCAGTAGCTATCGTAGAGAATATTGCGATTGCCAACTAAGTCACCAATCCAGATATAAACCTTAAATAGCGGTGCATAGACAAGCTGCACTGGTAGCAAGTTGCCGGCGGTAAAGAGCAGCAACATATAGAGATTGAATCTAAATGAGTATCGAGTTACCACGAATGCTAAGAGCGAACCGAAGAAGAGCGTCAAAAGTACGCCCGGGATAGCCACGATAAATGAATTTGCTAAGTAGCGCATGATGTTCATTAATCGGAAGGCTTCGAAGTAATTAAATAGATTTAAAGTCTCTGGCCAGCTAAAGACGCCATTTTCGATGATGTCTTGATATGGACGAAGTGAAGTCCAGATAGTCCAAAGAATTGGAAATAGCCAGACAAAGGCGAAGATGCCGATAAAGGCAGAGATCAGAGCGTCTTTGCGCTTCTGGGAATTCTTATATTTCTTATCGCCGACAGCCATTATTTTTCATCCTTAAATACGGTGCGCAGGTAGAAAATAATCGGAGTAATACTTAAGACCAGCAAGACCACGGCATAAGCAGCTCCCAGCATCGATGCAGATTGGCCGTAAATATTCTGGAAGACCAACATACCTAAGATCGGCCAGCCAGTTGAGGTGCCGTAAATAATGTAAACCAGATCGAATGCGCGAAGTGAATCGATCACGGTAATAACCAACACGATGGTGTTGACCGATGCCAGTGAAGGGAAAATAACGCGCTTAAAAGCTTGCCATTCGGTGGCGCCATCAATTGATGCCGCTTCGCGAAGAGATGGATCCACGCTCTTTAGGCCAGCTAAATAGAGCAACATGATGTATCCGATGTGGCGCCAAGAGGCGATACCTAAAATAACCCAGGTATTAAAGCGATCATCGCTAAAGATCGGAATCGCATTTTCGATTCCTTTGCCCATGATGCCTTGGAAGAAACCGCCAGGGCCAAGCATGAACTGCCAGATGATTCCGATTACTGCAAGAGATAACACAACTGGCAGATAGTAAATAGATTCATAAACTTTGCTGCCGCGAATTTTGCGATCGATTTGATAAGCAAGCAAGACGCCAAGTGGGGTTGCGACCACGGTGAAGAAAATTAACCAGATCACGTTATGCCAGAGTGCATCCCAGAAGACATCGGTCTTGGTAAAGATGGTGATGTAATTATTTAAACCGGCCCAACGAATATTGGATAGTTGCACACCGTTCCAATAAGTAAATGACAACGCGATGGTCATCAGCGCTGGCACCCAAACTAAAGCAATATGTAAAAATGTTGGTACACCGATAAATGCAGTGAGGGTCGCGCGATCTTGTTTGCTAAATGCAGCACGACGGCGACGAGATTTTTCGCTCGTCGCCGTCGTGGTCATGAAACGCAATATAGTCTAAATAACTATTTAATTAAATAGCTTTCTAGATTAATTACAGTGCAGGCAAAGCCGCCCACTGCTCGTCCATTGATTCTGTGATCTTGTTGATATCCGCTGGATTCTTCAAGAAGTTCTGAATTGCTGGACCAACTACTGTTGAAGCAAAGTCGTTACGGCAATCACGATCTAGGAAGAACATGATGTTGCTTGCTTCTGCAAGTACTGCAAGTTTCTGTGTGTTGAATGCATCGTAGCTAGATGTATCCATCTTGGTGTTTACATATAGAGAGGTATCGCCAGCACCCTGTGCCGCAATCATGCCCTCTTCTGAACCCCAGAACTCTGCAAGTCCTGCGCCACCTTCTGGGTTAGCACCGTTTGCAGCAACGCAGATACCATCAAGCGGAGCATCGATTGAATCGCGCTTGAACTCTGGGTTGATTTCTGGGAATGGCACGATCCATAGATCGTCATAGTCAGCTTGTGACGCTGCTAAGAAGTCATTTGCGAACCAAGAACCCATCATCATTACGCCAGCCTTCTTCTGTAGTAGAAGATCGCGCATGCCATCCCATTCGATGTCATTCTTATTTGGGTTCATGTAAGGAACTAGCATTGCAAAATACTTAAATGTTTCTAGTGTCTTTGCATCTGACCACTTTGCCTTACCGTTTAGAAGATCGATGTGGTACTGGTAACCATTAACGCGTGCGTTGATTACGTCGAATGTACCCATTGCTTCCCAACCGCCCTTATTACCCATTGGGTAAGCGACTAGGCCCTTCTTCTTTGTTGCTTCCATAACCTTCATTAGGTCATCCCATGTAGCAATATTCTCTGGATCTTGTCCGATTTCTTGCATGGTTGACTTGCGATAGTGAAGTGCCCATGGATAGTAAGTTGTTGGAATGATGTACTGCTTGCCATCGCCAGGATTTGTTGCACCCTGAATAACTGCAGAAGTTAGCTGATCGCCAAGGTTCTTGATGTTTTCAGTAACATCCTGAAGTAGACCTTGCTCTGCACGGAAGTTTGTGCGCCATCCAGCCATCCAACCGAATACGTCATCAGGTGTTCCTTGTAGGTACTGTGAAATACCGTTCTGGAATGGATCTGATTCCACTGCTTGCTGTGTAACTTTAATTCCAGTTTTTTCGGTGTATGCATCATTAACTGCTTGCGCAATCTTGATACCTGATTCGCTGGTACCGCGAACTGTGAATGTAACTGGATCTTCATTCTTGCTGCTGCAACCTGCAAGTAAACCTGCACCTGCGGCAAGTCCGGCGCCACCAACAGCAGCGCCCTTAAGAACGGAACGTCGTGAAACGTTTTTTTCGTTCGTCATTGAACTTCCTTTTCTACTAGCTACGTCTATGTCCTAGGTCGATCGAGTAAAACTAGTGATGGAAAAATACGCCTGTTATGCGTGATTATCTACAGGAAACGCGAACTTTTTAGCGGGCAGATAGCTTGAAAATTAAGCCCTGTTGCGGGCGAAGCCCTGGCATCTCAATGCCCATGCTGCCCAATTGAGAGCCATTTACAAGCACTTCTGGCCACCAACCAGGGTTGGATCGCGCAATAAAATCATTGGAACTTAGCGCCTCTACCACGCTGACCCGATATGTCCGATTTGGGTCGAGCCCTTGAAGTTGTGCCAACTTCGGTAAGAAACTATCGGTGCTTTCAATCTGCATGTAGGTAAAGAGCGCTTCGGATTTATCTTTCGCAACTGTGCCGTATAGATATGCGCCGTCCAATTCGGTACGAACCACATCGCCGGAATGAATTAGCGTGCGATTAGCTTTATAGAAGCTGATGAAATCTTTTAATACCGCAATCTCATCTGCGGTGGCTTCCAAAATATTCCATTCGATACCAGCATGGCCAAAGAGCGCATTTAAAACGCGGAAGCGAATATCAACGGTGCGATGGGTCTGGTGTCCATGAGTTGGACCAACATGAGTACCAAGTAGTTCTGGGGGAATTACCATCGCCGTCCAGCGTTGAATCAATTGGCGTTCTAACGCATCATTTTGATCTGAAGTCCAGAAGCGATCTGCGTGTTCGATCATTCCTAAATCAATACGTCCGCCACCAGATGAGCAACTTTCAATCTCTAAACCAGGATTACGTTTTTTAAGTTCATCAAATAAATTGTAAATGGCAGTGGTTTGGTTATGAACTGCCGGGCGACCGTCGCTAATTGGATCTGACAATGAACGATTGTGATCCCATTTGATGTAAGAAATTTTGCAAGATTTCAAAACTGCATCTACTTGTTCTAATACATGTTCATATGCCGCAGGTTTGGTTAAATCTAAAACTTGTTGTTTGCGACCAAAGACTGGCATACGACCTGGTTCTTGTAACACCCATTCAGGATGCGCGCGATAAACATCAGAATCTAACTGCAGCATCTCGCCTTCAAACCACAAGCCAAATTGCATGCCTTTAGCTGTAACTAAATCCGCCAGTGGCTGTAAACCATTTGGCCAGACCTCTTTACTAACTACCCAATCGCCCAGGCCTTGGGCGTCATCGCGGCGTGCGCCAAACCAGCCATCATCTAAAACCACGCGTTCTACGCCGATTTCCGCCGCCTTTTCGACCATCGCAGCTAGTTTGGCGAAGTCGTGATCGAAGTAGACCGCTTCCCACATATTTAAAGTAAGTGGACGCGGGCTCTTTGGATGTTTTGCACGAGCACGAATATGAGAATAGTGACGATTGGTAATGCCATCTAAACCATCTGGTGAATAGCAGGCGATTACCTTTGGCGTTGTATAGCTCTCGCCTTTAGCCAGAATAATTTCGCCTGGTAATAAGTATTCACCGGCGCCTATTGAAAGGTTGTCATCAATTAATTTTTCGACGTGATGAATATTGTTTCCGCTCCAAGCAACTCCCATTGACCAAGCGTCACCGCTTCGGAAATTGGTGTACTTGTTCAATGCAATTTGAGTAATGGTGTAGTCGTGGCCGGTGCGTCCTTCAAAAATTTCGCGTGACGCTAAACCATAAGAAATCGGATGGCGTTGCGGCTGACGTTCTTTGGCCCACCGACCATAGAAATCCAAAATCTCATCTGCTTGTGGCGCCAGTGGTAACCAATTTAATAAGTGCTCTAAGTTGTAATCGCCATCCGCAACATTTTTTACTGAGCTCTGTACCGTCAAAATTCCGTGCGCATCTAATTGATAACTAACGGTAATTTCTAGCCCTGCTAATTTATCTGAAAAGTTTGCCGTTAATGAATTATTTGTTGCTTGATGTGAAGTTAGTGCAAAGTAATTAGAGACAGATTTGCCCGCGCGATGTCCGCGAAGGGCGGGATGTCCGCGCCAACCGCGGCTATGTTCGCGCAGTATCAAATTACGTGGATTAACATCTAAATCACCATGCGCTATCGGGCGCTTGGTAGCAAGCAGCGAACTTTCGGTAACTTCACCAAGTTCAGCGCCCCAATGTGCTAGCTCAATGGTTTCATCGACAAAGTTAAATACCAGCGATGAGCCGCCGTTTTTTAGATGAATTAACACCCGCGCAGTTTAACTACTTAACTGCACCTTGAGATATGCCTGAAATGAATTGCTTCTGCAGCACAAGATAAAAGATGATTATTGGAAGTACTGCCAACAAAAGTCCTGCCATCGCCTGGCCATATTCGGTCGAATACTGGCCGTAGAAGAGGTAGGTCGAAAGCGGTAACGTCTGTGATTCTTGAGTTAAAACTAGGCGTGGTAACAAGAAGTCATTCCAGATCCATAGCGCATTAACAATTGAAACTGTTGCGGTAATAGGACGCAACATCGGGAAAATAATCTTCCAAAAAATGACAAAGTCGCTTGCGCCATCAACTGCTGCAGCTTCATCCAATTCGGTTGGAATCTTTGAGATAAACCCATGATATAAAAATGTAGATAGCGCGACACCGAAACCTAGATAGAAGAAAATCAAAGCGACTCGATTATTTAAAGATACGAACTGCGCAAAAATCGACATAAATGGAATCATGAGTGCTTGAAATGGCACAATCATTGACGCAACCAGTACTAAGAAAATAGCTTTTGAAAGCTTAGTTTTTGTGCGTGCCAAGAAATACGCGAGCATTGAAGAGAAGATAATCAAGATTGAAACGCTCAGAACCGTAATGATTATGGAGTTGGTTAGAGATCTAAAGAAGTTCATCTTCTCCATAGCTTGCTGGAAGTTATCCCAAGTAGCTGCTTTTGGCCACGCTAATGGGTCGGCCAAAATGTCATATTTACCTTTAAATGCATTTATAAATACCAAAACAAAAGGCAGAAAATAAGAGATTGAAAGAATCAAGCCAACGGTGAAGATGATGCGCTTGGTTAATTTCTTAGTTTGGCTCATCGCTGTACCTCGTATCGCTTGCTAACTGAGACTTGGACTAAGGCAGCGATGGAAACGATTAAGAACATAATTACCGCCTTTGATTGGCCAGTTCCGAAATTTCCGAATGCGAAAGCATCTTGGAAGATGTGCATCGAAATTAATTCGGTGGTTCGGAATGGTCCGCCACCAGTTAAGGCAACGTTAACGTCATAGGCCATAAAACCACCGCGAAGCGTTAAGAATAATGAGATGGTAAAAGCCTGCGCCATTAAAGGAATTTTGATGGCAAGCAAAGTGCGCAGCGGTGAAGCGCCATCTACGGTAGCCGCTTCCAGTACATCGTTTTCAATACTAATTAGTCCAGTGATGTAAATAATCATCATGTATCCGGATAACTGCCAAACAGTCACAATGATCAGCGCCCAGAAAGCGGTATCAGTCTGATTTAGCCAAGATTCTTTAAAAATCGGCCATTGAAACTTTGAAGAGATTGAAACTAGAGCGGTATTAAAAATGAACTGCCAAATGACTCCGAGTACCACACCACCAATTAGGTTTGGTACGAAGAAAAAGGTTCTAAAAATATTTGAGCTTTTGAGTTTAGCGGTAACTAATAGCGCAATTCCAAAGGCAACTGCATTAACTAAAACTAGAGAGACAACTACAAACTTTGCCGTAAATGCAAGTGTGGTCCAGAAAGCTGGGTCTTTAAAAGATTTTGTGTAGTTGCTGATCCCCGTGAATTGATCGTATTCGAAACCGTCCCAGTTGGTAAATGTTAAAAATAATCCTTGCGCAAAGGGATAGATGAGCACTAACGAGAACACGGCAAGAGGGATCGCCGCAAACATTCCAAATCTCTTCAGACTATTTCTGTTATGCATATTGAAAACCTTTGCCTTGCAACTATGAAATTTCCCTACTAAATACTAGCGAGGTCACTCTGAGGAATAAACCCCAGAGTGACCTCGACTAATTTATTTTCTAATCGAAGTTAGAAGATTACTTCTTAACTCCGCGCCAGGTCTTTACAGAGCCCTTCCAAGCATCCTGTAGTTCCTGTGCATACTGCTCACCAGTAATTGCGCCAGCCATCAACTTCTGACCTGATGCGCCGTACTTGTCCTGTCCACCTGCTGGGTAGTAGGTGTTCATCCAAGAAAGTGTCTTACCGCCAACAACATAGCTTGAGATTTCCTTAGCCATGAATGTCTTTGGCTGAACCTTGAAGCCCTTGTAAACAGGGATGAAGTTCATTCCGCCTTCTTCGATTGGACCAGCAACGAACTTCTGACCCTTAGCTGATGTGTATAGCCAGGTTAGGAAGTCAACTGCGCCTGTGCGCTCTTCCTTTGTTGACTGCTTAGCATCAACCATGAAGTAGCCAGGAATACCTACAGAGATGGAATCATTTCCGTATGTACCAGCAGTGTCGCTGATTGGTAGTGGCATGATGCCGAAGTTTGTATTTGGTGAAGCTTGTAGCAAGTTTGGCTCAGCCCAGTTACCCATGAACCAGAAACCTGCTTTGCCTGCAGCAAGATCTGCAACTGATGCATCGTATTCAGTATCAGTTGTATTTGGTGCTGATTGGTTGTACTTCTTTAGCAATTCAAATGTTGCAAGATAATTCTTGAACACTGGATCTGCCATTAGGTTCTTAGATCCGTCAGCCATTGCATCAAGAACTTTTAGACGTCCTTCTTGAGTCTTAGATGCGTTTGTGAAGTAGATGTTTGAGAAGTGTGCACCAAGTGACCACCAGATTGAAGAGAAACGGATTGCGCCAGTTCCACTTGCCTGAATCTTCTTAAATGCTGCTTCTAGATCTGAACGAGTCTTGATCTTCTTTGGATCAACGCCAGCCTTATCTAGAACTGACTTGTTATATAGAAGACCGAATGCTTCAGCTGTTGATGGAACACCAACCTGCTTGCCGCCAATATTTGCTGCTGCCAATAGGTCCTTTGATACTAGACCAGCAAGCTTTGAACCCTTCCAGTCCATAACCTTGTCAGCCATATCTGGAATCTCTTGCAGGGTGTACATGATTGTAGGAGCGTTCTTCGCTGCATACATCGGTGTCACATTCTGAAGGAATGTAAGTTTGCGATCGCCAGGAATTGACTTAACTGTGTAGCACTTCTGGCTTGAGTTGTAAGACTTAACTGCTGCTAAGAACTCATTCTGAATTTCAGGCTTGATTGTTCCAAGCATGGTAACGGTTGCCTTCTTCGGGCATGCAGCAGCATTTGCTGCTGTCGCTGGAATAACTACTGCAGTTGCAGCAAGTGCAAGGGCAGCTAGTACGCCAATTTTTTTCTTCATTAAGGATCCTTTCAAGGGGTATGCGCCGCATACGTATATCGGCGCACATGGCGAAAATTACCGAGCAATAAATAGGAATTGAATAGTTGGGGGATTGCGACTCTGTAACGATTACAGAGCCGTTTCAGAGATTTTCATACTGAGCCCACGCTCAAAATGGGGGTCTCTGCACCCACCTCTATCTGGGCGGTGACCATCAAACCATTTATCGAGAGCTCAATCGACTCTGCATCAAATACCGCCTGGATGTCATAAGGGGCGCTGGTGGGTACTTCAAATTGATTGATGGCACTGCTCCAAAGTTCGCTCCGGTCAATTATCAATTTTCCGGCAGAGTTTTTAAATTTTAATTCCCCGTTCTGGTACTTAAATGCAAAATCATTTTCAGTGATGAGAAAATTTTCAGTCTCACAGATGAAACTCTGTTTCAAATCGCTATTCACAAATTCCAATTTGCGCGCAACGGTCATTGATCCATTCCAGGTTTCGCGTTTTAGTTGATTGGCATATTGCCAATTATTCATCCAAGCAATTGAAGTGCGGCAAGGTGCATCGTTGAAAGTAACTGCAGCGTAGTAATCAGGTCCGTAATCTAAAGGCTTAACTATTGAGGTTTCCGTAAAAATTTTTCCGTCAAAATTCCCAATCACATAATACATACCTGACCCGCCTGCTGGGCCACCCGGATTAGTGCTCAAAAATAAAACCCAAATGCCATTTAATTCGAATAAATCTGGACACTCATAAAGTTCATTTACATCTGGTATTTGATAATCACTTAAAGCTTTCCAATTTATTAAGTCGCGGGATTCAAAGAATGCTACTAAATGTTGGGTAGCTTTGACGGTAACCATAATCCATCGATCTTGATACTTAAATACTTTGGGGTCGCGAAAATCTTCTAAATTTAAATCTAAAACTTTTTGATGTTCGCTAAATGAATTTCCGTTATCGTGCGAGAAACAAACCCATTGAGATTGATGGCCCTCTTTATGGGCTGTGTAAAAAGCTGCGATACGGTTATTTGCTTCATCAGAAATCGCACTGCCAGAAAAGATCATATGATCTGGTTGTTCACTAATTGCGATCGGCAACTCTTCCCAATTAATTAAATCTTTGCTACGCGCATGACCCCATGACATGTGGCCCCATTTATTTTCTACTGGGTTATGTTGAAAATATAGATGATAGAAACCGCCATAAAAAATCAGCCCATTTGGGTCATTTACCCAGTTATTTGCTGGGGTGAAGTGTTTTTTAGGCCTGGTACGCATAGGTAGTAATAAATATATATGTATATGGTTATCGCATGGCAAATCTATTTGATGCAGAATCAATTGTGACCACACTTGGTTTGGTCGGAGTTCTGGCAATTATCTTTGCCGAGACTGGTTTATTAATCGGTCTCTTCTTTCCAGGGGATTCACTCCTCTTTATTGCAGGCCTTGCTGCTTCAAGTTCAGCAGATGAAATTTTAGGAACTCATTTAAATGTCGCTGGTTTAATGATCGGTGCACCACTTGTGGCAATAATTGGATCGCAAGTTGGTTATTGGTTTGGCGCCAAAGTTGGCCCACGATATTTTGATCGACCAGAGGGTCGTTTTTTTAATCAGAAGAAAGTGCAGACTACTGAGAAGTGGTTAAATAAATATGGCACTGGTAAAGCTTTAATTTTGGCGCGCTACATTCCATTTGTACGCACTTTGATTAATCCACTTGCAGGTATTTTAAAGATTCCAAGGCGCACCTTCTTTATTTACAACGCCATCGGCGCAGTGATTTGGACGCAATCTGTAATTGGTTTAGGAATTTTCTTAGGCGATAAAATCTCAGGCAGTGTAGATAAATATCTACTACCAATTATTGCTTTAATTATCTTCTTTAGTTTAATTCCAGTAGCAATTGAAGTAATTAAAGAGATTAACACCAAACGTAATTTGAGTTAATTAAAATAGTTTTATAAACCTAAATCTGCTAATTGGTAAGCAGCGCGATATTCCAAGCCCGCTTCTGCAATTTTTGGAGCAGCGCCACGTTCAACAATCACTGCTACCCCAACCACGATCGCACCAGCTTCTTTTAGCGCTTCGACTGCGGTTAAAACTGATCCGCCGGTAGTCGAAGTATCTTCAACTGCTAATACTCGTTTACCTTTTACATCTGGTCCTTCGATGCGACGTTGTAGTCCATGCGCTTTTTCCGCTTTGCGAACTACAAATGCATCCAACTTCTGCCCATTTTTAGCGGCGGTATGCATCATGGCCGTTGCTACTGGATCGGCGCCAAGGGTCAACCCGCCCACTGCCTCGTAGTTCAAATCTTTAGTTAAATCCAGCATAACTTCGCCAATTAACGGCGCAGCCACATGATCAAGAGTTACGCGACGTAGATCAACGTAGTAATCAGCCTCTTTGCCACTTGAGAGAATTACTTTGCCATGCACGACTGCTTTATTGATAATCTCTTCGCGTAATTGGGCTTTAGCTGACATGCGGCGAACCTTACTCTTTCTCTTCTTTATAGACGATGACATTGTTATCGCGGCGAATTAGCTCGTCTACTTCGATACGTAACTTAGCTACCTCGATAGAGAGATTTGCCATCGCGGATTCCAATTCGATGATTCGTTTGATGCCAACGTGATTGATGCCCTCTTCGACTAACTTAGTTACATTACGAAGTAGCGCGATATCGCGAAGGGAATAACGGCGATTGCGGCCGCTGGTACGTCCAGGTGAGACTAAACCTAAACGATCATATTGACGCAAAGTTTGTGGATGAAGACCAGATAATTCAGCGGCCACGCTAATTACATAGACTGCAGCTTCTTCATCTAATTCGTTGATTTTCTTTTCAAGTTCTTTACTCACTGTTGCGCCTTATCTCTAAATTCTGCGCGTACATCTTCATGCTTAGTCGCTTCTGCAAATGCTTTAATTGCCTCTTCAATTTTTCCTTCGGCGCGACGTGGTACCTGCACTTCGATAGTTACTAATAAATCTCCGGTGTGATGGCCTTTAGTTACGCCTTTACCTTTAACTCGAAGCGTGCGACCGGTTGGAGTTCCAGGTGCAATACGCACCGTAACTTCTGGACCTTCAAGAGTTGGAATTTTGATATCTGCACCAAGCGCCGCTTCGGCAAAAGTTACCGGTAGCGTCATTGTTAAATTCTCGCCTTTGCGACCAAATACTGGATGCGGTTTTACATGTAAATATATGAATAAATCACCAGGTCCGGCTTCGCCTGGTGCGCCTTTACCTTTAACTCTTATTTTTGCGCCATCTTGTACGCCAGCAGGTACACGAGCAGTGATTTGTTGATTGCGTCCTTCAACATTAAGTCTTAGATCAAGTGTGGTGCCGTGGACTGATTCGCGAAAGGTAATCGTGGATTCGGTCTGTAAATCTTGTCCTTTACGTGGACCGCGACGACCACCAAATAAATTTGCAAAGATATCTTGCGGATTACCACCGCCAAATAGATCGCTGAAATCTCCTTGGTATTGACCTTGTCCACCACCGCGCGGCATGCCACCACGTTCGAATAGCGAACGCGCTTCATCATATTCCGCGCGCTTTTTCGCATCTGACAAAATGTCATACGCTTCAGAGACCTCTTTAAATTGCTCTTCTTTTTTAGCATCGCCTTTATTTTGATCCGGGTGTAGATCACGCGCTAATTTGCGATAAGTCTTTTTAATTTCATCGGCGCTAGCTGTTTTAGATACGCCAAGTACTTTGTAAAAATCTTTTTCGTAAAGGTCTCTGGCTGCCATATTTCTACCGGATTACTCTGGTTGGGTTACCGCAACGCGTGCTGGACGAAGTACGCGCTCCTTAAATTTATATCCTGGTTGCAAAATTTTTGAAGCGGTAGGTACCGAAACATCTGGAGAGGTTTCGTGCATCAGCGCTTCATGGATCTGCGGATCAAATTCATCACCATCTTGGCCATATTTTTCTAGTCCAAGTTTGGTAGTAGCGGCGATTAATTGATCCGATACCGATTTAAAACCGCCGGTTAATTCGCCATGCTGTGCTGCGCGATCGATGTCATCTAAAGTAGAAAGCAGCTCAATAAGCACACCGGCAACTGCGATTTCACCAGCAACGGCGCGATCGCGTTCGACGCGCTTGCGATAGTTCGAATATTCAGCCTGTAAACGTTGTAAATCAGCGGTTAATGAAGCAGTGAGGTCGAAGTTTTCTGCTTCGACCTCTGCTGCAACTTCTACTGATTCATCAACGGTTTCGTTGATGTTCTCAGTCATTACTCTTCTACGACCTCTGCATCTTGGATGCCTTCGTCGTTAGCGTTTTCACCTTGGCCACCTGATGGTGCACTTGCGGCATTAGCTGCATAAAGCGCTGCGCCAAGTTCTTGTGAAAGTGCGGCCAGTTTGTCAGTAGCTGACTTAATGCCTTCGTAATCTGCGCCTTCAAGTAACTTCTTTAGATCTGCAGTTGCAGTCTCTACTTCTGCTAATTTTGCTGCGCCTTCGCCTTCGGAAAGTTTTTCGCGATTTTCGTTAACGAACTTCTCAGTCTGGTAAACAAGTGAATCTCCGTTGTTACGAATCTCTGCCTCTTCCTTGCGCTTCTTATCTTCTTCTGCGTGTGATTCGGCATCCTTCATCATGCGCTCGATATCGTCCTTAGAAAGTGCAGAGCCACCAGTAATAGTCATGCTCTGTTCTTTGCCGGTTCCGAGATCCTTTGCAGATACGTGAACAATTCCGTTTGCATCGATATCGAAGGTAACTTCGATCTGAGGCACGCCACGTGGTGCAGGTGGAAGTCCAGTTAGTTCGAACATTCCTAGTCGCTTGTTGTAAGCAGCCATTTCACGTTCGCCCTGGAAAACTTGAATCTGTACCGCTGGCTGATTGTCATCAGCTGTTGTAAAGACTTCGCTGCGCTTGGTAGGAATGGTGGTGTTACGTTCGATTAACTTGGTCATAACGCCGCCCTTGGTTTCGATACCAAGTGAAAGTGGTGTTACATCAAGTAGTAGCACGTCTTTAACTTCGCCCTTTAAGACACCAGCTTGAAGTGAGGCACCAACTGCCACTACTTCATCCGGATTTACGCCCTTATTTGGCTCTTTTCCGCCAGTCATTTCCTTAACAAGTTCGACCACAGCTGGCATACGAGTTGATCCACCAACAAGTAGCACGTGATCAATCTTTGAAATTGGGATACCCGCATCCTTTAACACTGCTTCAACTGGCTTCTTGCAACGTGCAAGTAGATCAGCTGATAGTTGCTGGAATTGTGAACGAGTAATTGTTTCATCCATAAACATTGGATTCTTATCTGCATCTACAGTGATGTATGGCAGATTTACAGTTGCCTGCATTGATGATGAAAGTTCGATCTTCGCTTTTTCAGCTGCTTCGCGAATACGTTGCATCGCCATCTTGTCTTTAGTTAAATCAATTCCGTTAGTTGCGCGGAAGTTATTTACCAAGTGATCAACAAGTGCTTGATCCCAATCATCTCCACCTAAAAGGTTGTCACCATTAGTTGCTTTAACTTCAACAACGCCATCACCAATTTCCAGAAGTGATACGTCAAAAGTTCCGCCACCAAGGTCGAAAACTAGAATGGTCTGTTCTTTATCGCCCTTATCTAATCCGTATGCGAGCGCTGCCGCAGTTGGTTCGTTGATAATACGTAGAACATTTAGGCCAGCAATTTCGCCAGCTTCTTTGGTTGCTTGACGCTGTGCATCATTGAAATATGCAGGAACGGTGATCACTGCATCGGTTACGGTCTCGCCTAAATAACTTTCGGCATCGCGCTTTAATTTCTGTAATACACGCGCAGAGATTTCCTGCGGGGTGTACTTCTTATTATCGATATCGATGTTCCAGTTTGTGCCGATGTGGCGTTTCACGGAACGGATAGTGCGATCAACGTTGGTTACTGCCTGACGCTTTGCCACTTCACCTACGAGTACTTCGCCATTCTTCGCAAAAGCGACGATAGACGGGGTCGTACGTGCGCCTTCTGCGTTGGCGATGACGGTTGGTTCGCCGCCTTCTAGAACCGAGACGCAACTATTGGTTGTACCTAGGTCGATTCCAACTGCTCTAGCCATTATTTATTGCTCCTTATATATCCAGACCTGAGCCGAGCCTACTTAAAAAGTTGAGTCGGCGCGACTCAAGGTTTTGCTATCTGGTGGAACCAGGTGAAAGGCCGAGTTATTCCCCGTTCAGCTGCCTGCCTAGCTACCCTTACCCACATGATTTATCCAGTAATCGCATATGGAATTACCGCGGTCGCGCTTGTGATGTTGGCTAGGGCGGTCAAGCAACTTCTAGCTATCTACAAACAGGGGCAGCCAGATCCAACGCGCAGTACCTATAAAAAAGAGCGTCTGCAAAATATGCTCAAAGAGACCTTGGGCCATACCAAGATGCTCAACTTCTCGGTCACTGGCGTAGCGCACTGGTTTGTGATGATTGGTTTTGGTTCGCTCTTTGGAACTTTAGTAACTGCATTTGGTCAAGTTATTAATCCAGAGTTCGCACTTCCGATTATTGGACACTGGGAACCGTATCTATGGTTTACACAATTTATTGCGTGGGCAACTGGTATCGGAATTATTACTTTGATTGCGATTCGTCAGGGTAATCGTTGGAACCATAAAGGTCGCACTTCGCGATTTTTAGGTTCAGTTTCATGGCGCGCGTATTACGTAGAAACCACAATTTTGGCGATTGTAATTTGCGTGATTGCGCTTTATCAACTCGAACAGAGCAACCCAACATCAGAAGCAATTAAAGTTTGGGCAACTGCAAAGATCGTAATTTCGATGGCATGGTTCATTGTGATCTCAGCTAACTTAACTATGGGCGTGGCATGGCACCGCTTCTTGGCCTTCTTCAATATTTTTTATAAGCGAAACACCGGTGACTTAAGCAAGCCATCACTAGGTGCGCTACCGGTGATGTTGTCACACGGAAAAGAAATTGATTTCGAAGATCCTGCAGATGATGATGTATTTGGTTTAGGTGAGCGCAAAGACATTACTTGGAAAGCGCTACTTGATATGACAACTTGTACCGAATGCGGTCGTTGCCAATCACAATGCCCTGCTTGGCACACTGAGAAACCATTATCGCCAAAGCTTTTAATGATGGCGATGCGCGATCACGCAATGGCAGCAACAGTCGAATCAGAGAAGATGGTGGGCCCAGGAGGGGCAATTACCAGCGATATTCTCTGGTCTTGCACCACTTGCGGCGCTTGCGTAAATGAATGTCCAGTCGATATCGAACATATCGATCACATTGTAAATATGCGTCGTTTCCAAGTTTTAGTGGAATCAGAATTTCCATCACAACTTCAAGCTACTTATCGCAACTTAGAGACTCAAGGAAATCCTTGGGGATCAAATAAGAATGATCGCGAAGCATGGATTGCAGAATGTGATTTCCCGGTTGAAGTTATCACCGGTCAAATTCCAGATGATATGGAGTATCTATTCTGGGTTGGTTGTGCAGGTGCATATGAAGAGCGCGCTAAGAAGACAACCAAAGCAGTTGCTGAGTTGTTGCATATGGCGGGAGTTAAGTTTGCGGTGCTAGGTAAGCGCGAGACTTGTACCGGAGATAGCGCACGTCGCACTGGTAATGAATTTGTTTATCAAATTCTGGCCAAAGAGAATATTGATACCTTCACTGAAGTTTTTGCTAATTACAAGGGCAAGAAGAAAGTTGTCGTTACTTGCCCGCATTGCTTCACCACAATTGGTCGCGATTACAAACAACAAGGTTATGAATTAGAAGCAGTTCATCACACACAATTACTAAATCAATTAGTGCGCGATGGAAAATTAAAACCTGTTGCGAAAGAATCTAAATCAATTACCTATCACGATCCTTGCTACTTAGGTCGTCACAATCAGGTTTACACACCGCCGCGTGAACTTCTTGCAGCTGCTGGTTTACAGATTACGGAAATGCCACGTAATCAAGAACGTTCATTCTGCTGCGGCGCTGGTGGCGGTCGTATGTGGCAGGAAGAGAAACTCGGAACACAAATTAATTTAAATCGCGTCGATGAAGCGATCGCAACTGGGGCCGAAGAGGTTGCAGTTGCCTGTCCGTTCTGTCGCGTGATGGTCTCCGATGGAGTCCAAGGTCGCCAGGCCGATGTCGAGGTCCTCGATGTGGCGCAGGCGCTCCTACGCTCCGTAAAGCCTTAAACCACCCATAGATTCGCACGGGAATTGGGGCCACTTCCCAGTTAACTCTCAGGTTGGGAGAGAATGCTCCGACCTATGAGTAGCGATATTAAGAGCCGAATCCTGGTCGTTGATGACGAACAGAGCATCAGCGATTTAATTTCAACGTCGTTGCGTTTTGTTGGTTTTGAAGTGCGTACTGCTGCAAGCGGACAAGAGGCGCTTCGCGTAGCTGAAGAGTTCAAACCACATGCAATGGTCCTTGATGTAATGCTGCCGGATCTCAATGGTTTTGAAGTCTGCGAAAAAATTCGTAATGAAGGTCAAGATATCGGCGTACTTTTTTTAACGGCTAAAGATGCGGTTGAAGATAAAGTTTATGGTCTAACCCGCGGCGGCGATGATTACATGACCAAGCCATTCTCGCTGGAAGAGTTAGTAGCACGCTTAAAGTCTATTTTGCGTCGAACTGGTGCGGTGGATACAAATAACGATGATGAGAAGATTCGTTTTGCTGATTTAGAGTTGGATGAAGCAACTCATGAAGTACGTCGTGCCGGTGATCTTATTGATTTATCGCCAACTGAATTTACTTTGCTACGTTATCTACTTATAAATGCTGATCGCGTAGTTTCCAAAGCGCAGATTTTGGATCATGTTTGGCAATACGACTTCCGTGGCGATGCCGGAATCGTAGAAACTTATATTTCATACCTGCGCAAGAAAATTGATATTTATGAACCACCATTAATTCATACGGTACGCGGCGTGGGTTATCGACTCAGAATGCCAGTTAAAAAGTAATGAACCTAAATCAATGGAGTCTTCGCAGCAGATTGACAATCGGAATTGTCTTGCTTTCGGCGATTGGTTTTGCAGCGATTTTCTATGGAACTTCAAATGCTTTAAAAAATTATTTAATAAATGAGATTGATGCCGAATTAATGAACGTGGCAGGCACCACTGCGATGCGATTAGATCGCGGTGCGCTAATCGAGACTGATGAAGATGAATACCCTATTCGCAGGCGCGAACAGCATAAAAACAGTGTCCCTACGCCACTTCAGCGTATTCCGACCACTCTTTCGGTAACGCTTTTAGATAAAGATGGCAACATCAAAGGTGCACTTGGTGGAGATTTAGCAACCTACCGAATAACCGATTACTTAGATGATTTCGATAATGACGATGCAAAAGAGAGAAAAGGCGAGCCATTTACATTAGAAGCAAAAGATGAAGATTTTCGTGCAGTAGCGCTGGTGCTTCCAACTACCGGTGACACTTTGGTAGTAGCACAATCATTGAAGGCAGTTAATAAAACTTCTCATCAATTAAATCGTTTATTTTTCTTCACTGGTTTGTTAGTACTACTTTTGTTAGCTTTATTATCTCGGTGGGTTATTCGAATTGGTATGCGACCGTTAGAAAACGTTGAACGTACCGCACAGCAAATTGCATCTGGAGATTTATCAGCTCGTCTGCCAGATGCGAAACCAAATACCGAAGTTGGTCGTTTGGTAACCTCTTTGAATACCATGCTTTCTCGCATTGAAGAATCTTTTGCAGCTCGTACCGAATCTGAAAGTCGCTTACGTCGATTTGTGGCAGATGCTTCTCATGAACTGCGCACTCCATTAACTGCAATTCGTGGTTTCGCTGAGTTACATCGTCAAGGCGCGGTAACTGGTGAAGCCGAGACCAAAGAGTTAATTGGACGTATCGAACGCGAATCGGTACGTATGAGTGCGCTGGTGGAAGATTTATTGGTGTTGGCACGCATGGATCAAGGTCCAAAGCTTGAAGCGAAGCCAGTTAATCTAACGGAATTGGTAAATGATGCAGTCGAATCTGCGCGCGCAGCTGGACCAAACCATCCAATAACTTTGGTTAACGCTGATTCAGAAAATGAGATTTACGCACTTGGCGATGCCAATCGAATTCATCAAGTTATCGCTAATTTATTGGCAAATGCCCGCGTACATACGCCAGCTGGCACTGAAATTAAAGTTTCTATTACTCAATCTGAAAAGGAAGTTCAGGTTGTGGTCTCTGATAATGGTCCTGGGCTATCTGATGTGGATCGTGAAAAGATTTTTGAACGTTTCTATCGCGTAGATCCATCCAGGCAGCGCACTGGCGCTGAAGGAAGTGGACTTGGTCTATCTATCGTGGATGCAGTGATGCGCTCACACGGTGGATATGTAAGCGTAGATTCAAAACTCGGCGAAGGTACGACCTTTACGCTCCACTTTCCATCTGACGCAGAATAGCGATGCGCTCTGAGAGCGGTGGATGGGTAGCAAATAATTTAGAGACACTGGAACTATCAAGTGGAGATTCGATATAAAGATGTGCAACGGCATTAGATGCATGCACGACAACCGTCGAATCAGCTTGTAAAACTTCTAGCGCTTTACGTAATCCTGATGGATTGCGGGTAAATTGAACTGCAGTCGCATCAGCTAAAGCTTCGCGGCGGCGGCTGATTGCCGCTTTTAAAAGTACCGCTGCAATTGGCGCCAATATTAAAATAAAGAGCGAAACTATTAGCGCAATTGGATTGGCATTACTTTCGCGATCGCGACGACCGCCACCAAACCACATCATGCGCATTAGGAAATCACTAAAGATTGCAATTGCACCAGCAGTCGTTGCCGCAACTGCGCTAACTAAAGTATCGCGATTACCAACGTGCGCCATTTCATGTGCAATTACACCTTGTAGCTCATCGCGATCCATCGCATCCAAAATGCCAGTAGTAAATGCAATTAAAGCATGCTCTGGATTTCTTCCCGTCGCAAAGGCATTTGGCGCGGCATCTTCGACAATTGCCACCTTTGGCATTGGTAAACCACTTGCTAAACAGACCTCTTGAATTAGCGCGAAAAGCTTTGGATTATCTTGCTCTTCGATCAACCGCGCACCGGTCATAGTTAAAACCAATTTATCCGATGCGTAGTAACTACCCCAGACTGAAATTAAAGATAGCCCAACTGCAATTGGCACGATGCCGGCAGTTGAACCGCCCATGTAGGTAAGTGCGGCATAAACAACTAGCCACATCAAAGCGCCAAAGCTAGCTAAGAGCAGAAATGTTTTGCGCTTATTAGCCGCTTGATGTGCGCGAAAATTAACTTCGGACATGATTAATTTTGTTGGCTAATTAGAATTGAATTTTAGGAGCGTTACGATCTTGTGGATCTTCAACTTCATAAAATTCACGTTCGTTAACTTTAGCAATACCGCCAAATAGATTGCCTGGAAAAGTTTTGACCGTTTGATTTAGCGAGCGCACTGAATCGTTATAGAACTGGCGAGAGAATGCAACTTTATTTTCGGTGGTTGCAAGTTCGTCTTGTAGTTGTAAAAAGTTTGCGGATGCTTTTAGATCTGGGTAAGCCTCTGCGACTGCAAGTAAGCCGCGCAGCGCTTGAGTTAGCATTCCGTCAGCTGCTGCGACATCTTGAACCCCAGTTGCACTAGTTGCTTTAGCGCGAGCGCTAACGACCTTTTCGAACGCTTCCTTTTCGTGTGAGGCATAGCCTTTAACGGTTTCAACTAAATTCGGAATTAAATCTGCGCGACGCTTTAGCTGTACTTCGATCTGCGCAAACGCTTCATCGACTGAGACATTTAGACGTACTAATTTGTTGTATTGCGTGATTCCAAAAATTACAACGAGCGCGATAACGCCCAGAACAATCCAAGTGGTATTCATTTAAAACCTCCGCCTATTCGCTCTTTAATACAGTTTTAAAAACAGCGAAGGGAAAGTTTTTATTTCACGTCGCTCTTATGGAAGTTTAGCCAAGAACGGCTTGCGGTTGGACCGCGCTGGCCCTGATATCTGCTGCCGTAAACCGCTGATCCGTATGGATTCTGAGCCGGAGATGAGAGTTTGATTAGGCAGAGTTGGCCAATCTTCATACCTGGAAATAATTTAACTGGCAGGTTGGCAACGTTAGAGAGTTCTAAAGTGATGTGGCCAGAGAAACCTGGATCGATAAAACCTGCAGTGGAGTGAGTAAGTAAACCCAAGCGACCAAGTGAGGACTTACCTTCTAAGCGACCTGCGATGTCATCTGGCAGAGTCACAACTTCATAGGTTGAAGCTAAAACGAATTCGCCTGGGTGCAAGATAAAGTGCTCATCGTTTCCGACTTCGATTTCACGAGTTAGTTCGGACTGCTCTTTCGATGGATCGATAACTTCATACTTATGGTTTTCAAAGACGCGGAAGAATTTATCTAAACGCACATCAATTGAAGATGGCTGAATCATCTTTGGCTCGTATGGTTCGCAAGCTACGCGGCCTGCTTCGATTTGAGCAAGAATATCTTTATCACTTAAAAGCACAGCGCGACCCTATCTAATAATCTTTAAGATCTTTGGAAATCCTTGGCGCGTAACCAGACATTTTGATCTTCTGGACGCCCTTCGGCTAACGAGATATCTAATAACCCCTCTTGGCGCTGCCAATCATTTGCCGAGAGTTGGCGTGAGAAGCCAGCGAGCGCAATTGGATCTGCCAACTCAGATTCGCTGCCGTTAAATTCCAAAGGACCAGCATGGTCAACGATGGTGGTACCAATCAGAATCTCATCACCTTCGCGCGCAATTTCAATGACGCGTGATTGCTGCGGCCAATCAATATGACTTGCAGTACGGATATGCCAGAACGCATGGCTGCCATCTGGACGGGTAATTGGATTGATGTAATTCTGATGATTATGTCCGGCGACCCACAAAATAATATTTTGATAATTAAAAAGTAGCTCGGAAAATTCTTTACGTACCGCTGGTTCGGCAACGCCTTCAGGAACATAAGGATTAAAGAGTTTTTCCAGCGGATGATGAGAGCTCAAAATTACATATTTATCGCGGGAATTATCTAGTAATTCCTTTAACCAATTAAATTGTTCGCGATCAATGCAACCTTGCCAGCCGCCGTAACCATTAACAGTATCCATCGCAATAAAACGAATATCGTTGGCAAAGTCGCGATAGTAATAAGCCTTATTGGGATGCTCTGTAGTTAAACCGTGATCATGTCCGCAATCAGTATGTTGATTTACCCATTCGGTTACATCCATAAATTTACGATTTGGATCTGCAGTAATGCTCTCGGTATAAAGTAAATCGATACTTGGATAATCAGCTGGTCCGATTTCGCCAAATTTTTCAATTAATTTTGTTAAATCTGCTTCGGGTCTTAAGCCGCTAAATTTCTGCGCACCAACTGTGGCCTTATTTAACTCTTCATTAGGCGCAGTAGTTCCTTGTAAAAGTGAATCATGATTTCCGTGGATTGCTAACCAATTATGTTTTAAACCTTTGGCCACAAATGGCGACACTGATGCTTTGGTGACTCCGGGAAAGGCAGGGAAGTCATACATTTTCTGTGGGCGATCCGCACCCGGAACATCTGGGTGGTAGTAATACTCATCTTGATTCTTTGCAGAGTGAAAACTTTCAAAGGTATCAGGATCACCAGAATTTGGTGCAACTGGTCCGCCATGTAAAACTGATTTGTACCAATTCAATTCATTTACTTGCGCGTTATCGGTGACATCGCCAGTAATAATTACGCCATCAACTGCTTTGCCAAGTAGTGGTCCATTCTCAATTTTATTTACCGATGTCACCATCGCCTCTAAAACTTGCACCGTTAAGAATTCATGTGCGCGATAAGTTCCGATGTAATGCAAAATTGGTTGCATGGGATGTCCCGGATCTGCCATGCGGTCGATAAATTCCAAGCGAGTTGGCGCCTGTGCATCGCAGATATGTAGATCTGATAGATGAATAAGTGTCAGTAGCGCTTCGGCGCTCTTTGGGGCCTCGCCCACAGTGCTGCGCTCATCGATCTGTACGAGCTTCTTCCATTTGGTGCCAGGTTGGGCGACCCTGGAGATGCGCTTATTTACCTGGCTCATAGGCGTAGAGGCTACAACCCTTGAAAAAGTTACTGGTGAGTAGCATTCTTTGGCAATGGGACATTACATAGCAAACCTCCGCGATATCCAGTTCTGCCTCTTTGATCTACTCGGTCGAGATCAAATTCTGGGCAAAGGGCTCTTCTCTGATATTGATAAAGATACTGCCAATGGCATGTTGGAAGAGATGAAGCGTTTATCTGAAAATGAAATCGCAGCCTCTTTCGTTGAAGCTGACCGCTTGGGAGTCGATTTTGATCCTAAGACCGGTGAAGGAAAACTTCCGGAAATTTTTAAAAAATCTTATCGCGCATATATGGATGCCGAGTGGTGGCGTATTGATGCACCAGCAGAGTTAGGTGGCACGGTAATTCCACGTTCACTTCGTTGGGCGATGGCAGAGATGATTCTGGGCGCTAACCCGGCATTACACATTTATGTTGGTGCATCTTTTGCAAATGTTTGTTTCTCACTTGGCACCGAAGAACAGAAGAAGATTGCTAAGCAGATGCTTGATCATGGTTGGACTGCAACGATGGTGCTTACTGAACCTGATGCCGGTAGCGATGTTGGCGCTGGACGATCAAAGGCAGTTAAGCAAGCAGATGGAACTTGGCATTTAACTGGTACTAAACGATTTATTACTTCGGGTGAAAATGATTTAAGTGAAAATATTATTCACTTTGTACTTGCACGTCCTGAAGGTGGCGCAGTTGGTACCAAGGGCCTTTCCTTATTTATTGTGCCGAAGTACAAATTCAATTGGGATACCGGTGAGATTGGCGAGCGCAACGGAATCTATGCAACTCGTTTAGAACATAAGATGGGTTTAAATATTTCCGCTACTGCAGAAATTAATATGGGCGAGAAGGAACCATGTGTTGGTTACTTGCTTGGCGATGTTCATGACGGAATTCGTCAGATGTTTAAGATTATTGAATATGCGCGCATGATGGTTGGTACTAAAGCGATTTCAACGCTATCTACTGGTTATTTAAATGCGCTTTCTTATGCAAAATCTCGCGTACAAGGCCCGGATTTAACCAAGATGATGGATAAAGCTTCACCACGCGTAACCATTATCAATCATCCAGATGTACGTCGTTCGCTACTTACCCAGAAGGCATACGCAGAAGGTATGCGCGCGCTAGTGCTTTACACCGCATCAATTCAAGATGCGATTATGTTAGAGAGCGATGAAGCAAAGCGTGAGCAACTTGAGAAGTTAAATGATCTGCTTTTACCAATCGTAAAAGGTTATGGCTCAGAGAAATCTTGGGTCTTACTTGGTACCGAAAGTTTGCAGACCTTTGGTGGTTCTGGCTTTACGCAAGATTGGCCGCTCGAACAATATGTACGCGATGCCAAGATTGATACATTGTATGAAGGCACCACTGCAATTCAAGGTTTAGATTTCTTCTTCCGCAAAATTGTCCGTGATAACGGTGCAACTTTGATGAACCTTGGCGCAGAGATTAAAGAGTTCTGCGAATCAGGTGGCGTAATGGCCGATGAAAAAGCAAAACTTTTAAAGGCGCTTGGTGATTTCCAAGGAATCATTACTACATTGGTGGGTCATGCAATGGCTTCACAATCTAACCCAACTGAAATTTATAAAGTTGGTTTAAATTCAACTCGCGCGCTCTTTGCAGCTGGTGATGTGGTAATTGGTTGGTTGCTACTTCGAATGGCAGAGATTTCAGATAGCAAAATGGTTGCTGGAAATATGGATGATTTCTACAAAGGAAAAATTGCCGCAGCGAAGCACTTTGTTAATGTGGTCTTGCCACATCTAACTGCAGAGCGAAAGATTGCAGAAGCAACTGATGGCTCCATCATGGAGCTTCCAGAGAAAGCTTTCTAATTACCGCTAAACTCCTTGGGTGAGTAACCAACGAAAAGGAATCATCGCGCTCTTTATTGCTGCGCTCGCCTTTTCGATTAATGGCATCGTCTCGAAATTAGTTTTAGAGGCGGGGTTATCTCCTTGGCGCATGGCCGAAGTTCGATCTACCGGCGCTTTCGCGGCATTCTTTATCTATCTGGCGCTCTTTAAACGAAGCGCGCTGCGCTTTGAACTAAAGGCGATGCCAGAGATGTTGGTCTACGGCATCATCGGATACGCCGGCGTGCAGGCCTTCTACTTTGTGGCGATCGTGCGGATGCCAGTTTCGGTAGGTCTAATTATCGAATTTACCGCGCCAATTTGGATCACGCTCTGGATTAGATATGTACGTAAACAATTTGTGCCACGCACTATGTGGCTGGCAATCGCCCTGGCATTTACCGGGTTACTTTTAATTGCGCAGATTTGGAAAGGTCTGATCTTCGATACCTGGGGCGTAATCGCAGCATTCTTGGATGCCTTCGCGTTAACTGCTTACTTCTTGCTCGGTGAGAAATGGGGCAAACGCGCAGCTACCGAAACTTTAATGATTTATGGTTTTGGAATTTCGATGCTCTTCTGGTGGGTTACTTTCCCGATTTGGACTTATCCAACTGAAATCTTTACTCAGCAGATTGATTTACGTGGCGCACTTGCCGGCACAGTAACTAGCGGTTGGGTTCTGATTTTATTTGTAATCTTTGTCGGAACCATCATTCCTTACACTGGAAATTTGATTGGTATCAAAAAGACCAGTGCATCATCCGCTTCAATTATCGGAATGTTAGAGCCGGTATTAGCTGGCGTATTTGCATGGATCTGGTTGAGTGAAACCTTTAACTTGATTCAACTAATTGGCGCAGCGTTAGTAATTAGTGGAATTTATATTGCAACTAAAGCGCGTGCAATTACTACTCAGCAGATCGTGCCTGAGTAAAGTCCGCATTGCCCATCGCAGCTGGCATATCCACAAATCTTGAGAAGTGAAGTTGCGCTGAGACTGTTAAATCGCGAGTTGGTCCGTTACGGTGCTTAACTACAAATAAATCTGCTTCGCCAGAACGATTCTGTTTGTCATATAAATCTTCGCGATGTAACAAGATCACCATGTCAGCATCCTGTTCGATAGAACCAGATTCACGTAGATCAGAGAGCATCGGCTTTTTATCTGCGCGCTGTTCGGGGCCACGGTTTAGCTGTGAGATTGCGATAACTGGAATATCTAGCTCTTTGGCCATCAACTTTAGGTGGCGTGAGAATTCAGAGACCTCTTGTTGGCGATTTTCAACGCGCTTACCTGATGACATCAACTGCAGGTAATCAATCACAATAAGTTTTAGATCATGGCGCTGCTTTAAGCGACGCGCTTTCGCGCGAATTTCCATCATAGATAGATTTGGAGAGTCATCGATAAATAGCGGCGCATCGCTAATTTCTCCCATACGTCGCGCAAGTCGCGCCCATTCATCGTCAGATAGCGCACCGCTACGTACGCTATTTAAAGCTACGCGTGCTTCGGCAGACAACATACGCATAGTGATTTCAGAGCGCGACATTTCTAAAGAAAAGATGACGGAAGTTTTCTTTTCGTGAATTGCAGCGTTACGAACAATATCTAGCGCAAGTGTTGATTTACCAACTGCCGGACGTGCCGCGATAACAATCATGTTGCCGGGATGAAATCCATTTGTTAATTTATCTAAATCGCGGAAACCTGTTAAGACGCCCTCTGGTCCAACGCCTTTTGAGATTCGCTCCATCTCATCAAAAGTCTGTTCGAGCAGTTCATTTAAAATTACATAATCTTCTGATGCGCGGCGTTCGGTCACTTGATAAACCTCAGCCTGCGCTTGATCAACTGCTTCGTCGATTTCACCTTCTGGTGAATATCCAAGTTGGACAATTTTGGTTCCGGCTTCGACAAGTCGACGTGCAATCGCGCGTTCGCGCACAATCTTTGCGTAGTAACTTGCATTCGCTGCAGTTGGTACCGAGCTAATTAAAGTATGTAAATATGGTGCGCCACCTGCGCGTGCAATATCCCCGCGTTTAGTTAATTCGGCAGAGACGGTAATTGCATCTGCAGGTTCGCCGCGACCATAGAGATCGATAATTGCATCGAAGATAAGTTCATGTGCAGGGCGATAGAAATCGCGTGACTTTAAAATTTCTACAACATCAGAGATTGCATCTTTAGATAAAAGCATGCCGCCAAGTGCAGATTGTTCGGCGATTAAATCTTGCGGCGGGGTACGTTCGAGTTCTGGGTTGCCCCCACGTAGTTCTGCAATGCTCACGGGGAGAAACATCCCAGCAAGGTGCGACATTGACGAACGGCTATGTGTGCAAAGCTGTGCGTAAACCCCGCTTCACCTGTGGAGAAGGCTGTGGATGCTTGTGGATGAGCGGTGGATAACTTCGAGGATTTTCCGATTTCACGCTTAAAAAGAGGGCCTTTCCCTGTGGATTGAGGTTTTTCTGAGGTTATCAAATAATGAGATATCAGAGAATTGGAAGGCGTATTATCAAATTATGAATAGCGAGATGTTAGCCAAAATGGAGAACGCGCTGGGATTTATCGCCGCGCTTGATCAAAGCGGTGGTTCAACTCCAAAGGCGTTAAAGCTCTACGGAATCGAAGAGAGTGAATATAAAGATGAGGCATCAATGTTTGATTTGGTGCATCAGATGCGTACTCGAATTATTAAGAGTCCAACCTTTACCTCTGATCGCATTCTCGCCGTAATTCTCTTTGAAATGACTATGAATCGCCAGATTGATGGCATGGGGGCCGCGGAATATCTATGGCAAGAAAAGGGAATAGTTCCGATTCTTAAAGTTGATAATGGTTTATTACCTGAAGCAGATGGCGTGCAGTTAATGAAACCAATTCCAGAACTTGGCGCTCGCATTGCAGCTGCAACTAAACATGGCGTATTTGGTACCAAGATGCGATCAGTTATTAAATCTGCAAACGAAACTGGAATCGCAGCAAATGTTAAACAGCAATTTGAATTCGCTAAAGAGATTTTGGCTGGAGGTTTAGTTCCGATTATCGAACCGGAAGTTGATATTAAATCAACAACCAAAGCAGAGTGCGAAGATATTTTAAAGCGCGAAATTCTCAAAGCGCTGGAAACTATTAATGACCGAGTAATCTTTAAATTAACTATTCCTACCAAAGTTAATTTCTACGAAGAGTTAACTAAACATCCGAAAGTTATTCGCGTAGTTGCGCTCTCTGGTGGTTATTCCAGACATGATGCCAACGAACTACTCGCAAAACATCGCGGGCTAATTGCATCCTTCTCTCGCGCACTAACTGAAGGTTTATCTGTTAAGCAGAGCGATGCAGAATTTGATGCGGTGCTGGATGGCGCGATTCAATCGATTTATCAGGCATCGGTCCATAAAGTTAATTAATTTGCTCAAATTCGCGCGTATAGAGTGACTTATTTGGGTGAAATCTCTAATCTACTCCCATGTCTACGCGGGTAATTAAGATCGAAATCGAGATCCCAGAAGTTCCGACCCGCATTACTGACCGCAAAACCGTAAAGAAGTCAGCGAAGAAAGCGGCAAAGAAGAAGACTGCTAAGAAAGCTGCGCCTAAAAAGAAAGCAGCAGTAAAGAAAAAAGTTGTTAAGAAAGCTGCTAAAAAAGTGGCAAAGAAAAAGGCTCGCCGATAGTCGAGCAAATATTTCACAGTATTTCTAATATCTGTACATTTCAATTTTATAAATGTACAATTTGCGCATGACCGATATTTCAATCACGGATGCGCGCGCAGATTTAGCGGCGGTAATTAAGCGCGCCAAGAAGAAGCCCGTCAGAATTACACATCACGGCAAGCCTCAAGCTGTGATTCTAGATCCATCCCTATATGAACAGATGATTGATGCACTTGAGGAGCTCGAAGATATTGAAGCGGTTGATGCTTACAAAAGAGATTCCAGCGGGTCAGTTACGTTAGAACAATTAAAACGTGAACTTGGCTTTTAAATATGCCCTTTGAAGTCATAATCAGTAAAGAGGCTTTTAAAGAAATTAAGGCGCAGCCTGAGAAAATTCAAGCAAAAATTTACGATGCTATTTTTCTATTAAGTGGTAATCCATATCCAACAACGTCAAAGAAGTTACAGAAAGTTGATGCATACCGACTTAGGGTTGGTGATTATCGAATTATTTATGTAATTGAGAAGAAAATTCTGCGAATTGTGGTGGTGCGCGTTAATCATCGAAAAGATGTTTACAAATAAAAAACCCGACCAAACTGGCCGGGTTTTTTATTTGATTAAATTAAGCAGCAACAACTGCCACAGTTACGTTCGCTACCACGTTGCCGTGTAGTGAAACCTTTGCGGTGTGGTTGCCGGTCTTCTTGATATGAGCCAGCTTGATCTTATGGCGATCAATATCAATTCCAGCAGCTGCCTTGATTGCCGCAGCAACATCTTTATCGGTAACTGAACCGTAAAGCTTGCCCTGTGCGCCAACCTTTACCTTGATAGAAATTGCAGCGCCTTCAAGCTTCGCCTTAATTTCCTTTGCATGATCAAGATCGCGGATAACACGTGCAGCGCGAGCGCGACGGA
>JBJOFF010000012.1:0-31192 GCA_046048895.1 Actinomycetota bacterium
GTAATGATGTAATCAATACTCTGGGTAATCGCAATCATCTCTCGGATTCTTTTGCGAGTCTCACCTGCGGTGAAATAAGTGCGTACTCGGGACCTTAAATTCTTTGAAGTTCCCACATACAAAGGATCACCTTTGGCATCTCGAAAAATGTATACGCCAGGCGCAGCCGGAATATTTGCAGCTAAATGTTTCTTAGCTAATTGGGCCTTAGTTACCCGATTTGAGAACTCTTTTAAATCTTCCAAGGTAAAAATTGAAAAAGATCCAAGTCTTTCGATTAGACCATGCAGTACAGATACTGTGGCTCGAACATCATCCAGTGCGCGGTGATTGGGGGTGGTTTCTGCTTTGAAGAATTGCGCCAAAGTACTCAACTTGAAGTTAGCGACTTCATCTCTATTTAGAGTATGGCGGGCAATTTTGACAGTATCTAGAACTTGGAATTTCGGCCAGCTGTAACCTAATTGCTGCGCGGCAGCTTTTAAGAAACTTAAATCGAATTGAGCATTGTGCGCCACCAGTACCGTTTCACTCTCACTGCCTAAAAATTCCAAAAGTTGCGGGAAGAGTTCATCAATTTTCGGGGCAGGTAGCAGCATCGCTTCGGTGATACCGGTGAGCACGGTAATAAAAGGTGGAATAGCCACACCCGGATTGACTAGAGATTGGAACTCGGCGATTACTTTGCCGCCTTTGACTTTCTGTGCTCCGATTTCAGTGATTGCATTTAGCCCAGGCGAGCCACCGGTAGTCTCAAGGTCGATGACCACGAAGGTGGTCATCGAAAGATGGCGCCCTAAATCATCGAAAGAGGTTTGCCAAGAAGGCGGCATTGCTGTCGGTTCCACACCCGAAAGAGTAAATTAGAGATATGACAAGTGCACGTATGCAAGCGCCTGAGGGCTGGTTAAGTGATTTTGCTGCTGATGGCAGCAGCGAAAATGCAAAGACTGGAATTGTTCTAGTTCATGGTTTTACTGGATCACCCGCAGCGATGCGTCCCTGGGCGCATTTCTTAAATGATCGTGGTTACACAGTACGCATTCCACGACTTCCGGGCCACGGAACTAAGTGGCAAGATTTAAATGAAGTTAAATGGCAGGAATGGCCAGAGCGCGCCAGTAAAGACGTGGAAGAACTTTTAGCTAAATGTGATCGCGTATTCATCTTTGCTCTCTCAATGGGAGGTGCAACCTCGATTCAAGTTGCACATCGATTTGGTGAGAAGATTGCAGGGTTAGTCTTTGTTAATCCGATGATTACTATTAAAGGCCCAGCGCAATATTTTGTGCCATTGATATCAAAATTTATTCCTAAAATGAAAGCAGTGGGTGGAGATATCAAGCGTCCCGGATCAAGTGAGTGGTCCTACGATGCGCTACCGTTAAAAGGGGTTGCCGAACTTCGCAAGTTATTAACCGATTCCCGCGCCAAGCTGCCAGAGATCAAAGTACCATTCATGATCTTTCATTCAGTAGATGATCACGTGCTTCCGGTTTACAACACTGAGATTTACATGGCCGAGATTGGTTCGACCCAGAAGCAACGAATTGAATTGATAAATAGTTACCACGTAGCAACAGTTGATTATGACGCCGACATCATCTTCGAAAATTCACTGCAGATGTTGCGAAGCTAGCTTTAATAAAACTATCGCCAATTCTTATCTATCGCAGGATCACGTCTAACTAGAATTTTCCAAATTTCATCTGGCTCAAAACCAGTTGCTAATGCCGTCTCGATTGTCATAGAGCCAAGTTCGGTAATAGCGACATCTTTGGCAAAAGTCTCTGCATTTGGGTAGACCTGATTTAGCCGGCTCCAGAATTCGCTAATTCGCATCAGTGAAAGCCATTCCAATTGCCAAAGCTGCAATACCAATTGCGCTAATAGCGGTAAGCGCACGGCGAATTTGAGGTTTCTGGATCCATTTAGAAGATTTATCAACAATCGTGATCATAAGTGAATACCAGCTCATGGAGATCACTGCCCAGATGCAGGTAAGGAGAAAAATTCCCCAACCCAGATTGAATTCTTTTGGTACGAATTGAGGAACTAATCCAACGCTAAAGACGGCCGCTTTCACATTTGTTAAGTTAGTTGTGATACCGATTCTAAATGCGGGTCCAAATTTTTTGGCACGTTCGCCACTTTCAAATTCGAATTTTCCTGCTTGATTTCGAAGTTGAAAAAGAGTTTGAATGGAGAGGAGAGTTAGATACCCAACACCAGCCCACTTTAAAATGTTAAATGCAAGAGGCGATGCTTGAAAGATCGCAGATAAACCGACGCTACTTAGAACTCCCCAAATAATTAACCCAGTGGTATTTCCAAAGACAGAGTAGAAAGCTGCCTCTTTGCCACTTAATATCGATTGCCGCAGCACCATTGCCACACCTTGGCCCGGAACTGCCACGATCACCAGAACGGTTAGCGCAAAGGCAGGCAGCACTTGCAGGAATTCCGACATTACTCTTCGAAAGCTACCCGAATTGCAAAGCTAAGTAAGTTCTCCAACATACGTGGCAGTCTAGTATTAACCGCATGTCCAAGGCGAAGATTTTTGAATGGCTCGGCGTGGTTACCGCAATTGCATATTCATTGTTGGTGGCATCAAATACCGGTTTGGAATTTATTGGATTTACTTTGCTTTTACTAAGTTCCTTTCTGATTGGAATTTGGGCCTACCTGGGTAAACATCGCGGAATTCTATTTCTGCAATTCTTTTATGCTACCGCGGGGATTATTGGAATGATCCGTTGGTATAACTGAGATGGAGAATGCAAAGAGAGTGCTCTCAGTTAATATCGCAACAGTCATTCATGAAGGCGCTTGGACCGGAAGTGAAGGTCGGACCGGAATTGATAAGCGTCCTACAACTGGGCCGGTAAAGTTTCAAAATGATGGAGTAGCAGGAGATGTGGTCGTTGACCGCAAACATCATGGCGGATACGACAAAGCGGTATATGCATATGCCATTGAAGATACCCGTTGGTGGGAGGATGAAATTGGCCGCGAGTTAACCAATGGTGCATTTGGAGAGAACTTGACGACTGAGGGCTTTGATGTAAATGGCGCTGTAATCGGAGAACGTTGGCAAATCGGTTCTGCAATTCTCGAAGTTAGCGAGCCACGAATTCCATGCCGAGTATTCGCCGGCTTTTGGGATCGTCCCACATTAATCAAAGACTTTACTGATGCACGTAGAAGTGGTGCCTATCTTCGAATTATTGAAGAAGGTGAGATTTCTGCAGGAGATTCCATAACTATTCTCAGTAGGCCAAAACACGGAATCACCATTAAGGACATATTCGATGCAAAAGCCGGTGAGCGTGGAAAAATTGCGCAATTGAAAGAGGTAGCCGAGCTATCTGATAAATATAAAGAGTGGCTAGCAAAGCTTTAAAAGCTGCCAAGGTTATGAAGGAGTCGTAAATGAAGTTTTTAGTACACGCAGTTGAAGTAGTGCTCTTTCGTTCCCGTTGGCTACTTGCACCTCTCTATATCGGCTTAGTTGGCGCGCTCGGCCTACTTGGATATCGCTTCTTGGTTGAGTTTTATCATTTAGCTTCAGATATTGGGCATATGGATTCGCACCAATTCACTCTGGCACTGCTAGCGTTACTTGATTTAACTCTGCTCTCCAATTTGATCTTGATGGTGATCTTTGCTGGATATGAGAATTTCGTGTCACGAATTGATGAGGCTCGCAATTCAGATGATCGTCCACACTGGATGGGCACTATTGACTTCAGTGGTTTGAAAATCAAATTGATAGGTTCTTTAGTTGCGATTTCAGTAATCGAGCTATTGAAAGATTTCATTGAACTTTCAGGGGAAAGTACAGTAGGCGAGGGTATCAAGTGGCGCATTTATATCCACCTTACTTTCGTGATTTCAGGGGTGCTTTTTGCGTTGATGGATTGGCTTGCTGAACAGCGCAAATTCGAAGGTACACATAAGTAATAAAAAGTCTTAAATTGCTCTCAAACAAAGATCGCTTGGGATTACCCATTTATTTGGCCTCCCTGAATATGCGCGCTGGTTTGGTTTTGATTGGTCCACTAATTCCAATTTTGAAAAGTTATTTTGATTTAAGCAATGCCGCAATTTCGCTATTGGCGGGAATTCCTGTAGCTTGTTTTGCGGCAACGAGTATTTTGATGAAACAGGTGGCCAAGCTTGGTTCGAGTAATCGAATCATCAAATGGTCGTTAACTTTTCTAACCGTGGCATTAATAGCTCGCGCCTTTACCGGTCTAATTGGGCTATATGTATTCACTGTTTTAATGGGCATTTCAATTGCGATCATGAACTATGAAATACCTGCTTGGGTTAAAGAACATGCACCGGAGCGAACCGGGTTAATTACCGGAATCTATGTAACTTTGATGGGAATTGCGGGCTCAATCGCGGTAGCCGTATCTGTGCCACTAGCGCAGCTAAATGAGCTAAGTTGGAAATTTGCCATGCTTCCGTGGATGTTAGTAGCAGTGTTAGCCAGCGTTTATTGGTTGATCTTTGTTAAGTCAGATGATGTTAAGCCAGAACAGCTACCTAATAATTTTTGGAAAAGCAAAGCATTTAAGAATCCAATCGCTTGGTGTTTGGCCTTCTTTTTCGGCACGGAGTCAATGACGTTTTATGCAACTGCCACCTGGTTTCCAACTATTTTGACAACTAAGGAATTTACCTTGCGCGAAGCTGCGATTGCAGTTTCAATCTCCGGAATTATTGGTTCGGTGGTCGGATTAGCGGTACCACATTATGTAGCCAAAGTCTTAGATCAACGATTGATAATCGCTGCAGTAACCATAATGACTGGAATTGCGTTTTATATGATTTCAGTCCAATCAGGTTCGATTCTTTACCTTTGGTTGACGCTATCTAATATTGGAATTTCTATAATTTTTCCAATAGTTTTGATGCAAGCCGGTTTTAAATCTGAATCTCCAGAAGCGACCAGAAATTTATCAACCATGTTTCAATCTCTAGGCTATTTGCTTTCGGCCACTGGACCATTCGTGCTTGGACAAGTACATGATTTAACTGGTAATTGGAATAAGGCGATGTTGGTGGTCGTCGCGATGACTGTTCTGCAGTTGATTTTTGGAGTTATCGTCGGCAAACCTCGTCGAATTGATTTTTAATGGCGACGCCTAGAGTTCCGCAAATTCAAGCGCTGCGCGCTATTGCAGCGATATTAGTGTTGCTGTATCACGCAAAACTCTCTGCAGGTGGCTATATCGGCGTCGATATTTTCTACGTGATTAGTGGTTACTTAATTACGGGTTTGTTACTTGCCGAACTTGAGAAAACTAAAAAACTCTCTTTAAGCGCATTCTATACCAGGCGATTTAAACGACTATTACCGGCATCTTTTCTAGTAATTGCTGTAACAGGTTTAGTGGGTTGGTTTGTTTTTCCGGCATCAATGCGCCATGAGTTTGGTAGGGATCTAATTGCCGCCTCTACCTACATCTCAAATTTTCTCTTTGCGCTTTGGCAGAATGATTATCAAAATCTTGGTTCCACCCCGTCGCCATTTATTCATTTCTGGTCGCTTGCTGTGGAGGAGCAGTTCTATCTCTTCTGGCCATTAATACTTTATGTGGCATATCGAAAAGGTGGCCGCAAATTAGTCGGAATTTCAATTGCGGCAATTGCAGCGCTCTCATTTCTCTTCTCGCTTTATTTAACTGCGCGACAACCAATTTGGTCCTTTTATATTCTACCGACAAGAGCTTGGGAGTTAGCACTTGGCGCATTGATCATCTTCTTGCCTAAACGTAGAATCTTCCCACCGATACTCAGCGTGATTGCCTTAGTGGCGCTCTTGTTCGGTGCCTTCATTTTTGATGATGCCACTGCCTTTCCGGGAACTGCAGCGCTACTTCCAGCGATGGCAACTGCGCTTTTAATTGCAATTATTAAAGAGCGCCCTGTAGTTCTAAAGCAACTTAGCAGCGCTCGAATCGTGCAGTGGCTAGGTGAAATTTCTTATCCGCTATATCTGTGGCACTGGCCAGTGTTGGTTTTACCCGCCATTTATTTAGATAGGTCTTTAAACCTCTTCGAACGAGCCTTACTTCTTGCGCTAACCGTTCTGTTGGCAGATTTAACGCATCGATTTGTTGAGGAACCCTTTAGATATATTCAATGGAATCCGCGAAAAACTTTTAGGTTTTCAGTTTCAATTACCGCTTCAGCAATTTTATTAGGTGGCTTAATCTATAGCTCTCATAGCGATTCGATTACCTTTAAAGATGGAACTAGGTATTCACTCGTAGATATCAAAATGAAACCAAAGAACAACTTAGATGGGTGCCATATCCATGTTGGTAAAACAGTTTCACCAAAGTGCGAATATGGAGACTTAAAGAGCAAGCAGACCGTAGTTCTCTATGGAGATTCACACGCTGCGCAATGGTTGCCGGCTTTGGATATTATCGGTAGAGAGAATGGAATAAAGATTGTTTCACTAACGAAATCTGCATGTCCTGCCGCTGAAGTAATAAAGGAACTTTCCTCGCAATATCGAGTTGAAGATTGCCAAGATTTTAGAGATAACTCAATTGCCAGAATTAAAACTTTAAAACCATTGGCAGTCATCATGACTGGAATGCAACCTTTTACTGCGCCTTATTCCAAAGAAGATGCCCGTCCTTGGTGGCTAAAAGGTGAAGCGATTGCTTACTCTCGAATCAAGGATTTTGTGCAATTTCCAATTTATTTAAACGATACTCCGCTTCCTCAAGTTAATGTTCCCGACTGCCTCTCTGCAGGCAAAGGTGGCGCTTGTGATGGGGCTAAACCGGTCCCCACTCAAGTCGCCAAAGGTTTGATTGCAATCAATCCAACTCCGTGGCTTTGTGACAGATCATGTAAAGCCGTTGTGGATGGAGTAATTGCTTATAGAGATAAGTCGCACGTCTCAGTGGCGATGAGCGAATACTTAGCGCCTAAATTAGAACGAGCATTAAAAGATATTGGCGTAATTAAGTAGCTTTTGATTAATTGGCAGTAAAGTTCAGGCAAGGAGAGTTAAAAATGAAGCACTTGGGTAAAACTTTAGCCGTAACTTTGCTTGCTGCGTTAACTTTTAATGCGGCGCCCGCAATCAATGCCCAAGAACCAGTCAATCAAGGTTTACCGTGCACCACGCTCAACAAAGTAGTAAAGATAAATGGTGTTTCATGGCAATGTATAAAATTGAACGACCAATTAATTTGGAATGAGAAATTAACTTGGGGGCAAGTAAGTGTCTTTCCGGGACAAGTGGTTGAGGGGTATCACGATGTAGCTACTGGAATCACCACCCTGGTACCAACTGTGATCACCGCAAGACTTGGAAGCATAAACACCGATTACAAGTGGAGAATAAAGCCGAGTTCGGTCTTGCCACCAGGATTTAGAGCAGCGCAATTGTCACAATTTGGGGTTGTTTCTGGACAAGGGCCGATTCCAGTTGGAACGCATCACTTCACTGCGCAAGTAAATGCAGATTCTTTCAATTCAAAAAGTTTTAGTTATAAGTCAATTAAGTTGGTGGTAACAGAGTGCAATTCACAGGTTTCCATCGAAGAGGGTGCAGTCAATGCGCTCTGTCCTGCGATAGTTTTAAATTTCCCGCCTGTCGCTAATTATCTTTTTGCGGCAAAGAAGGGTCAGCCTTATGCGTTATCACTATTCGCACAGGGCGGCCTGCCACCTTATAAATGGGAGTTTATTTCGCCAAAACCGACTGGAATCAACTTAAACATAAATTCCGGCGTGCTTTACGGCCTGCCTAAAACATCAAAAATTTATACCTTAAATGTCAGAATTACCGACAAAGCCGGAACCGTGAAAACTCAATATTTCAAATTCAAGGTAACAGCTTAACTTTTTTAGAGTGACTTCTTATATCTTCTCGTAGCTAATGGCACGAAAATCAATAAAATTATGCAGATATAAATAATGGAAGTTATTAACGGTTGCTGACTAGGGAAAGAATTAGCGGTTGCGCCAAACTCATTCTTCAAGCCAAATAGCTCACGGCAAGCTGCCACCATTGTTGAGACTGGATTCCACTCGGCAAAATATTGCAACCATCTAGGCATTCCCGTTGTCGGCGCAAAAGCATTAGATAGAAAAGTTAGCGGGAAGGTAACTAAAAAGCTGACATTAGATACTGTGCGTGCATCTGTAGCCGATAAACCAACGAGAATTCCAACCCAAGATAGGGCATAACCAAAGAGCAGCAGAAAAATAAATCCAAGCGCAATCTTCACCAGGCCAGTGGTTGGGCGCCATCCAACAAGAAAACCAGTTATGCCCATGAAAACTAAGACCACCACATTTAAAAGTGCATCACCTAAGGTGCGACCAAACACCAAGGCAGATTGAGAAATAGGTAGCGATCTAAAGCGATCAATCAAACCCTTTTTCATATCTTCAGCCAAACCCGCTGCGGTTCCGGCAAGGGTAAATGCGACAGTTTGCACAAAAATTCCGGGCATTAGTAATTGCACATAGCCACCTGGCTGCCCGGTATTTATGGAACCGCCAAAGACATATCTAAATAGCAATACGAACATCACTGGTTGAATGGTGGAGAAAATTAGGACTTCAGGAACGCGAGTTAAAAGCCTTAACTGTCTCTGAGTGATAACCGCAGTATCTTGAATTAAAGTCATTTGCTTTCCTCCGCTTTGTGTCCAGTAAGCGCCAAGAAGACATCATCCAGTGAAGGACGCTTAAGTCCAATATCCAGTGGTTTGATATCTTCTTTGATCAGTTCGTTAACTACGTCAATTAAGGCTTGGGCGCCTGTAGTTACGGGTGCACTTATGCAATTAATTCCATCATCGAAAGAACTCTTACTACCGCTAACCTTTTCAATGATATTGATTGCTTGTTGTACATCAGTTGGCTTAACAATAACCTCCAGATGCTCGCCGCCAATTTCACGTTTTAAGGAATCTGAAGTTCCACGCGCAATTACTTTGCCAGTGTCGATAACCGCGATTTCATCAGCTAACTGATCTGCCTCTTCTAAATATTGGGTAGTTAAAAGCAGGGTAGTGCCGTCCTTTACCAACTCTTTGATTACGCCCCACATATCTTGACGTCCGCGGGGATCTAAACCGGTAGTCGGTTCATCCAGAAAAAGCACTTTCGGTTTAACAATCAACGAAGCGGCCAAATCCAGTCTTCGCCTCATGCCACCAGAGTAAGTTTTGATTGGGCGCTTACCAGCATCAGTTAAATTAAATCGTTCCAACAATTGATTAGCACGATTGATTGCAGCTTGGTTTCCTAAGTGATACAACTTTCCAAACATCACCAAATTGTCGTAGCCAGTTAAAATCTCATCAACGGCTGCATACTGACCTGAAAGGCCTATGACTTTACGAACCTCATCAGGATCTTTTAATACATCTATACCTGCAACGGTTGCGCTGCCGGAATCAGGTCTTAGTAAAGTTGCCAGAATTCGAACTGTGGTGGTCTTGCCAGCTCCGTTTGGACCCAATATTCCGAGGACTGTTCCAGTTGGCACCTCGAGTGATAGACCATCCAATGCCCGAACGTCGCCTTTGCTATAAGTTTTTACTAGATTCTCTGCGACTACGGCTATCTCTTTATTCACGAACTCCACCTCTTTTTGGAAAAGTTATCTCTGATGGTGCTAAACGATTCGCTTTAAATGAATTGATTGCAGCGCCACTTGGATATCCAATCGCCAGACCTGTTAGTAGTTGGTAATCCTTTGGGATTTCAAATTCCTTGCGCACGACATCATCCCAAATATTTACCGCACCTTGCGCACAGGTACCCAGACCATGAGCATGGGCCGAGAGTATTAAATTCTCCAGCATTAACCCAGCATCGGATGCCGCATAAATGTGCAGACTCTTATGAATATAGATAAATAACTCCACCGGGGCACCGAAGAACTGATAATTCTTTCCCCACTGTTCGTTTCGGGCTTTGCGATCGCCGCGCTCTATACCTAGCGCTTCGTAGAGCTCTTTGCCAACGCGTTGGGCGCGAGGCTTCAACTCTCCAACGTATGGTTTCAAGATTTTAAAATTACTTGTGGGCAGCCCTCGTCTAAAAATAAATAATTTTGCCTTTTGCCAGATGGAGCCATTCACTGCTTCGGATAGTAGCTCCCAACGCCTCTGATATTCATTAGAGATTCGATCTCTGACTTCACCAGTAGCAACAGCTACTTTAAATGGGCGAGTGTTAGACCAACTTGGTGCGGTAAGGGCATCAGTTAAAAGTTGATTTATTAATTTTGCCGGGACTGAATCTGGCAGAAAATCTCTAGTGCTTCTTCTCGAGGCAAGGAATTGAGAGAATTCGTGATTACTCACTGACTTGACTCCTTAGCTACTAAAGGTAATTGCAGAATCATAGTTGTCACGCCTGAAACGCCAATTAAATTCTTGATTGGCCAAGGCACTTTTTTATGTTCAACTGGCGCGAAGCCGATAGCCGCATAGAGATCTTTTGCTCGGGGATTCTCATCGATTACATCGAGTCTGACACTTTTAAAGCCTTGTGATCGAGCATAAGTTATCAATTCGTTGAAAAGTTTTGAGCCGATACCTTGTCCGCGCACTTCTGCGGAAACTGCCACACCGTCCATAAGAAGTTGCTCATCAGATTCTGGCTTGCGATGAAAGATTACGGTGGTAACCAAAGATTTAAATAAACCCGATAGCGCCCCGAAAACTTGCTGAAACTCCCTTCTTTTAAGAGAGAGTAATTGATTACTTCCAACTCGAAATCCAAGTAGACCAACAAGCTGGTTCTCTTCGTCGATAGCCACAAAACAGAATTGTGAATTTAAACCTAATTGGAACAGCTGAACAATCTTCGCCTTATTACCAAGTAATTTAAAAAATTTTCTTTCGAAAGCATCGGCGTATAGCTGCGCAGCTACAGATCTTTGGTTTGGAGAAAAACCTCTTTGATAAATCATTGCATGACGCTCATTAATTCTCTGTGGACGATACTGGGATCGAACCAGTGACCCCTTCCATGTCAAGGAAGTGCTCTACCGCTGAGCCAATCGTCCGGGTCGGGGTAAGAGTTGAATAGTAACGCAATTAGTCGTGGCGACCGTAATCGTCTTCGAGACGCTCAATGTCATCTTCACCGAAGTAAGTTCCTGTTTGTACTTCAATAAAAAGCATCGGAACTTTGCCACTATTACCAATGCGATGTAATTGATTGGCTTGCACGGTTACGGTATCTCCAGCTTCTACTGTAGAAATAGTTTCGTCAATCTGAACTTCTGCAGTTCCGTAAACGACATACCAATGCTCGCTGCGAAATTTGTGGCGTTGGAGAGAGAGGCGCTTACCTGGGTCAACCCAAATAGCTTTTACTTTATGAGTTGGAAGATCTTGCAGTACTTCGTATCGACCCCACGGGCGGTTTGGTCCTTCAAGATATTCCTTCGTCATGAAGCGAAGTTTAGTGACTGAAATAAAAAAGGTAAGGAAAATAGAGGTGGAAACGGGATTTGAACCCGTGTAGAGGGATTTGCAGTCCCTTGCCTCGCCTCTCGGCCATTCCACCAATAATTAAATCTTCAAAAGAATTAACCGATAAATGATTGGAGCGGACGACGGGGTTCGAACCCGCGACCTGAACCTTGGCAAGGTTCCGCGCTACCAACTGCGCTACGTCCGCAAACTTGCGTGGCAAAATCTAGCCTAAGAGGTCGATCCAGCGCAAAAGCGATAAATTCGCCTGCATGAGTGAGCCAGTTTTCTGGATGGGTGGGCGATTGGCTACCGATTTAATTCAGATTACGAGCGACCCAAAAGATATTGATGACGGATTCTGGGCAATTAGCACAACTTTCGATGGAAAATTCACTGGCGCTAAATTTGCAACGGTAGTGCAATCCGATTGGAAGCAAAAATATTCACCATTAAAGCATCGCACTTGGATCTCATCGCATGACGAAAGTGAATACTGCCAATTAGTTTCAGAATTTCGCGAACAGATTGCCAAAGGAAATGTCTATCAAGTTAATGCTTGTCGAATTCTAGAGAATGCAACCAGCGAAAGCCTCGAAGGGTTGCTGACTGGATTTCTACAGAAAAATCCAGCTAAGTATGCTGGCTACTTAAAATTGCCAACTATAGAAATTGCATCAGCATCGCCAGAACGGTTCTTAAGTAGAATTGGTAAAACGATAACTACTTCACCGATCAAAGGCACCAGAGCGGCAGGTTTAACTGGCAAATTTCCAGAAAAAGATGAATCTGAAAATGTGATGATAGTTGATTTAATGCGTAATGATCTAGGAAAGATTTGTGTGGAAAATTCAGTTCAGGTACCGAAACTTTTCGGAATTGAAGAACTTCCCGGTTTGGCTCATCTAGTTAGTGATGTACAAGGAACTTTGAGAGAGGAAATCTCTTGGGCAGAAATCTTTGCGGCAACTTTGCCGCCCGGTTCTGTAAGTGGTGCTCCGAAATCATCTGCGATTAAGTTAATCAAGAAATACGAAGCGATAGACCGTGGTCCTTACTGTGGCGCATTTGGTTGGATAGAAGCAGATCGAGCTGAATTAGCGGTAGCTATTAGAACCTTTTGGAGTGATGGTAAAAGTGTGAAATTCGGAACCGGTGCCGGCATCACTTGGGGAAGTGATCCGCAATCTGAATGGCAAGAAACTGAACTTAAGGCTGCTCGATTAATGGCAATTGCAAACGGTGACTTATTATGAAGAATCTTGGAGATAAATGGGCTATCGGTAAAGGATTATTCGAAACGCTTCGTGTAGAAGACGGAGAAGTTTTCGCATTACATAGACATCACTGTCGTGCCAAAGAAACTGCGGCCAAGTTGGGGTTTGAGATACCAAGTGAAGCGGATGTAGCCAAAGCAAGCCATGCGGTTATCCATAGTGAAAACTTTCCTTTGGCTCGAATGCGTTGGCACTTTGATCGCGAAGGTGAATTCTCTATTTCTTATGTCGAATATTCAGACCTAACTCAAGCTGCTGGATTGATGATTTTTGATGAACGCAGCGCAGTTTTTGAGATTCAGAACAAGGAGTATCCATATAGGAATCTAGAACTACTTGAGATAGCAAAGGCTCGAGGGTTTGATGATGGAATTATTATTCGAAGTGATGGCCAAGTTGCTGAAACTTCAATGGCCTCGTTAATGTTAAAAATGAATGATGAATGGTTTACGCCACCACTTGCGAGTGGCATTTTAAATGGTGTGGTCAGAGCATTAGTTTTGGAAGCAGGCTTAGCAAAAGTCCAGAGGATTATGGATCGAGATTTATCATCGGTTCAATCTGGGTTATTACTAACTTCGCTTAGGAATGCGCAGTCAATTGGCGCAATAGATGGGCGAGAACTGCAAATAGATACTCAAAAGTGCGATGAGATACATAAATTAATGAAGGAATTTAAAGGTCGTTAGGTAGACTCGCCACATGTCCGAAATCTCAATCAAGGTGGATGGTGTTGCCAAAAACGTGGCCGCAGACCAACGTCCTACCCATCTCTTTGCAGATCAAAAAGAGATTGTGGTCTGCCGCGTTAATGGTGAACTTAAAGATCTATGGACGGAATTAAAGAATGGCGATGATATAGAAGGCGTGAGTATCTCCTCACCCGATGGATTAAATGTGTTGCGCCATTCAACGGCACACGTAATGGCACAGGCGGTGCAGCAAGTCTTCTCTCAGACCAGACTTGGTATTGGTCCACCAATCAAAGATGGTTTCTATTATGACTTTGATCCAGAACGTCCATTCAATCCGGATGATCTCGAAAAACTTGAGAGCGCGATGCGCAAAATCATCAAGGATGGCCAACGCTTTCGAAGAAGAGTAACCACCGAAGCGGATGCGTTAAAAGAGCTAGCTCACGAAACTTATAAATGTGAATTGATAGGGATTAAGGCAGCTCCGGGAGAGGCAAGTGACGAATCATCTGTTGAAGTCGGTGGTAGTGAATTAACTATTTATGACAATTTAGGTAGAGATGGAGAACCAATTTGGTCCGATTTATGTCGGGGACCGCACTTACCATCAACCAAACATATTCCAGCATTTAAATTAATGCGTACCGCAGCGGCATATTGGCGTGGATCAGAGAAAAATCCGATGTTGCAACGTATCTACGGAACAGCGTGGCCATCTGCCGAAGAACTGCAAAGTTATCTGGACCTTTTAGCCGAAGCGGAGAAGCGCGATCATCGTCGTCTTGGAAATGAGTTGGATCTATTTTCATTCCCAGATGAAATTGGATCTGGTTTAGCGGTTTTTCATCCAAAGGGTGGCGTCGTGCGAATGGCGATGGAAGATTATTCTCGTAAGCGTCATATCGAAGAGGGATACCAGTTCGTTTACTCACCGCACTTAACTAAATCAACTTTATTCGAAGTATCTGGCCACCTTGATTGGTACTCCGAAGGAATGTACCCACCAATGGTGATGGATGAAGAGCTTCACGCAGATGGCACCATAAAGAAGCCAGGTCAAAAGTACTACATGAAGCCAATGAACTGCCCGATGCATATTTTGATTTATAAATCACGTGGCCGCTCTTATCGTGAATTGCCATTACGTGCCTTCGAGTTTGGCACGGTCTATCGTTATGAAAAATCTGGCGTAGTACATGGTTTAACTCGTGCGCGTGGCTTTACTCAGGATGATGCACATATTTTTTGCACCAAAGAGCAGATGCCTAACGAATTAGATTCACTATTAACATTCGTGCTTAATTTGCTGCGCGATTATGGATTGCAAGATTTCTATTTAGAGCTATCCACCAAGAATCCGGAAAAGTATGTTGGCGCTGATGAAGATTGGGATGCCGCAACTGAAATTCTCCGCAAAGCGGCAGAAGCGCAAAATCTTGAATTGGTGCTCGATCCAGGTGGAGCTGCCTTTTATGGACCAAAGATTTCGGTACAAGCAAAAGATGCGATTGGTAGAACTTGGCAGATGTCTACAATCCAAGTTGATTTCCAATTGCCACAGAGATTCGAAATGGAGTATCAATCAAGTGATGGTTCTCGCCAACGTCCAGTAATGATTCACCGCGCGCTCTTTGGATCTATCGAGAGATTCTTTGGAGTATTAACCGAACATTACGCTGGAGCGTTCCCTCCATGGCTTGCGCCAGTACAAGTAATGGCGATTCCAGTTGCAGATGCATTTGCACCATATCTACAAGAGATTGTTTCTCAGATGCGAGCTGAAGGTATCCGAGCTGAAATTGATTTATCGGATGATCGAATGCAGAAAAAAGTTCGCAATGCCCAAATGGAGAAGATTCCATTTATGTTGATTGCAGGCGAAGAAGACCAAGCAAATGGCGCAGTCTCATTCCGATTCCGTGATGGTTCACAGAAGAATGGCATTCCAGCTAAAGATGCAATTGCAGAGATTCTGCAGACAATTAAGGATCGTAAGCAGGTTTAAATGGATTTCCTCGAAGGTGGAGCAGGGATGCCAGATGCCTGGGCCAGACTTTGGGCGCCACATCGCCTTGGATATATCAAAGGCGAGAATCGACCACTAGATAGCAACGATATTCCATGTCCTTTCTGTGAGATTCCAAAACGAAATGACTCTGAAGCGTTGATTGTGCACCGAGGTAAAGAGGCTTATGTAGTCATGAATCTCTATCCATACAACCCAGGTCACTTGCTTATATGCGCTTATCGACATGTTGCGGATTTAACTGATTTAACTGAATCCGAACGAAATGAGATCTCTGCGCTAACTGCGCATGCGATGCAGACGCTTCGTAAAGTCTCCAGTCCTGCTGGTTTTAATTTAGGAATGAACCAAGGCGCAATTAGTGGAGCCGGAGTCGCCGCGCATATTCACCAGCATGTAGTTCCGCGATGGTCTGGAGATGCAAATTTCATGCCAATTATTGGCCAGACCAAAGTTTTGCCGCAATTGCTTACAGATACGAGGGATGCTTTAGCTCAGGGTTGGTAGGGAGTTTAAATAGCTCTTTACGATATCAACGCCAAGATTAAATTCCGGATCGTTTAGTAATACTGGAATGGCTGGGAAGAAAATTCCCGATGCAAATCCAGCTGGTCCAGCTGCTTCTAATTGAGCTAGATATTCTTCGCGAAATTCTGAAACTAACTCCAAATGTTCACTATCGGCATCAGTAATCTCATTGGTGCGGTAGTTATTAATTTTTAGTGATTCTAGATTTATCAATGCGCATGGTGTTCCGTCGTCATCATGTAAAACCAAGACGGGAGTTGCGACATCATCAAGCAATCTCTTTGCTAAAAGCACTGCATCATCAAAATCCTGCAAACCTTCATTAAAACCTGTAACAACTAAAATTCTAGGTGTTAGCAGCTCATCAAATTGATGCCAGAGCTCAACGGTCTCTTGATCTACGCCAGAACTCGCATTAATTGCGAAAATGGCGGCGGAAATTTCGCTATTTACAATCTCGGAAATTGGAGCGCCGAGCGCTTCAGAGAGCGCCGAAGTGGCAGCGCTCGGGTGACCATAAAGCGCCCAACTTTTAACCATTTCCATGGAGTAAAGCCTACGATGTACCCATGATTAGCGCGCACATGAAACCAGCAGTGGTAAGAGTAATTACTCCTTTCTGTCGCGGACTCTTAAAGATGGGCATCACGCCAGACATGATGACTATTTTCGGCACCTCAATAGTGGTGGCCGGTTCTTGGTTACTTTTGGCGCAAGGCAAATTAATCGAAGCTCTAATAGTTATTGGCTTAGCGTTACTTACCGATTTGCTAGATGGCACCATGGCCCGAATCTCAAAGACCGGAGCCAGCGATTGGGGAAATTTCTTAGATTCAACTCTGGATCGAATTTCTGATGCTGCAGTCTTACTCGGGCTCTCTTATTATCTTTACTCTCAAAATGATTCACTCTTTATTGTCTGCATGATCACCGTTGCGGTATCTGCCTTGGTGCCGTATGCCAGAGCAAAGGCGGAGAGTTTGAATATCGAATGTAAAGGTGGCTTCGCAGAGCGAACTGAACGTTTAGTGATGTTGGCTTTCTTTGGCGCCTTACATATTGCGGGAATTGAATGGGCGCTAGATATTGGTATTTGGTTGCTACTTCTACTCTCTGCTTTCACAGTCTTTCAAAGAATGGCCATCGTGTGGCGCGCGACTAAAGGTCAGGCGTGAGCGCATACGCTTATTTAATTGGTTGGCGAATAGTTCGCTTATTACCGGAAAATATCGCTTACAAACTCTTCTATTTTTTAGGTGATTACGCTTTTAAAAGGAATGGGCGGAGCATTCAAAGACTTCGCTCAAATATGCAGCAAATCTCAAGTTTATCGGGAGAGGCATTAGAGACTCTTACCAAAGATGCGATGCGTTCTTATATGCGTTACTGGTGCGATGCGTTCCGTCTTCCAGATTGGTCGCCGTCGAAAATCGATTTTGCAGTCGAATTAGTTAATGCAGAGGTATTTACTGGCCCACTAGATGCAGGTCGTGGAGTGGTGGTAGCGCTACCGCACTCTGGCAATTGGGATCATGCCGCTGCGTATTTTCTCGGTCGAGGATACAAAGCTGCAACTGTTGCCGAACGCTTAAAACCCGAGCGCGTTTTTCAAGCCTTTCTAAAATACCGCCAAGATCTCGGTATCGAAGTTTTTTCAACGGATATGCGCACCATTCCTTTACTAATTGATCGTGCCAAGCAAGGCCATATAGTGGCTTTGGTAGCGGATCGTGATCTGAGTTCGCATGGTGTGGAAGTGAATTTCTTCGGCAAGGTTGCAAAAATGCCAGCCGGGCCAGTTGTAATTGCAGAGAAAGCCGGAGTCGATTTGATTGGCGCCTTCATTATCTACACGCCAGCTTCGATCAGAATATATTTTGAAAAGTTAGAGTATTCAGTGCAATCCGAAGCAGATTTCTTTGAGAAACATTTGAAAACTCATCCAGTGGATTGGCATATGCTGCAAAGGATCTGGATTAATGATTGAGAAACCACTCAACATCGGCATTGTCTGTCCATATGGCTGGGATGCGCCTGGCGGAGTTCAAGCTCATATCGCCGATCTTCGTCAATATCTAGTTGCAAAAGGGCATTCAGTTTCAGTACTTGCGCCAACAGCCGACGAAGAAGCTCTGCCTGATTGGGTGGTAGGTGCAGGAAAACCAATCTCCATCCCGTACAACGGTGCGGTAGCAAGAGTGTTATTTGGCCCGATTGCTTTTGCGAAGGTAAAGCAGTGGATTGCGGAAAATGATTTCGATCTTTTGCATTTACACGAGCCTGCAATTCCGAGTATTTCACTTCTCGCTTGTTGGGCCGCCGAAGGTCCAATGGTGGGAACTTTCCATGTTTCAGCGAAGAAACAGAAAGCAAGTTTTGCGATTGTGCCAATTCTCGAGCCAGTTATTGAAAAATTATCCGCGCGCATTGCAGTTTCAGAAGCGGCACGAGAAACTTTAGTCGCGCATCTCGAAACTGATGCGGTGGTAATTCCAAATGGAATTTATGCGCAGCGGATGCGTGGAAAAGTTCGCCCAGAATGGAGTGGTCAGACGCTAGGTTTTATGGGGCGCTTTAATGAACCGCGAAAAGGTTTAAAGGTACTAATTGATGCTCTACCGATTATCAGTAGATTTTTACCAGAGGTAAAAGTTTTGGTTGCTGGACCAGGGCAACCTGAGGAGTTCCTTTCCCAAATTGATACGCAATTAAGAAGTCGGATTCAATTTCTAGGAAAATTAAGCGAAAGCGAGAAGGCTGATTTCATGTCTTCGGTTGGTGCTTATGTTGGGCCAAATACTGGTGGTGAATCATTTGGAATTATCCTGGCCGAAGCGCTTGCAGGTGGGGCAGCAGTAGTAGCCTCTGATATTCCGGCCTTTGATGCCGTGCTCGAACACGGTAAGTACGGAAAACTCTTTAAGTCCGAGGATTCCACAGATTTGGCAAAGGTAATCATCGAGTTATTGCGTGATCGCAACGCACGAGATGAGATGGCTAAAGGCGGCCAGCAGTATGCACAGAAATTTGATTGGGATGTTGTTGCCCAAGATATCTTAGAAGTTTATGAGATGGCGATTGTGGGCAGCGGTAAAGTTGGTCTGGTTGCCGATAATCGACCTTGGAACAGGATGTGGAATCGATAATGTCTCGTACTGCGATTTTTATTGCCCTGCTCATCTTTATCTTATGGTACTTATCATTTACTGCTACTCGCTTAGATCGACTGCATCATCGAGTTGAAAGTAGTTGGGCCGCTTTGGATAGCCTGTTACAGCGACGGGCGGCAATCGCGTTAGAGATTGCACATTCGGCATTTGCTGACCCTGGGCTTGCGTTAATTCTCAATCAAGCTGCGCATCAAGCGCGCGAAGCAGACATTTCTAATCGCTCTGAAGCGGAAAGTGGTCTGACCGGATCTTTAGGTTTACTTCTGATAAATATTCACGAAAATGCAGATGATCAGCTTCTTAAAGAGTTAAGCGATATCACCGATAAAATTCGAGTGGCAGTTAAATTGCATGTAGAAGCAGTAAACCGTACCCAGTTAGTAAGAAGAAAATTAATAGTAAAAACTTTCCGTTTAGCTGGTCGAGCACCGCTACCTAGTATCCACAAATTTGAAGAAGATGCGATCTAATTTCGTTAAAGTAATTTCTACACTTGGTCTTTTAGTGTTAGCCGGGTGTAGTTCACCGCAGCTCTCATCAATTAGTGGAAAAGAAGTACCTGATGGCCCAGTTATTGTGGTTAAAATCGATGACACAAATGAAGCGCATCCTCAAGTTGGTATCGATAAGGCTGATCTGATATATATTGAACAAGTTGAAGGAGGGCTAGTTAGATTAGCGGCCGTATTTTCTACGGAAATTCCAGCCAAGATCGGTCCGGTCAGAAGCGCACGCATCTCAGATATAGATTTAATGTCACAATTCGGCAAAGTTGCTTTTTTCTATTCTGGCGCTCAGAGCAAATTAATTCCAGTCATTAAATCCGCAAACTTATTTGATATTGGCGCAGCTTATGAATCGCCGACCCTATACACCAGAGACCCAAATCGATACGCGCCTTACGACATGATCTTGGATGGTGCTCAAGCAAAGTTACGAATCGCAGATTTAGAAGTTGCCACTGCCAAGAGCATCGGATGGAATTTCGGTGAACTATCAAATACTGGCCGCGCTATCGAATCCGTAAAGGTGCATTGGCCCGCCGCAAATTACAGCGCCAAGTGGAATGGTAAAAGCTGGGATCTCTTTCACAATGGGAATCCAGATTTAACAAGCGACGGAGTGCAAATTTCTCCATCAACTTTCATAATACAAAATGTGGTGATTACCGATTCTGAGTACAAAGATAAATTGGGTGGAGTGACGCCTTTAACAATCACGGTTGGAGAAGGCACTGGCTGGGTTTTACGCGATGGAGTTGCGATTAAGGCCACTTGGAATAGACCGGATCCAGAATCTGGAACTACCTGGAGCGATTTAGAGGGAAATGAAATTAAATTCGCGCCAGGTCAGGTCTGGGTAGCGTTAATTGATAACGCTCCCGAATTTACGGCTGCACCACCTAAGAAGTAGAATTCTCGACATGGCTGAATACACAGGTACTGCGCGCGTAAAGCGCGGAATGGCGGAGATGCTCAAGGGCGGCGTAATTATGGACGTCGTTGATTCAGAGCAAGCAAAGATTGCAGAGGATGCCGGAGCAGTTGCGGTGATGGCGCTCGAGCGCGTGCCTGCAGATATTCGCGCCCAAGGTGGCGTAGCTCGTATGTCAGATCCTGACATGATCGAGAAGATTAAAAAGGCCGTTTCAATTCCAGTTATGGCTAAGGCGCGAATTGGTCATTTTGCGGAAGCGCAGATTTTGGAATCTCTCGGAGTTGATTACATCGATGAGTCAGAAGTATTAACACCAGCCGATTACTCAAACCATATTGATAAGTGGTCATTTAAAGTTCCTTTTGTTTGTGGCGCAACCAATTTAGGCGAAGCGCTTCGACGTATCAATGAAGGTGCAGCGATGATTCGTTCTAAGGGCGAAGCGGGAACTGGTGATGTTTCAAACGCGGTTACTCACATGCGCACCATTGGTGGAGAAATTCGTCGACTTACCTCAATGCGCGAAGATGAACTTTATGTCGCTGCTAAAGAGTTAGCAGCTCCTTATGAATTAGTTAAAGAAGTTGCCGCAACCGGCAAGCTTCCAGTTGTTTTATTTACCGCAGGTGGAATTGCAACTCCAGCTGATGCGTCTCTGATGATGCAGCTTGGAGCAGATGGCGTCTTTATCGGTTCTGGCATTTTCAAATCAGGAAATCCGGCACATCGCGCTTCAGCCTGCGTTAAGGCGACAACGTTCTATAACGATGCAAAAGTTGTGGCAGATGTTTCTCGTGGTCTCGGTGATGCAATGGTTGGAATCAATGTTGCAGATATTCCAGTTCCACATCGATTGGCAGAACGCGGCTGGTAAATGCGCGTTGGCGTATTAGCGCTGCAAGGTGATTTTCGCGAACACATTGCAGCCTTAGTGGCAGTTGGCGTGGAAGCAGTTCCAGTTAAAACAGCGGCCGAAATCAATTCAATTGATGCATTGGTGCTACCAGGTGGAGAATCAACAACCATCGCAAAATTAGCGCGCATTTTCGAAGTATTTGATTTGATTGTTTCTAAAATTAAATCAGGTTTACCTGTCTATGGTTCATGCGCAGGGCTAATTCTTTTGGCGGATCAAATCTTGGATGGCGCAAATGGACAAGAAACTTTTGGAGGATTGAGTATTACCGCTAGACGTAATGCCTTTGGTCGACAAGTTGATTCCTTCGAAGGAGAGATAGATTTCAAAGGTATTGGAAGATTAAATGGAGTATTTATTCGAGCTCCTTGGGTGGAATCTGTTTCTGATGAAGTTGAAGTCCTAGCTACTTCACACGGCCATCCAGTTGCAGTTCGTCAGGGAAAGATTCTGGCGACCTCGTTCCATCCAGAGTTGACCGAAGATCACGCAGTACATCGCTATTTCGTTGAAGAGATTTGTAAGGCTCGCTAAACTAGTTAAAATAAGCGGCAGAAATTTAATTTAAAGGTTGGGTGTTATTAATGTCAGGCCATTCCAAATGGGCTACGACCAAGCACAAGAAAGCCATCATTGATGCACGCCGTGCCAAGAGTTTTGCAAAGCTGACTAAAGCAATTGAAGTGGCAGCTCGTAACGGTGGCGCGGATATGTCAGGAAACCCAGCGCTTTACGATGCAGTTCAGAAGGCAAAGAAAACGTCGGTGCCTAATGACAATATCGATCGTGCGATTAAACGCGGTGCCGGACTGGAAGATGGTGCGGCAACTTACGAAACCATTATGTATGAAGGTTATGGACCAGCTGGCGTTGCAATCATGATTGAATGTTTAACAGATAACCGAAATCGTGCGGCCTCTGAAGTTCGCGTCGCTGTGACTCGTAATGGTGGAAATATGGCAGATCCAGGTTCAGTCGCATACCTATTTAACCGCAAAGGGGTGGTTGTCGTTCCTAAGAGCAGTGGCGCAACTGAAGATACTTTAATGGAAGCAACGCTTGAAGCTGGTGCAGAGGAGATTAAAGATTTAGGGGAGACCTTCGAAATTATCTCGGAAGCATCAGATTTGGTTGCAGTCCGTAGCGCGCTACAAAGTGCCAATATCGATTACGACTCCGCAGATTCTTCATTCTTGCCAACCATGTCAATCCCAGTCACTGATCCAGAGACTGCGAAGAAACTTTTCGATTTAATCGATGCGATCGAAGAGTCAGATGAAGTTCAGAATGTGTATGGAAACTTTGATGTCTCCGATGAGGTTATGGAAAAGGCAGCGAGCCTCTAACCTTTTCCAGAGCCTTTAATTTAGGCTTTTGTCATGCGCGTGCTTGCAATCGACCCGGGATTAACTCGATGCGGCATTGGTGTAATCGATTCAAATTCGATGTCGTTAATCGCCGTTGGCGTTTTGAAGAGTGGCGCTGATGTAGCAATCGAACAGCGATTGCTACAGATTGATTTCCAAATCCGAGAATGGATTAGTACTCATAACCCTGATGTCATTGCCATCGAGCGAGTCTTCTCTCAGCAAAATTTGCGTACCGTAATGGGAACCGCTCAAGTTGCCGGAGTAGCGCTCTTGGCAGCTGCACAATCAGATATCAAAGTTGTAATGCATACGCCATCTGAAGTAAAAGCCGCAGTTACCGGCAGTGGGCGAGCGAAGAAAGATCAGGTTGCGCAGATGGTGCAACGAATTCTGAAGTTAGAGAGTATTCCAAAACCTGTTGATGCAACCGATGCGCTTGCGCTAGCCATCTGTCATGTTTGGCGTGGAAGCGGTAACGATCGAGTAGCCGCAGCAGTGGCCAAAGAGAAGAAACGTTTACTCTCTCTAAGAGGCAGCGCATGATTGCAACTTTATTTGGCAAGATTCGTGCCCTCAAGTTAGATCAAGCTGTGATCGAAGTGAACTCTGTTGGCTATTTGATTCAGATAACTGCAAAGACTGCCGGCCAATTGAGTATCGGTCGCGATTACCAACTCTTTACCTCTATGGTGGTACGCGAAGATTCGATGACACTGTACGGTTTTTTAGAGAACGAAGAACGAGAGCTATTTGAATTGGTTCAGACAGTGTCTGGCATCGGACCAAAAGTTGCGTTGGCGATCAGCGCAGCTATGAGTACTGAAGATTTAGCTCATGCAGTAAATAGCAAGGACGAATGTGCGATTGCCGCGGTGCCGGGCATCGGCAAGAAGGGCGCGCAGCGATTAATTTTGGAACTCACTGGAAAGATTGATTTTGCGCATCCAGTTAGTAAGAACGCAGGATTCTCTTGGCGCGATCAATTAGTAGAGGCGCTAACTGGTTTAGGTTTTGCCAGAAAACAAGCCGAACAAGCAGTTAATGAAATTGCTGCAATTCGCGATCACAAAGAGCTCGGTGATATGTCTCCTTCAGAGTTATTGAAACTTGGCCTAGCGCATGCAAATACCCAAAAAGGACTTGGTAAATGAGCGAACGAATTGTTTCGCCAAATGCCGGGGGAGATGAGAACGCATCAGAACATGCGTTACGTCCTAAGTCTTTAAATGATTTCGTGGGCCAACAACGAGTACGTGATCAGATAAATGTGCTTCTGCAATCTGCGAAAACTCGTGGCGTTAGCTCTGATCATATGTTGCTCTCAGGTCCGCCAGGACTTGGCAAGACCACGTTAGCTTTTATTTTGGCCGAAGAACTTGGAGCGCCAATTCGTATTTCCAGCGGCCCAGCCATTACCCATGCTGGAGATTTAGCAGCAATTCTCTCTTCTTTAACCGAGGGAGAGATTTTATTTTTAGATGAGATTCATAGATTGACTAGACCGGCCGAAGAATTGCTTTATCTGGCAATGGAAGATTTTCGAGTCGATGTTGTAGTGGGTAAAGGGCCAGGCGCCACTGCAATTCCACTTGAGTTGCCTAAATTTACTTTAGTTGGTGCAACTACTAGAGCTGGTCTGCTACCACCACCTCTCCGTGATCGCTTTGGATTTACAGCGCATATGGAGTTTTATGAAAGTAACGAACTTGCAAAAATCATCGAACGCTCCGCAAAGTTATTAGAGATTCAAATCGATGGTGACGCAACTGCAGAGATTGCGGGTCGCTCAAGAGGTACGCCACGTATCGCAAATAGATTGCTGCGCCGAGTTCGCGATTTTGCATTGGTTAAAGATGTTAATGAGATTGATTTGAAAACCACAAAGTCAGCATTAGAGATGTACGAAGTTGATCTACTTGGATTAGATCGTTTAGATCGTGCAGTTTTAGAGGCGTTGGTAATTCGATTTAATGGGGGTCCAGTAGGGCTTTCGACTTTGGCGATTGCAGTTGGAGAAGAGATGGAAACTGTTGAAGCGGTTGCAGAGCCATTTTTAGTTCGAAGTGGGTTGATGGCCCGAACCGCGCGAGGTCGCGTTGCAACTCCTGCTGGTTTTAGTCATTTGGGCCACAAATCCCCAGAGGGCTGGAAGCTCTTCGATTAAGTAGTCGAATATCGCGCTTTGATTTCGACTTTCCCAGTATTTAACGCCTAAACTCTCGCACTATGTCTACGAACTCTCAGGGAGCCGGTCGAAGCCAAGGTGCTCGTCCAGTCAGAACTCTAGTTATTCTGCTGCTGGTCTTGGTTGGTGCAATCGGCACTTCGGTCTTTACCAATGCCACTTCAATTAATTTAGGTTTGGATCTACGTGGCGGCACTAGCGTCACTTTGCAGCCGCGCATCTCAGATGGCGATACTGGCAAGGTAACCAGTGAGGCGATTGACCAAGCAGTATCAATTATCCGTAGCCGCGTTAACTCACTCGGTGTTGCAGAGTCAGAAGTTACCGCGCAAGGCAGCGGAACTAATCGTCAGATTTTAATTTCAGTACCAGGCAGCACTGGTCGTCGAATTGTTGAATTGGTAGGAAACACTGCCGAACTTCGTTTCCGTCAAGTGCTGGCAGAATCGACATCTGGTGCCGCAAGTGGAGCGGGAGAAGCAACACCGGTGGCCGGTGTTAGCCCAGAGGTAAATGCTGCATATGCAGCAATTGATTGCTCAACCAATCAAGCCCGTCAAAGTCTCGGTGGGGATTTACCAGAGCAGACCATTGTTACCTGTGCACGTAATTCCGCTACTAAATACATTCTTGGACCAGCTGAAGTAGTTGGCCGCGAAGTATCAGAAGCCTCTGCAGGCTTAGATACTCAAGCTGGAAATGTTTGGACGGTAATGCTCACTTTCAACAATGACGGCACCAAGAAGTTTGGCGCACTTACTCAACGAGTTACAGGGTTAGCTGCACCTCAGAATCAAGTGGCAATTGTTTTGGATGGGTTAGTGGTTTCAGCTCCTAGAATTAATGAAGCAATTGTGACTGGAAATGCGCAGATCACTGGATCATTTACTCAAGTAGAGGCGTCAGATTTATCTAATGTACTTAAGTACGGCTCATTGCCGCTTGCCTTTGATCGCGGTGAAGTGCAACAAATTTCACCGACGCTAGGTGCCAACCAATTACATGCAGGTTTGCTTGCTGGTGGACTTGGTTTGTTACTAGTTCTGCTATACATCTTCGCTTTCTATCGCGGTCTCGGAATTGTTTCTGCCGGCTCTTTAATTATTGCGGCAGCCTTTACCTATCTGACTTTCGCACTTTTGGGTAAGACCATTGGCTACACCTTGACCCTCGCCGGAATAGCAGGTGCAATTGTTTCGATTGGTATTACTGCTGACTCATTTATCGTCTTCTTTGAACGTATTCGAGATGAAATTCGCGAAGGTCGTTCGCTTCGTTCGGCGGTGGAAGCTGGCTGGATTCGGGGACGTCGAACCATCTTGGTTGCGGACTCAGTTTCGATTATTGCAGCCGCGCTACTTTATTTCTTCGCGATTGGTGGTGTCCGTGGTTTCGCTTTCGCACTTGGAATTGCAACCTTTATTGATTTGCTGGTGGTCTTCTTCTTCACTAAACCACTTATGACCGTACTTGCTCGTACAAAGTTTTTTAACTCAGGTAGCGCGATAACAGGTGTATCTCGCAAGAGCCTTGGATTGGAGGCATAACACATGTCGAAGTTAAGTGGTTTGGGTGGTCGCCTATACAGTGGCGAAACTTCAATTAACATCATTGGTAAAGCGAGACGTTGGTATGCGCTCTCTGGCCTCTTGATAATTCTCTCTTTTGGCGCGCTGGCGATTCAAGGATTACATCTTGGTATTGAGTTTAAAGGTGGCGCTTCCTATACGGTAACTAAAGCTGGCGCTGGTTTAGATCCTGCTTTCGCGGCCATTGAAGCAGCTGCGATTCCTGGCGAACCAATTGTGCAATCCGTCGGCGATGATCAGATTCGAATTCAGACTGGATCGTTAACTAATGCGCAATCAGCTGGTTTACAAGATCAGTTAGCGTCAGGTTACGGAGTTTCAATTGACTCGATTGATACCCAAATTATTGGACCATCATGGGGTAAGGAAATTACGCGTAAAGCACTCTACGGTTTGATCGGATTTATCGTTGTAGTAATGCTTTATCTAGCAATGGCTTTTGAGCCAAAAATGGCTATTGCTGCGATTGTGGCTGTTATTCATGACGTATTTATTACCGTTGGTATTTATGCGCTAGTCGGATTCGATGTAACGCCAGCTACGGTGATTGGATTCTTAACCATCCTCGGTTACTCTCTCTACGACACCGTTGTAGTCTTCGATAAGGTTCGTGAAAATACCAAATCCATCACTGCAACGGGTAAGAGTACTTATTCAGATGCAGCTAATTTGGCGGTTAATCAGACTTTAGTTCGTTCCATGAACACATCCTTGATTGCGCTACTTCCAGTGGGATCTATTCTCTTCGTTGGAGCCGGTCTACTTGGCGCAGGAACTTTAAAGGATCTATCACTAGCGCTTTTCATTGGTCTGGCTGCCGGTACTTATTCATCTGTATTTATCGCACCGCCAATTTTGGCAGCGCTTCGTGAACGCGAGCCTGCAATGCAAGCGCTAGCAAAGCGCGTTGCTGCTCGTAGTGGTGCGGCTCCAGTTGAAAGCTCTACGGTTAACGCAAGTAATTCAAGTAATTCGAATAGCACAATTCAACGCGGTCCGCGCAATCAACCAAAGCGTAAGCACCGCCGCAAATAGGCTAATTGCATGACGGATCTCATTGCTCCGGTAATAGCAGAGGTCCGCCTTCATCATCCTGCAATAAATGCTGAAGATATTCAGCGAGCCTACGAAACGGCAGCTAAAGCACATTTCGGCCAACTACGTAAATCTGGAGAGCCATATATAACTCATCCAGTAGCGGTGGCTGGAATTCTGGCCGAACTTGGACTTGATCGAGCCACAATCATTGCAGCGTTACTTCACGACACTGTTGAAGATACTCCCTATAACCTGGCTCAACTGAAGAGCGATTTCGGAGATGAAGTTGCCAGCTTGGTTGATGGTGTAACTAAGTTAGATAAATTAACTTATGGCGAGAATGCCGAGGCGGAGACGGTTCGCAAGATGGTTATTGCGATGTCGAGGGATATCCGTGTTTTAGTTGTAAAACTGGCAGATCGCTTACATAACGCGAGAACTTGGGAGTTCGTTGCGCCCGAATCTGCCCAACGTAAAGCGCGCGAAACTATTGATATCTACGCACCGCTTGCGCACCGTCTTGGCATGAACGCAGTCAAGTGGGAGCTGGAAGATCTTGCATTTAAAATTTTAGAGCCCAAGAAGTTTGAAGAGATTGGTCGTTTAATCGCCGATCGAAATCCTATGCGCGAAAAGATGACCGAAGAGGTCATTCAAACACTCAATGAAGATCTGAAGCGAGATGGTATTGAAGCGCAAGTTACTGGACGCCAAAAACATTACTTCAGCATTTATCAAAAAATGGTGGTGCGCGGACGTGAATTCAATGAAATTTACGACCTAGTTGGAGTACGTGTCTTAGTTGAGAATGTCCGAGATTGTTATGCGGTGCTGGGTTCAATTCACGCGCGTTGGAGTCCGGTACCTGGTCGCTTCAAAGATTACATTGCAATGCCTAAATTCAATCTCTATCAATCGCTACACACCACAGTGATTGGACCGAACGGTAAAGCGCTTGAGATTCAAATTCGTACCCACGAGATGCATGCGCGCGCTGAGTTTGGTATTGCCGCTCACTGGAAATATAAAAAAGGTGACAAGAGTGCTGAGACTCCAGAGATGCTCTGGTTACAACAACTACATGCTTGGCAGCAAGAAACTCAGGATCCATCTGAATTTTTAGATGCACTTCGTTTCGAAATAGGTAGTCCCGAAGTTTATGTATTTTCTCCAAAAGGAAAAGTGGTAGCGCTACCGGGGGGCTCTACACCAGTTGATTTTGCATATACCGTCCATACCGAAATCGGAAATAAGACAGTTGGAGCTAAAGTAAATGGTCGGTTGGTTCCGCTAGAGACAAAGCTAAGCAATGGCGATGTAATAGAAATTGTTACCAACAAGAATCCGCAAGCGGGACCAAGTAGAGATTGGCTTAACTTTGTCGCAAGTCCAAGAGCTCGAAATAAGATTAAAGCTTGGTTTACTCGTGAACGTCGCGAGGAGGCAATTGAAGCTGGCCGAGAATCGATCGCGCGCCAGATGCGCAAAGCTGGGCTGCCGCTCCAAAAAATCTTCGCCGGACAATCTTTATTAGAGCTATCTCATGATCTGCGATACCCAGACATAGATTCGCTCTATGCCGCAGTAGGCGATGGGCATATTTCAGCTGCGGCCGTGATTGATAAATTGCAAATTTTGCTTGGGGTAGAAGATTCACATCCTGAACCAACTATGGAGATGCCTACTAACGAAACAATTGCGCGTCGAACCTCAAGTGCAATCGAAGTGGAAGGGATTGATGATGTAATCGTCAAACTTGCACGATGCTGCACGCCAGTACCAGGGGATGCAATCATGGGGTTTGTGACTCGCGGCAACGGAGTCAGTGTGCACCGCACCGATTGCGTAAACGCAGAAGATTTACAAAAGCATCAAGGTGATCGCGTAGTCCATGTGAAATGGCTTCAAGGTGCTTCATCAATCTTCTTGGTTAAGATTCAAGTGGAAGCGCTAGATCGCGCGCGTCTACTTTCAGATGTCACTCGCGCGCTTTCGGACGCACAAGTTAATATTTTGAATGCAGAAGTCAGTACTTCCAAGGATCGAATCGCGGTCTCAAGATTTACCTTTGAAATGGCAGATGCGACTCATTTAGATTCAGTGTTAGCTGCAGTTCGCCAAGTTGAAGGTGTATACGACGTTTATCGAATTACCAACAATTAAAGCTTTTAATTGAATTCGGCTAAACCTTTTTGAGCCTCAGTCAACCATGAGCGACGCGCTTCGGCAGCAGCTTTTGCCTCTGCAGCCTTCTTCGCATTGCCAGCCGCGCTAGCTTTAGTTGCCGCTTCTTCGTAAGCGGCAATCGCTTTAGTTAATTGTTCTACTACATCATTTGCACGAGCTTTTGCAGCTGGATCGCTACGACGCCACTTCTCAGCTTCAGCTTCTTTGATCGCATCAGAAACTTTATCAACGCGAGCATCAAGAGCGGCGCGCTTAGTGCGATCTGTAAGGCCGATTTTGCTCCATTCGCCCATAAGTTCGCGAAACTCTTTGCGCGCTTTATCTAAATCAGTAATAGGAAGAATTGCTTCGATCTTAGGCAATAACGCTTCGCGCTTCGCTAAGTTTTCGACCATAGTGCCTTCGCGCTTCTCTAAATCTGCATTCTTCGCTGCAAAGAATGCGTCTTGCGCACTCTTAAAGCGAGCCCAAAGTTTTGCATCATCAGAAGCTCTACCACGACCAGCTGCTTTCCATTGATCCATCAAAGCTTTAAATGCACGAGCGGTAGCAACCCAATCGGTGGAGTTAACAAGTGACTCCGCCTTCTCAACTAATTCCTTCTTCGTCGAGGAGACGTTCTTCTGCTGTGCATCTAAGGATGCAAAATGGGTACGGCGGCGCTTATCAAATTTATTGCGAGCAGAGGAGAAGCGCTTCCAGAGATCGGTATCTGCCTTCTTGTCTAAGCGAGGCGCAGCCTTCCATTGATCGAGTAGCTCTTTTAGACGCTCGCCAGTTGCCTTCCAGCTTTCAGAATCTGCAAGCGATTCCGCCTCTACGACTATATTCTCTTTCTGGATTAGTGCATCAGCACGACGCGCTTCGCGTTCAGCCTTCTCAAGCGCTTTCTTTGCTTCGTAATTAGCGCGATTGCCTTCAATAATCTCAGGGAGCTGATTTAGAGATGCATGTAGCGCTTCGAGATCGCCAACCACATTGCTATCAATGATCTGTTGACGCAATTTGTTGACTGCTTCATGTGCATCAGTAGGCACCATTGCATTGCTGCGAATACGGGCACCGAGAATCGCAACTTCAGAAGCTAACGCTTCGAATTTACGTACGAAATATTGGAGCGCTTCTTCAGCGCTCTTACCTGGATATGAACCGACTGCCTTATCTCCGTAAGGTGTTCTGACATAAACCGTTCCATCATCTGCAACATAACCAAATTTCGCAGGATCTCCGATTAGCGCAGTAGCAGCGGATGGTGTGATGTGTGATGCGACTTCTGATGGTTTTTCGG
>JBJOFF010000013.1:0-28425 GCA_046048895.1 Actinomycetota bacterium
TTACTGCTTAATTCTTTAATTCGGTCTTTAATGGCATCTGCACGCAGCATCACTTCTAATTCGATTTCTTCGAGTTCCGCACGGCGGGCATTTAATGAGATCAACTCATGCTGCATCTGCTCTAACTCTTTTGGCGTGCCTTGACCTGCATTTAATCGGTTCTCATCTTTCTCAATGCGTTTTACTACTTGTTCAACATCGCTCTCAGCGCGGTTAATTTCTCCGCTTAAATCGCTTAGCTCGGTCTCCGCAGCGATGCGCAAATCTCGGTTTGTTTCAAATTCGATAGTAAGTTCTCGGTGTGCAATTGACTCAGGAAGAGTCTTTGCTTTTTGATCAAGCGAAGTGGCTTGTAAATCCAAATGCGCAAGCTGCAAAACCTTGAGCTGATCCTCCACTTTTGCTTGCACGGCGGGCCCTCTTTCGCTTATGGAATTTTGCTTTGCCAATGATATCTACTCTTGACCTACTCATTACAATCCTGCAATGAGTGATGTAACGCTAACTAGGCTTTTTCGCCACATGGCATGGGCAAATAAAGAATTATTCACACAACTTTCTACCCTGCCCGAATCTGCACTTTCCTTCACTGCCTGGAATCCAGAATGGTCTGTAGGAAAGATCGCCAACCACATCGTAATTGCTCAAGGTAGGTTGATTTCAAGGCTACAAAAAGAGAACGCACCTGAAGAGGTTGAATTTGCCTACACCTCAGATGGAATGCGAAAGCTAGTGGTTAAAGCCGCCGAAAACGATACGAAAATTATGAAATTTTTAGATATGCCGGAAGAGATGCTGACATTTGTCAGATATGGGGAGACAGTTACTTTTCTATCCACCTCTGTGATTGCGCAATTTGTTCATCATGCCACAGAACACCGAGCTCAAATTGCTGACATTATGGCGGTAAACAATATGGATGTAATTAATTTAGATGCTATTGACTTATGGAGTTTTGAAAGATCTGAAAGAGATTGACCAGATTGCCAAAGCAATAACCGGAATTGCAGCGAATACACATAGCCAGCCATAAGTTAGAACGCTGATTATTACTCCTGCGACAGCGCCGCCTCCTGCTCCAGCTAAATTCATAACCAAATCACTAGCGCCCTGACTTGATGTTTTTAAAGTTGCATCTACCGATGAACTTAGCAATGCTGACCCTGCAATTAAGGTAAACGACCAACCCAAACCCAATAAGAACAATCCAAATCCTAAACTTGAAATGTTATCGGCTGCGGCACTTCCCGAAATAATTGCTGATGCAAATAAAATTAATAATCCAACTTGTATAGTCTTAATTTTACCTATTCGATCGCTGATGCCACCCACTACTGGTGAAAATGCATACATACCAATTACATGGACACTTATCACTAATCCAATAATTTTAAGCGTCACATCAACATGCGCCATATGTACAGGTGTCATAACCATGATCGACACCATGACTAAGTGACCTATTGCAATGGAAAGAATGGCAAAAAGTGCTACCGGCTTATGCCAAATATGTAGCAGCGCTTCCTTTATATGTTTCTTGCCAGCTTCAAAACTTTTGCCTTCACCTAACGCTGTTAAATAAGGGTCAGGCTTTAGAAATACGAAAATCAATAATGCCGCAAAAGTAAGGGTAAAAGCAGCGATTATGTAAGGGCCGGTTAAGCGCGGCAGTCCAAAATTCTCTGCCAAATCTCCAGCTGGTGACATCAAATTAGGGCCAGTTACGGCGCCAATTGTTGAGCCCCAAACCACATAAGAGAGTTGTTTTGCGCGATGCGCCTCATCTACCAAATCAATCGCAGCAAAACGTGCTTGATATGCAGATGCACTTGCCGATCCAACTAAAAACGAACCTGCTAACATCAAAATTACATTCGAATTAATGCCGCCAATAATTGCAAGTATTGAACCCAGAACACCTGCTGCATATCCAAAAGAAAGTGAGACTCTGCGACCGCCGCGTGTAGTCAATCTTGCTAGTGGCAGCGCTAAAGCTGCTGCACCAAGCACTGAGAATGTCTGCGCTAAACCTGCGAGCTCTTCAGAGCCAGTAATGGATGCAACTAAAAGCGAACCCGCCGCAACGGTACCTGCAGTTCCAACTCCAGCGCCTACTTGGGCAGCAGTTAAAGTTTTTAAAGTTTTTCGCTGTAATTGCTGATGCTGGGACATAAGCATTACTTTAACTGACTAATTACTTCCTTTGCCATCAATTGAAGTAATTTCTCATCAACTTTCCAATCAACTGGCACTTGAACAGTCTTTTTTAAAACTTTGTAATCCTTCAATTTAGGTGCCAATTTCTGCAGAACTTTTGGTTCCCACGGTGCAATCAAAATATGATTTTTCAGAATGGATGCACCAAAAATGTAATTGTCGTGATACTTCAACATTGGTTGATTCCATGCAATTACCAATTCGGTATCTGGATACTTATTTTGTATAGCTTTAAAAATAGCCTTTATTGTTCTCTTCTTTACAGCATCATGTTCTTTCAAGTAATCATTCAGCGTACTGAACCGCTTTGATGACTTCGATCCACGGCTATACATAACTAATGCATTGGCATGCGCCTGGCTAAATCCATGTTCCTCTTTAAGAAAGGCCACTTGTTCGGGATATTTCATTCCTTCAAGGTCTTTCATGACTTGAAACCAGTATTTCATCGGCTGGCCATGCTTCTTCTCTATCTTCGGAAAGAAGGATTCTCGATCAGGATTGTGAGTCACAGGGATACTCTACGGGCATGGATATTTTTCTCTTAGCCCTTGGCGCAATTTCGATTGCTGGACTTATTTATCTTGCTCGCTCCCTTAGAGCGCTGCATCAAAAAGTTGGTCGCCAAACTGAGAGATTGGCAGGCGGTATTCAAAAAATTACCGAGTTGACTCGAACCTCATCACTCCAGGACTATCGACAGTTAGAAGCTTTTGTTCAATTAAATTCGCTCATTAAATTTTCTGCTCCATTGCCTTCAACTCGTGGCTGGGCAGGATCGCCTGATTTACTTTTAACTTTGGCACAGACTGTTAAAACTACCAAACCTAAATTAGTAGTCGAACTTGGCTCTGGTGTTTCAACAGTTGTAATGGCAAAAGCTGGTGCGAAGAAAGTAATTAGTTTTGATGGCTCTGAGGAATATGCTCAAGTAACTAGAGACTTACTCAAAGCACACGGTACAAAAGGCGCTGAAGTTCGTTACTCACAATTGGCTCCCTACTCCAGCAGTAATGGTTGGTATGACCCAAATTCATTTAAGGATATTAAAAATATCGATTTGCTTGTCATTGATGGACCGCAAGGTGGCGATGATTCAAATGGTCGTTATCCGGCGCTGGATGTACTCTTGAAAAAACTCTCTCCGAAAGCTGTGGTTATTCTTGATGATGTGAAGCGTGCCGGAGAGCGTCGCCTAGCGGAAGATTTCGCAAGAGCGCTACCGAAACATGAGATTACAATTTTAGATCACGAAAAAGGCACCGCGGTAATCAAACCAAAGTAACAAAATGATTCCCACCGTGCTAGCAATTGATATCGGCGCAACTAAGGCCGCCATTGCTTTAGTTGATAAAGATTTAAAAATCTTGGATCGAATCAATATTCCCACTGGCCAGAGAACTGATATTTGGCCAGAAATCGTCGAAAAGACCTTGAATCTCATCACAAAAAATCACGTTTCAATTGAAGGTGTTGGCATAGGTTCGGCTGGTCCATTGCATGACCAAATTGGAGCAATTAGCCCTGTAAATATTCCACATTGGCGAGAGTTTCCAATCGTTTCGAAATTCAGTGAACTTCTCCAGTTAGATGCTAAAAATATTATTCTTCATGGAGATGCGATAGCACTTGCTCATGCTGAACATAAAGTCGGTGCTGGCCAAGGACTTAAAAATATGTTGGGCATGGTGGTCTCCACAGGAGTTGGCGGTGGGCTAATCCTCAACCATAAACTTTTTACCGGAGCATCTGGGAATGCAGGTTATTTTGGCCATCATACGATTGCTTTTGAGTCAGAAAAATGCATTTGTGGCAGATTGGGATGTGCGGAATTATTTGCAAGCGGCCCACAAATGGTCAATTATGCAATTAGTATCGGTTGGGAAAACAAAGATAGAAGCTTTGAAGCATTAGCTTCAAATGCACGAGCTGGCAATACCCTTGCAAATTTGAGTATTAAGCGCGGTGCTGATGCGCTTGCGCAAGCCATCGTAAATGTTTTATGTATTCTGGATTTAAACGCAGTAGTAGTTGGCGGCGGTGTAATGCAAGCTGGAGATATTTATTGGAAGCACCTGGAAGAAAAGGTTCAAGCGCATGCAGAATTTGCTAAATTTATTGGCAAAGTTGATTTGAGAAAGAGTTCTCTAAATAACGACGCAGGCATTATTGGCGCAGCACTTGCCTATTTAGATAGATAGTTTTTTAGAATTTCTACCGCCAGCAAATGATCTTCTACCTGCGGTAAGCCGCTTATCAATAGGATTCCTACCATACCCTCGGCTGTTTTTATTGGAAATCCGCCGCCATGTATTGCATGCGTAGCATCTTCAACTCCATTAACTGCATGCCAATCAAAGTTTTCTTCTTCAGCTTTTACCCGTTCGTACATAGTTGAATGTTGCTTCAATAAGACCACATTAGCTTTCCGTTTAATCCAACCATCATTTTCTGGCTTTGATCCTGGTAGGGCAGCTTTAAAGACCACCCAATCCCTGATTTGAATCTGAATCGCAATCGGAAGATTTCTTTCCAGTGCAATATCTACTGCAATTTTCCCTAATTTCAGCGCCTCGACATTACTGAATGAACTTAGTGTGCAAGAAGCTTCATGTTGTAAGAGTTCCGAAGTACGAAAATTACCCGTTGTATTCATTTCATTATCTTAATCTCGTTCCTACAATAAGAACATGCTAAAGATTCAATGCGTAACGTTCGATTGTGTAAACCCAGCAGTTCCTGCCAAATTCTGGAACGCAGCCCTGGGGTGGAAAATCACAATTGCAAACGAAGAAGAAGTGGTTCTTGAGAATCCTGATGGTGGAGCAGACTTACTTTTCATGCGCAATCCGGATAAACGAGTGGTTAAAAATCGATTGCATTTAGATATTCGACCAGATAATCAAGAAATAGAAGTTGCCAGATTGGAAGCGCTTGGTGCAAAGAGAATTGAGATCGGTCAAAGCGCCGATCCGCGCACTTCTTGGGTTGTAATGGAAGATCCAGAAGGAAATCTTTTCTGTGTCCTACGTTCCGCTACCGAAGGAAAGAATCCATACGAGTTGAGCCAATAATTACTGAATGTAGGGGCGCAATTCGACTTTGCGATTACACGCAAAAGAGCCTTCCATAGCAAGTTGATGCGCTGCTGCTTCTGACTCAGCTTCAATTAACCAAAAACCGCTGAAGTGCTCTGGGCCAGTAAACAGTGAACCAGATTTAACTTCACCTATATCATTTCGATTATCAATTAAAGTAGCGTGACTTGGCTCTTTAATGCCCGCCGCAGTAATCCAATTACCATTCTTCTGCAATTTTTCATTAAATGCGTCAATATTCTTCATCTCGTCTGGACCTGCGAGATTTCCTGGACCATCAATAACAAAAATAATGAAACGCATACCGCTCCCCTTTGACTAACCTGTGCAAGACTACCCGCATGATTTCACTCGAAAAAGTGCTAAAGCATATGGCGTGGTCCAATCAATTAATATTTAAAGAGATTAGCAAAATGCCCGAAGAGATCTATGGCCTAAGAGCCGCCGAAGGTGAATGGCCAGTAGGCAAGATTCTCACTCACTTTATCAATGCCGCGGAATGGTACAAATACTGCGCTACGGGTATCGATTGGGATGATGTCACTCAAATTAGAAGCCACAACGATCTTTCGCAATCTGCTGCCAAATTAGCGAACTTGGACCAGATTATTGTGAATCAAGCATCAAGAAACGATGAACCATGTACTTTTATAGACGAAGGCGGGGAACGAACAGTTCACCTTTCGGTAATCCTCTCCCAGGCCGCAATTCATACTGCTGAACATCGCGCCCAATTATCAACGATTCTCAAGATGCACGGTCACCACCTTGATTTAGACGATAAGGACTTGTGGGCATTCAACAATGAGAAATATTAGATTCAAATAGTGAAATACGATTTCAAAGTAACCGGCGAAATATTTGAATGGCGAGGTCCGGCCCCATTTTATTTTGTGGAGATATCAAAAAAATTAAGCACTGAAATTAAGACTGAGGCTGCCATTCATTCTTATGGCTGGGGCGTGATTCATATTCATGGTGTTATCGGACAAACTGAATTTATGACTGCCATGATTCCCAAAGATGGTTGTTACCGAATCCCTATCAAAGATGCAATCCGAAAATGTGAAGATATTGAAGCAGGCGATAAAATAATAATTAAATTCAATTTAGGCAAAAAGCCAAATTAAATCAGTGTGAATACCCCGGTATTGTAAAAATTCTTAAGGCGCCACTTCACTTTCTGAATGTATTCAGGGATGAAAGCAATTTCCTCCGCTACCGCGGTAACTAATAAAGTATTTAGTAATAGTAATTGTCTTGCCAATAACAATCTTTCTAAATTTGAATCCAATCCTGCAGGTAGCTCTCTAACTAATTGATACCCAGTCAGTAATTCGCGCTCTTTTGCAGGGTCATCACGTAAATAGAAAATTGCAATGGAGAGATCCTGTGAGGGGTATCCAAAACCTGCATCATCAAAGTCTATGATTGTTAATTTATCGTCTTTCTGAATTACATTTCCCATATGTAAATCCGCATGAATTAAAATCTTTGGCTCGTATTTAGCCAGATCTGTGAATGCAGTTGCTGAATCTTGCTGGGCTCTACTTAAAAGCGCTTTAAGCTCCAAATCCTCGGTTATTAGATTCGTTTTACTTAAATGATTCTGCATATCCATAAATACGGAATCGACATCTGGAAATCCAGAGTAATCGCTTCTGGAAAAGCTTGCAGATTGTTCATGCATTAAGGCCATAATTCGGCCCAACTCAAAAAGATTGGTATCGGTTGGTTGGTCACCAATCTCGACGCCTTCAATCCAATGCGCCATAGTGCAATCAAACGCAAAACTTAAATTCTGAGAGAATACATGCGCAAAGGGTTGGTCTTTTGTAGTTTCCAGCGGTCGAGGAACATTGATGCATTTAAGGTCATTGATCTCCGCCAACCACTTGTGCTCAGAAGCTATTGCTGATTTGTCTCGAGTGAAATTTAGATTGACTCTTAAAGAGTATTTATTCGAATTCGCATCCTTCACACAAAATGTGGAGTTAAAGCTATGACAGATATTTTTTATCTCTTCAATTTGAATGCCGAATTCGTAAGCTGCAATTCGCGCAACTTCTGTTAGTTCTTTTATCTGTTCTTCTTGAGTTAATTTGGTGAATCTATCAATATGCTCCATAGCGAACTTAATTTAGAGGCCGTTCTTCTTTCGAAAAAACGCGACCAAGGCATTTGCGTGGCCATGGCCAATTTCAAATTTCTCTTTGAGATGTGCAACTTGTTCCATATGGGCAAGCTTGGAAACCTTCTTTAGTTCCTTCATCCAATGCTCTATTGGTTTGCCATACTTCTTCTCAATTGAGGGAAAATATGACGCCGGTCCGGTGACTTTCTTTTCAGTCATTGCTAATTTCCTTTAACCAGTAAAAGCTCTCTTTGTTGCGCTCCATGATGCCAAATTCAATCATGTGCCGTCTTATCGCAGCAGTATCATCATTGAATCGTAAAAGTATTTCATTCAATTCTTGCTCTGAATACTTGGTATCTGTATCAAATGCTTCAGCAATAACTCGCAAGACTGCGAGCTTTTTATTCTGTTTGGCTGGAATGCTTATCAATGCTCCAAATTCATCGAAGAATTGATCCACTTGAGGCAGATTGCTTTGGGTTTCCATGAGGAAATTATTACTTAATAAACGTGGGCGGTGAGGGTTTCGAACCCCCGACATCTTCGGTGTAAACGAAGCGCTCTACCGCTGAGCTAACCACCCGTTTGTTGCGTGCGAAATAGTAACTAATTCGCATAGAAAATGCGAATTAACGCTATTTAAGCATAGATTTATAGCGCTGCGAGCGCCTGCTTGTAATCCTCAATATTGCGCGCTTCACCCAAAGTATTTACAACTCTCCAACGGAGTATGCCGTTCTTATCAATCAAGAATGATCCACGAGTTGCGCAACCGCGATCTTCGTTAAAGACTTCATAGGCCTTTGAGACTGCACCATGTGGCCAGAAGTCGCTTAGGACAGGAAACTTATAGCCTTCCTGAATTGCAAATGCCTTATTTGAATACATCGGATCGCAGGAAATGGCCAATAGCTGGACATCTTCATTTTGAAATGGTTTCAAATCATCACGCATCGCACAAAGTTCACCTGTGCAAATTCCAGAGAATGCAAAGGGATAGAAAAGTAAGAGTACGTTCTTACTTCCGCGAAATGAAGATAGTTTCACCATCTGTCCATTGTTATCTAATACTTCGAAATCTGGGGCTTCGCTTCCGATATTGATCACTTCTTTGCCTTTCGATGCACAATTTTTGTGGCGCTCCAATTTGGAGCAACTGCAATGGTTGAAGTTTGACTCAAGCCAGCGGTGTTTGCAGCATCTTGTATGTCACTAGGATGAACATGTCCCTCACGCCCGACTTTTGGTGTTAGTACCCAGATTGGACCAGTTTCGGAAAGATAAGTGAGCGCATCCACAAGCTCATCAGTTAAATCGCCATCATCTTCTCTGAACCATAATAGGACAGCATCAACAACTTCACTTGCTTGATTTTCGATTAATGGCTCGCCAGTAAGATCTGCTACTTGCTTTCGCAAATTCTCATCACAGTCAGTTCCATGACCGACCTCAAGAATCAGTTGACCTTTCTCAAAACCCATCCGCGATGGCATGGGAGAAGTCCACAGGAGAAGCCGCCTGTGGCGCAAGTCAAAATGGAAAATATTTATGGCTTCTTAAGGAATTTCCGTCGGTAATTAGCGTTTTTCCAGCCTACGCGGAAAGATATGCCCATGAGCGAAACCTTTGAGGCGCCAGAGCAATACATCGAAAATCTAGTGGATTCCGACCCAAGCGAAACCAATGAGTGGATGCAATCCCTTGATGCAACCCTCAAGAATGCTGGACCGGTTCGAGCAAAGTATCTTCTCAATAGCCTGCTAAAGCACGCGCGCGAGAACAATGTGCCAATTAGCTCGATTCGAAATACCGATTACATAAACACTATTTCACCAGAACGCGAGCCGGCCTTCCCTGGCGATGAAGATATTGAACGTCGTATTCGTGCTGCGATTCGCTGGAATGCGGCGATGTTGGTGCACCGAGCGCAACGTCCAGGTGTTGGAGTTGGTGGACATATCTCAACTTATGCATCTTCGGCTGCTTTATATGAAGTTGGCTTTAATCATTTCTTCCGCGGGCAAGATCACCCAGGAGGCGGAGATCAGATTTTCTTCCAAGGACATGCAAGTCCCGGAATGTATGCACGTGCATTTGTGGAAGGTCGCTTAAGTGATAATCAATTAGATGGTTTCCGCCAAGAGCTTTCACATGAAGGCGGAGGATTATCTTCATATCCTCATCCACGTTTGATGCCAGAGTTTTGGCAGTTCCCAACTGTTTCGATGGGTCTTGGTCCTATCAATGCGATTTATCAGGCACGCTTTAATCGCTACTTACAAAATAGAAATATCAAAGACACTAGCCAGCAACATGTCTGGGCTTTCTTAGGTGATGGTGAAACTGATGAAGTTGAATCACTTGGTGCGCTAGGTCTTGCAGCGCGTGAAGGTCTAGATAATTTAACTTTTGTAATTAACTGCAATTTGCAGCGACTTGATGGTCCGGTTCGCGGTAATGGAAAGATTATTCAAGAGCTTGAATCAATCTTTGGCGGCGCTGGTTGGAATGTAATTAAAGTTGTCTGGGGCCGTGGTTGGGATGAGTTATTAGCTAAAGACACCGAAGGTGCGTTGGTTCAACTCATGAACAACACTCCTGATGGTGATTACCAAACTTTCAAAACCGAAGATGGCAAATTTGTTCGCGAAAACTTCTTTGGCCGTGATCCACGTACGGCTGCGATGGTTGCAGATTGGTCTGACGAGAAGATCTGGTCACTGCAGCGTGGTGGCCATGATTACCGCAAGATGTTTGCTGCATATCAAGCCGCAATGACTCAGAAGAATGGCCGTCCAACCGTAATTTTGGCGAAGACCATTAAGGGTTGGACTCTCGGTTCGCATTTTGAAGGTCGAAATGCAACTCACCAGATGAAGAAGATGACTCTGGATGACATCAAAGCATTCCGCGACACTCTACGAATTCCTATCCCAGACGAGAAGTTGGATAAGTATTTGCCTCCTTATTATCGTTTCGAAGAAGGTTCGCCAGAGCATAAGTATTTGATGGAACGCCGTGCATCACTTGGTGGATCAATTCCATCTCGGCGCGCGAAATCAAAACCACTTGCACTACCGGCAGATGATGCTTATGAATCAGTAAAACGTGGTTCAGGTGCACAAGAAGTAGCCACCACTATGGCATTTGTTCGCTTGCTAAAGGATTTAGTAAAAGATCCAGGTGTTGGTCCAAGAATCGTGCCAATTATTCCGGACGAAGCTCGTACTTTCGGTATGGACTCTTTATTTCCAACAATGAAGATTTACAATCCAAATGGGCAAAAGTACATATCAGTGGACCGTGAATTGATGCTCTCATACAAGGAAGCACCTACTGGTGTAATTCTTCATGAAGGTATCAACGAAGCTGGTTCTACTGCATCATTTACTGCAGTTGGTTCTTCATATTCAACTCACGATGAACCAATGATTCCGATTTATATTTTCTACTCAATGTTCGGATTCCAGCGCACAGGTGATGCATTCTGGGCTGCTGCAGATCAGATGTGCCGTGGCTTTATTCTTGGTGCAACTGCCGGTCGCACTACGCTAAATGGCGAAGGACTACAGCATGAAGATGGACATTCACAACTACTTGCTGCTACTAACCCAGCAATAGTTTCTTATGATCCAGCCTTTGGATACGAAATCGGACACATTGTTAAAGATGGTCTACGCCGCATGTACGGTGAAAACAGCGAGAACATCATGTATTACCTAACTGTTTATAACGAGCCATATGCACAACCTGCAGAACCAGAAAATGTCGATGTTGATGGGATTTTGAAAGGCCTATATCTACTTAAAGATGCAAAGGGTCGCAAACGTCGTTCGAATATCTTGGCTTCAGGTGTTGCTGTTAATTCCGCTCTGAAGGCGCAAGAATTACTTGAAAAAGATTGGGATGTTAATGCTGCAGTTTGGTCTGTTACTTCCTGGAATGAACTGCGCCGCGATGGCCTAACCGTAGATCGCCATAACTTGCTTCATCCGCGAGATAAGCAGAGCGCATACGTCACTAAGAAATTAGCAGACGCTAAGGGTCCGGTTGTTGCTGTTAGTGATTACATGCGTGCAGTTCAAGACCAAATCCAACCTTGGGTAACACAACCTTTCGTATCTCTCGGAACAGATGGCTTTGGCTTATCTGATACACGTGGTGCGCTTCGTCGACACTTCAAAGTAGATGCCGAATCAATAGTGGTTGCGACTCTGTCACAACTTGCTAAAGCCGGCGAAATTAAAGAATCTATTGTGCAACAGGCTGTAGACAAGTACCGTTTGGCCGATATCAGCGCCGCTGATCCAGGAAATACGGAAGGTTCCGGTTGATCAATCGAATCCCTGCCAGCGACATCTCCCCAACTATCTGGTTTGGTGGCGAGTACGTTCCTGTTAAGACGATTCCCTTTGAAAAATTTAAAGTTGAAGCAACAGTAATTCGAGAAGGGCACGATGCCTTTGGCGCTCAAGCTGTGGTCCTTGATACTCTGGGGCAAGAAGTATCAAGATCAGTAATGCATGAAAATGCACCCGGAACTAATCGCTACGAAACTTGGGTCAACACCAATGGTCTTGGTGAATTTACTTTTCATATCGAAACTTATGATCATCCATTCTTGACCTGGGAACATGACGGTCAAATAAAAATTGCTGCTGATGTAGATGCAGATTTGATGTGCGAAATCGGAGCTCTTCTTTATGAAGAGACTATTGCAACCGATAAGAATGCAAAAGTATTACTTGAACCATTGATCAAACAGTTACGAAATAAATCTGTAGATGCCGCAACCAGATTCTCATTGGCGACAATCCCTGAAGTTCGCGAATACTTTCATTTCAACCCTCTTAAGAAATTACTCTCTAAATCTGAAGATTTCCCAGTGCGGTCTGATCGCGACCGAGCTCTGGTTGGTGCTTGGTATGAATTCTTTCCCCGTTCCGAAGGTGGCAACTTTAAAAACGCCCAGAAGCGCTTACCAGGCGTAAAGGAGATGGGCTTTGATGTGCTCTACCTGCCACCGGTACATCCAATTGGTGTGCAATTTAGAAAAGGCCCAAATAACACTTTAACTCCAGGTCCAAATGATCCCGGAGTGCCTTGGGCAATTGGCGGCAAAGAGGGTGGCCACGACGCCATCAATCCAGCACTTGGCACCATGCAAGATTTCGAAGAGTTTGTAAAAGTTGCCAAAAAATTAGATATCGAAATTGCGATGGATTTCGCGCTGCAAGCAAGCCCTGATCACCCTTGGGTAAAGAGCAATCCGCAATGGTTTAGCCATCGCCCAGATGGATCAATTGCATATGCTGAAAATCCTCCTAAGAAGTATCAAGATATCTATCCAATTAACTTCGATCAGGATTACCAGGGAATTCTTAATGAATCACTAAGAATTTTGCGTTTATGGATTTCTAAAGGCATAAAAATATTCCGTGTCGATAATCCGCACACAAAGCCAGTTCATTTCTGGCAAGAGCTATTGGGAATTATTTACAAAGAGAATCCAGAAGTAATCTTCCTTGCGGAAGCATTTACAAAGCCAGCAATGATGCATGCGCTTGGAAAAGCAGGATTTCAACAGTCTTACACCTATTTCACCTGGCGCACCAGCAAAGAAGATTTAATTAATTACGGAAATGAAGTTGCGCACTGGACAAGTTCCTTTTTCCGTCCAAATTTCTGGGTAAATACACCAGATATTCTTCCGTATCACTTGCAAAGCGGAAATCCAGCAATGTTTGCACTTCGCGCTGTACTTGCCGCGACCCTTACGCCATCATGGGGAATGTATGCAGGTTATGAACTTTACGAATCTAAGCCATTAGCTGAAGGCAAAGAAGAATATTGGGAATCTGAGAAATATCAGATTCGAACTCGTGATTGGGAAGGTGCGGCGAAAAAAGGTCTAACTTTGGCGCCATTTATTGCCCAATTAAATAAAATTCGTAAAGAGAACATCGCACTTCAGCGCTTACGCAATCTACATTTTCACCATACAGATAGTGGCGCAATCATCGCCTATTCAAAGCGCGAAGGCGACAATTTAATCCTAGTAGTGGTCAATCTAGATCCTACTTACGCCCAAGAAGCCACGGTTCATTGGAATATGCAAGCGTTGGGGCTAAATCAAGAGCACTTCAAAGTCACTGATTTACTCGATGGAAATATCCATCATTGGTCAGCAAATACATTTGTACGTTTACAGCCAAGCCGTCCGGTTGGAAAAGTAGCTCACATCGTAAAGGTAGAGCTTTCATGACTTCTTTTTTAAATCCGCACTCCTCCATAGGTGAAGTAGATCTTCATCTATTCAATGAAGGGCGACACGAGAAACTTTGGGATGTACTTGGTGCGCAAGTTAAACGCGATGAAAAAGGCAACTTGATTGGCACTGCATTTAGTGTTTGGGCGCCAAATGCATCAGCAGTATCTCTAATTCACGATAATAATTTCTGGGATAAGTCCACAAATCCAATGATCAAAATTGGAAATTCAGGTATTTGGGAGATTTTTCTACCAGATGTTGGGCCAGGGCTTAAATATAAATTTGCCATCTGTTCTTCTTGGGGACAATGGGTAGATCATGCAGATCCTATGGCGCGTCAATGCGAACTTCCACCAAGTACTGCTTCCATTGTCAATGAATCTAATTACAACTGGAGCGATCAAAAATGGATGGAAGCTCGCAAGTCATTTGAATCTTGGCGCTCTCCGGTCGCGGTTTATGAAGTCCACTTGGGATCATGGCGAGTTGGCTTGAGTTACCAACAGTTAGCAATTGAACTAGTTGATTATGTAAAAGCTCAAGGTTTTACGCACGTAGAATTTCTACCAGTTACCGAGCATCCATATGCTCCATCCTGGGGCTATCAAGTAACTGGCTTCTTTGCACCGACTTCAAGATTCGGTACACCTGATGAATTTAGATATCTAGTTGATAAATTACATGAAGCTGGAATCGGAGTAATCCTTGATTGGGTACCCGCACATTTTCCAAAGGATGAATGGGCGCTAGCTAAATTTGATGGTACTGCGCTCTATGAACATGCAGATCCACGCCAAGGTGAGCACCCTGATTGGGGCACTCTGGTATTCAATTTTGGTCGCACGGAAGTGCGCAATTTTCTAGTCGCAAGCGCTCTTTATTGGCTAGCTGAGTTCCATATTGATGGGCTACGCGTAGATGCTGTGGCATCTATGCTCTATTTAGATTATTCACGCAAAGAGGGTGAATGGGTGCCAAATCAATTTGGCGGTAGCGAGAATCTCGAAGCAGTGCAATTTTTACAAGAAGCTACTTCTACTGCATACAAGCATCACCCAGGAATCATGATGATTGCAGAAGAGTCAACCGCGTGGCCTGGTGTTACTAGAGATACTGGTTTTGGCGGTTTAGGTTTTGGCTACAAGTGGAATATGGGTTGGATGCACGATACTTTGCAATATCTTTCTCACGAACCAATTCATCGCATGTATCACCATAATGAAATTACTTTCTCAATTCTCTATGCATGGAGCGAAAACTTCATGCTGCCGCTTTCACACGATGAAGTAGTGCATGGCAAAGGTTCTCTTGTAAATAAATTTCCTGGAGACAAATGGCAAAAGACGGCGCAATTACGAGCGCTCTACGGTTACATGTGGTCACACCCTGGTAAAAAATTACTATTTATGGGTTCTGAATTTGGTCAGAACGAAGAGTGGAGCGCATCGGATGGCTTGCAATGGTATTTAACAGAATTTGACGAACATAAAGGTATTCAGAAAGTAATTTCTGATATCAACCACAAATATAAAGCAACTGAAGCGCTCTGGCAGCGTGACAATTTTGTTGAAGGTTTTCAATGGTTGGTTGGCGACGATGGTGCAGCAAATGTAATTGCATATGCACGCTGGTCAGATAATGGTAGGCCATTGATTTCAGTAACAAATTGGTCTGCCGTTCCTCACGAACATTACAAAATGTATATTCCAAAACCAGGCAAGTATCGCGAAGTCCTAAATACGGATGATCTTAAATATGGCGGATCGGGAGTTAAGAATTCCGAAGTAATAGTCGGAGATGATTGCCAAGGAACTTTGAGAATTCCACCGATGGCGACTATTTGGCTGGAGCTTGCTTAAAAACCCCAGTAAATAGCCCCACTGCTATCGCTAGAAGCGCTGGAATCGTGAGCGCCACTTGCAGACCTGCAATTTGAGCTACGAAAGCTATTACCTGTTTTAGTATCCAAGAGAGCATCACATTTACCGCGCTGATCTGGCCAATGACAATACTTGATGGCAAATCAATTCGAGTGTTAGCAATATTTAAAAAAGATGGCCCAATGAACGATGAACCAAGTCCCGCGAGGGAAAACGAAATCAATAGCCCAAGTAATCCAAAAATATGTACTGACCAAATACCTAGAATAAATGAGGTGCCTGCCAAAATCCCACCGAAACGTACTAGATTATAAATTTTAAATCTCTTTCTTAAGGCGGTAATTGAGACTCGACCAATAATCATAAAGAGCGTGAAGCAGAGAAACGGTAACGGAGCCCAGGTGGCAGAAATTCCACCTTCTTCTTTGGCAAAAATTGTTGACCAATCACCAATCGCAAATTCCAACATAATTCCAAAAATAAGTCCGAAATTAACTATCCAATCAAAATTGAATCTTCGTAGATCTTTCAAAATAGACTTACTTACACGGTCGTGACGATTAGATGGAATTAGAGTCTCTCTTCGAGAGAGAATGACAATTAAAGTTAGGAAATAAACGACAACTTGCAAAACTGTTATGTGCAGGCTTAGTTCCACTTTCCCAATCAAATACATGGATAACAAAGTTGATATCAACGAACCAGCAGACCAATACCCGGCTGCAGAAACTACTAAATTCTTACCACCGCGGTCTTGGTCATAAAATGCTTGTGCATTATTTGCAATGTGCAGCATCGAAATAGAAAAACCAACCAGAATATTGATAATTAAGAATGCTTGAATATCAGTGACATTTACAATGGCTATATATGCAAAACTTAAAATAGTTTGGCCGACAATTAGCATGCGCTTTCCGCCGAAGTGATCGACCAAATGGCCGATAGTTAAGAGCGCTACCAGCGAACCAAATGCGCCCATGCTGAGCATGGAACCAAAGAGGCCATTATTTACGTCTAAATTCGCTTTAAGTTCTGGAAATCTAGGTACCCAACCCATAATTCCAAAGCCAAAGAGAAAGAAGAGCGCCTTGGTCAGGGCTACATCACGTTTAATCAAAATAACGCACTCGCCAAATCCTTGCGAGCCTGCACTAATCGTGGATCTGCCGGATCAATCAATCCGAAAAGCGTAATTAGGTGTTCTTTTGCCGCCTTTCGATCATTATCAGAGAGAGTGCGGACGCAATTTAATAGCCTTGCAAAAGCTTCATCCACTTTTCCATTGGCAATCTCTAAATCTGCACATGCAATCTGAGCCGCTACATCTAGCGGATTAGAGCTGGCCATTTCAAGTATTGATTTGGCATTAGCTCCGTGAGTTCTTTTGAGTAACTGCATTTGAGCTAAACCAGATTTAGCCATGGTATCGCCAGGCTTTCGCGCAACTAATTTCTCATAAGCCTTAATTGCTCCATCAAGATCTCCATTTTGAAGCGCAGCCATTGCTTCATCTTCTTCTGGTTCAGTTCTTTCAACAGGAGCTTCGCCAATACCTTGTTCGGCTGCAATTGATAGAACTTTATCAATCACCATACGAAGTTGACTCTCTGGATACTGATTTTCAAAGAGCGGCATCACCTGTTCTTTTACAATTGCAATGGCATATGGCACAACTCTTGTTTGTAGCGCTTGTGCAACTTGTGGGTGCTTTTCAATTTCTACCGTTGCTAATTGCCAAGAATCGTTATCATCTTTATTCAACTTTCCCATCAGTGCAAGAGTTTCTTTTGATTCTGGGAAACGCTCTGACCAGCAGATGACAATCACAGGTTTGGTATTTGATAATGGCATCAAAACATTTGGAAGTGTTTCGACAGTGGCTTCGACCCCTGGAATGGCTTGGTTAGGCGCAGCGCTCTCAGCAGGCTTCTTCAAAGTACTTAAATCAAATGCGCTACCAAAGTTTGGTTGCTTCACTCTGTCTCAACTCCTGAATCCATACGTAACGGCAAGACCTCATTTATATACGCTTTTGCGGCTGCTTCCAAACCCACGTCAAAACCAGCTTTTTCGGTCATATACCAACGATTTTCCAAGATTTCATGGAACATTTGCGCTTTCTCTACGCGACCTTGTAATTCGGTAGGGATTAAATTAAGAATTGGGAAGAAAACTGTATCGAGCCACTCCTTTGCCATCTCATCTTTAGAACTTTTATTCGGTTGCCTGGCGTACCAACGATCAAATGAAGCCAAAATTCTCTTTGCCTGTAATTCTTGAGCATCAAGACTAAAACGGTTCTTTAACTTTGCAGAGTGATAACCAGCGGCCACCAATCTAGGTTGAAATGAGAGCATATGAGTTTCGTTATCTAGCGAAATTTGCACCTCTTCAACTGCGAAACCTAAATCGTGAAGCTCGCGCATTGCACGCTCTACGGCATGTCTATCATTTGGATCTAATTTCTTTGGATCTTTAAGAGCAGACCATAACCTTCGATATCTTCGTTGCACTGCTTCTGAAGCACGGATTGGATCCATTCCGGTGTAAAGCACTCCGGATAACTGTAAATCTTCTAACTCTGCTGCCACATTGAAAAATGCAATTTCTAAATCATGTTCACGCTGGCCATCAGATAATTTGGTCTGAAACTCCCCAGTTTCGGCATCTACTAAGTAAGCAGCAAAACTTTCGGCATCTCTTCTAAATAAAGTATTCGATAGCGAGCAATCACCCCACCAAAATCCGAGTAGATGCAATTGCACCAATAAATAAGCTAAAGCATTCGCCATATTATTAATGTCATGCTCTGAAACAGATTGAGATAAGACCACGCGATAAGGCAGAGAATATGGAAGAAAACGCGTAGCAATTGCACATGGCAATTCATCACCATTTAAATCTGTACGGCCTTCGATAACTGCAACTGGTTCAACACTTGGAGCGCCTAGATGCTTTAATTCAATCAAAGCTTTGTATTCACGTTTTGCGAATTCAACTACCGTCTCTTTGACTGCGTAGATCTCGGAATTAGGGTCAGCTTCATCTGAACGGACTAAGCGAACAATATGGCGAGAGATTCCACGCTTTTCAGTCAGCGCCGGATCTTCCGGCCACTGCTCTAGCGGCCGTTCCCATGGCAAGCCAATAACTGCGCCAATCTCCTCGCCCAGGCCCGTAATCCGCAGTGACATGAGGATATTCTCTCTTATCTTGCTTCCTTAATTAAACTATTCGCATGGCTATTAGTAAGCGCATTGGTAAATCGACAGAGAAATCTCAAAAATCACCTGAGAATTTCGGAAAACCAGGTGCACCCATTGAAAAGAGCTCTCCATTTTATTTTGGTTTCTTGGCGACGACTGGAGCGCTTACTGCTTTTGTATTACTAAGGTCACTAGCAGCAGCCAGCCAAATCTTTGTCTTGATTCTAATCTCAATATTCCTTGCGATGGGTTTAAATCCTGCAGTTGAATTCTTTCGTCGAAAGGGACTAAGCCGTGGTGCTTCAGTCTCTGTAATTTTGGGGCTTGTTATTATTTTCGTAGTCATATTGGCGCTATTAATTATTCCGCCGGTAGTTCGGCAAACTACAAGTTTGATTGAGAGCGCCCCTGCATTACTTGAAAATTTGAAGAACAATTCGCTTATTAATGACATCAATAATCAATATGGATTAATTGATTCGCTGACTGAGAAAGTAAATTCCATCACTAGTGATGGCACGCTAATAATCTCCGCCTTTGGAGGCATAGTTGGCGTAGGTAAAACTTTTATCTCAGGTATCTTTACTGCATTAACCATCTTGGTGCTGACCATGTACTTCACAATCTCACTACCAACGGTCATCGAGCAAGCAATTCGATTGGCTCCTGCATCTAGGCGCTATCGAATTAAAGCGCTAACCGATGGGATTGTTTCTAGAATTGGCGCTTTCGTGGGAAGTCAGATATCAGTGGCTTTTATAGCTGGTTTAGTAATGTCAGTGGTTGCTGGCGTTCTAGGTTTACCATCACCCATCGCGCTTGGCATGTTGGTCTTTATTTGTGGATTGATTCCTCTAGTTGGCCATTTCATCGGAGCCTCCATACTTACAGTAATTGGTTTGACTCAATCTATTGGCGTAGGCGTTGCTGTATTTATTGCATATTTGATTTATCAGCAAATTGAGAATTACTTGGTGATGCCTAGAATTATGCGGAAAACTCTTGCGATACCCGGATTGGTAACCATTGTCAGCGCGTTAATTGGCGCTTCACTGCTTGGCCTAGTGGGTGGAATTTTGGCGGTTCCAATTGCAGCTTCAATTCTTTTGATACTTGAAGAAGTGGTCTACCCGAAGGCAGATCAAGCTTAAATTTCAGTTGGTAGTGGAAATTTATCTGGTGCAACTCTTTTAACAATTTCATTATGTACAAATTGAACAGCTGGTTCGCCCAACCAAAGGTGTTTCATATTTTCGCCATCGATAATTTCTATCTGTGGGATTCCGGCAAACTTTTCCCGAGCAGCTGCTGGCGATAGATACTCATCATGTTCAGGCACTAGCGCAATTACAGGCCTGCCATCAGCCGCCCAAAACTGCAACTCTGCTTCAGTGGTGTACATCAATGGTGGGCTAAGCAGAATAATTCCTTTAATCCTTAAGTCTCGCGCATACTTCAAAGTTAATTCAGTACCAAAGGACCATCCTACGACCCAGAGATTTTCTAACTTTAATTCATCCAAACAATAAGCAACCATTGCTTCAACATCAAGTTTTTCTAATTTACTTTGATCATAAACACCAGTACTCGTACCTTGTTCGCTACTTGTGCCACGAGTATTAAACCTAACTATGGTTAAGTCGGCCAATGCCGGAAGCCGATTGGCGGCTTTTTTGTAAACATGCGAATCCATCATTCCACCGCCAGTTGGATTTGGATGACACATTAATAGCGCACCTTTTGAAGGCTTTAAAGGCGCGGCAACTTCAACAACTAATTCGACGCCGTCGACCGTTGTTACTTTGGTTAAATGGCGATTTGAGGGCAATATCGTGCTTGGGCGCAGAGTTTCAGCCATGGCATAAATTCTAATGGTCGTTACCATTCACTCATGACGAGCTTTCCATCGCTAAACCCACGTAATGGTGAGGTAATTGCTGAACATCCAATCTATTCCAAGGAGGCGGTAGACCAAGCAGTATCAGATGCCCGCGCTGCCTTTGCTAGTTGGGGAGATTTATCTTGTGCACAGCGAAAGAGAGTCTTGCTTAAATGGAAACGTGAGATTGCAGCTCGTGCAAATGATTTCGCAAATTTAATTTCCTTAGAGACTGGTAAGCCAATCGGAGATTCCAGATTAGAGGTATCGATTGCAATTTCGCATCTTGCTTGGGCAGCCAAGAAAGCGGGTTATTACTTAAAGGAACAGACCCGTAAACCTGGAGTGCTGCTTTTTAATATGCAAGCCGAAGTACATCGAATTCCATTTGGAGTAGTCGGAGTAATTGGTCCTTGGAATTATCCGCTTTTTACTCCTATGGGTTCTATAGCTTATGCATTAGCTGCCGGCAACACTGTCGTATTTAAACCAAGTGAATTTACTCCAGGAGTAGGGCGATTAATTCAAGAGAGTTTTGAAAAGGCTACTTCACAGAGAGGCGTGATTCAGACAATCACTGGACTCGGTGAGACTGGAAAATTCCTTTGTGAATCTGCAATTAACAAATTAGCTTTCACCGGATCAACAAAAACTGCAAAATTAGTTGCCGAAACTTGTGCTAAACACATGGTCCCGGTCTTGCTTGAATGTGGTGGCAAAGATCCCGTATTGGTGGATAAAGATGCTAATTTAAAACTTGCGGCTGAATACACTATTTGGTCAGCCATGGCTAATGCAGGGCAGTCATGTATTGGAGCAGAACGCGTATACGTACACGCAAAAGTTGCTGAAAAATTCAAACAAGAAGTGTTAACGATTGTAAAGAATCTAAAACCAGGCGAAAGTTATGGTCCCGCAACCATGCCGAAGCAGCTAGAAATTATTAAGGCGCATATCGAATCTGCTACAAACGCTGGCGCTAAGATGCTTTATGGCGATATTTTCTCGGTAAATGAGCGAATTGTTAATCCAGTGGTTATGGCTGATGTGCCAGAAAATTGCAGCGCAATGACTGAGGAAACTTTCGGGCCTACCATCGCAATCAATTCAGTTGTAAGCATGGATGAAGCAATTAAATTCGCAAATGATTCGGTTTATGGCTTGGGAGCGTCAGTCTTTTCAAAGCGAAATGGCTTCAAAATAGCGAAGCAATTGGAATGCGGCATGGTTGGAATCAATACTGCATTTACCTTTGCTGCAATTCCGACTGTGCCATTTGGCGGCGCTAAAGAGAGTGGTTACGGTCGAATCCATGGACCTGAAGGTTTATTTGAATTTACATATCCAAGAACATTAGTTAGAACGCGCTTTGAAATTCCACTTCGAGCAACTTCTTTCAAGCGCTCACATGCTCAAGAGAAGTTAATTGCGAAATTAAGTAATTGGTTTAGTTAATAGCTTTAATAGCGAGGTGCATTTCGCGTGCGCTGAGTATTTGGTTTGCGATTTGCACGATTATTCCAACATGCTTTATGCCAATGGCGCCTTGAATCTTCATCGCCTTCCAGCCAAGCAACAATATGTGGCGTTGCCATTGGAATCATCTGATCACATCCAGGGCAGCGATAAGGTTTATTGGAACTAGAGCCGGTTAATTGTCTTACAACGTAACTACCGTCATGGTGCTCTTCAATGTTTTGATTTGAAGTCGCCAGTTCTCGCTCCTCAGCTTTGGGGCGGCGATTTTTTGGGTAATTTTTACGCGGACTCACATGCGTATTTTCGCATTTCAGAGCCACATATGGCATCGTGACGCCATGTCAGTTGTCTCAGTTCATGCTTTAACCAAGCAATACGGTGAATTAAATGCCGTTGCTGGTCTTGATCTGACGATTCTTCAAGGTGAAATATTTGCGCTACTTGGCCCGAATGGCGCAGGTAAAACCACTACTGTCGAAATCCTGGAAGGATTTCGCCCCAGATCCTCAGGAAGTGTCTCGGTTCTTGGAGTCGATCCAAATAATGGCGATAGCCAATGGCGAAATCGATTGGGAATTGTGCATCAAAATAGCCAGGATGCCGGAGATTTAAGCGTCGCAGAAACAGTGCACCACTTCGCAAAGTACTATCAAAATCCTCGAAGCGCAGATGAAGTAATCAGCGCCGTCGGTTTAGATGAAAAGCGCGGCTCATTAATTAGAAATCTCTCCGGTGGCCAAAGACGTCGATTAGATGTGGCTCTGGGAATTATCGGTAATCCGGAGCTCCTCTTTTTGGATGAACCTACTACTGGTTTTGATCCCGAAGCGCGCAGACAGTTCTGGGATTTAATCCGCTCATTGCAAAACGCTGGCACCACTATTTTGCTAACTACGCATTATTTAGATGAAGCGGAAGCGCTGGCTGATCGAGTTGCCGTTATTAATCACGGAAAGATAATTGAGGTCGCCACCCCTCTGACTCTAGGAAATCGTCAAAATGCTCTTGCAACTATCAAGTGGCGTGATGGTGAAATTGAAAGTGATCATCCTACGCAATTTGTAAAAGAGCTTGCGGGTAAGTACCAAGGGGAGATTCCTGAACTGCAAGTAATTCGTCCTTCACTCGAAGACATTTACCTTAAGATGATCGGCGAATAATGAATACGTTTAAATTAGGTTTACATCGTGGCCAGTTGGAAATTAAACAATTTATGCGCCAGCGCGAATCAGTAGTCTTTACAATTTTCTTCCCGCTTATTCTGCTTGCAATATTTGGTTCGGTTTTCAAAGACACTATTGCTCCTGGCGTTAAATTTAGCCAGTATTTTGTGGCAGGAATGATTGCATCCGGCATGATTAATAGCGGTTTTCAGCAACTTGCCATCATGATTCCGATGGAGCGTGATGCAGGAGCGCTAAAGAGATTACGCGGAACTCCAATGCCAATTGCCTCATATTTCATTGGTAAATCAATATTGGTGCTGGCTTCAATGATTGTACAAACTGTTTTATTAATGGCAGGCGGAGTAGCTTTCTTTGGATTGAATCTTCCAGCTACAACGGAAAAATGGTGGCTATTTGTTCTCTTACTTATATTAGGTAGCGCCAATTCAACTGCGCTTGGTATTGCATTCTCAGCCCTAGCTAAATCAGGGCGCGGAGCATCAGCAATCGTTTCACCGGTGGTAATTATTTTGCAGTTCTTCTCAGGCGTCTTCTTTGTCTTTACTCAGCTACCTCAATGGATGCAACAAGTAGCAGCGCTCTTTCCGCTTAAATGGCTAACTCAAGGTATGCGCGAAGTATTTCTGCCAGATTCATTTGCGCTTCAAGAGGTAGCCAAGAATTGGGAGACTGGACGCGGAATATTGATTAATGCAATCTGGTTGGTATTAGGTGTAGCGCTAGCTATCAAAACAATTAGATGGGATCGCAATTGAAGAGATTATTGGCTGTAGCCATGTCGCTCTGCCTAATTTCGCAATTAGCTAGCAGCGCCTCTGCCGCAACCAAAAGCGCTACACCGATAGCTAAACCAACCGCTAAACCAAAGGTAACTGCTACTGCAGCTATTAAAAAAGCTAGCGCAACGCCAACCACCAAAGCGACCATAAAGGCCACGGCAAAACCAACTGTAAAAGTAAGTGCAAAACCTACTGTCAAAGCTACGGCTACTAAAAAAGTTGTGGTCTCAAAACCTAAGCCTCGTAAAAAGGTAAAACTCTCTCCATCACCAAAACCAGTTTGGCCGCCAAAAGGCTATGTAAAGAGCGATGATATTTATGCAAAGGTTCCGACAAGTGCGGAATTGGTTGGACTTTCATCGGCAAATAAGAAGTTGGCAAATGATCTTAAGGATTGCGAAAATTTAACTTGCGGTGCGATTTTGGCTACCTCTTTGGCGGGATGCAATTGGTGGGAAATCACCGGTGATGTAATTGGACCAGCTTCGGATACTGATAAAACCATTATTAAATATGGAACCGTTGCCTCTTTGTATGGAGCATCAACTCCAAAAGAGATCAAACCATTTATTTTAGTAAGTGAAGAGCCAATTAAGACGGGCCTAGTGGTCTCCAATATCAATATGCTCTGTCATCGTGATCCAAGACCTATTGATGTGACGATTCCTAATCACACTTACGTAAAAAATAATTAGCGATTTGCGCCTGGCACCCAAAGTTCATCGCCCTGATCTTTATTGGCACTTCTTGCCAATACGAATAACAAATCAGAGAGACGATTTAAGTACTTTGCAGTCAATGGATTGACACCGGTACCAAATGCGTGAATCGCTGACCAGGTCCGACGTTCAGCGCGACGCACTACTGTGCGAGCCACATGTAATAAGGCAGCAGCAGGTGTTCCGGATGGCAGGACAAATGAACGCAGCTCTGCTAAACCTTCGTTGTAGCTATCAATCTGCTCTTCCAAAAAGGTAATTTGAGTATCTAGAACCCGTAATTGTTCGTAACCTGGATTATCGATAACTGGAGTACAGAGGTCTGCGCCGACATCAAATAAATCATTTTGAATTCGCACTAATAACTTACGCATATCTGCTGGCATCTCTGCCATGGCTAGCGCTACACCAATTGATGAGTTTGCTTCATCCACGGTGGCATATGCTTCAAGTCGCGGATCATTTTTGGAGGTACGGCTCATATCCCCTAGCGCGGTACTGCCATCATCACCAGTTTTTGTATAAATACGCGTTAAATGAACCATGGCCCAATTCTACTTAAATCTCCAAGTACGATTAGACCATTATGAGTGAACGATTCTGCATCGTAGGTGGTGCCCACCTCAAAGGCGAAGTCCACGTTCCAGGCGCTAAAAATAGCGTTTTAAAGCTCATGGCAGCGGCCCTTTTGGCCCCTGGCAAAAACACCATAACCAATGTTCCAAATATTTTAGACGTTGAAATCATGATCGAATTGCTACAACGATTGGGTTGCCAAGTTCTGCGCACTGCTGGCCAAGTTGAAATTGATGTTCCAGAGCAGCCAGAGCATCGCGCTGATTATGAATTAGTTAGAAAAATCCGTGCCTCAATCAATGTACTTGGACCGTTAACAGTTCGAGTCGGTGCTGCCGATGTGGCCTTGCCTGGTGGCGATGCTATTGGTCCACGTCCGCTAGATATACATATCAAAGGTCTAGAAGCGCTTGGCGCAAAAGTTCATATCGAACATGGTTATATCGTTACAGAAGCGCCAAATGGTTTAGTTGGCGCAAGTATCGAATTAGATTTCCCTTCAGTCGGTGCAACTGAAAACATCATGATGGCTGCAGTTCTTGCACGCGGCACCACGGTTATTGATAATGCAGCTCGCGAACCAGATATTGTTGATATCGGTAATTTCCTAATCGAAATGGGTGCAAAGATCTCTGGATTAGGTAGCACCACCATAACTATTGATGGTGTCGAAAAATTAAATCCGGCATCTCATGCCACGCTTCCTGATCGCATCATCACCGGCACTTGGGCATTCGCAGCTGCAATTACCCAAGGAGATATCACTATCAAAGGTGCGAGGGCAGATCACTTGGAAATTCCATTAGAGAAATTAGCGAGTGCTGGCGCCGTTGTAACTACAATCGAAGATGGCATCCGAGTTCATATGGAACATCGACCAAAAGCTATTGATGTGGCAACGCTTCCCTATCCAGGTTTTCCAACTGATTTACAACCGATGGTAGTTGCAATGAATGCGATTGCTGATGGCGATGCCATTGTTACTGAGAATGTTTTTCAAGGGCGCTTTATGTTCGTCAATGAATTAGGGCGCTTAGGAGCCAAAATCACGGTTGATGGCCACCACGCTGCAATTACCGGTATTCCACAGCTTTCTGGAGCACCGGTGGTGGCAACTGATATTCGAGCTGGAGTTGGATTAGTGCTTGCAGGGCTAGTTGCAGATGGCGAAACCATTGTGGAAGATGCATTCCATATTGATCGAGGATTTCCAAATTTTGCAGAGCAACTATGCGCACTTGGCGCCGATGTAAAGAGAATTTAGTACTTGTTTAAATTAATTATAAATTAATTGCTTGATTCCGCGAGAATTGAGACGCGGTTATTTGAAACGCTTAAGAAACCACCAGCAACGTTAAATTCACTAACTGCGCCATCAGTTCCTTTAATTACAACTTTGCCGTCGACTAGTACGCCAAGAAGAGGTGCGTGATCTGTAAGAATTCCCAAATCACCTTCAAGAGTGCGCGCAGAAACAGATACGGCCTCTCCTGACCAAACCTTCTTCTCTGGCGATACTAATTCGACTTTTAACATTTAGATTCCTTTTAGGCCTTTGCTAGCTCTGCAGCCTTCTTCTCTACGTCAGCGAGACCGCCGCACATAAAGAATGCCTGCTCTGGAACGTGGTCATACTTACCATCTGCAAGCGCTTCGAAGGCTTCGATGGTTTCTGACAATGGAACGAATGAACCATCGATACCGGTAAATACCTTAGCGACGAAGGTGTTCTGTGAAAGGAAGCGCTGAATACGACGTGCGCGACCAACCAAGATACGGTCTTCTTCAGAGAGTTCATCGATACCAAGAATCGCGATGATGTCCTGTAGATCCTTGTAACGCTGCAAGATCTGCTTAACGCGGTTAGCAACCTTGAAGTGCTTCTCGCCGATATAGCGTGGATCCAAGATACGTGAAGTTGAGTCAAGTGGATCCACCGCTGGGTAGATACCAAGCTCTGAAATCGGACGAGACAAAACTGTGGTCGCATCTAAGTGCGCGAATGTGGTGTGTGGAGCTGGGTCAGTAATGTCATCGGCAGGAACATAAATCGCCTGCATAGATGTAATTGAGTGACCACGGGTTGAGGTAATGCGCTCCTGCAACTGACCCATTTCGTCAGCAAGTGTTGGCTGGTAGCCCACAGCTGATGGCATACGGCCAAGCAGTGTTGAAACTTCAGAACCTGCCTGAGTGAATCGGAAGATGTTATCGATAAATAGCAACACGTCCTGCTTCTGAACATCGCGGAAGTACTCCGCCATTGTTAGCGCTGAAAGTGCAACGCGAAGACGAGTTCCAGGTGGTTCGTCCATCTGGCCGAAGACCAATGCAGTCTTATTGATAACGCCAGTTTCGGTCATTTCAAGGAACAAGTCGTTACCTTCACGAGTACGTTCTCCGACGCCAGCGAAAACTGATACGCCACCGAAGTTCTCCGCTACGCGGTAAATCATCTCCTGGATCAAAACGGTCTTACCAACACCAGCACCACCGAATAGACCAATCTTTCCACCACGTACATAAGGAGTTAAAAGATCAACAACCTTGATACCGGTTTCGAACATTTCAGTCTTTGATTCAAGTTGATCGAAAGCTGGTGCTTCGCGGTGGATTGGCCAACGCTCTGTAACATTTAATGATGAAGTAGGAACGTCCAGTGATTCGCCGAGTGCGTTAAATACGTGACCCTTTGTAACATCTCCGACAGGGACAGAGATAGGGCTACCAGTGTCACTAACTTCTGCGCCGCGGACCATGCCGTCAGTTGGCTGCATCGAAATCGCGCGGACTAGGTTGTCACCTAAGTGCTGCGCTACTTCAAGTGTTAGCGTCTTTGTAGTTCCTGCCAATGTAACTTCAACTTTTAGCGCGTTGAAGATTGCTGGCATCGCATCTGATGGGAATTCAATATCCACCACCGGACCGATTACTCGTGCTACGCGACCTTTAGACATCATTCGCTCCCTGCATTACTTGAGGCGAGTGCGTCCGCAC
>JBJOFF010000014.1:0-23395 GCA_046048895.1 Actinomycetota bacterium
TGCAGATCGTGAACCAGACCGTCCCACAGGCGCTTCGTAAGCTTGGCTACTCAGAAGAGACCATCGAAGCGATCGTCGAATACATCGCAGCAAATGGCCATGTAATTGATGCTCCTGGCTTAAAACTAGAGCACTATGACATCTTTGATTGCGCACTTGGTAAGCGTTCAATCGCTCCAATGGGCCACGTTCGAATGATGGCAGCTTGCCAACCATTCCTATCTGGTGCGATCTCAAAGACGGTCAACCTTCCTGAAGATGCCACCATCGAACAGGTTGAAGAGGTTTACTACGAAGGTTGGAAGCTTGGCTTAAAGGCAATCGCTATCTATCGCGATAATTGCAAAGTTGGTCAGCCATTATCTGATGGCAAGGCAGAGAAGAAGGAAGCAACTGCAACTGTAGAAGCAACTGCAACTCCAGTTCGTAAGCGCCTTCCAAAGTCTCGTCCATCACGTACCACTTCATTTAATGTCGGTGGCGCAGAGGGTTACATGACCGCTGGTGCATATAACGATGGCACTCTTGGTGAAGTATTCCTAAAGCTTGGCAAGCAGGGTTCAACTCTTGCAGGCGTAATGGATGCATTCTCAATCGCAGTATCAATTGGTCTTCAATACGGAGTTCCACTAGAGACATTCGTTTCTAAGTTCATGAACCTTCGCTTCGAACCAGCAGGCATGACCGATGATGCTGATGTTCGTATGGCGCAGTCAATGCTTGACTACATCTTCCGTCGTCTAGCTCTTGATTACCTGCCATTTGAAGATCGTGCAGCGATGGGTCTCTACACCTCATCCGAACGCGCTCGCGCACTTGAGACTGGTGAATACACACCTGATGTGGATGCGATGAACGAAACTATCGCGCAATCAGTTCAGGTAGAAGCTCCAGTAGCGCCAGTTGCTCCGGTGGCTGTTACAAAGCCGGTTGAAGTCAAGATCGAAGCAGCTCCAGCTGCAGGATCTACAAATATTGGTTCATCCACTGAACTACTTGAGAAAATCTCAGGTATCAAATCAGATGCACCACTATGTATGACTTGCGGCGTAAAGATGCGTCAATCTGGCGCTTGCTATGTCTGCGAAGGCTGCGGTTCAACCTCTGGTTGCAGCTGATAATTAGTTAACGAAAATGCCTGTTCGGATTACCGAGCAGGCATTTTTCTTTGTCTAGACTAACCGCCGTGAAGAAGTTAGCGCTGCTCTTACTCCTAGCTTTTTCATTAAGTGCATGCGCCCAAGACACACCTGCGCCAAAGAAAATACGGAATATCACCATCGCCTTTGGTGGAGATGTACATGGCGTAGATCAAATTTCTAATTATCTAAATAATGGTGGCAATCCATTTAAAAATATCTCCAAGGCGATTAAAGCTGCCGATATCTCGGTAGTGAATCTAGAGAGCGCAGTTACTACTAGCACCGAACATCAAGATAAAGAGTTCTTCTTTAATAGCAATCCCTATCTTTTAGATTGGATGAAAACCGAAGGGGTAGATGTAGTAAATATTGGAAATAATCATGCTGGAGATTATTTACGTCCTGGCTTTACTGAAACTTTAAAAAATTTGACCGAGCGAGATTTTCAAGTAATTGGTGGCGGCATTAATGGTCGCGAAGCCTGGACCGCTAAAGTAATTGAAGTACGCGGAACCAAAATTGCATTCTTAGGGATCGCCAAAATAAATAGCGGTGTAGAGACCGTCGCAACTGCCGAGAACCCAGGCACCACCAACGGTTGGGATCCAACCGTGATCGAACTTGCCATTAAAGCTGCAGCTCGCAGAGCCGATGCGGTAATTGTTTATACCCACTGGGGCCAAGAGGCGAAAACTTGCCCTGCTAAGAGCGAAGTGCGCGATGCCAATCAATGGTTGGAGTGGGGCGCTACTGCAGTAATTGGGAGCCATCCACATCGCCAACAACCGTATGTATTAGAAAATGGAAAGTTAATCGATTACTCTCTTGGCAATTTCATATTCCATGCCTCAAGTAGCGGGGGACTAAAGAGCGGAGTTGGAATTCTTTCAATTTCACCAAAAGGTCAAGTAGTTAAATATGTATTTAAACCAGCGCTAATCAACCCGCGTACTGGCTCGCCATCTTTTATTTATGGCGAAGCAAAAGATGCTGCAAAGCGCGATAAAAATCGCTACTGCTCGAGTTTAAATAAATAACTTAAGCTACTTGAATCGAACGTTTAGCAAGGCCCATAAAGTAACCTTCAATTAAAGTCTCTGGCGCAACTTCAGAATTGGTGGCGGCACCTAAAGTTACAAAGAGTGGCGTAAAGTGTTCGACAGTTGGATGCGCATATGGCATACCTGGCGCTTTATTTTTAAAATTTGCCAGAGTATCGATATCACCATTAGCTAAAGATTCTTTCGCCCAGATATCAAAATCAGATGACCAACCTGGTGCATCGGCATCGATGCGCCAATCTCTTAAAAATGGCAGACCATGAGTCATAAATCCAGAACCAATGATTAATACGCCTTGATCACGCAAGGTCTGTAGCCGCTTGCCAAGTTCCATTAATTTAAATGGATCTGACGTTGGCATCGACATCTGCAGAACTGGAATATCGGCATCTGGGTACATGACTTTCAGAGGTACCCAGGCGCCGTGATCCAGACCGCGATTTGCTTGATAAACCGGTTCGTTATCTGGCATTAACTTCGCGACCATTTGGGAGAGCTCAGTAGCATCTGGTGTTTCATAAGTCATCTGATAAAACTTCGGTGCAAAGCCACCAAAGTCATAAACCAGAGGAGTTGCTGCATCAGGGCTAGAGAGCGTGACCGGTTCGGATTCCCAATGCGCAGAGACAATCAAAATTGCTTTTGGTTTTGGTAACTTCCCGGCCACCCCACGTAGCTCTGAAGTCCAAAGCGGATCATCTAACAACATCGGTGCTCCGTGTCCGATGTATAGCGCCGGCATCCTCTGCATAGTCACATACTCTACAACATAGTTGAAATTTCAACTATTCCCGAAATCGCTAAGATTATGAAGTGAATTTGGAGCAGGTTCGTAAAGCGCTTGATGTTGCCGTTGGTGCCATAAATGGCAAGCCACGTACCGGCCAGATTGAAATGGCCGAAGCGGTGGCAAATACGCTGATAGATCAGCACCATTTAATGGTCCAGGCAGGCACTGGCACCGGAAAGTCATTGGCTTACCTAGTTCCGGCAATCGTCAGTGGCAAGAAGACTTTAATTGCAACTGCGACTTTGGCACTGCAACGTCAATTAGTCGAGCGCGATTTACCAAAAATTGTCCCGGCACTTGAGAAAGAGTTGGGGCGATCAATTACCTATGGCATCTACAAAGGCGTTGGTAATTATGTTTGTTTACAGAAATTAAATTCTGAAGAACCAGATCCAGATGGCGAACTATTACTTGAAGTCTCTTCATTGGGTAAAGAAGCGCAACGACTTAGGGCTTGGGCGGAAACTCCTGGAGTAACTGGGGATCGTGATGAAGCGCCGGATGTAGATCGCAGAGTCTGGGCCGCCAGCTCAGTTAGCGGTCGCGAATGTGTTGGCGCAGATATCTGTAATTATGGTGCGCAATGCTTCGCTGCAAATGCCAAAACCAAAGCTATCAATTCAGATATCGTGGTTTCTAATCACACCTTGTTGGCACTTGAAGTAGTGGAATCACATCCAATTTTGCCAGAGCGCGAAATTGTAATTTTAGATGAAGCTCATGAATTCATGGATCGCACTACACAAGCAGTCACGGAAGAGCTAACTGCGCCAAGAGTTTCTAGAGCTGCAGCGATGGCCCGTAAATATAAAGCACTGCCAAATAAAATGGTCGATTCCTTTACCCATGCATCTGATGATTTTGCAGATGCAATGGATGCATATGGCAAATTTATGCGCGGCGATATTGAAATCAGCCGTAAATTAGATCAACTACCACCAGAACTTGAAACGGCAGTAAGAAGAGTCCGAGAGACTGCAGATGCAATTGTTAAATTCTTGCAAGCAGATGATGACATTATCGATACCTCTGAACTTGCAGAGCGCGCCCGCGTCAAAGGTGCAGTTAATGAAGTCAATGTAACGGCCCAAAAGTTATTAAAGGGAAAAGGCGGCCAAGTACTTTGGTATGAACCAACTTTTAAAACTCTATATTTGGCGCCACTTTCAGTCAGTGATGTCTTGCGCGAGAATATGTTGCGCCAGACTCCAGTGATTGCCACCAGTGCGACGCTTAAAGTAGGTAGCGGTTTTGAGGCCATGGCTAAACAGATTGGTTTTATTGTCGGCAATGAAGCCTCTTCCTCAGTTGAAGAATCTGACGGCGAAACAATTGATCCGGCAAATGTGCAGATGCTAGATGTGGGTTCACCTTTTGATTTTGCGCAGCAAGGGATGCTCTATTTACCTAAGAATTTACCCGAACCAGGTAGAGATGGAATTGCCCCTGAAGTTTTAGAACATCTAGGCGAATTAATTGATGCTGCCGGTGGTCGAACATTGGCGCTCTTTAGCTCATGGCGCGCAGTGGAAGCAGCAGATGCGCATCTAAGAAAAGTTTTGGCAGAACTTCCAATTCGAATTATCACTCAAAAACGTGGAGATGCAGTTGCGCCGTTAGTAGAGAAATTTGCTAGCGATGAGACTTCGGTTTTACTTGGCACGATGACTCTTTGGCAAGGAGTAGATGTGCCGGGTGCAGCCTGCAATTTGGTAACAATTGATCGCATTCCATTTCCAAGACCAGATGATCCAGTGATGTCTGCCAGAAGCGCGGAAGTCGATGCAGCTGGTGGAAGTGGCTTTATGAGCATCTCTCTGCCAAGAGCAGCGCTACTACTTGCGCAAGGTACTGGGCGATTAATTAGAAGCGTAGAAGATCGCGGTGTTGTTGCAATTTTAGATTCACGTATCGTCAATAAGCGCTATGGAAGTGCGTTGTTAAATTCAATCCCACCGCTTTGGCGTACCAGTGATGGGGCAGTTGTTAAAGAGAGCCTGAAGCGATTAAGTCAGACACTAACTGCTGCAGACTAGGCCAACTCTTTTTAAAACTTGGATGTAATTCCAATTTCGTTACTTCGGTTAATTCAAACCATCCAATGTCATGAGTTTCCGGGTTCCACTCAGAGGTTTCTAAGTCATCATGAGCCTTGGCAATTACGGTGTCATAGCGCCAATCAATATGATCATCAGAGAAAAGTCCTACAACTTCTAGATGCGCTGCGCTGATTCCGGTCTCTTCGATAGTTTCACGAATCGCTGCTGCTTCGATACTTTCATGAGAATCACGAGCGCCCCCTGGTAGCCCCCAGGTATCTCCGTTATGAACCCATGGCGCGCGGTGTTGCAGCATGATCTTGCCATTACGAATTAATAAAAGTCCGGCAGCGCCATTTAGACCCCAATGCTTTCCGCCGCAGCGACATTCAATCCAACCATCGCCATCTTTCGCCGCCATAGTCTTAAGAATAACCACCAGGCACTGTGGATTAACCAAACCGTGGTTGGCCAATCTCTTTAACTTTAAGCCATGCGTAAATTACTGATAATTCTTACTCTTTTACTAATTCCTACACCTTGGGCCAGCGCCGAATGCCTCAACAAAGTCTGCGTAAATGTTTATACCGAGAATGGACAGCTGGTTATCGAAGGCAAGAAAAATGGGAGCACTGCAACTGCAAAACCAAGAGTTGCCACCACGGTAGCGGCCAAGCCAAAACCAACGATTAATCCGACTCCAACTGCAACTAGAAAGTACACCTACAAACCACGCACGACCGCACCTAGAACTCGCTCAACAACTAAATCTTTAGCCGATAAAGTGTTGCAATCGCTTCCAACCTTGCAAGTTGCTTATCAGCCAGTTGGCAAAGTACTACCTAAAATGCCAGTGATTTTCTGGACGGATTTGCCAACTTATTTCAATAAAGATTACAAAATTTTAGGGCAAAGAGTTAGCGTTAAATTAAAGCCAGTTTCAATCTGGTCCTTTGGAGATGGTTCGGTTTTAGTTACTGACAAAGTTGGTAAGCCTTACCCTTCACGAGAAATTACCCATTCCTACAGCGTTCCGGGCACTTACACCGTTTTAGTTAAATCGTATTGGGAAGGTAGTTTTATTGTGGATGGAGTAGAGGCGCCAATTCCTGGAAAGATCGAACAGCTAACTGCAGTCGATGTAAAAGTTGTAGGTGCAAGTACTAAGTTTGTGGGTAAGTAAAAACTTCTGTCAGTGCGAATTACCACGATTAGCCACTATGACAACTGTAAAAACACCGCATGATTTATTAGCAGCAGTACCGTTTCTAATTGGCTACCATCCAACGGATTCCTTGGTTTTAATCTCCGTAAAGGCAGATTCGCTAGAGATGGCGATGCGAATTGATTTTCCAATCAACCCACCCGAAGGTGCCTATCAATTACTGGCATCGCATTTAAAGCGCGATCATGCAGATGGCGCACTTTTAGTGGCCTACGAACCAGCAGATTGCGATTTAGGTCCAGAGGTACTTCGAAATGCAGCCGATGCGGTTGCGGCCCTAGATATTCCGATTCGCGAATTGATGTTAGTCAGAGATGGGCGTTGGCGTTCCATAATCTGCCAAGACGATAGTTGCTGTCCTCCTGATGGTAATTTGATTGAGGATTTTCAAAATTCCAGAATTACTGCCGAACAGGTAGCTAATGGCAAAGTTCTGCCATTTAGTAATTCCGAAGGATTGACGCACTCTATTTCCCCAACACTCTTTGCTAAAGATATTAATTGGAATGCCCAAGTTATCGGTTTTCGCATCGACCCAGATGCCAATAATTTAAATGAGCTGCAAAGAGATGGCGCTGAATCCATCTTGTTACTTGCCGATTTCTATGCCCAAAATGTATTCTGTAAAGATTGCGATTTAATTGCTCGAGTTTTAGGTCGCTTAACCGATGTGCAAGTCAGAGACTTTGCACTTGGTTGCCATAACGATGAATCTCTTAATACTTATTGGGCGATGTGGCGAGATCTATTAAGAATTGCGCCACCTAAATTTGTGGCACCGGTGGCTTCATTATTTGCCGCCATCGCCTACGAGAACGGGGAGGGCGCGTTGGCTCATCGTGCGTTAGATCGTGCTATCGAAGATGATCCGGAATATTCACTATCCAGATTGCTACGTCGAGTATTTAGTAGCGGCTGGCCGCCATCAGGCTTTGCGCAATTGCGCTCAGAACTTCATCCCCGAGTGACAAAGACGATTTTCGGGTAATTAGCGAGAGCTTTTCAATAAGAAGCCATTTGCAAGTCAATTGCATATGGCTTCTTTCTCTTTGTCAGGCTAATCTTTCGACCTCACAAAATGCCCGAAAGGCTAAACAATGAAGATTCTTAAATTTCTGCCGTTAATCTTGGCGGCATCTGTATTAACTGCTTGCAGTTCAAACTCTTCAAGCGAAGCAAGCTCTTGCGAACCAGGAAAACTAGCGACCGTAACTGATGGTGTACTAACTATCGCTACTGGTGAACCTGCTTACTATCCATGGGTAATTGACGATAAGCCTGAATCTGGCGAAGGATTTGAAGCCGCAGTTGCACTTGCTGTAGCTAAGGAGCTGGGATACCAGGGAGATTCAGTTAAATGGGTTCGCACCACATTTGATTCTGCAATCGCGCCAGGAGAGAAGAGCTTTGACTTTAATCTTCAGCAATTCTCAATCACTGAGGACCGAAAGAAAGCAGTTGATTTCTCAGATCCTTATTACAAGTCAACTCAAGTAATTGTCTCCTTCAAGGGCAGCCAAATTGCAGGCGCGAAGTCGATTGCAGATTTAGCAAATGCAAAATTAGGTGCCGCGGTGGCAACCACATCACTTGATGTAATTGAAAATAATCTAAAACTAAAGGCCCAAGTCTTTAACGATAATGCCGCAGGAGTGACTGCCCTTAAGAATAAGCAGATTGACGGTCTAGTTGTGGATCTTCCAACAGGCTTTTATCTATCTGCAGTCGAAATTCCAAACGGCTTAATTGTTGGACAGATTGCTGGTAGCGATCAAGCTGATGCTGGATTCGGACTGCTACTTAAGAAAGATAGCCCAATTACTGGTTGCGTTAATAACGCGGTGAAAGCTATTACAGATAGTGGCGATTTAGCTGCAATCACAGATAATTGGCTTGGCGCAACAGCCGGAGCACCGGTTCTGGGCTAAATTCACTTAAAGTACCTACATGATTAAAAAGAGAGGGCGCCATGTAACTGGCGCTCTCTCTTCTTTTGTTCCGAGCGAAATCGAATTAAATAGACAAGTTGAGCGCAAAGCAAAAAATCTAAAAAATCAATATATTGCAGCTTTTTCGAGTTTTCTGGTTCTCGGTTCAATCAGTGCGGTTGTAGTTCTTGCGCCTGGTTTTAAAACCCTACGGGATACCTTCTTTGATTGGGCCTATGGGGTAGAAGTGCTTCCAAAGATAATCCTTGGGTTCACTACCAATATTCTGTTGACGATCATTGCATCTATATTGGTTGGTTTGATTGCACTTTCAATAGCGCTAATTAGAACTTCTAGATCTCCAGCGTTAGCGCCTATCAGATTCTTAGCAACCGCCTATGTTGATGTTTTTAGATCAATTCCTTTAATCCTAGTAATTCTTTTGGTTGGCTTTGGAGTACCTGCTCTGGCAATTCAAGGATTGACCTCTAATGTCTTGATTCTTGGCACGATTGCCGTGGTGATCACCTACTCTGCTTATGTCGCAGAGGTAATTAGAAGCGGAATATTAAGCGTTCATCCCTCACAAAAGGCAGCGGCAAGATCGCTTGGGCTTAGCTCTTGGCAAACAATGCGACAGGTAATTTTGCCTCAAGCACTTCGTCGCGTTACCCCACCGTTGTTAAATGATTTGGTAGCGCTAATTAAAGATACCGGATTAGTTTCAATTCTTGGCGTAACTGATGCAGTTCGGGCCGCACAAATAGCAACTTCTCGGACATTCAATTACACGCCTTACATAACTGCTGCAGTGCTCTTTCTCTGTGTCACAATCCCACTTACCAGATATACAGATCGCGTGCTTCGCCGAAGTATGGAAGCACAAAACTCTCAGGGACAAGCATGACTCTTTTAGAGATTAAAAATCTGCGAAAGAGTTTTGGGTCCTTAGTAGTCTTAGATGACATCTCCTTCTCGGTACCAGAAAATTCTGTGACAACTTTTATTGGTTCATCAGGAAGCGGAAAATCGACCTTATTAAGGGCGATAAATTTGCTGGAATTGATAGATGACGGACAGATAATTTTTGACAATGAAGATATATCGGCAGTCGAAACTGATGCAGATAAAGTACGACGTAAATTAGGAATGGTCTTTCAGTCTTTTAATCTATTTCCGCATAAGACAGTTTTAGAGAATATTACGTTAGCACCAAGATTGGTTCACGGAGCAAGTGAAAAAGAGGCCAATAGCCAGGCAGAGGAACTTTTGAGGCGATTTGGACTAATCGACAAGATTAATCAATATCCAGATCGACTTTCTGGAGGGCAGCAGCAGCGAGTAGCAATCATCAGGGCGATGGCAGTCAAACCCAAACTTTTATTATTAGATGAAATTACTTCAGCGCTAGATCCGGTTTTGGTCAACGAAGTTTTGCAGACGGTCAAAGAGCTAAAGAGTGAAGGGGTTGCCATTGTCATGGCAACCCATGAGATGGGATTTGCAAGGCAGATTGCCGATCAAGTCTGTTTCTTATACAACGGCAAGATTCTCGAGAGCGGGGATGCCTCCTTAATTGATAAACCAAAGCTGCCCGAAACCCAAGAATTTTTACGTAGGGTTCAAGAAGCCGGACGTTTGTAATAAACTTCGCCAAGGTCACGAATTCCAACTACAAGCCCCGGCTCGTTGGGTGGCAACCCTCTAGTCGTTAGTGGGGTGCTCCGGGTGACGACCAGATTAAAGTGTGAAGTTCACTCTTTAATAAGAACGACAGGAGTTATCAATTGCCAATCCCACACGTAACCGGTGCGTGGCTTGAAGGTGAAGATCCAGGAGATCGTAAATTCATCAAAGTCGGCGATATCGCGTTGGAATCTGGCGAGGTACTTCCAAATGTAACTATCGCTTACCAAAGCTATGGCACATTAAATGCCAATAAAGATAATGCGATTTTAGTAAACCATGCTTGGACTGGTTGGTCTGATGTTGAAGGTTGGTGGCCAAATCAAGTTGGCCCGGGAAAACCTTTAGATACCGATAAATATTTTGTGGTCTGTCCAAATGTGATTGGCGGTTGCCAAGGCTCTACCGGACCGGCGTCAAAGCATCCAGATGGAAAGTTTTACGGTTCGCGTTTTCCATCGCTAACCATTCGCGACATGGTGGCAGCAGAGGTTGCCTTTACCAATGCCATGGGTATTAATAAATATGTACTTTCTTGTGGGCCTTCATTAGGTGGCATGCGTTCCTTGGAATGGGCGGTGCAATTTCCAGATCGAGTTGGCGGCATCTGCACTATTGGTTCTTCGGCAGTAGCCACCGGCGATCAAATCGGTTCGGTCTCAACTCAAGTTCATGCCATTAAAGCTGATCCGAATTTCAATAGCGGCGATTACTACTACAACCCAGTAGGCCCAGAGGTGGGTATGGGAATTGCGCGCCGAATTGCGCACTTAACTTTCCGTACTGAAATCGAAATGGATATGCGATTTGGTCGTGAACTACAAGGCGACGAAACTGGACGATATGCGGTTGAGTCTTATCTTGATCACCAAGCCAATAAGTTGGCAGAGCGATTTGATGCCAACACTTACATCATTCTTGGCGAGGCGATGAATAGCCACGACATTGGCCGCGATCGCGGCGGGGTAGCGGCAGCCCTTGCGACCATCAAAGTTCCGGTGATGGTGGTTTCCATTGATACCGACCGCCTCTTTCCACCGCGCCTGCAGTCAGAGCTGGCGGAGCTGACCCCGGGTTCGAAGCTTGAGATGCTCTCATCTCCCTTTGGCCATGATGGATTTTTAGTGGAATCCGAAGCGATGGGCGAACTCCTACGCCACGCCATCGAACACGCAGAAGGCCTACATAAACATTAATCTTCGCGACTTTCCGCGGAACCCCTGCCTAATTTTTGGAGTCATATGGCTCGGACAAGTACAATTACGCAATCGCAATCGCTAGCTGGCGACACCCCTAAAGGCAGCAAGTGATTTCAAAATAAATCCAAAGGACTATTTGTGGTTACTCGCGCGCCAAAAAAGAAGGCACCTGCCAAGGCAGTAAAGAAAGCTGCTCCGGCAAAAAAAGCTGTTGCTAAGAAGTCGGCAGCAGTAAAGAAGGCTCCTGCCAAAGCAGTTAAACCTGTAAAGAAGGCAGCAGTAAAGAAGGCCCCTGCTAAACCAGTTAAAAAGGTAGAGGTAAAGATTCCGCTAAAGAAGGAACTTACCGCTAGCGATGTAAAGCAGATTCTTGATGCCCGCGATTTAGTAGAACGCCAGAAGGTAGTCCTTGCCGAATTGGATGCACGCGGAGTAACTTCATTAAATCGTATTCCAAAGAAGGCAGATAAAGAATTAGTTGATGAAGCTAAAGCTTTAGAGATCAGCGTTCCTAAAGTAACTGAGAAGTTGAAGAAGGCTGGACTTGGTTCGCCTTATCGCATGCTTAAGAATTCTGAGAAAGCGCTAGTTGCGCCAAAGCCAGAACCAGTTGTTGCAACAGCTTCATCTTCATCTGAAAAGTCAGATGGCAAAGCTGCTCCAAAGACTGTCATCATTGATGGCGAAGAGGTCGAGCTAGTTGAAGAAGAAGATCTAGATTTAAATATCGATAACCTTGAAGAAACCAAAGAGGAAGTCAAAGACGATACTCGCGTTATCAATCTATCTGATGAGCAAGTTGATGATGGCGAAGGTACCTTCGTGCTTCGCGATTCAGATGAAGAGAAGGAAGAAGAGCAAGGCCGCTCTGAACGCGCCAAGCTACGCGGCCGTTTGGCTGCAGTTCATCTATTAGATGAAGCGATACGCGCTAAAGAGAATGACCCATCAAAGAGCGCCCATAAAGCAGATTCGCGAGCACTGACTGCCAAGCAGTTAGAACTAATGGTTACTTCGATTGATTTAACCGAACGTGGCGCAAAGGCGCTTGTTGATTCAATTAATGCCACCCCGATAAAAGAATTTAAGAGCATTCATTCAATTATCGATGAGACCAAGCGCGCAATTCAGACTGAAATGAAGCAGCTGCCACCAGAGCAGACTGTTTTGACCGCTGGAGCAACTGCCGACCCAGTTAAGGATTATCTAAAGCAGATCGGTCGCGTGGCACTTCTTAATGCAGAGCTCGAAGTAGAACTTGCTACTCGCGTTGAAGCTGGTCTCTTTGCAGAAGAGAAACTTGCAAATGAGAAGAAGCTTGATAAGAAGTTAAAGCGCGAGTTGGAATGGATCGCAGAAGATGGTCGTCGCGCTAAGAATCACTTGCTAGAAGCAAACCTTCGTCTGGTGGTATCTCTTGCAAAGCGATACACCGGCCGCGGCATGTTATTCCTTGATCTAATTCAAGAAGGAAATCTTGGCTTGATCCGAGCAGTTGAGAAGTTCGACTACACAAAGGGTTACAAGTTTTCAACCTATGCAACTTGGTGGATCCGTCAGGCGATTACTCGCGCGATGGCAGACCAGGCGCGCACCATCCGTATTCCGGTGCACATGGTTGAAGTCATTAACAAACTTGCTCGCGTACAGCGCCAGATGTTGCAAGATCTTGGTCGCGAACCGACTCCAGAAGAGCTTGCAAAAGAATTAGATATGACACCTGAAAAAGTGGTTGAAGTTCAGAAGTATGGTCGCGAACCGATTTCACTTCACACCCCACTTGGTGAAGAGGGCGATTCAGAGTTCGGCGATTTGATCGAAGACTCAGAAGCGATTGTTCCTGCAGATGCAGTTGGATTTACTTTGCTTCAGGAAGAGCTTCATAAGGTCATGGACACTTTGTCAGAGCGCGAAGCTGGAGTAGTAGCGATGCGCTTTGGTCTAACCGATGGCCAGCCAAAGACTCTTGATGAGATCGGAAAGGTTTACGGCGTTACTCGCGAACGTATCCGTCAGATCGAATCAAAGACGATGTCGAAGCTTCGTCACCCATCACGAAGCCAAGTACTTCGCGATTATCTAGATTAATTCGACATGACAAACCCAAAAGCATTCCAGAACCCAAAGAGCGGCTCCATCAAATTAGAGGGTAGCTACGATGTAGTGGATGCTGAAGGTAAAGTCATAAAGACAGTTACAGATCCAAAACTTTGTGGCTGCGGGCTATCTCAAGATAAGCCATTCTGCGATAAGTCTCATGCTAACTACGTAGAGATTGTTACTCGCATGCTAGAAGATGCACGGGTTACCGCAAAAGCTATCCGCCCAGTTGGAGTCTGGGAATTACGTGCTTTCGAAATTCGCAAGAAAACATTGGAAAATCGCATTACCGCTGGTGAGAAATTAGTTGGCGTTAAATTTGGCGGAGCCTTAATCAAGGAAGATTCTCAAGAGAAGCGCTATGAAGGCATTTTTGGATATTTAACAGATGCGATGCAAGTCTCTGGCGAATTGCAGCTAGATAAATTAATAGCCCCTATTGCCGAAGCAGAGGTGGTCTTTAAATTAGGCAAAGATTTAGATCGAGCAATATCACTGACAGAGGTTACGGATTACGTTAGTCAGATAGCCCCTGGAATTGAGGTCTTTGATTGCAGATACGGTGCAATAGATCCATTTATAGATGATGCAATTGCGGATAATGCATGCGCTGGGGCTTTCGCAATCGGTAATTGGATTGACGCAAAATCAATTGATTTGCAGGCCGCAGAAATTTCAATATTTGTAGCTGATCAGTTAAATCAAACAGTATCCACAAATGCAATCGCAGGTAACCCTTGGCAAGCGGTAGTAAATGCCTCCGAAAAACTTTCAAAAGCTGGCGTGGTTTTGCCTGAAGGATCAATTATTTTTAGCGGCTCTGCAACCAATGGAATTCCAATGCAAGCAGGGAAGTATCGGGTAGAGATTTCTGGAATAGGTGAAGTTAGCTTTACTGCTAAATGAAATTAATTGATTTTAGAAGTTTCGTCTTGAATATTTGCAGCAACGCTCTTTAGCTTCTCTGCATACTCTTTTGCGTGGTGTCCACAGAAAAGAAGTTCGCCGCCGCTTAGGAGAGTGGCTCGTACAAATGCCTGAGCGCCACAACGATCGCAACGATCAACAGCGCGTAACGGTGTCTGCTCAAGTAGAACTTGATCTGTCATGGTCTTTCCTCTCCTGAAATTCCGACTTGCTAGTTATGGGAACTATGAAAGCATAATTTTTATTCCCAGGTATGACAATTTGCAAAATATTTATGAAAAATTATGGGTTAAATCACCGGTTTCCCACTATTTGAGCCAATTGCGGCGCGCTTAAGGGCCTTATTGCAAATAGTTCGCTATTTTTCGCGGTCGTGGCTGAAGAAAAAGATTCCGTAGAGAGTTCCTATACCGCTAAAGACTTAGCGGTCCTAGAAGGCCTCGAAGCCGTTCGCAAGCGCCCAGGTATGTATATCGGTTCTACCGATTCACGCGGACTCATGCACTGCCTCTGGGAAATTATCGATAATGCGGTTGATGAATCGCTAGCAGGTTACTGCAAGAAGATTGAAATTAATTTAGAAGCCGATGGTTCAATTGAAGTACATGATGATGGCCGCGGTATTCCAGTAGATAAAGAACCAAAGACTGGTTTAACTGGCGTCGAAGTTGTAATGACCAAACTTCACGCAGGTGGAAAGTTTGGAAGTGGTTCATATGCTGCATCTGGTGGTTTACATGGTGTTGGTGCATCTGTTGTTAATGCGCTCTCATCAAGATTAGATGTTGAAGTAGATCGCGGCGGAAAAATTAATTGGATGTCATTTCAGCGTGGCACAGCAGGTGTATTTGATGGCGATGGACCAAAGGCGCCATTTACAGCGCAATCAGGTTTGCGTGTAATCGGAAAAATCTCATCAAAGATCACCGGCACTCGAGTTAAGTACTGGCCGGATCGCCAGATCTTTATGAAAGATGCCGAACTAGATATGGAAGATATCTATGCTCGTGCACGTCAAACATCTTATTTAGTTCCAGGGTTAACTCTGGTGGTAAACGACAAGCGCACCAAGAGCGGCAAGTCAGAAACATTTTTCCATAAGGGCGGTATTTCTGAATACTGTAATTTCTTACAGCCAGATGATCCTGTCGGCGATGTAATTCGTCTTGATGGTAAAGGCGAATACGAAGAAACCGTTCCAGTGCTTGATGATCAAGGACATATGGTTTCAACTGATGTGCAGCGCGAAATGGGCGTGGATATCGCACTCAAGTGGGGCAATGGCTATGAAACCACTATGCGTTCTTTCGTAAATATTATTGCGACCCCAAAGGGCGGAACTCACGTGCAGGGTTTCGAGCGTTCGATCACCAAGGTAATCAACGAAGCTGCACGTAGCGCTGGTATCTTGAAGAAGAACGAAGCAGATGTAATTAAAGATGACGTTTTAGAAGGTTTAACTGCAGTAATTACCGTGCGAATGACCGAGCCACAATTTGAAGGTCAGACCAAAGAGGTTTTGGGTACCAATGCGGCGATCAAGATTGTTGGCAATGTAGTTGCAGATAGCTTAAAAGCATTCTTCAACACCACCAAGCGCATCGATAAAGCTAACGGCAAGTTAGTGCTAGAGAAGATTGTCGGTGCTTCGCGTACTCGTATCGCTACTCGCAGTCACAAGGAATTACAGCGCCGCAAGAATGCGCTGGAATCATCATCGCTACCTACCAAGTTAGCTGATTGCCGCTCTGAAGATGTAAATCGCACGGAACTATTTATCGTAGAGGGTGATTCAGCACTTGGCACCACCAAGGCAGCTCGTAACTCTGAATACCAAGCGATTCTGCCGCTTCGCGGGAAAATCTTAAATGTTCAGAAAGCTTCGCTGGCTCAGATGTTAGATGACAAAGAGTGCGCATCAATCATCCAAGTAATCGGCGCCGGTTCCGGAAAATCTTTTGAAATTGATGAAGCACGTTATGGACGTATCATAATGATGTCCGATGCGGACGTCGATGGTTCACATATTCGTTGCTTGCTGCTTACTCTGCTTTATCGGTACATGAAGCCGCTAATAGATGCTGGACGAGTATTTGCTGCGATGCCACCACTTCATCGCATTGAAGTCATCGGTGGCGGTGGCAAGAAGGGCGAAGTTCTTTATACCTACTCTGATGATGAGATGAAGAAGGTAACTGCAGATTTAACTAAGCAAGGAAAGCGCTGGAAAGAACCAATTCAGCGCTATAAGGGTCTTGGTGAAATGGATGCGGATCAACTACGTGAGACCACCATGGACCCAGATCATCGAACCTTGCGCCGCGTGACCATTAAAGATGCCCAAGCGGCAGAGAAGATTTTCGAACTGCTAATGGGCAACGAGGTAGGACCTCGTAAGGACTTTATTTCGACTGCGGATATTGACCGCGATCGAATTGATGCTTAATTAACTAAAACTTAAGCAATCTTTGAGCGGCGTGGTGTGCCGAAGTTCTTACCAACTTCAGAAACCTCTTCAGAAACCTTAGCTTTAATAGCATCTTCGCTCTTTAGTAGCGCAGTTAAATCAGCGATGGTCTTCTTAAGTTCCTTCTGCTCGGTATCAAGTTCCAGTTTGCTCATCTTGGTCAAACGACGAAGTGGCATATCCAAGATATAGGTTGCTTGCTCTTCTTTTAACTTAAAATTCTTGATTAGGGCATCTTTAGCAGCTGATGCATCTTCAGAACCGCGAATGATCTTGATGACCTTATCGATATCGATAATCGCTTTGAGTAGGCCATCTACCAGAAGTAGACGAGCTTCGGCCTTTGCCTTGCGGAATTCAGAGCGACGTGTAACAACTTCAATGCGGTGATCGATAAATACCTGAAGTAGCGTCTTAAGACCCAACTGTTGCGGCTTTCCGTTAACAAGCGCAACCGCGTTGATAGAGAACTGTTGTTCCATAGGGGTTAACTTGTAGAGCTTCTCTAAAATCTCTTCTGGTTCGTAGCCATTCTTAATTTCAATAACCACGTTGGTACCAGTCTTACCATCTGATAGATCCACAATGTCGCTGATGCCTTGAACCTTCTTGTTCTTAACAACTTCCGCGATTTTTTCGACAATCTTCTCTGGGCCTACGTTAAATGGAAGTTCCTTGACCACAATGCCTTGTTTACGTGAAGTAACTTTTGCAATCTCTACAGTTGCACGAATTTTAAAGGCGCCTTTACCTGAATCATAAGCTTCGGCGATACCTTCAATATCTACTAATTCGCCACCTGTTGGAAAATCCGGGCCGGGCACAAATTTCATCAACTGTTTTGTCGTAGCTTTAGGGTTTTCAATTAAATATTTAGTTGCGGCGACTACTTCATTCAAGTTATGTGGTGCCATGTTGGTAGCCATACCAACTGCAATTCCGGTTGCGCCATTTACGAGCAAGTTTGGAAATGCAGCAGGAAGTACCAAGGGCTCTGCGATTTGGCCATCGTAATTTGGACCGAAATCTACGGTGTTCTCATCTGCCTCTGCCACCATTGATAGCGCAGGAGTAGCCAGGCGGGCTTCTGTGTAACGCATTGCCGCAGGGCCTGCATCTAATGAACCGAAATTTCCGTGGCCATCAATTAAAGGTAAGCGCATGGAAAAGTTCTGCGCCATACGAACCAGCGCATCGTAAATTGCGCCATCACCGTGTGGGTGCAATTTACCCATTACTTCACCAACTACACGTGCGCTCTTTACATGACCGCGATCTGGGCGAAGACCCATCTCTGACATCTGATGCAGAATGCGACGATGTACCGGCTTTAAACCATCACGTGCATCTGGAAGAGCTCGTGAATAAATAACTGAGTATGCATATTCCAAAAATGATTCGGACATCTCTGATGAAACATCGATATCAACGATTTTGCCTGGTTCTTCTCCAGGCTTTGGGCCAGTCGCTTTGCCCTTTGTTGCTTTTGTTTTCGCAGCCATAGGGCGAAATTCTGCCAAAATTATTTTTAATTTAAGGGAGGGCGCGCGCCAACCGTGGCAACACATTTCGCCGCTAATGCAGTTCCGGCATTAAGGGCTTGCTCTAAATCACTTGTCTCAAGCCATTTTGGAATAAATCCAGCTGCGAAAGAATCGCCAGCTCCCGTGGTATCGACTACGTTGGTTGTTACGGCAGGCACCTTTGCAAATTGATCTTTGTAAATACCAGTTGCTCCGCGAGAACCCAATTTGATTACAACTAAGGGGGTGCGCTTTCTTAAGTTTTCTTCAGCCTCTTCTAAATCATCAGATTCGCCTAAATATCTAGCTTCTTCATTATTTAGCAAGATGCCATCGACCATGCCAACCCATTCCAGAATCTCTGATTTCGGAACCGCTTTCATTGCACCAGTGGTGGTTGGATCGAAGAAGATTGGGATATTTTTCTCACGGAATTTTTTAATCATGCCAAGAGCGGCATCACGTGAGCGAAAATCCAATAGGGCATAGCCAGATAGAAAAACTCCATCTACATCATCTAAATTTGGTAAATCGGAAACTTCCAAATCTGCGTTAGCGCCATTGTCTGGAAACATAGTGCGTTCGCCATTTGAATCCACCAAAATCACAACCACACCGGATGGACGACCAGAATTCATCAGCCCATGATGTTCAACGCCGTACTTATCTAAATCACTAACCAGCGCAAATCCAACTGGATCATTGCCAACGCGGGCCACTATTACTGCTTTGTTGTGGGTGCGGGTAATCCAGGTTGCCACGTTGGCAGCTTGTCCTCCAGGGTGGGTAGAAATCTTGCTAGCGGTGTCATTGCCATAATTAATCTGCTCTTTTAACTGCGCAATAACATCCAGCGCCACATCGCCCATGCATAGTATCTTCTTCATTAAAGCGCCGCTGCTATCTGCGCTGCAAGCGCACTATTACCTTTAATGATGTCGATATTAACTCTTAGCGATTCACCTTTAGATTCAGTATGGAAATATTCCAGTAAAAACGGAGTGGTCTCTTTGCCATGAATATTATTTGTGTTTGCAGATTTAAGTCCGCCTTCAAGCAATCGGTCATGTAGCACTTTATCCATTTGATTAACTACTGGATTTGCAACGATTAGAGAATTTTGCTGCGTGCCCATGTTGTATCGCGCCTTCATGATTGCGGCGATTTCAACTGGAGTATTTACTTGATATTCCAATTCAAACCCAGAGTCCGTTAGGTAAAAACCAGGGAAGCGCTTGGTTTTGTATCCAACTACACCAATTGCATAAGTCTCTAATCGTTCTAGCGTTGCTGCCACATCTAAAATGGATTTAACTCCTGCGCAGACCACAGTCATATCAATTTGTGAAAGCGCAGTTAAATCTGCTGATTCATCGAAAGATTCATTTGCGCCGCGATGAACTCCACCCAAACCGCCAGTTGCAAATACTTTAATGCCAGCTTTTGCAGCTAAATGTGCCGTCGCAGCCACAGTAGTTGCAGCTGAGAGTTTCTTGGCTTCTGCGATCGCCAAATCACGTGTCGAAGCTTTAATAACATCGTCGCGATTCGCAATTGCAATAAGTTGCTCGTCAGTTAAGCCAATATGTGCCACCCCATCAATTAACGCGATGGTTGCTGGCGTCGCTCCATTTTCACGAACGATGCGCTCTACATCTCGAGCTACTTCTAAGTTAGTCGGACGCGGCAAACCGTGGCTGATGATGGTTGATTCCAAGGCGACAACCGGTGCGCCTGATTTAAGAGCCTTTTCCACTTCCGGAGAGAACTTCATATTGGAAGTTTAGAGCCTTTTTAATGAAAGAATAAATCCATGAAGCTAAGCGAGATCACGCCAGCAATTTTTGCTGGACTTGGTCTTTCTCAATACGAATCGCGCTTAGGTGTTTCGCCAAGTGGTCGTGAAGTACTCTTTCTAATTGATGGGTTTGGCGCACATGCAATGGATGATTACCCAGAGCTAATGCCAAATATTATCTCTGGTAAAAGTTTTGGTGATATCACCACTGCATTTCCATCTACCACTTCAACTTCACTTGCCACGCTGTTAACTGGCGCGATGCCAAATGAACATGGCATGTTGGGCTACACCGTACGAGTGCCACATTCGGATCGCGTTTTAAATGCGCTCAAATGGGATGAACGAGTAGATCCAGTGATTTGGCAACCTAAAGATTCATTCTTTGAAATCGGCGCTCGTCATGGAATTAATGTCACCCATGTAGCAGCCAAGCGATATGAAGGAACTGGATTTACTCGTGCAGTATTTCGCGGCGCAAATTATCGCGGCGCCAATTTATATTCCGATTTAGTCACAGAAACGGCGCATGCGCTCAAATCTTCACCATCATTTGTCTATCTATATGTAAATGATTTAGATGTAGCAGGTCACGTAGCTGGATATGGTTCAGATAAATGGTTAAGCGCGCTGCAAATGATTGATAACTTAGTTGGACAATTGCGAGAGCGGCTTCCTAAAGGTACCCGAATTTGGATTACTGGCGACCACGGAATGTTAAATGTGGGTGAAAAAATCGTAATTGGCCGAGATAACTTGCTAAGCACTGAAGTCGCCACCATTGCCGGTGAGCCGCGAGCTAGACATATCTATTTATCCAGGCCAGAAGTTTCTAATGAAATCGCTAATTTATGGCGGAGCGAATTGAGTAATACCGCAACTGTTTATACCAAGAGCGAAGCGATTGACTCAGGCATATTTGGATTACCGATGCCAGAGAAGTTTGCTGAACGCGCTGGAGATTTAATTGCGATAGTAAATACGGATGCTATTTTGATAGATCCAGCACGTGAGAAACTAGAGTCGGCAATGGTTGGTCATCACGGAGGATTGACACAGATTGAAACTAATGTGCCGCTGCAATTGCTAGCGCTTTAGTTTTCTGGATCTTCTTTCTTTGTTCCAAACATAATTTCATCCCATGAAGGAACAGATGCGCGCTTTTTGACACCATCTTCAGCGTCTTCGTTTTCGCGAATTACAGATAAGCGAGGTGTAGGAGCAGTATTAATCTGAACTGTTGGAGCAGGATTTGAATAAACCAGTCCATGATTGATTTCAGGTTCTGGAGTGCGAACCACAGCAGCGCTTTCACCCATAATCCAAGATGCGCCTTCATCCTCAGAGACAATCAAACGTTTTGCCATATCAAAGAACCAGACGGCATCACCATGACCATCACCAAAATTATTTACAGTTGGATAGGACAAACGGATAACCCATTTGCCATCATCGCGGCGGTGAGTATTCCACTGCAGCGCATCGGCTGCGACTCCATTTGCAGCAAGTTTTGAAGTTACTACTTCTAAAAAAGTCTGCGCATCACGGGATCCGGCATTTTTAGTAACTGTTCCGTAGGCAACGCTCAAGATATATGAACGCTCTTGAAGAATTGGGCCAGCAAATCGTTCGACTTTCTCATAAGACCAATTTGCCTCACGTGCTAAATCATCAATTGCCGCGCCAGCGCGAAGTCGAGCTTGCAACTCCTTGATACTGATAGTTGGTTCGTTCTCTGTCGGCACCGAAGCTAATCGTGGTTGATTAATTGTGGCGCGCAAGTTATCTGAAATTCGGAGAGTGAATTGATTTTCATCTTGGTCAGTTAGTAGCAGATGCGTGCCATCTTCGCTTCTGCCGTTGACTCTTAACTCGCTCATGGGCGGGAGCGTAGCCGAACCCATTCTCGAAAGTAAGGAAGCAGCGCTAGATTCGCTATAAATAAAGTACAAATCGGAATGAAGAATCCAAGTTTTACTCCAAAGTTATCGATAACCTGACCTGCCAATGCACTTCCAATCGCACCACCAGTTGGGGTACCCGTAGTTACCCAGGTCATAGCTTCGGTCAACTCTTCTTCAGAAACTTCACTTTCCATCGTGGCATAGGCGTGAACCAAAACGGGTGAAATGCCTAATCCATTAATAAAAAGAATTATTGCAAGTATCAAGATGGAATTTGCCATTAAGAAACCTAATGACATCAAGAACATAAAAAAGAGCGCGTAGGTGAATATTTTGGCGTGAGAAATATGTGTACCCACGATTCCATTTAATAGTGCAGCGAATCCACTACCTAAAGCCCAAATTGCTAATAACAAACCAGAAAGCCCTGGCTGTCCAGCATTATTAGAAAATGCCACCACCAAAATGCCAACAGAACCAAAATATCCTCCGACGAAAAAGATCGGCAAAATTATGGCTTGTGCACTTTTGCGCTTTAAAATATTGGGCGAGCTTTTTTGACTCTTATTTTTGGTAATAATTGGTTCTGTATCTTTTAATTTTGCTAGCGCTGGTTGACCAATAACTACAAAAATCATTGATGCAATTAATCCCGAAACAGGCGAAATATAAGTTGAAAGTGCAGTTGCAAGCAGCGGTCCGAAAACAAAGATAATTTCATCAACTAAGGCTTCAAATGAGTAGGCGGTAGTTTTTAATTTTGGATCTGGCAATATTTGAATCCAACGCCTTCTAACTAAACTGCCAGAATTAATGGTGTTTGTTTCGGCAATAATTATGGCGACAAACCAAGTCCAAATAGGAAAATTGAATTGAACTAAAGCAATGAATATGGCAAAAGAGATAAATCTTAGAATCGTATTCAGGTAAAGAACTTTGCCTTGACCGTATATATCTGCAGCTCTTGCCCAATATGGTTGTGCAATCGTAATGACCAGAGATGCAGTAGCTACCATTAGACCAGCTAAGCCATAGGAACCAGTTTCGTGGACCACAATGAAAAGTAAAGCCAGTCGGTCCATTGATAAGTGCATTCTTGCTACAAAGCCTGCAAGTGAAAATCTGATTGCGCCAGCTATTGCGAAAATACTTTTATAGTTGGCGAACATGGCTTTAAGCCTAGTAGCATCAAGCGCGTGAATGAGCTTCTGGATCTGGCAATTTCGATCGCTAAAAAAGCTGGAGCTTTGTTACAAGAGCGTCCCGCTCAGCTAACTATTGATACCAAGAGCTCTGACATAGATATCGTCACCCAGATGGATAAGGCCAGCGAGAAATTAATTGTTGATGCAATTCTGGCAGCTAGACCCGATGATGGAATTATTGGCGAGGAGGGCGCCGATCGCCCAAGTAAATCCGGCTACACCTGGGTGATTGATCCCATCGATGGCACCGTAAATTATTTTTACAATATGCATGGATGGTCGGTAAGTATCGCGGTTCGTGATACTCAAGGTGTAGTGGTTGGAGTGGTTTATGCCCCAACAATTAATTCGATGTACACCGCGATTCGCGGTGGCGGCTCATTCCTAAATGGTCAACCCCT
>JBJOFF010000015.1:0-20476 GCA_046048895.1 Actinomycetota bacterium
GCCTACTCAATTATTCGAACCGAATATAAGAAGTGGAACGCATCCCAAGAGAAGTGCCTAACCAAACTTTGGATCAAGGAATCTCACTGGAACTACCAGGCGCATAACTATCGCTCTGGCGCTCACGGAATTCCACAGGCTTTCCCAGCCATCAAGATGGAGAGCGCGGGACTTGATTGGCGCACCAATCCAGTAACTCAGATTCGTTGGGGGCTTAACTACATTGATAAGCGCTATGGATCTCCATGTAAAGCGCTCTACCGCCACAATGTGCGCGGTTCATACTAAAAATTATTTAACTTTTAAATCTCTGGCTTAGTTGAAATTGTTAGCGGCTTTGCAGTATCGGCAAAGAAATCATTTCCTTTATCGTCAACCACAATGAAAGCTGGGAAATCTTCAACTTCAATCTTCCAGACCGCTTCCATTCCTAGCTCTTCGAAATCTAAAACCTCTACCTTCTTGATGCAATCTTGCGCCAAGCGGGCTGCTGGTCCACCAATTGAACCAAGGTAGAAACCACCATGCTTCTTGCAAGCTTCAGTAACTTGCTTAGAACGATTGCCCTTTGCCAGCATCACAAATGAACCACCGGCAGATTGGAATTGATCAACATAAGAATCCATACGCCCTGCAGTGGTTGGACCGAAAGAACCCGATGCAAAACCGGTCGGAGTCTTAGCTGGGCCTGCATAATAAACTGCGTATTTCTGTAGATATTCAGGCATAGGTTTGCCCGCATCTAATAGCGCTTTGATCTTGGCATGTGCGATATCGCGGGCGACGACCAAGGTGCCGGTTAGGGAGAGCCTCGTTTTAACTGGATATTTTGAAAGTTCGGCGCGGATTTCCACCATCGGTTTACTTAAATCAATTTTCACTACGTTATCGTCTAAATGCTCATCGGTAGTTTCAGGTAAGAAGTGCGCTGGATCGCGCTCGAGATCTTCAATAAAGATGCCCTCTTTGGTGATCTTCGCTTTCGCTTGGCGATCTGCTGAACATGAGACTGCAATCGCAATTGGAAGTGAAGCGCCATGTCTAGGTAAACGAACTACGCGAACATCGTGGCAGAAGTATTTACCGCCGAATTGCGCACCAATTCCGAGCTTCTGAGTGATCTTTAAAATCTCAGCTTCAACCTCTGGATCGCGGAAAGCATGGCCAGTAGCGCCATCACCGGTGGTTGGAAGTGAATCTAGATACTTTGTAGAGGCTAATTTGGCGGTCTTTAAAGTGTGCTCCGCGCTAGTACCACCTACGACTACCGCCAAGTGATACGGCGGGCAAGCAGCAGTTCCGAGTGAACGTAACTTCTCTTCTAGCCATGGGTAGAAAGCATCCTTATTTAAAACTGCTTTTGTCTCTTGATAAAGGAATGATTTATTTGCACTTCCGCCACCTTTAGCGATGTACAGGAAGTTGTACTCATCTTGATGATCTGAATCTGCATAAATTTCAATCTGTGCCGGCAGATTATTTCCGGTGTTCTTTTCGTCCCACATATTTACCGGCGCCAACTGGCTGTAGCGCAGATTTAAATTTGTATATGCGTTGTAGACGCCCTCTGAAATTGATTTCTCATCTTTCTCAGAAGTTAAAACATATTGACCCTTCTTGCCCATAACTAGCGCAGTGCCGGTGTCTTGGCACATAGGCAAAACTCCGCCAGCTGCGATATTGGCATTCTTAAGTAGATCCAACGCCACGAAGCGATCATTAGGTGAGGCTTCGGGATCTTTTAAAATTTTAGCTAGTTGCTCTAGATGTGCATCACGTAAATAGTGATTGATATCGTGAATTGCGACTTCAGTTAATTTGGTAATGGCCTCTGGCGCGACATGCAGGAACTCTAAATCTCCATGTTTAACTACTTTGACGCCTTCGGTGGAAACTAGACGATATTTAGTCTGGTCTTTACCAATCGGAAGGAGATCTGAGTAGTTAAAGGTCATTTCTCGCTACTTTCAATCTTCGCCTTTGCGCCGTCCAATAAATCCTGACAAATTTTGGCTAACTCTTCGCCGCGCTCCCAAAGTTTTAGCGAATCTTCTAATGTGGCAGATCCAGCTTCTAACTGCTCAACGACCTTAGTTAGTTCCTCGCGAGCTTTTTCGTATGAGACTTTCTCGGCCATATGCGTAATTTACTCTCTACTTGATGGTTGCTTCTACTGCATCTGTTGCTAAACGAATGCGAACTGAGTCACCAGAGGTAACATCTTTAGCGCTTCGAACTGCTTTTCCGTCAGCGCGCTGCACCACTGCATAACCTCTTTCTAGAGTTGATTGCGGCGAAAGCGAACGTACTCTCGCTAATAAGTGCTGCAAATCTTCTTGGGCCAGGTTGATGCGATGAACAAATGCAATGCGGCGATCGAAGAGCGATTTAATTCGATCACTTTCGCGATCAAGGCGCATAGTTAAAGTGCGCTGCGCACGCATCTGCAGCGCATCGATCAGCGCCAACTCTTCATTTAAATCCGGTACTACTTTTTTGCCGGCATCTGTTGGAGTTGAAGCGCGATAATCCGCCACCAAGTCGAGTAACGGTGAATCTTTTTCATGGCCAATTGCGCTAACTATTGGTGTCTTGCAACTTGCCGCTAGACGCACCAGCCCTTCATCGCTAAATGGCAATAGATCTTCAAAGGAACCACCGCCACGGGTAATGATGATGACATCCACATCTTTATCTGCTTCAAGTTCTTTCAGAGCTGCACTTACTTGGATCACAGCATCTGCGCCTTGAACTTGAACTTCGCGAATTTCAAATTGCACCGAAGGCCAACGACGTTTGGCGTTTTCTAGGACATCTTTCTCTGCATCTGAGTTGCGACCGCAGATCAGTCCAACTTTATTGGGAAGTAAGGGAAGCGCTCTCTTCCACTTGGCATCAAATAAACCTTCGGCCGCTAATAAATTCTTAAGCATCTCAAGGCGAGCTAAAAGTTCTCCGACGCCAACTTCCTTGATTTCGCGGACCCAGAATGAGACCGAACCATTTTTGGTATACCAAGAGGGCTTGGCAAGGATTTTGATTCGTGCATTTTCGCCGACATTCTGCTTTTTAAAGATGCCAGATGGGCAGGCAAGTGAGATGCTCATATCAACGCTGGAATCGCGTAGCACCATATAGGTGAAATCTTTACGGGAATTTACTTGTGAAAGTTCGCCTTCGATCCAGATAGGACCAAGTGCATCTATGTACTCTTTTATAATTTCAGAGACCACGCGTACTGGCGCTGGTACTTCCTCTGAATTTTCAAGCATGCGGGGGAGCCTAATACAATTGACCGACATGGTTACGGAGAAGAAGGTCCTTTTAGCTGCGCCGCGTGGTTATTGCGCTGGCGTCGACCGCGCAGTCGTAACGGTCCAGAAAGCTCTAGAAGTTTATGGCGCACCGGTTTATGTACGTAAGCAAATTGTTCATAACAAATATGTCGTTGAATCGCTAGAAAAACGCGGCGCGATTTTCGTAGAAGAGGTCCACGAAGTTCCAGAAGGCGCAACGGTAGTTTTTAGTGCGCACGGAGTTTCTCCTCAAGTGCATGCCGATTCAGCTGCACGCAGTTTAAAAACGATTGATGCAACTTGTCCGCTAGTTACCAAAGTTCACAATGAAGCGCGACGTTATGCAAATGAAGATTTAGAGATCATCATGATTGGCCATGATGGACATGAAGAGGTTGAAGGAACAGCCGGAGAAGCGCCAGGTCGAGTAACTGTTATTGAAGGCGTAGACATGGCGCGCACTGTGCAACCAAAGAGTGGCAAGAAACTTGCATGGCTTTCACAAACCACATTATCTGTAGATGAAACGATGGAAACTGTGGCAGAGCTAAAGAAGCGTTTTCCAGAGATTATTGATCCGCCATCAGATGACATCTGTTATGCAACTCAAAATCGCCAAGAAGCAATGAAACAGATTGCTCCGCAGTGCGATTTAGTTTTAGTAGTCGGCTCAACTAACTCTTCTAACTCGGTTCGTTTGGTAGAAGTGGCTAAAGAATACGGCGCTAAGAACGCCTACTTAATTGATTATGCCCATGAAGCGAATTCCGATTGGCTACGTGATGTAAACACCGTTGGCGTATCTAGCGGCGCATCTGTTCCCGAACTATTAGTTGAAGATTTACTTAAGTGGCTTGCTGAGCGCGGTTTTGGCAGCGTAGAGACAGTTACTGCAAAAGAAGAGACTTTACTATTTCAACTGCCTCGCGAGCTTCGTAAAGATCTGCAAAATAATTAGCAAGGAACAGGCCAACTATAGTTTTTCACAACTGGCAGGTGCCGAGTTGCAATGAATGTGCCAGTTAAAAAATAAAGATGTGTGCTCACGCCTTTATTGGATCTACAAGGTACAGCCAAACTCATTTTCAATGAATTTCTTCCGCTTGCATGCTTAAAGGCTAGATCTGCAGGAACCTTTACAGGATTTCTATACAAGACGCCGGTGATGCTTAGGAACTCGCTGGGGCAATCTAGGCTGAGAATAATGTTAACCGTTCCCTTTACATGTTTTGAAATGTGGGGATAATCAACTCGACCTTTGCATTTACTTGATAAATTGAAATCCCAAGTTTTATATTGGCCGGAACTCTTATTAATTACTAGTTCTGAAGAATCAGCGTATACATTTTCGAAGGTAGAAAGAATTAAAAAGAACAATATGAATTGCAAAAAACGTTTTGATTTCACGTCCCAATTTAATTATTTCTGAGACGTTAATTGAATCGGGATACCCCTATACTTTCATTTTTGATGCAGCAATTCGAGCCTTCATGTATTCGGATTTTCGATTTAAACCCCAACGGGTTGAATACAGACCACCAAAAATACCTCTGATGATATTTTTTGCAACTAGCACAATTGCGAAAAGCCTCAAAAAAATAATTGGGGTTAAGTAATTTGTTCTCTTCATTCCAAATTCAATTGAGTCTCTCGACGTAAATCCTGGATATTCGCCACACATGTATTCAATTCCGTCTTCCCAGAAAGACGTTTGGTCACTCTCATTTGGATGAATTCTCCAACGTTTAACTAATCCCTTTTTTACAGCTATTGGATAAGCAAACCTTTCGACTATTTTGATGCGAGCAAGAAAACGCAGCCAAATCGGCCCAAGATGAAAATCTTCCTCTTGGACAAAACCTTCTGGGATGTCATTCCATCCACGAATAGTTTTTGACACAACGTTCCTTGCTGATTGACTAGCCCAATTTCTATCTCAATTTAAGCAGAATGTCATCCGACTTTGTGGTCAATTAATTACGCACGAGCACGAGCGGCAGATACCCGTTTTTGCGCGCGCTGGTGTAAGAAGTTATACCAACCATAAAGTGCGCCGAAAATTAACCACGGTGCAACTGATGAGAGCGCACCAACAAATTCCACGCCAACTTTCATGATATTTATTTTGTAAGCAATAAGGCCCCAGAAAAAAGCAGTTGCCGCAAAGGCAAGTGGAGGGGTCACTACTGCAACATAAGCAACACCTTCGCGGCCAAAGCGATTTCCGAGAATTACTACGGCAAATAAGACCAGCCCAGTAATAATTCCATAGCCATGGCGAATCAAATGTTCGATTGATGCAAAGAAGAAGATAAAGAAGCTAGAGAGCGTTGCCACGCCTTCTTTCTTCAATTTAATCTTATTTAAAACTTTAAGAATCTGTTGTACGTCCATCATTCATCCGCCTCTACATCAATGAAATCGCTCATCTTGCTGCCACCTGAGATCGAGCGAACCTCAGGGTTAATAAGTTTAGGTGTATCGATTGGATTATTTGGTAGCCCCAAATCGATCATCTCATTTACATCTTTAGTGACCGCAGAACCTACGGTACCTACCATCTGATTGAAGGCGGTGGCGGTAGAGAGGATGCGCTTACCTAAAGTATCAATATGTTCGTGAGCAGTTGAAATCTTGTCGACCAACTTGCCAGCCACAATCTGAATATTGTGGGCATTCTCTGCCAATTGGCTGCGCGAATAACCCATGCTGACGGTGCGAAGCAAGGCCAACATATTTGATGGAGTAGCGACGGTAATGTTCTTATCGAAAGCATCCTGTAGCAGAGTCTTGTTCGCAATTAGCGCTTCGGCCAAAATTGATTCGAAAGGCGCAAAGACCACTACGAAATTGGCAGAACCTGCGATGCTGGAATATTTGCGTTTAGCTAAATCATTAATGTGCTTGAGAAGATCATCGGCATGAAGTTTCATCAACCTAGCGCGCTCATCCAAATCATCACATTCAATTGCCGCAAAATAATTAGCAAATGGAAATTTAGAGTCGATGTAGATATCTAATCCACCAGGCATTGAAATCTTCACATCGGGAATTCCAGCGACACCTTCAGAGGTTGTAGTGCCACGTTGCACTTCGTAGTGAACGCCTTGAATTAATCCCGCTGATTCCAGAAGTGTTTCTAATTGCGCTTCACCATATTTACCGCGGGTCTGTGAACTAGCTAGCGCTCCGGCTAACTTGGTGGATTGATTTAGTAAATTGGTATTGATGGATGCCATATTGGTTAGCTCTTGTTTAAGCGCGGCATCTGCAGTGGCGCGAGCCTTATCAGCCTCTGCGGTCTGATTGCTAAGGGCGGTAACTTTCTTGGAGAGCTCTTCCAGCGAAGTTTTCATCTCTATTGAGGTATCTCGTTGAGAGAGTTCTTTGTTTAATTGAGCTGAGATATCTACTGCTGGTTTTTTGCGTTGACCCAATAAGAATCCGATCAAAGCACCAAGGACCAGCCCAATTAATAGTGTGAAATACGCCTGCATGAGGCAATCATGGCAAGAGCCACCGACATTTACGCGTAGGCTCTACTCCTCGTGAGCCTCTCAATCGGAATCGTCGGACTACCAAACGTTGGAAAGTCGACCCTTTTTAATGCGCTGACCAAGAACAATGTCTTGGCCGCTAACTACCCATTCGCCACCATCGAACCAAACGTTGGCGTGGTGGGCGTTCCAGATGATCGCTTAAAGAAGCTCGCGGAAATTTTCGGTTCTAAAGAGATTCTGCCGGCAACCGTCTCTTTCGTAGATATCGCCGGAATTGTTAAAGGCGCATCCGAAGGTGCGGGGCTTGGCAATAAGTTCTTGGCAAACATTCGCGAAACCGATGCCATCTGCCAGGTAATTCGAGTTTTTAATGATGGTGATGTGGTCCACGTTGATGGTCGAATTGATCCAGCAAGCGATATGGAAACTATCAATACTGAATTAGCGCTCGCAGATCTGCAATCAATTGAAAAACAATTACCGCGCATTGAAAAAGAGGCGAAGCAGAATAAAGAGAAGCAAGCGCTTCTTGAAGAACTCAAAAAGGCTAATACAGTTTTGGAATCCGGCAAGCCAATTTCAACTGCGGGGTTAGATTTGGAGTTATTAAAAGAGGTTCATCTTTTAACTGCCAAGCCATTCCTATATGTCTTCAATGTGGATGCGGCAGAGTTAAATGACAAAGCCTTACGCGACAAGTTGCAAGCGCTAGTTGCCCCTTCTGAAGCGATCTTCTTAGATGCCAAGACCGAAGCCGAACTTGCCGAACTTCCAGATGAAGATGCCCAAGAGCTACTTGAATCAATTGGTCTTTCTGAGCCTGGTTTAACTACGTTGGCGCGAGTTGGTTTTAAGAATTTAGGTCTACAAACTTATCTAACTGCCGGTCCAAAAGAGGCTCGTGCTTGGACAATTCATAAAGGCGATACTGCACCTGTTGCAGCCGGTGTAATTCACACCGATTTCCAAAAAGGTTTCATCAAAGCAGAAGTTGTACATTTTGCAGATTTGGTGGAGTTCGGTTCTATGCAGGCGGCCAAAGAAAATGGCAAAGTTCGCATGGAAGGCAAAGACTATGTAATGCAAGATGGCGACGTTGTGGAGTTTAGATTCAATGTATAAGAAACAAGAGCACTTAAAAGGTTTAACAGTAAAGAATCGCGACGAACTTCGTAACGTTGCAATCATTGCCCACGTAGATCACGGAAAGACCACGCTAGTTGATGCCATGTTGTGGCAATCCGGCGCTTTCGCAGCTCATAAGAAGCAAGAAGAAGGCCAAGATCGCATGATGGATTCAATGGATCTAGAACGCGAAAAGGGCATCACCATTCTTGCTAAGAACACCGCAGTACATCGCGGTGACAAGATCATTAACATTATTGATACTCCAGGCCACGCAGATTTCGGTGGAGAAGTTGAACGCGGACTCGAAATGGTCGATGGTGTAATTCTGCTAGTAGATGCATCTGAAGGCCCATTGCCACAGACTCGTTTCGTGCTTCGCAAAGCGCTTTCAAAAAATCTTCCAGTTATTTTGGTTATTAACAAAGTTGACCGTCCAGATTCACGTATCGCGGAAGTTGTTGATGAAGCTTACGAATTATTCTTAGATTTAGATGCGCGTGAAGATCAAATTGATTTCCCAATTGTTTATGCATCCGCAAAGGCAGGTCGTGCATCGGTTAAACGCCCAGAAAACGGCGGGTTACCTGATAATGAAAATCTAGATGCGCTATTTGATGTTATTTACGAAACTATTCCAGCACCGAAATATCACGAAGGTGCCCCGCTGCAAGCGCACGTTACCAACTTGGACTCATCTCCATACCTTGGCCGTTTAGCGTTATGTCGCGTGCACGAAGGTGAAATCTCTAAGGGGCAGACAGTTTCTTGGATCAAGACTGATGGAACTATTTCAAAGGTAAAGATTTCAGAATTGTTGATGACCGAAGCGCTAGAGCGAGTACCGGCCGAAAAAGCCGGCCCTGGCGACATCATCGCGATTGCAGGTATCGAAACCATTACTTTGGGCGAAACTTTGGCTGATGCGGAAAATCCACATACACTGCCGTTAATTACGGTTGATGATCCATCGATTTCCATGACTATTGGTATTAACACTTCGCCGCTTGCAGGTCAATCAGGCAAATTGCTAACTGCGCGCCAAGTTAAGGATCGTCTTGATAAAGAGCTAATCGGTAACGTTTCACTTCGCATTAACAACACAGATCGACCTGATGCTTGGGAAGTACAGGGGCGTGGCGAACTTCAGCTTGCAGTGTTAGTAGAAATCATGAAGCGCGAAGGTTTTGAATTAACTATTGGTAAGCCACAAGTAGTTACCAAAACTATTGACGGCAAATTGCACGAACCGATGGAGCGTTTAACTATTGATTGCCCTGAAGATTATTTAGGAGTAATCACTCAGTTAATGGCGCTACGCAAAGGTCGCATGGAGCAGATGGTTAATCACGGAACTGGTTGGATCCGTTTAGATTGGCGCGTTCCTTCTCGTGGGCTTATTGGTTTCCGTACTGAGTTCTTAACTGAAACTCGCGGAACTGGTTTGCTGCACCACGTTTTTGATGGATACGAACCATGGCACGGCGAACTACGTACTCGTCCAACAGGTTCACTAGTTGCAGACCGTCGTGGCGTGGCTACTTCTTATGCAATTGCTGCCATCCAAGAACGCGGCACCATCTTCATCGAACCAGGAATGGAACTTTATGAAGGTATGGTGATCGGCGAAAATTCACGTGCCGATGACATGGATGTAAATGCAGTTCGTGAAAAGAAGTTAACCAATATGCGCGCATCAGGTTCTGATGAAGCCGAGAAGTTGATTCCACCGAAGAAGTTAAATATGGAAGGCGCTCTGGAATTCTGCGGCGAAGATGAATGCGTAGAGGTAACGCCAGCTGTAGTGCGAATTCGTAAAGTGATTCTGGATCAAGGCGAACGTGCTCGTTCCGCATCACGCGCGAAAAAGGCTAACCAGAACGCTTAAATATGAAAGCGATTCAAATAAATAAGTTCGGTGGCCCAGAAGTCATGGAATTTATTGATATTGCTGAACCAACTCCGAAGAGTGATGAAGTATTGCTTGATGTGACATCAATTGGAATTAATTATGCCGATACACATCAAACTGAGAATTCTTATTTGTCACCACAGACGCTGCCATTTATTCCAGGGCTTGAAATAACTGGAACTGTGGCTGGAAAAAGATTCCTGGCTGCAGTTTCTGGCGGATATGCGCAAAAGGCAGTTGCAAATAAACAGATGCTCTTTCCAATTCCAGATGGAGTAACTGACAATCAAGCTCTCTGTATGTTGGTACAAGGCGCAACAGCTTGGCATATTTTAAAAACAGTCGGACACGTTAAACCTGGCGAGAGCGTACTGATACATGCTGCAGCTGGCGGTGTAGGTTCGATTGCAATTCAATTAGCAAAACTTTGGGGTGCGAAAGTAATTGCAGTTGCATCTAGTGATGAAAAGCGAAAGCTGGCGCTGCAACTTGGCGCTGATGTGGCGATTGATGCCAATGTTGATAATTTGAAAATAGAAATTTTGAAAGCAAATAGTGGCGCACCAGTTGATTTAATCCTAGAGATGGTTGGCGGCAAGACCACAGACATCTCATTAGAGGTGTTAGCGCCCTTTGGCAGAATGATTGTTTACGGAGCGGCATCCAGAACAGCCGCACAAGTTATTCATCCAACATCATTGATGGGTGGCAGTAAAACTGTAACTGGTTTTTGGTTGGCTCATTGCTTTGGTAATAAGCAATTATTAAATGATGTAATTAATGAACTCTTTAACCTAGTTGCAACAGGAAAGTTAAAACCAATTGTCGGCGCAACATTTCCGCTAAGCCAGGCTGCAGCCGCCCACAGCGAGATGTTGGCTCGTAAAACTGTAGGAAAAATAGCTCTAGATCCTGCGGGTTAACGCTCGATTTCGCACAATTTAATAGGCAAGGTAATCTTGCGCCTCTAGAAATAGACCAGCCCCCCTAGCTCAGTCGGTAGAGCGTTTCCATGGTAAGGAAAAGGTCACCGGTCCGATTCCGGTGGGGGGCTCGAAAAAATCTTGGCGGGGTAGCTCAGCCTGGTAGAGCAAGCGGCTCATAATCGCTGTGTCGTGGGTTCAAATCCCGCCCTCGCTACCAAGAGACTTAACGGATTTCCGTTATTAAACAGGTCAAAGTAATCTTTGGCCCTGTCGAAACAGACAACTAATAAGGAGTAAGAACCATGGCAAGCAAGAGCGCGGACGTTCGTCCAAAGATCACCATGGCATGCGTTGATTGCAAAGAGCGAAATTACATTACCAAGAAGAACCGTCGCAACGATCCAGATCGTATGGAACTTAAGAAGTTCTGCCCACGTTGCAAGGCTTCAACTCTTCATCGCGAAACTCGCTAATGATCAATCCCGACGCGATCGGGCGCACCTTTAAAGGCGCGGAACTAGCTATTACACAATCTGAAATTGATGCGTTCTGTGCTGTGCTTGGTGAAAAAGAGACTTCTATTGCACCGCCAACTTTTTCAATTCGAATCTCATTAGATCAATCGCAAGCAGTCCTGACTTCACCTGAAGTTGGCGTTAATTGGGATCGGATTGTTCATGGTGATCAGAAATTCGAAATTCATCAACCACTTAAAGCTGGCGATGTCGTACGTTGCGATTCAACTTTAGAAGGCTACAAGCAGATGGCGGGTAATGAGTTTGTTACAGCGCGCAGCGATATTTATATTGGTGACCAATTAGCCGTAACTAATTGGTCAACTTTGGTGGTGCGAGCATGAGCTTCGAAATCGGAACTCAATTACCAGAGCGCATTTTTTATGTAGACCGCGCACTACTTAAGCAATACGCCGATGCTTCTGGGGACCAGAACCCAATCCATCAAAATGAAGAGTTTGCTAAATCAGTAGGTCTGCCAAATGTGATTGCACATGGCATGTTAACCATGGGCTTAGTTGGTCAATATGCCGCGGATTGGGCCGGCGGTAGCGCACAAGTCATGGAATACAGCGCTCGTTTTACCAAGCCGGTAATCGTCCCGGCCGATCAAAAAGTTGATTTAACAGTCACCGCTACAGTGGGAGAAGTATTTGAAGATGGCAGCGTGCGTCTTGATCTAAATGCCACCAGCGCTGGCGTTAAAGTATTAGGTATGGCTCGCGCTCGAGTTAAAAAGATTTAATTTCTATGTCAGAGAACTTAAGCCAACATACGACGCTTCGCGTTGGTGGACCAGCAAAGCACTTCGTCAGAGCTTCAAATGAATCAGAGATCATTGCAGCAATCGAAGCTGCAGGCGATCAACCAGTATTGATCTTGGGCAGCGGCAGTAATGTATTAATTAGCGATACCGGTTTCCCAGGCACGGTCATTCAAATTGCAAATAATAAAGTCACGGCAGAAGTTGATGCTTGCAGTGGTGCAACTTTAAATATCGGCGCTGGTGAAAATTGGGATGATTTTGTAAAGACCACAATTGATCGTGGTTGGGCAGGGCTAGAAACGCTTTCTGGAATTCCCGGCACTGTTGGTGCTGCGCCTATTCAAAATATCGGTGCATATGGACACGAAGTCAGCGAATTTGTAATGCGCGTGCGAACTTATGATCGCCAAACCAAGGCGCTGAAAACTTTTACCAATGAGGAATGTAAATTCACATATCGTGATTCGGTATTTAAGAAGAACCCAGGTCGATTTGTGGTAATTGAAGTGCAATTTAATTTGCGCCGCGGCGAAATGTCAGCACCGATTACTTATGCTGAATTAGCTGCAGAACTTGGTATTGCAGTTGGCGAAAAGGCAGATGTCATTAAAACGCGCGAAGCAGTCTTAAAGATTCGTGCGCGAAAAGGAATGCTTTTAGATAATTCTGATAAAGATACTTTCAGTGCTGGTTCATTTTTTACCAATCCAATTGTTGCGGAAAATTTAATTCCAGAAGGTGCTCCTAAATATCCGCAAGGAGATGGCACATTTAAAACTAGCGCTGCTTGGTTAATAGAGCAGAGCGGTATCTTCAAAGGTCAATCACTAAATGGCGCGGCAATTTCGGGTAAGCATGTTTTAGCAATCACTAATGCTGATAATGCAAAGGCATCTGATATCGCAGCGCTTGCGATGCAAGTTAAAGATGCCGTGAAGTTAAAGTTTGGAATTGAATTAGTGCCAGAAGTTAATTTAGTTGGCCTAAGCCTTACCTAAATTAGCCCTCGGTAATTAACTTCTTAATACGCGCAATACCTTCTTTAATGTCGTCATCGCTGGTGGCGTAGCTAAAACGTAGATATCCAGATGGGCCAAAAGCTTCACCCGGAACTGCCGCTACTTCAACTTCTTCGAGAATCAGCGTTGCTAGCTCGCTAGAAGTTGTCGGAGTCTTACCACGATAAGTCTTGTTTAGCGCGCCCTTTACTGATGGATAAACATAGAAAGCGCCTTCAGGAGTTGGGCATTCAAAACCTGGAATTTCATTTAACAGTTCGACAATCAGCTTGCGACGGCGATTAAAAGCCACTCCCATTTCATGCACTGCACTTAAGTCATTTGTAAGTGCGGTAATTGCAGCTCTTTGCGCAACGTTATTAACATTTGAGGTTAAGTGCGATTGTAAATTCGTCGCCGCTTTAATTACATCCTTTGGCCCAATCATCCAACCCACACGCCAGCCAGTCATTGCATAGGTTTTTGCAACGCCATTTAACACAATGCAAGTATCTGCAAGCGCTGGAACTGCAACGCAGATTGATGTTGCTTTAGCGCCGTCGTAAACTAGGTGTTCGTAAATCTCATCTGTGATAACCCAGATGCCATGCTTTAACGCCCATTCACCGATTGCTCTAGTCTGCTCTGGCGAATAAACCGATCCAGTTGGATTAGAAGGTGAGCAGAAGAGCAGCGCTTTAGTTTTATCGGTACGTGCTGCTTCTAATTGTTCAACGGTAACTAAATAATTTTGAGTCTCATCAGCAAAAACTTCTACCGGAACGCCACCAGCTAATTTGATGGCTTCTGGGTAAGTTGTCCAATATGGCGCAGGCAGTAAAACTTCATCGCCTTTATCTACAACCGTTGCAAATGCTTGGTAAACCGCTTGCTTGCCACCATTTGTAACTAGTACTTGATCGGCAGTGATTTCATAACCGCTATCGCGTTTGGTCTTTGCCACGATTGCATCGCGCAGTTCTGGCAAACCAGGAGTTGGTGTGTAGCGATGATTAGCCACTTTGCTTGTTGCTTCAACTGCAGATTGCACAATGTAATCAGGAGTTGGAAAATCTGGTTCACCAGCACCAAAACCAATAACCGGGCGTCCAGCTGCTTTAAGCGCCTTCGCCTTTCCATCAACTGCCAATGTGGCAGATTCTGCGATTGCCGCAATGCGGGCTGAAATCCTTGGTTTTGAACTTGGTGTCATAGGTGTAAGTCTGCCTTAACCCCTTTCGTGCGGGAAATCTGGCCGATTTCGTATTACTTGAGTTCACGCTTAGACTTACCGACCTTGACGGAAACGGCAAGGTTTTGTCGCGCCGTCAGATGGATAGCAAGACAGAGGGCAGTAGCTCAATTGGCAGAGTTCCGGTCTCCAAAACCGGCGGTTGGGGGTTCAAATCCCTCCTGCCCTGCAAGATGTTTTAGGCAAGATGTTTAGGTAAGAGAGAGGAAGAAGAGTGGAGCAAGAAGTATCACGCAACGAAGACGCCCAACAGTTAGGTCTCTTCGCACGCATTGCTTTGTTCTATCGTCAAGTTGTTTCAGAGTTGAAGCGCGTTGTTTGGCCAACTCGTGAACAACTGACTACTTACACATCTGTGGTCTTGGTCTTCGTAACTTTCATCATCGCAGTGGTTTCAATCTTCGACCTTGGTCTAACCAAATTAGTTTTCTGGGTATTCGGTTAAAGGATAAAGATGTCAGACGAGAACTTAACTCCTAATCCGGACGCATTCGAAGCCGCGCTCGCGTCTTCTACAGAACCTGCAGAATTAATTTCAGAGAGCCCAGTTGCGGTCGCTGAAGCTGAAACTCCAGAAGAAGATCCAAATGCAGAATTTCGTCGTGCGCTCGAGAACGCACCTGGTGAGTGGTTCGTAGTTCACTCATACGCAGGGTACGAGAAAAAAGTAAAAGCAAATCTGCAAAACCGCATCAACACTTTGCACATGGAAGATTACATTTTTCAGATTGAAGTTCCGGAAGAAGAATTTAAAGAGTTAAAGAACGGCCAGATCAAAGTAGTAAAGCGCAATGTTTATCCAGGTTATGTTCTAGTTCGCATGGATTTAACTGATGAATCTTGGTCTGCAGTTCGCAATACTCCAGGCGTAACTGGTTTCGTCGGCAATGCGCATCATCCTTCACCACTATCTCTTGATGAAGTAGAGAAGATTTTGGCGCCACGTCCATTAAAGAAAGATGGCAAGCCAGAAATCAAGCATGTCGATTTCGAAATTGGCGAATCAGTCACCGTTATGGATGGCCCATTTGCAACGCTGCCAGCCTCTATTTCAGAGATCATGCCAGAGCAGGCAAAGTTAAAGGTTTTGGTTTCAATCTTCGGTCGCGAGACCCCAGTAGAGCTTGGCTTCAACCAAGTTCAGAAGATCTGAAAATCAAAGTAACAAAGAAACACAGTAAGAAACAAGAAGAAAAAGGAAGAAACGAGAATGGCACCAAAGAAAAAAGTATCTGCAATGATCAAATTGCAGATCGAAGCAGGCGCTGCAACACCAGCTCCTCCAGTAGGTCCAGCTCTCGGTCAGCATGGTGTGAACATCATGGACTTTGTAAAGGCATACAACGCTGCTACTGAGTCTCAAAAGGGCAACATCATTCCAGTAGAAATTACTGTCTATGAAGATCGCTCATTCACATTCGTCACAAAGACACCTCCTGCATCTCGCTTGATCTTGAAGGCGGCTGGAATCGAAAAGGGTTCTGCAATTCCTCACAAGAACAAGGTCGCAACAATTTCAAAGGCACAAGCTGCTGAGATTGCTAAGACAAAGATGGAAGACCTAAACGCTAACGACATCGAAGCAGCAACCCTGATCATTGCAGGAACTGCTCGCTCAATGGGAATTATCGTCGACGGAATGAAATAACTTCGCAAAAGCGAAGTGGGAGATCCACGCTGGATCGAAAGCACCACAACCTACGAATTAAAGAAAGTTAGGCAGAAATGAAGCGCAGTAAGAAGTACGAAGAGGCAGCCAAGAAGGTAGATCGCAATAAGATCTATTCACCGCTTGAAGCTGCGACTCTTGCAAAAGAAACTACAACAGTTAAGTATGACGCGACAATTGAATGCGCGATGCTACTTGGCGTTGATCCAAAGAAAGCTGATCAAGCAATTCGCTCAACAGTAAACCTTCCACACGGAACTGGTAAGACTGCACGCGTGTTGGTATTCGCAACTGGCCAGAATGCAGATGCAGCTCGTGCTGCAGGTGCAGATATCGTTGGCGCAGATGAATTGATCGCTGAAGTTGAAGCGGGTCGTTTGGATTATGACTCAGTTGTTTCAACCCCAGATTTGATGGGCAAAGTTGGTCGTCTAGGTAAGGTGCTTGGTCCACGTGGCCTTATGCCAAACCCAAAGACCGGCACCGTTACAACAGACGTTGCGAAGGCAGTTACCGATATCAAGGGTGGAAAGATTGAATTCCGCGTTGATAAGAACTCAAACCTTCACTTCATTATTGGTAAGTCATCATTTAGCGCACAGCAATTGGCAGAGAACTTTGCCGCAGCGCTTGATGAAGTTATGCGTGCCAAGCCAGCATCTTCGAAGGGTACCTACCTAAAGAAGGCTGTAATCTCTTCAAACATGGGCCCTGGTATCCAAGTTGATACCTCAGGTTCAAAGGTTGCGGCACCAGCTAACTAAGTAAAAAGTTTACCAATAAGCGGATTTGCCCCACTGGGGTGAATCCGCTTATTATTTGGCTCTCTTCCAGAGACCGCAGGCATTTTGAGAAATCAAATAGAAGCCCCGCGCAGGTGAGACTGTTTTAGTTAGGTAGAAATATTTAACTAGTCCGTGTCGCATTCTGCGCCACGGATTTTTTATTGCCTCGGAATTTGCGAAGTTCAATAACCCATAGGGAACAAAAGAAAGGACGAACCAAAATGGCTCGCCCAGATAAAACAGCAGCAGTTGCTGAATTAACTGAAGACTTCAAGTCTGCAGATGCAATTGCGCTAACTGAATACCGCGGTCTATCCGTAGGTGCGATGAAGACTCTTCGTCGATCACTTGGCATGGAAACAAAGTATTCAGTTGTTAAGAACACCCTTACCAAGATCGCTGCAAAGAATGCCGGAATTGAAATCGATGATTCACTTTTAAAGGGCCCATCTGCAGTTGCATTTATTAAGGGCGATTCAATCGCTGCCGCAAAGGCATTTAAAGAATTCCAGAAGGAGAATCCACTTCTTGTAATCAAGGGTGGCGTCTTCGATGGTAAGGCAGTAACAACTGCCGAAATTATGAAGCTAGCTGACCTTGAGTCTCGTGAAGTGCTCTTGGCGAAGTTGGCTGGCGCTATGAAGGGCACAATGGCAAAGGCCGCTCGTACCTTCGATGCGCTTCGTATCAAGTTAGAAGCAGGCGCGCCAGTTGAAGCGAAAGCTGAAGCTGCTCCTGCTGCTGAAGTAGTTGCAGAGGCACCTGTTGCCGAAGCAGCTGCAGAAGTAACAGAAGAAGCAGCACCAGCTGCTGAAGAAACCCCAGCAGCTGAAACACCAGCAGAGTAAGAAACAAAGGAAAAGAAAAAAATGGCAAAGCTATCATCAGCAGATTTAATGGCAGCATTCAAGGAAATGACTGTTGTTGAACTTTCAGATTTCGTTAAGGCATTCGAAGAAGAATTCGATGTCACAGCAGCAGCTCCAGTAGCAGTTGCAGCAGCAGGCGGCGCAGCAGGTGGCGAAGCAGCAGCAGCGCAAGATGAGTTCACAGTTATTCTTGAAGATGCAGGATCACAGAAAATTGCAGTGATTAAGGAAGTACGTGCACTTAACTCAAGCTTAGGCTTGAAGGAAGCTAAGGACCTAGTTGATGCAACCCCTGCAACACTTCTTGAGAAGGCAAACAAGGAGACCGCAGACAAGGCAAAGGCAGCTCTAGAAGCAGCTGGCGCAAAGGTCACCATCAAGTAATTTCAACTTGCACCTTAGTAAGTTGAGTAAAACCCCGCAGAGAAATCTGCGGGGTTTTTTATTTAAATAAAATCTCTACTTTCAAACCACCCAGATCACTTTTAGCGAATGTTAATTTGGCACCAATTTCCTTGGCGCTTTTTTGGACTAAAGACATTCCCAAACCGGAGCCACCGGTCTCCCTTGAACGCGATGTATCAAACCTTTTAAATGGCTTATCTGGAATTTCTGATAAACCTGGCCCGCCATCTTCTATTATCAATTTCTTGTCGCCGATGATGATTCGCATCGGCGTATTTTCAGGTGAATGTATTCTGGCATTTGTCAATAAGTTAGTAATGAGAATTTCTACAAGTTCGAGCGGCGCCTTTATGGTCAGAGGCTCCGAATGAAAAGTTATTTCTCGTTTTGGCTGAATTATTAAAATATCTTCAACCTGAGATTTCATCAGATTAGTAATATTAATTTCTACCGCTTCAGCTTGAACGTTTTCATCTAATGCAGCAATCTTTAGAAGTCGATCGATAATTTCTGTCATTCTTAAAGATTCAGCATTTATGCGTTGGGCATACTTTTCAACTTTTTCTGGGTGTCCGCCAAGCATTTCTGAATATCCACGAATTACTGTCAAAGGTGTCTTCAATTCATGAGAGGCATCTCCGATAAATTCTTGCATGGCTCTAGCAGAGCTATTAATTTTCGAATCTCTGCGGAATATTAGAAGCACCGCAGCAACGCAAATCAATATGAGTAATAAATTGAAGAGCAAGATTTTCTCCCAGATTTGGCCGATTTGCTCATCTATTTCTTTAGTGGACATCACAAAGACCACAGCTTCGCCTTTGCCTGTTTTGAAAAACCTGACTAATTCAGAACCAATACTCAAAGTCTGCTTATCGCCTCTATCAATTAGATCTTTATCAAGTTTTGTAATATTTGTACCAGCGTTATCTACCAAGTATGTAATGTCATTGTCATCGGTTATGAATCCAAGCGACATCGGAATTGTGCTTTGATTTGCAATCAATAATGCAAGTGAAACAGGGTCTTCTAAACTACTTTTCATCTCAGCATGAATAACATTTAGAGACTTCTTATAATTACTTACTTGTTGGTCATGGTTAGTAATTACCGAGAATAAGCCAGCGGAAAAAGTTGCGATGCTAATAAAGATTGTCAGAACAATCACTAGCCGGGAAGTTAACTTCATTGACTTTCCAATTTGAAACCTACACCACGCACTGTTTTAATTCCTTCGAATCCATCTTTATGCAATTTCTTGCGTAGGTACGAGATGTAGGTATCGACAACGTTTGTAGAAGTCTCGAAATCTAGTCCCCACACCAAGTCCAGCAATTTCTCTTTTGTCATGACGCGATTTTGATTTTGAATGAGTACCAAAAGGAGATTAAATTCAGTTGGCGAGAGCTCAATTTCTTGATCCTTGAATAGAACTTGATGTTTAATTTCATTCAATTCGATTGGCCCACAAATATAATTTTCGACTTCCGAGGTGGAAGATCTGCGCAAACGGTTCTCAATTCTTAATACCAATTCTTCAACACCAAATGGCTTACGAATGTAATCATCTGCTCCAAGTCTTAAGCCATGTGTGACATCATCTTTTTCAGTACGGGCGCTAATCATGATTATTGGTTGAGTAGGCGCAGAAACTCTTATTTTTTCAAGAATTGCAAAACCATCAACTTTAGGTAAATTTACATCCAGCAGTATTAAATCGAATTTATTATTCCTAATTTGATTTAGAGCATCGAGGCCATCTGCAGCCATAGTGACCTGATATCCGGCAATATTTAAGACGTCCGAAAGTAAGGTTCTAATGCCGAGCTCATCATCAACGACGAGTATTTGCCCTTTGCTCACGGTTTAAAGTTACATAATTAAGGAATTTGTTGCTACTTCCTACAGAGTTAAAACGGTTTTCACATAAGTTTCACACGAATATGAGTCAATATTCCTTCATGCGGAAAACCGCGGTATTAGGAAAAAAGAGGAATTGAAATGAAAAAGTTAATTGCAGTATTAGTTATGGCTTCATTGTCGCTGCCAACTGCAGCATTTGCAGAAGGCACAGCAACTCCAAAGCCAAAGTCTCAGGCAAATCAAACATATAAGGCAGCATTAGAGAAATGGAAGTCAGATAGCCAAGCGGCGATGGCGGCATACAAAGCAGCGCTTTCGGATTACATGGCAAAAGCAAAGGCAAATGCGGCCGCACGCAAGAGCGCAAATGATGCATTTAAGAGCGCAGTTGATGCCGCAAAGAGCGCTTACAAGAGCGCGGTTACCGCTTCAACAACGGCAGAGGCTAAAACTGCAGCAGATAATGCCCGCAAAGCAGCAATCGCAGCAGCTACAGCTGCAAGGGATGCCGCAATCAAGGCGATCGCCGCGCTACCAACAAAGCCGGTAAAACCAGCTGAAGCGCCAAAGCCTGTTAAGCCAACCGCTTAATTGA
>JBJOFF010000016.1:0-16301 GCA_046048895.1 Actinomycetota bacterium
GCATGCTGGCGTTCAGGCGGAAGTTAAATCAATTACCGATCGCGCCATGGCCGGAGAATTGGATTTTAAGGAATCATTGCAAGCCAGAGTTCAGTTGCTAAAGGGATTGCCAATAAATGTTCTAGAAGATGTTCAAACCCAAATCACTCTAACTAAAGGCGCCAAAGAGCTAATCCTTGAAATCAAAGAGGCTGGAGACGAGATTGCTGTGATCTCAGGTGGATTCCTTGAGGTAATTACTCCTCTTATGCATGAACTAGGAATTGAATATTTCCAAGCTAATAGCTTTGAGGTTCAGAACGGTGTACTGACTGGCACCATCGCAGGAGAAATTATTGATCGCAAAGCGAAAGCAGATTACCTGAATAAACTTGCGCTGCATTTTCAACCTACAACTACATATGCTATTGGCGATGGCGCAAATGATATTGATATGGTTAAACAAGCAGATATTGGAATAGCTTTCTGCGCAAAAGCTGCCTTAAATGAAGTTGCAGATCATGTGATTACAAATCGGGACTTACGAGAAATCCTTAAATTTCTATAATCGACACGCGTGAATATCGGTTACTAAAATGCCTCGAGCGCCTATCGCCCAAAGTTCATCCATGACTCTATTGGTATCTTTTTTAAGGACCATGGCACGAACCGCTGACCAATTCTCTTTTGCTAATGGTGAAATAGTCGGTGATTCCAACCCTGGAGTAAGCGCGCAGGCGCGATCAAGATTGCTCTTCTCGATATCGTAATCTAGTAAAACATACTGTCGAGCTATAACTACCCCGGACAAACGCCTCTGCAATGTTTCAAATTCGGAAACTACCGGCGCACCTTTTCGCTTAATTAAAATTGCTTCGCTTTTAAGGATTGGGTCACCAAACATCTCTAGCCCTGCTTGCCTTAGCGTATTGCCGGTGCTGACTACATCTGCGATTAAATCTGCAACGCCTAATCGAACTGATGATTCAACAGCGCCATCCAAACGAACAATCTCGGCAGAGATTCCTGCACTCTTTAAATAATTATTAACTAACCCTGGATATGCAGAGGCAACGCGCTTTCCAGAAATTTTCTTCAAATCCCAGCTAGAACCATTCGGTGCGGCGAAGCGAAATGTTGATGCGCCAAAATCTAGAGGTAATACTTCTTCTGCTGCTGCCTCGGAGTCAACTAAAAGATCTCGACCAGTAATGCCTGCTTGCAATTCCCCGCTACCGACGTAGAGTGCAATGTCGCGAGGTCGAAGATAGTAGAACTCGACACCATTCTCGGGATCTGAAAGGACTAAATCACGAGCATCGGTACGCTGACGATATCCAGCCTCTTTGAGTACTTGAATACTTAATTCGGCCAACGAACCTTTGTTTGGCACTGCAATTTTCATTAGAGTTCCTTGTAAATGTCTTCTAGAGATAACCCGCGAGCTTTAGCTAAAACTTGCAGATAATAGATTAATTGTGAAATCTCTAGCGCTAATTGCTCATCACTTTGATATTCAGCAGCAATCCAAACCTCTCCGGCTTCTTCGATAACTTTCTTACCAATCGCGTGAACGCCTTGGTCAATTAAAGAGACTGTCCCAGAGTTGGGATCGTTGCTCTCAACTTTCTGGCTGATTTCACTCCACAAATCTTCGAATCTCTTCACCTGAGAATTTTACTAAAGAAAATACTTATCTCGTTGCCAATTCTTTAAGCTGTTGCACCATCTTGGCGGGATCCGGAGCTTTAAAGACAGCGCTGCCAGCGACGAAAGTATCAGCGCCAGCTTCTCGTGCAATTTCAATGGTATCTATAGAGATACCGCCGTCAACTTGTAACCAAATATCTGCATCGCCAATAAAATGACGTGATTTTGAAACTTTATCCATCATATCTGCCATGAATTTCTGGCCACCAAAACCAGGCTCAACAGTCATAATTAAAATCATATCTAGATACTCGCGTAGCTCTAAAAGCACAGAAAAGTCGGTCTTCGGCTTGAGCGCAATCGCAGCCCTAGCGCCCGCAGCTCTGATACCTTTTAGAGTTGCGATGGCATTTGAAGTAGCTTCGTAGTGAATAGTTACGCTCTTGCATCCTGCTTGCGCATAATGAAGCGCCTGAATATCAGGATCTTCAATCATTAAATGAGCATCAACAGGAATGGGGCTCCTTTTGATTATGCCCTCAGCCGCTTCGAAATCCCACGTTAAATTTGGAACGAATTTATTATCCATGATATCCAAATGTAGAAGATCGGAAACTGAAGCAATTTTTGCAATCTCTTCATCTAAATGTGTTAAATCAGCATTTAAAATGCTCGGGGTGATTCTAATTTCGTTCATGGTTCATTATCTCCGCTATCTCTTTCGGTAGAGCGCTAAGAACATAGCATCTGTTCCGTGTCGATGAGGCCATAGTTGCATGTAGCCATTAACGCTCGCATCTCTAAGGTTCTCAGGCAGATAGCTATCCACTTCGATTTTCTCAACGGGTAATTTTTTTTCGAATGTTGCGCATTGAACTCGAGTCTCTGCCATATGTGGTGAGCATGTCGCGTAGGCGAAGATGCCGCCAGTTGGCAGAATCGAAATTGCATGGCTAGCTAGCTCATATTGAAGTTTTGTTAAGGCGGGTAGATCATCAGGCGATCTTCGCCATCTGACTTCTGGGCGTCGACGTAACGCTCCAAGTCCAGTACATGGAACGTCAGCAAGAATCGCTCTGGCATTTGTAGAAATTTCGCGACCATCGCCAATACTTACTGTTGAGGTTGGTTTTACTACTTGCTTAACCAACGCCGCTCTCGCAGGTGAAATCTCATTTGCATAGAAGACCTCTTCTGCTAAGTAAGAGAGCAGAGCAGCTTTACCGCCTGGACCGGCGCAGAGATCTAACCAAGGCTCACTATGCGCGGCTGCTTTTGCAAAGGTAATTGCCAAAATCTGGGAACCTTCATCTTGTATTCCGGCTCGACGCTCCTTGATGGCCGCAATCTCATATGGTGCTTCTTCAATATGTACTGCGTACTGGGAGTATTTTCCTGGCTCTCCCTTGAAATCAGAGGGCTTACTAAGTCCTGGCCAAGCGACAAGTGTCGGCATGGCAGGAGTGTTATTAGCGGACAAGAGTGCTTTTAGCTCAGTTAAGTCACCAATGAAATCTCGATAGCTATTTATTATCCACTCTGGATGGCTATATCTGATAGCTAATGAAGAGATTGAATCATCTTGAACATCCTCTAAATGCTCATCCAATGTTCGGGCGGAGATTTTTCTCATCAATGCATTCACGAAACTAGCTTTGGATTCGCCGACTACTTTGCGTGCAAGATTAACGGTGGCATCAACAGCAGCATGGGTTGGAACTCTCATATCAAACAGTTGATAGGCGCCTAATCGAATAACATCAACAATCCCAGAATCAACTTCACTCCAACTGCGATCGCTGAATTTTGCTGCAATGTAATCATTTCTGCCGATCTGCCGTATTGACCCATAAAGGAGCTCGGTCGTGAATGCCTTATCTCGTTGATCTAGACCACTACTACTCAATCGTTGCGGTAGAAGTAAGTTTGAATACGCACCATTTCGCATCACTTCAGTCAGGACTTCAAAGGCAATTTGGCGTGGTCGATCCTCAATAATTCTCCGAAATTGTTTACTCAAAACGCTCTCCCGGTTTGAGTTTGAAACCATTTAACCAATCACTAGCCTGCATCGTTCGCTTGCCCGCAGGTGTAACCAAAACTAATTGCACTGCACCAGCTGAAGTTCCAACCACACCTTCATTAGTGAGTTCGCCTGGTTGATAATCCCCAACAGTTATATGTGCTTCATTAATCTTTATCTGCTCTCCACGAATAGTGGTAAATACTCCGGGATTACTGGCGAAAGCTCTGATTTTTCGGCCAATTGATTCTGCATCCAAATGCCAATTGATGCGACCCTCTTGCTTTGAAATTTTAGCGGCAATGCTTACTGCTCCACTTTGTGGAGTTGGTTTTGAACCGGATTGAATCTTTTCTATTGCGCTTACCAGGGCATCTACTCCGATTATTGAGAGCGCCTTAAAGAGTTCTACTGAATTTGCTCCGTATGGAATTTGATACTCAATCTGTTCCCATATGGGACCGGTATCCATTCCGGAATCCATTTGGAAAACGGTAACGCCGCTCGCTTTATCTCCGGCTTCAATCGCTCGTTGAACCGGCGCCGCTCCGCGCCATTTTGGAAGTAAGGAGAAGTGCAAGTTAATTCCACCAAACGTTGGTATCGAGAGAGTCTCTGCTTTTAAAATTCTGCCATATCCAATAGTTATGAGCAGATCTGAGCCAGTAATAATCTGGGCTAATTCTGTTTCGTTATTAGGCTTCAAAGCATCTGGAAATAATTTGGCGATTGGAGATGCCTTCAATTGCTTGCCACGTCCAGCAGGACGGTCCGGTTGGGTAACTATTGTTACTTGATGTTCACTCTTTAATCTCTCAATACTGGCTAGCGCGACATCCGGCGTCGCTGCAATAACCAACTTCATTAATTACCTTTGCCAAAGGTGCTGTGAGGAGATACTTTAATAATTGGTTCCGCGCCATTGCTACTAGCTAACCCAAACCATTCAGATTCACGTATCTCTTTCATGGCAGCCTTTCGATCATCGCTACCCAGTCGATCAATAAAGAGTATTCCATCTAGATGATCTGTTTCATGCTGTAAAGCACGAGCCAGAAATTCAGTTCCTTCGATAATTACTGGATCTCCATACATATTAAAACCTTTGGCTACCGCACGCATTGCTCTTGGGGTGTTATATCGCAACTCCGGGAAAGATAGGCATCCCTCTTCGCCATCTTGAAGTTCATCCGATAGATCTAAAATTGGATTTACGAGATGTCCTACCTCATCTTCAACATCCCAAGTAAAGACTCGTAGTGGCACTCCAATTTGAGGTGCCGCTAAGCCTGCTCCAGGGGCATCCTGCATAGTTTCAATTAGATCCTTAACCAATTTACGGAGCTCTTTATCAAAAGAAGTTACCGGCTGTGCTGGTGTAGTAAGCACTGGATCACCAAAGAGTCTAATTGGTTGGATTGACATGGCTAAATTCTACCTGAGTCTATGCAAAGACTTGAATTAAGCACTTTAACCTAAAAGATATGGGTCTACTCTTAATTTGAGCAAACTCTTGCCACTCATAGATCGCTTCTTTTGATATTGGTACATGAAAGCTATTACCTGTTTTGCGCTCTTTAGAGAAAAGAAAATTGAAATCACACCTGAACCTAAATGCAGAATTCGGGTATCCATAGGTAAACGACCCTCTCTAAGAGATGCCAATAGACCAGCGTAAATACGCTCTGAATCTTCACTCTTTAAGAGTATATGTCTTTGAAATGGCGGCAGCTGCGCATCCTCTAACTCAGTCAAGAGTCTTCGAATTAGCAACGTTAGATTCCACTTGATCAAAGAATTGACCACTGGATGTTCGGCTCTTTCAACGATAAGTACATTCCCTTTTGCGCAGGCGCTATATCTAAAAACAGTGGTTAGAAATCGTTCTTCGCTTCGCATATCAGAACCTAGATTTAGCCCCTCCAAGAAAAGCACCCCGCTATATTCCAAATCTGGTGCTGATCCAATTGTTGAAAGCACAATAGATTGTTTTGGAACCTCTCCGAAGATTTCCTTGTCTGATGTGGCGATATGTATTGCGGTATTTACAAAACTTTTTCCAAACTCCTCTGCAATTCTCTCAATACCTCTACCCAATAGGTAGATTCGCTCTGATTTGCAGTAATTGCAACGCCAATCTGAATATTCTTTTATACAGATTACACAGTGCGGAGCGCTGGATTTAGTGGCCTTAGTTAACTTACCTCCACAAGAACATTTGGCGATATTGCGACAGGCAGCGCAACTTAGAGCCAATCCATATCCTTTGCTTGGTGCAATCACAAGCACTGGACCCTTTGTTAACAAAGTTTTAAATTCCTTAATTAACGCACTGGGTATTAGCTCACCTTGAATTGATGGCTTGGCGGTAACCTTCAAATTCCCAGAACTTTTCTTAAAAGTGACATAGCCTGAATCCAATAACTTAGACATCTCGTATGATGGCGAATATCCAATAAAGAGTAAATTTTCGCTTAAAATTTCTGATCTAAGTAGCGCTACATCTCTGCTATTAAAACCTGGACTCTTTAGTTCATAGTGATGCTCGGAATCTTCACGCAACACAATCAGATTTTGGTAACGAATTGGCGAGAGTACGCCTCCTCTGGCTGCAACTTCATAACCTTCGCCTTCTAACTCGGAGATTAATCTGGCTTCAGGGACAATTAACAATGTGGAACCACTTTTGGCAATTCGACTTACCACCTCTCTAAGTGCTGACACTTCAGATTGATTAGGGGGTAATTGCAGATAACTACGTTTTCCTGAGCCAACTTTTCTGAACGAATCGGTGCTTGTGGTTCGGTATTTAGTTACAAAACGGAGTACATCAAAAATCGGTACCGCCCACCGATCGGCAACCGCTTTATAAAGCGCCAAGTGTTCTGGAGATATATATGGGCCCTTAGCGCCACGATTTATCGTTGAAATCTTTGAGAGCGCTGAATTTTCGCTGCGCTTAGTGATTAGACCAAGGCAGTTGCGACCATTGAAGGGAACCGATACCCAGTCTCCAGCTGCTAAATCAAATTTGGCCGGTAACGAATAATCAAATTCATAATCAAGATGAAAGACGCCAGTATCTACCAATACTGAAAGATATGGACTACTGCTTGCAAGTGTGGCTTTACCTACGCGCTCACTTTTTAATTTAAGTGGCGTGGCCATCGGTTACTTAACGCTTGCGGCTAACTTACTCGCGCGGTCTGTGTTCTCCCAGGTGAACTCTGGTAGTTCGCGTCCAAAGTGTCCATATGCACTAGTCTTTGAATAGATTGGGCGAAGCAAATTTAAGTCGCGAATGATTGCAGCCGGTCGAAGGTCGAACACCTCAAGCACTGCTTCTTGAATTTTTGCAACCGGAACTTTCTCAGTTCCGAATGTTTCAACGAAGAGTCCTACTGGCTGTGCTTTACCGATTGCGTAAGCAACTTGTACTTCGCATCGATCTGCAAGGCCTGCCGCTACTACGTTCTTTGCTACCCAACGCATTGCATACGCTGCCGAGCGATCAACTTTTGAAGGATCCTTGCCGCTAAATGCGCCACCACCATGTCGTGCCATGCCGCCGTAAGTGTCGACAATAATTTTTCGACCAGTAAGTCCGGCATCGCCCATCGGGCCACCAACTACGAAGCGTCCAGTTGGGTTGATAAGCGTACGCAAATTAGCTTTTGGCAAATCTATCTTTGCTAAAACTGGATTAATGACTTGCTCGATTACCTCTGGAGTTAATTTCTTTGCTACATCTATATCCGCATGATGTTGGCTTGAGATGACTACGGTATCCAGGGCAACAGCTTTATCACCATCGTATTCAATGGTTACTTGTGTCTTTCCATCCGGACGAAGATATCCCAGGGCGCCTGATTTACGAACCTTTGATAATTGTTGAGCTAGTTCGTGAGCTAACCAGATTGGTAGCGGCATCAACTCTTTGGTGTCATTGCAAGCGTAACCAAACATCAAACCTTGATCGCCAGCACCTTGTAAATCCAATGGATCTGCAGACGATTGCACGCGCTCTTCATAAGCATCGTCGACGCCTTGAGCGATATCTGGGGACTGTTGGCCAATTGAAATTGATACGCCACACGAATTTCCATCAAAACCTTTATCAGATGAATCGTAACCAATTCCTAGAACAGTTTCACGAACGATGGTGTTGACATCGGCATAACCGTTGGTAGTTACCTCTCCCGCTACGTGAACTTGGCCAGTAGTAATTAAAGTTTCCACCGCTACGCGGCTCTTGGCATCTTGAGAGAGCAAGGAGTCGAGAATTGCATCCGAAATCTGATCTGCGATTTTATCTGGATGACCTTCGGTTACTGATTCACTGGTAAATAAGCGCTTAGACATTGGCAGAGTTTAACCTTTCTACAACCTTATCGAGCAACCGTGTCGCGAGTGATTCCTTACTTGTGGGAGAGATTTCATCAACACCATCAGAGTCGATTAGATAGCCAGAGGTCTGATCTGAGCCGAAGATGGCCCCTGAGTCAATGTCATTGGCGTAGATGAGATCTAGGCCCTTTGCCGCCAACTTGCGCCTGCCTTCTTGCAAGAGATTTGCACTCTCTTCTGCTGCAAAACCTACTAAAAGTTGTTGCGATTTCTGTGCACTAATCTCAGCAAGCAGATCTGGATTCTGAATCAACTCTAAACTTTTAAATTCACTCTTCTTTACTTTGCCATCAGAAGCAATAGGTCGCGCATCACTTACTGCAGCTGCCATAATTAAAATATCGCAATGTTCAAATTCGGTATTTAGCGCCTTTTGCATCTCATTGGTATTACTTACGTTAATCGTACGAAGGCCTAAAAGTGATTTTGAATCCAAATTTGCCGCAATTAAAGTGACGTCAGCGCCGCGTGCTAAAGCGTTGCGAGCAATCGCAACTCCCTGTTTCCCACTTGATCGATTTCCAATAAATCTAACATCATCTATTGCTTCTCTGGTACCACCAGCGGTAACCAAAACCTTCTTGCCGAGTAAATCTTGCTTCATTGAAAGTCGCGAATTGAAAACTTCGATAATCTCTCTAGTCTCTGGGAATCTACCAATTCCAGAGTCGCCTCCGGTTAATTTCCCAGTTGCAGGTTCCATCACAATGAAGCCGAGCTCACGTAGACGCCTCACATTCATCTGCGTTGCAGGATTCATCCACATCTTAGGGTGCATGGCTGGAACAATTAGTTTTGGTGCGCTACTTGCAAGAACTGAATTGGTTAAGAGATCGTCTGCTCGTCCTACACTTATTCGAGCAATTAAATCTGCAGTGGCTGGCGCAATAATTATGTAATCCGCACTATCGCCAATCTTTACATGATTGACTTTTGGAACATCTTCCCAAACTTCAGTATTGACCTCTCTGCCAGAGAGTGCTTGCCAGGTAGCCTTTCCTACAAAATTTAAGCTCGCTGGGGTGGGTACCACCGTGACTTGATGACCTAAATCTTGTAAGCGACGAAGAAGATCGCAGGATTTGTAGGCAGCTATTCCGCCACCAACTCCGAGCAGAATCTCGGACATATCAAGCTACTTAACTGTCTCTACTTCAGTTTTATGCGTTTGGTTCGAGGCTTTCGATGGTCAAAAGGCCATCGTTAATTTCACGCATCGCGATAGAGAGAGGCTTCTCGTGAACGTGGGTCTCAACAAGCGGACCTACATACTCAAGTAAACCTTCAGAGAGCTGTGAGTAATACGCATTAATCTGACGAGCGCGCTTTGCAGCATAGAGAACCAAGCTGTACTTCGAACCGCTCTTCTCAAGAAGTTCGTCGATTGGTGGATTTGTGATGCCGTCCATGTCTCTCCTGATGCTACTAAATACTAGTTTTAATGCTTGCTATCAATTCTTGCTAGCGGCCAAAGATACCAGTTGGCTAACCACTCTTTCCAATTGGTCATTTACCACCACCAAATCGAACTCATTTTGAGCGGACATCTCTTCTTGAGCCAGCGCAAGACGCTCTGCTCGCCGCTCACCCGAATCAGTGCCACGACCTTCGAGTCGCTTTACCAGTTCTTCCCAAGACGGTGGCGCGATGAAAATCAATCTGGCATCTGGGGAGCTCTTTCGTACTTGCCTTGCGCCATCAATTTCGATCTCTAAAACTACATTGAGCCCTTTTTCAAGTTTTGCTCTAACTTGGCTTGCTGGGGTTCCATATTTATTACCTGCAAATTCAGCCCACTCCAAAAATTCATCATTAGAGATACGTCTGAGAAACTCATCATCAGATATGTAAAAATAATCGACTCCATCTCGCTCGCCAGTTCGCGGTGTTCTGGTAGTTGCGGAGACCGATACCCAAAAATCTGGGTGATCAGCTAATGCCTTGGTAATAGTGCTCTTACCAACGCCACCTGGACCCGATAAGACAAATAATTTTCCAGGTCGGATTGCTCCAGTTGGAGGAGCGAACTCTCGCTTCAACTTTTGCAATTGTAAAACTCCTAGACCTTGAATACGCCTTGTTCTAGAGATACCTAGTCGCTCTAGAATTGCGTCAGACCTAACTTTACCGACTCCCGGGATTGATTCCAAAAGTTCTGACACTCTCATCTTGGAGATGGCCTCATTAGTGGCAGCTAATTCAATTACTTGTAACAACTTCAATTCGCCACTTCGAACTTGATCTTTTGTAGCAGCTCGAGTACGCCGGGCAATCTTTGCAGCCTCTAACGCCGCAGCGCGCTGCTCGGGAGTAAGTTTTGGCGGCGTAGGCAATTAACTAAAAATCTCTTCATAAATAGATTTAGCGGCCTCTTTCATATCGGCAGCTCCAGTAATCGGTCTACCAATAACTAAATAATTTGCACCAGCTGCGATTGCGCTCTTGGGATCCATAGTTCGTTTCTGATCATCCGAACCAGAGGTATTTGCAGGTCTAATTCCGGGAGTAATAATCGAAACCGAATCTGGAATAACTTTGCGAATTTCTGAGATCTCTAACGGTGAACAGACAATTGCCTTAGCTCCAGATGCTATGGCCAATTTGGCAAGTTCAACCGCGCGACTTAACGGTGATCCTTCATAGCCAATCTCGATTAAGTCACTCTGACTTAGAGAGGTGAGAATTGTGACTGCAGTAATCTCGGTTTCTGGCGCATTTACGACTGCGGCTTTGATCATCGCGCTACCACCACTTGCATGAACCGTTAAAAATTTCGCTTTAAGTTCGGCAACTTGCGCCGTAGCCGCGCCAACAGTATTGGGAATATCATGCAATTTAAGATCTAAAAAGATCTGGCATCCACTTTCGCGTTGAATGGTTGAAACGCCTTCGCGACCGAACTTTAAGAAAAATTCCAGGCCTAACTTATATATACCAACGCTACCTTGAGTTGCATCAATCCACTTTTTGGCGGTATCCAAATCATTAGTATCCATCGCTAAGATGATTGGTGAATTCATAGCAACTCCATATTCACTAATTTTTTTCCCAAATTTCTAATCTCTGTGGGCAAATCCAACTGCATCTTTCACGGATGTAAATCCCTTTTCAATTAAAATCTCTCGTAGCTCATGCTGAATTTTATAAACAGCAGATGGATCTCCGAATGAAGCAGTTCCAACCGATACACCGGAAGCTCCAGCCAGAATCATTTCAAATGCATCCTTACCGCTAGCTACTCCACCCATACCTAAGATTGAAACATTGGGAATAGCTTGGCGAACTTGATAGATAGCACGCACCGCAATCGGACGGATCGCTGGTCCAGATAATCCACCAGTCTTTCCACCCAGGTGTGGACGCATAGTTTGGGTATTTATTACCATTCCAAGCACTGTATTAATCATCGCAATGCCATCGGCGCCTGCATTGACTACGGCGCTAGCGATACTGGCAATATTTGTTACATCGGGGGTCAACTTTGCAAGTATCGGTAAGTCCCCACCGATAATTCCACGAACACTTTTAACAACCTCTGATGCGCTATTTGGATCGCAGGCAAATACCAGTCCACGATTCTCCACATTGGGACAAGAGATATTTACCTCTACTGCAGAGATACCGGCTACTCCGCGAAGCTTTCGTGCTAAAACTCCATACTCTTCGGCGGTCTCCCCAGCTATTGAAACCACAATGCGCGCACCCTGAGCTGCTAACCAAGGTACATCTTCAGCGAGGAAAGTATCGATCCCAGGACCTTGCAGACCAATCGAATTTAACATTCCACTTGGAGTTTCGGCCATTCTTGGTGTTGGCCTGCCGGCGCGCGGTTTTAGCATGATTGATTTAGTAACTACTGCACCAATCTCACGTAACGGAAAGAATTGGGCTAACTCCTTACCACTACTAGCGCAACCACTTGCAGTAAAAAGCGGTGATGGAAACCAAGCTCCACCTAAAGTTGTCGAGAAATCAAAACTCATAACTGCTCACCAACTAGATGCCACTGCACGAACTCTCCATCCATAACCGGACCCTCGATGCAACTTCTAAGATTTTTTATTTCACCAGATTCGGTCTTAACTGGCATTACACAGGTCATACAAATACCAACGCCGCAAGCCATCGACTCCTCAACTGCACATTGATGTGCAATATCGGCCTCAACTGCAATCTTAGATAGCGCCTCGAGCATCGGCATAGGTCCACACGAATAAATTACGCGCGCATCATGTTCGGCGATTATATCCGGCAGCGAATCTGTAACTCTTCCCTGTTCGCCAGCGCTCCCATCCTCAGTAAAAATCTTAAGTAGCGTGGCCGCACGTTTACCTTCTATTGGCGCATAGATTTTGGCAGCAGTACTTGCTCCTAACGCCATGATGACTCGGCAGCCGCGTGACTTTAAAACCTCTGCCAAACCGAATAACGGTGCAGAGCCATAGCCTCCACCTACCAAGAGCGCAGTTACTGGTTCAGTTGGAATACCAAAGGAAGTACCAAGCGGCGTAATTACATCGATTACATTGCCCTCTGTCTGTTCACATAACCACTTCGAACCACCACCGTGCGGAGAGACAATCAATTCAATAGTGCCACGATCGCTTATTCGCGAAATCGCAAAGGCGCGGCGTAAAACCATTCTGGAATTTTCTCCACCCACTGAAATCGCGATGAAGTTTCCCGGTTTAATATTCTTTACTAGGTCGCCAACTTCTAACACGATTTGGTGATACACACCTACGCGACGATTATTTAGAATCGTCGCGCGAAATTGCATAGCGCTCTTATTAATAGGCAATTTCAACCAACCATTCCTGCAATGATTTCACCTTTAATTCGGCAGCACGAATCGCTTTGATCCCTTCAACTGCTGCGTTAAAACCAGCAACTGTGGTGATACATGGAATTGATCTCTGAACCGCAGTTGTTCTAATAACCCAACCATCTTGTCTGGTGCCGCGCCCAACTGGAGTATTAATTACTAAATCAATCGCGCCAGCAACCATCTGCTCAACAATAGTCTTCTCGCCAAGTGCACCAGTTCCTTCTGAGTGTTTGCGAACCACAGCTGCGCTTATTCCCTGCTCTGCAAAAACTTTTGCGGTGCCGACTGTGGCAACCAAATTAAATCCCATCTCCTTGAGTTCGCGTGCCGCGTTAATTCCAAATTCTTTATCTTTATCACTTAACGAGATAAAAACAGTACCGGTTTTTGGTAGCGCACCGAAAGCAGCGATCTGACTCTTGGCATAGCTTTCACCGAAAGTAGGAGCAATACCCATTACCTCGCCAGTCGAACGCATCTCTGGTCCAAGAGTGGCATCGACTCCTCGTCCATCTGGGCGTCGGAATCGATTCCAAGGAAGCACTACCTCTTTAACTGAGATCGCTTTTGGCTTTACATCTGCGCTAGGAAGTAGACCCTCTAATTTCAAATCTGCAATACTCTCTCCGACGGAGATTCGCGCCGCCGCTTTCGCCAATGCAATTCCAGTTGATTTCGAGACAAAAGGAACGGTACGTGAAGCGCGCGGATTAGCTTCGAGTACATAAAGTTTTCCGCCTGCAAGTGCATACTGAATATTTATTAACCCACGTACATTGACTCCGCGGGCTATTTTTTCTGTCGCATCTTTAATCTCTACGAGTTGTTCTTCAGTGATGGTCATCGCAGGCAATACGCAAGCGCTATCTCCGGAGTGAATTCCTGCCTCTTCGATATGTTCCATCACGCCACCTAGAAATAGCTCCTCCCCATCAAAGAGCGCATCAACATCGATTTCAATTGCGTTATCTAAGAAGCGATCGACTAAGACTGGATGGCCCGGCGTGATTTCGGTGGCTCTGGAGATAAATCCTGCCAATGCTTGATCATCATAAACAATCTCCATCCCGCGACCGCCCAAAACATAAGAAGGGCGTACTAGAACCGGGTAAGAGATGCGCGCTGCAATATCTTGAGCTTCTAAAAGTGATGAAGCCATTCCATATTCCGGTGCAACTAATTTTTGTTCTTCGAGTATTCTCCCGAAGGCGCCACGCTCTTCCGCTAAATTAATGGATTCTGGTGAAGTGCCGAGAATATTTACCCCAGCCTCTTTTAGTCCTTGCGCTAAACCAAGCGGCGTCTGTCCACCAAGCTGAGTTATAACGCCAAGAACTGGTCCTGCAGCTTCTTCAGCAGCAATTATTTCGAGGACATCTTCAAGCGTTAATGGTTCGAAATAGAGTCGATCGCTAGTGTCATAATCGGTGGAGACAGTTTCCGGATTGCAATTCACCATGATGGTTTCAAAACCTGCATCGCGAAGTGTGAAGGAGGCATGTACACAGCTGTAATCAAACTCAATACCTTGGCCAATTCGATTTGGACCTGAGCCCAAAATGATTACTGCAGGCTTAGTTCTAGCAGCAACTTCACTCTCTTCCTCATAGGTTGAATAGTGATAAGGAGTGAAAGCTTCGAACTCTGCAGCACATGTATCAACAGTCTTATATATCGGACGCACTCCTAGATGCATACGAGCGTCTCGAATCTCAGAAACAGATGTATTTCGAATTGAGGCTATCTGGGCATCTGAAAAACCCAACTGCTTTGCGCCAAAGATTAACTCTTTAGTTAATTCACCAGGCTGAGAAATCTCTTCAGCTTTCTGATTTATCAGCGCCAACTGGTTCAGATACCAAGGGTCAATCTTTGTAGCTTGATGAACCTCGTCAATAGTAGCGCCGGCCCACATCGCCTGTTGGACTTGCTGTAACCGATATTCAGTTGGAATCTGCATGGAATCTAATAACGATGGAACATTTATCTGAGACTTATCGGTTGGAAAAGTGAAGATCGCCTCTTTACGTTCTAAAGATCGTAACGCTTTCTGCAGCGCTTCAGGAAAAGATCGACCAATTGCCATAGCTTCGCCAACAGACTTCATGGTGGTGGTCAACCTTGGGTCGGCGTCGGCAAATTTTTCAAAGGCAAATCGTGGGGCTTTGACCACGATGTAATCCAGGGTTGGCTCGAATGATGCTGGCGTTACCTTTGTAATATCATTTCGAATTTCATCCAGTGTGTAACCGATAGCCAACTTAGTTGCAATCTTTGCAATCGGGAATCCAGTCGCCTTTGACGCTAGAGCGGATGAACGAGAGACGCGTGGATTCATCTCGATCACAATAATTCTGCCGTTATGAGGATTCACCGCAAATTGGATATTGCAACCACCAGTATCAACGCCAACTTCGCGGATAATGTTGATTGATAGATTACGAAGTTTTTGAAATTCGACATCTGTCAAAGTTAGCGCCGGTGCCACGGTTATTGAATCACCGGTATGCACTCCCATCGGATCCAAATTCTCAATGGAACAGACAATCACTACGTTATCTTTACGATCTCGCATTACTTCAAGTTCGTACTCTTTCCAACCTAAGATTGACTCTTCCAAAAGTACTTCTGAGGTAGGGCTGTGGCGTAATCCGGCTCCCGCAATCTGTTCGAGTTCTTCTGCATTGAATGCCACTCCGGAACCAAGCCCACCCATTGTGAAAGAAGGGCGTACTACGACTGGATAATTAAGTTCCTTTACTGCCGCAAAACAATCATCCATGGTGTGACAGATAATAGATTTAGCAGACTCTCCGCCAACCTTTTCAACGATTGCCCTAAAGAGTTCGCGATTCTCTCCGCGTTGAATCGCATCTACGTCAGCCCCGATTAACTTAACGCCATACTTCTGCAAGATACCGCGTTCGTGAAGCCCCATTGCCGCATTTAACGCCGTCTGCCCACCAAGAGTAGCGAGCACCGCATCTGGCTTCTCTTTAATCAGAATCTGCTCAATCGCTTCAGGGGTAATTGGTTCAACATATGTTGCATCTGCAAATTCTGGGTCAGTCATAATGGTCGCCGGATTTGAATTGATTAATACGACTCGAATGCCCTCGCTCTTTAAAATTCGACATGCTTGAGTTCCTGAATAATCAAACTCGCAAGCCTGTCCAATGACGATTGGTCCTGAACCGATTACTAAGACACTCTTAATATTGGAATCAATCGCCATTACTTAGCCTTTGCTTCCATGAGTTTTACAAATCTATCGAAGAGGTAGTTAGCATCATGCGGACCCGCTGCCGCTTCTGGGTGATATTGAACGCTGAATGCCGGTCGATCAATAAGGCGTAGACCCTCTACTACGCCATCATTTAAACCAACATGGGTAACTTCTCCTGGTCCAAACAC
>JBJOFF010000017.1:0-15205 GCA_046048895.1 Actinomycetota bacterium
GTTGCAGTTACACCTGGCAGTGGTGAGATCATGATGGCGCCAGTTTCGGTCTGCCACCAAGTATCAACAATCGGACAATTATTTCCGCCAATAACTTCGCGGTACCACATCCATGCCTCTGGATTAATTGGTTCGCCAACTGAACCGAGTAAGCGAAGAGATTTCAAATTAAATTTATTTGGAAATTCATCACCCCACTTCATCCAGGTACGAATCAAAGTTGGCGCGGTATAAAGAATGGTTACTTTATATTTTTCAATAATTTCAAACATGCGCCCTTTATGCGGAGTATCGGGCGTACCTTCGTACATAACCTGGGTGGCACCATTAATTAACGGGCCATAAACCACATAGGAATGGCCAGTAATCCATCCGATATCGGCAGTGCACCAATAAATATCCGTCTCTGGTTTTAGATCAAAGACTGCGCGATGGGTATAAGAAGCCTGGGTTAGATAACCGCCAGTCGTATGGAAAATTCCCTTAGGTTTTGCGGTAGTTCCGCTGGTATAAAGAATGAATAGCGGATGCTCAGAATCAAAGCTTTCGGCCACATGTTCTGCTGGTTGGCGATCAACAATTTCGTGCCACCAAATATCGCGGTCAGTCCATGCCACATCTTGGCCAGTGCGCTTAACTACTAAAACTTTAGTCACATTATGTGTTCCAGTTAAAGCTTCATCGACTGCGGGCTTTAATGCAAAAGCTGCGCCTTTGCGATATCCACCATCAGCGGTAATTACTAATCGCGCATCTGCATCTTGAATTCTAGAGATCAATGCTTCGGCGCTAAAGCCACCAAAGACAACTGAATGCGCTGCACCAACTCGGGCACATGCCAACATTGCAACTGCGGCTTCCGGAATCATAGGCATATAAATCGCAACTCGATCGCCAGCTTTAATTCCAATTTCAGTTAGCGCATTGGCTGCTTTCTTTACATCTGCAAGTAATTGTGAATAAGTAATAGTGCGAGTATCGCCAGGTTCCCCTTCAAAGAAGAAAGCAACACGATCTCCGCGACCTTCTTCGACATGTCGATCTAAACAATTAACAGATGCATTTAATTTGCCATCGACAAACCATTTTGAAAATGGAACTTGCCAATCCAGCACAGTGTGCCAACGCTTATCCCACTTTAAATACTCGGCTTTAGATTCCCAGAAAGCGATGCGATCAGCATCGGCAAGGCCATACTCTGATTCTTTGATATTTGCTTGCGCAGCAAATGCAGCTGTGGGCGGGAATGAGCGATCTTCGTGGAGAAGATTTTCAACCTGATCCTGTGACATGGGATGTGAGGTTACTAGCGCTCTTCATCCACAGCAATGCAATTCTCAAAGAAATAGGTAGTTAAGAAAGGTAAAGATTGCGGTCTATCTAACCTGAACCAAAGAAAGGCAGATCATGCTCGCTTCATTCATTGCTTTGCTGATGAAGTTCTTCTCATCAACCGCAAACGTAAAGCTGCTCATGGCGGCGTTGGCCAAATTGTCGGTCGCACTCGCTCAATAGCCGCTTAAATCAGCATAAATCGCCGTTCTCTGAAGGAATTCAGGGGCGGCGATTTTATTTTGGGCGGGCCAGATGGTTGGATTAGCCGTAAGCCTCCAATCGACCCAACGGCGCGCTCGGTGCGAGATTTACGAAACTACCGAGGAGCAAAAATGGCAATTGCAACCCCTGAAATTTATGCAGAGATGCTTGATCGCGCCAAGAAGGGCGCATTTGCATATCCTGCAATTAACGTATCTTCATCACAGACTCTAATCGCAGCTATCCGCGGCTTCGCAGAGGCAGAGTCTGACGGAATCATCCAGTTCTCTTGGGGCGGAGCGGAATACGCATCTGGCTCTACAGTTAAGAACGCAACTGATGGTGCAGTAGCTCTAGCTGAGTTCGCACATGTCGTTGCAAAGAATTACAACGTTAACATCGCGCTACATACAGATCATTGCCCAGTTGAAAAACTAGATGTATTCATGCGCCCGCTACTTGCAATTGGCGCAGAGCGCATCAAGTCAGGACAGAAGCCATTATTTAATTCACACATGTGGGATGGTTCAGCTGTCGACATGAACGAAAACATGAAGATTGCAGATGAGCTAATTGATAAGTCAGCTGCGGCAAAGACCATTCTTGAAATTGAAATTGGTGTTGTTGGTGGAGAAGAAGATGGCGTCGAGGCAAAACATGATGCCAAGCTCTACTCAACTCCTGAAGATGCGCTTCATACATTAAAGACTCTCGGAAATGGCGAACGTGGTCGCTACATGGTCGCTGCTACATTCGGAAATGTTCACGGTGTTTACAAGCCAGGTAACGTAGTTCTGCAACCAAAGATTCTGCAGACTCTACAAGATGCAGTAGCTAAGGAACTTGGACTTGCAGCTGGTTCAATGCCAATGGATTTGGTATTCCACGGCGGTTCTGGCTCATTGCTTTCAGAGATTCGCGAATCACTTGATTACGGCGTAATTAAGATGAATATCGATACCGATACTCAATATGCATTTACCCGCCCAGTAGTTGATCACATGCTTAAGAATTATGACGGCGTGCTAAAGATTGACGGCGAAGTTGGCAATAAGAAGATGTACGACCCACGTGCATGGGGTAAGTCAGCTGAAGCTGGCATGGCAGCACGTGTTGTACATGCTTGCGAAGATCTTCGCTCCACCGGCACCTCTATAAAGAAGTAAATTATGAAATGCATAACATTACTGCGCACATTCATTCAAATGAGATACAAGCAAAACTTAAGGAAATGTGTATCACTTATCTTGGGTGAACAAAAGTTATCGATACTTGATATTGGAGCTCAAGGTGGAATTGAACCGCGTTGGAAAATCGTAGAAAAAAATCTCGATTATATGGGGCTTGAAGGAGATAGCTTAGAATTTGAAAAAATTCTCAATGATAATTCTGAATTTAATTCAGAATTTATGAATAAAGTTGTAGGGAAAGAGTCGGCTTTAGCAGAATTTTACATATCAAAGGAGTCTGGCAAATCGAGTTTGTATAAACCAAATTTTGATTTTTTGTCTAGATTTGAAGCCTGGGATAGATTCGAGCCAACTGAAAAAATTGTAGTTCAAATAAATCGAATTGATGATATCACTAGTCAAAAACCAGATTTCATAAAATTAGACATTCAAGGTGGAGAATTGGACGCTTTAATGGGAGCTATAAATAAATTAGATGACTGCATGGGCATTGAAGTTGAGGTAGAGTTTTCGGAATTGTATGAGAGTCAACCAAGATTTAGCGAAATTAATTCCTTTTTGGAGACTTTCGGATTTGAATTTATAGATTTTGTGAATTTAAGAAAATGGCAAAGAACAGGAAGTAAAGTGGGTGGTCAACTTGTTTTTGGTGACGCGCTCTATATTCGCAAGACCACTGATAGTATTTTTGAAGACAAGAATATTTTAAAACTTTGCAAATTGATATCCATTTTAGTAATTTATGGAAAATTTGATTATGTTCGTTCATTGCTACGAAAGAACGAGTGTAAACATTCAGTTTTAGTTAATTTAAGAAAAAGTTCAAGTTTAAAAAGAATTGAGAACATTCATCGAAATGTTAATTTTGTTAATTTTTATACCTCACGTTTGTTAGCATTCATGGCACCAAACCATGGAAGCTATATTATTGACTAGAGAGAAGAAAAGATGCCTGCATTGGTTCTACTTGGCGCTCAGTGGGGCGACGAAGGAAAAGGTAAAGCAACGGATCTATTAGGAGATCGCGTTGATTACGTTGTCCGCTACCAAGGTGGAAACAATGCCGGCCATACTGTCGTAATTGGTGATCAGAAATATGCGCTGCACTTATTGCCATCCGGAATTCTCTCTTCTAATTGCGTTCCGGTAATTGGTAATGGCGTTGTAATTGATCCAGCAGTTTTGCTCGAGGAAATCAAAGGTTTAAACGAGCGCGGTATCGATACCTCTAAGTTAACTATTTCGCTAAATGCGCATTTAATTACTCCTTATCACCGCACTATCGATAAAGTCACTGAACGATTTTTAGGTAAAGCAAAGATCGGAACCACTGGTCGCGGAATTGGTCCAGCGTATGCAGACAAAATCAATCGCATTGGTATTCGCGTGCAAGATTTATTTGATCCATCAATTCTGCGCCAGAAGCTAGAAGCTGCTCTTCGCGATAAGAATCAAGTTTTAGTAAAAGTATTTAACCGCAACAACATTAATGTTGATGATGTACTTGCAGAGTATTTAAATTATGCAGAGATCTTGCGACCATATGTTGCAGATACTGCGCTACTTTTAAATAAAGCCTTAGAAGCAGGTAAAACCGTGCTTTTGGAAGGTTCACAAGGAACTTTGCTGGATGTAGATCACGGAACTTATCCATATGTAACATCATCTAATCCGACTTCTGGTGGCGCATGTACTGGTTCCGGAATTGGCCCAACCAAAATTGATCGCGTAATCGGTATTTTGAAGGCTTACACCACTCGCGTGGGCAGCGGACCATTCCCAACTGAGCTATTTGATGAAGATGGCGAAGCGTTACGCCGAATCGGCGGAGAAGTTGGAGTTACCACCGGACGTAATCGTCGTTGCGGTTGGTTTGATGCACCGATTGCACGTTATGCCACCCGTGTAAATGGTCTAACTGACTTCTTCTTAACTAAATTAGATGTTTTAACTGGTTGGGAAAAGATTCCAGTGTGCGTTGCTTACGAAATTGATGGTAAGCGCGTTGAAGAAGTTCCAGCTTCACAATCAGATTTCCATCATGCAACTCCAATTTATGAATATTTAGATGGTTGGAAAGAAGATATTTCAAATTGCAAGAAGTTTGAAGAACTTCCAATCAATGCACAGAAGTACGTTAAGTACCTCGAAGAAATCAGCGGCGCTCCGATGTCGGCAATCGGCGTAGGGCCGGGGCGCGATCAGACCATCGTCGTCAAGGAATTTATCTAACGATGAAGGTGCTGCTGATAGGAAGTGGTGGGCGTGAACACGCACTAGCCACAGGACTAGCAGCAGATAGCTCTGTAACTGAACTTCATGCTGCTCCTGGCAATCCCGGAATCGCAGAAATGGCAAAGTTACATTCAATTAATATCGCCAATAATTCCGAAATAGTGGAATTAGCAAAATCATTAGCCATTGATTTAGTAGTTGTTGGTCCAGAAGTTCCATTGGTAAATGGGGTTTCCGATGAGCTACGCGCCTTAAAAATCGCAGTATTTGGACCTTCAAAAGCGGCAGCGCAATTAGAGGGTTCAAAACACTTTGCTAAAGGTGTGATGCGTGATGCAGGTGTACCAACTGCAAAGTCTTTTACATGTGAGACTCAACAAGAAATTGAATCGGCGCTTGATGCATTTGGTGCGCCATATGTGGTCAAAGATGATGGCTTAGCTGCAGGTAAAGGCGTGGTCGTAACGGAAGATCGCGAAGTTGCGCTGCAACATGCTTTAGCTTGCAAGCGCGTGGTAATCGAAGAGTATTTAAAAGGCCCAGAAATTTCGCTATTTGGTATCTCTGATGGCACCAATATTTTGCCAATGCAACCAGCGCAAGATTTCAAGCGTGCATATGACAATGACCAAGGTCCTAATACCGGTGGCATGGGTGCTTACTCACCATTACCTTGGGCGCCGAGCGATATTGTTGAAGATACTTACAAACAAGTATTAGCGCCGATGATTGCTGAGATGGCAGCGCGCGGTACGCCATTCGTAGGGTTACTTTATGCCGGCCTTGCAGTTACCGATCGTGGAATTAAAGTAATTGAATTTAATGCGCGCTTTGGTGATCCAGAGACCCAAGTTTTAATTCCAAGACTTAAAACTCCACTTGCGCAAATACTTTATAAAGCCGCCACCGGAAATTTAATTGATTCTGTTTTGGAATGGCGCGATGAATCAGCGGTAACAGTGGTGCTAGCTGCAAATGGTTATCCAGCTGATGTGAAAACAGGTGATGCAATCACCAATTTAAATGCTGTCGATGGCGTAAAGATTTTCCATGCTGGCACTAAGAGCGATGGCCAATTAGTTTCATCAGGTGGCAGGGTTTTGACCATCACTGGGCTCGGCAAAGATTTAACAGAAGCTCGAGATAAGGCTTATCGCACAATCTCGCAGATTAAATTGGATGGTTCGTTCTATCGAAATGACATCGCGTTAAACGCTTCAATCGCAGAATATGGCAATTAAGGTAACTAATAGAGGAGAATGGGTCAGTGAGCGTCCTAGCTAATCGATATGCATCGGTCGAAATGCGCCAGATTTTCTCGGCGGAATCAAAGATCATCGCAGAGCGCGAACTCTGGTTAGCAGTCGCACGTGCCCAGAAGAAGATGGGCCACCCAATTACCGATGAGCAGCTATCTGCATACGAAAAGGTAAAGCATGCAGTTCATCTGGATTCAATCGATAAGCGCGAAAAAGCTACTCGCCATGACGTAAAGGCGCGTATCGAAGAATTTAACGCGCTAGCTGGCCACGAAGTAATTCATACGGGTATGACTAGCCGCGATTTAACTGAGAATATCGAAGCGCTACAGATTCGTTTAGGTCTGGAATTAGTTCATGATAAAACGGTTGCGCTTCTTGCACGCCTTGGCGAAAAAGCTGCGCAATATAGTGATCAACCAATTGCAGGTCGTTCACATAATGTGCCAGCACAAATTACGACTCTTGGTAAGCGCTTTGCATCTAGCGCTGAAGAACTTCTCTATGCATACGAGCGATTAACTTCTTTACTAGACCGTTATCCAATGCGTGGTTTAAAAGGACCAGTCGGAACTTCACAAGATTCCATCGACTTATTAGGTTCTTATGAAAAGCATGCACATTTAGAACAAGAAATTGCCAGCCACTTAGGTTTTAAGCGAGTACTCGATTCAACTGGCCAGGTTTATCCGCGCTCACTTGATTATGAAGTTGTGACAACTTTGGTGCAACTTGCTGCAGCACCTTCTTCGCTTGCTACATCGATTCGTTTGATGGCTGGCGCAGAGTTAGTTACTGAAGGCTTTAAAGCAGGACAAGTTGGATCCTCTGCGATGCCGCATAAGATGAACACTCGTTCCTGTGAACGCGTAAATGGATTAGCTGTTATTTTGCGCGGGTATAGCGCAATGGTTGGTGAATTATCCGGCGATCAATGGAATGAAGGCGATGTCTCTTGTTCTGTAGTTCGTCGTGTAGCGATTGCTGATGCGTTTTATGCAATTGATGGTTTGCTCGAAACTATGCTCACAGTATTAAAGGAATTTGGCGCATTCCCTGCAGTTATCAATGCAGAGTTAGAGCGTTATTTACCATTTTTAGCCACCACCAAGATTTTGATGGCGGCGGTAAAAGCGGGTGTAGGTCGCGAAGCAGCCCACGAAGCAATCAAAGAACATGCAACAAAAGCAGCGCTTTCTATGCGTGAAGGAGAAGCAAATAACTTGTTAGATGCGTTGGCTGATGATCCACGCATTCCATTAGATCGCCAAGATTTGAAGATGCTGATTAAAGATCCAATCGAATTTACTGGCGCTGCCCAGGAACAAGTTTCACGTGTAGTAAGTCGCATCGACGCGATAACTACAAAACATGCTGATGCTGCAAAGTATCAACCTGGCTCTATTCGATGAGTGGATTCGGAATGAAAGGCGCACCTGCAGCGCCAGAGATTGCAGGATGGAAGCACTTACGAACTGGAAAAGTTCGTGACTTATATACAAACGATAAGAATGAATTACTAATTGTTGCATCTGATCGCATCAGCGCTTTTGACTGGGTGCTACCAACAGAGATTCCGAATAAGGGAAAAATTCTTACCCAGATCTCGCTCTTCTGGTTTGAGCTACTTTCAGATTTTGTGCCAAACCACATTATCTCGACCGAAGTTCCTGCATCTGTTGCAGGTCGCGCAGTAATTGCAAAGCCGCTACAGATGTTTGCCATCGAATGTGTAGCGCGCGGATATCTAACAGGTAGTGGCTGGTCTGAATATAAAACTAACCAAGAAGTCTGCGGCAACAAATTGCCTGCTGGATTGACCGATGGTTCGAAATTGTCAGAATCAATCTTTACCCCTGCAACTAAGGCAGAGATTGGTGATCACGACATCAACATTAATTTTGCGCAGGCTTCAGAGATTGTTGGCGCAGAGGATGCGTCAGAGTTAAAGCGATTGACTTTGGCACTTTATGACCGTGCTAAAGATTTTGCCGCTTCCAAAGAGATCATCTTGGTTGATACCAAGTTTGAATTTGGGCGCGATGCATCGGGCGCCATCGTGCTAGGCGATGAGGCGCTCACCCCTGATTCTTCAAGATTCTGGGATAGCGAACATAACTCTTTCGATAAGCAGTATTTACGAGATTATCTGGCAACTGTTTGGGATAAGGAGAGCGAACCTCCTACTATTCCGCAAGAAATCGTTGAAAAAACCGCGGCCCGATACGAAGAAGCGTTTTTCAGATTAACCGGTAAGAGGAGCTAAAAATGGCAAAGATCATCGTAGAAGTAATGTTGAAACCAGAGATCTTAGATCCGCAAGGCCAGGCAGTTGCATCTGCGCTTCCTCGATTGGGATTTAACTTTGCCAAGAGCGTGCGCCAAGGAAAGCGCTTTGAGATCGAAGTTGATGGCGAAGCCAATACTGACATTATTGAATCTATAAACAAGGCAGCCGAAGTACTACTTTCAAATCCAGTTATTGAAAACTACACAGTGCGAGTTGAGAAATAATGCGTATTGGTGTTGTAACTTTTCCAGGTTCCCTTGATGACCGCGATGCACAACGTGCCGTTCGCGAAGCTGGCGGCGAAGCAGTTGCGCTCTGGCACGGAGATTCATCAATCAATAACGTCGATGCAGTAATCCTTCCTGGCGGATTCTCTTACGGTGATTATTTACGTTGCGGAGCAATTTCTAGATTTGCACCAGTTATGACAGATGTAATTGCAAAGGCAAAAGAGGGTTTGCCAGTACTTGGTATCTGTAATGGTTTTCAGATTCTATGCGAATCACATCTGTTACCAGGAGCGCTAACCCGTAATAAAGATTTGCATTTTATCTGCAAAGATCAAGAGTTAGAAATTACCAACAATAAGACTTTATGGACCAGCGATTACCAAGCAGGTCAACACATCAGGATTCCATTGAAGAATGGTGAAGGTTCATTCCAATGTGATGATCAGACTCTAAATATGTTGGAATCCGAAGGTCGAATCGTTGCTCGCTATGTTGGTGAAAATCCAAATGGTTCGCGCAATTTGATTGCCGGCATCTCCAACGAAAATGGAAACATTGTTGGATTAATGCCGCACCCAGAACATGCCATTGAAGACTTATGTGGCCCTGGCACAGACGGATTGCCTTTCTTTACTTCAATCTTGAAAGCCATGGTCAAGTAATGTCATTGGATACTGTAAAAAACGCGGCAAATACGCCAGATAACAGTCAGCCATTTGCGGAGCTTGGGCTGAAGCCAGATGAGTACAGCCGAATTCGCGATATTTTAAAGCGCCGCCCAACTTCATCTGAATTAGCTATGTATTCGGTGATGTGGTCAGAGCACTGTTCATATAAATCTTCTAAAGTGCACCTAAAGCAATTCGGCGAGAAAGCGCCAAAGTCTGATGCGCTATTAGTTGGAATTGGTGAAAACGCTGGCGTGGTCGATGTCGGGCAAGGTTATGCGGTCACTTTTAAAATTGAATCACATAACCATCCATCGTTCGTTGAGCCATATCAAGGCGCAGCAACTGGTGTTGGCGGAATTGTTCGTGACATTCTTACTATGGGTGCGCGCCCTGTTGCAGTTATGGATCCGCTTCGTTTTGGCCCAGCAGATGCAGCAGATACTCGTCGCGTATTACCAGGAATCGTCTCTGGTGTTGGTGGCTATGGAAATTGTTTAGGGCTACCGAATATCGGTGGCGAAGTTGTATTTGATGAAACTTACATCGGCAATCCACTTGTTAATGCGCTATGTGTCGGCGTGATGAAACATGAAGATATTAAATTGGCCAAAGCTGCAGGCGCAGGAAATTTAGTGGTGCTTTACGGTGCCAAGACTGGTGGAGATGGCATTGGTGGCGTATCGGTTCTAGCCTCGGAAACTTTTGGCGAAGAGGGGCCAGCTAAGCGACCATCGGTTCAGGTTGGCGATCCATTTGCAGAGAAAGTTTTAATTGAATGTTCTCTAGAAATTTTCGCAGCTGATTTAGTGGTTGGCATACAAGATTTAGGTGGTGCAGGACTTTCTTGCGCTACCTCTGAGCTTGCTTCTGGTGGTACCGGCGGTATGCAGGTGGAATTAGATCGAGTTCCACTTCGCGACCCATCACTTTCGCCAGAAGAGATTTTGATGTCAGAATCTCAAGAGCGTATGTGTGCGATTGTTGAGCCTAAAAACATCGATAAATTCCTGGAAATCTGCAAGAAGTGGGATGTAACTGCCACTGTAATCGGTGAGGTAACTGATGGCGAACGTTTGATTATTACTTGGCATGGCGAGGTAATTGTTGATGTGCCTCCACGCACTGTTGCACACTATGGTCCGGTTTATCAGCGTCCACTTGCAAAGCCAGCATATATAGATGAAGTTGCCAAGCAGAAACTTGATTTGCCGATGCCAAGCAGCGCTGCAGAAATTAAAGATGCAGTTTTAAAGATTATCTCTGCACCAAATATTGCAGATAAATCTTGGGTCACCAATCAATATGATCGTTATGTATTGGGTAATACTGTGCAATCACAGCCAGAAGATTCTGGAATGGTACGCATTGATGAAGAAACCAATTTAGGTGTAGCTGTTTCTACAGATGCAAATGCAAATTGGTCCTACTTAAATCCATACGAAGGTGCCAAGCTGGCACTTCTTGAAGCATGTCGTAACGTGGCAACCGCCGGTGCAAAGCCACTAGCAGTTACCAATTGCTTAAACTTTGGTTCTCCAGAAGATCCGGGAGTGATGTGGCAGTTTGCCGAATCAGTTCGAGGGCTAGCAGATGCATGTTTAGAGATGGGTCTACCTGTTACTGGTGGAAATGTTTCCTTCTATAACCAAACTGGTGATGTCGCAATTTTGCCTACTCCTGTAATCGGAGTGCTTGGCGTGATTGATGATGTTCGCACCAGAACACCAATGTCTTATAAAGAAGCTGGACTCTCTCTCTATTTAATTGGAGAAACTAAAGCTGATTTCGCTGGTTCTGAGTGGGCATATCTACATGGTCAGCGCGGTGGCGTTGCACCAGTTTCAGATATTCCAACTGCAATGCGATTAAATGAACTGCTAGTTGCAGGTCGCACAGAGCAAGTATTTGTGGCAGCGCATGATCTTTCACAGGGCGGTTTAGCGGCGGTTATCACTGAAATGACGCTTAAAAACGGCATTGGTGCGAAGCTGAATTTAAATAACCCAGCCATTGATTTATTGAGTGAAACTCCTGGCCGCGTGCTGGTGGCAGTTAAAGATGACGCAAAGCTAGAGGCGCTCTGCGCGAAGCACTTAATTTCTCGTGCAAAGATTGGCGAAACCGGTGGCGATTCATTAATTATTAATGATGCAACAATCGCGCTTACTGAACTGCGCAAGGCATATACCGAGACACTACCGAAGTTATTCTCATGACACGAAATCCGGAGGTGATGCAACAAGTGAAAGCAACTCTTGCTGAACTAGTTAAGCGCGCACCCGGTCGTGCAATAGAAGTTCGGATTCCGCCATATGCAGCGGTGCAATGTGGAGATGGTCCAACACATACTCGCGGCACTCCACCAAATGTAATTGAGATGGATGCTGATACATGGTTGGCGTTAGCTAATGGAGAATTGAATTGGAACGATGCGATAGATCGCGGTGCGATTAGCGCATCCGGAGCTCGCGCAGATTTAAGTGAGTACTTACCGATTGGATTGGCAAAATGAGACGTCCGGATGGCAAGCTAACTCACAATCTTTTTGAAGAAGATAAAGGTCCACAAGATGCATGCGGCATCTTCGGAGTATGGGCACCTGACGAAGAGGTAGCCAAATTAACTTTCTACGGTCTGTATGCGCTTCAACATCGCGGCCAAGAATCTGCAGGTATTGCCACTTCTGATGGTGAACGTATTTTGATTTATAAGGATATGGGTTTGGTTTCACAAGTATTTACCGAACATGATTTAGCAAACCTAAAGGGCCATTTAGCTATTGGCCATACCCGTTATTCAACGACCGGAAGTTCAAATTGGGTTAATGCGCAGCCAACTCTGCGCCCAACTAAATACGGAACGCTGGCTCTGGCCCACAACGGAAACCTCACAAATATCGGCGATTTACTGCAGGAATTAGCGAAACATCCAGAGACAGGCATTCAAGCAACTACCGATACTGAAGTAATGTCTTCGCTAATTGCACTTCGCGATGAGAAGAATTTAGAAGCCTCAGCAGTTGCAGTACTGCCACAACTTGAAGGTGCTTTCTCTTTGGTTTTTATGGACGAACATACTTTGTATGCAGCGCGTGATCGCCATGGCGTGCGCCCACTAGTGCTTGGAAAGTTAGAGCGCGGTTGGGTAGTGGCATCTGAAACTGCGGCGCTAGATATTGTCGGCGCTGCATTTGTTCGGGAAATCGAACCAGGTGAATTTGTGGCAATTGATGAGAATGGTATTCGTTCATTCTGCTGGCATAAGCCAGAACCTAAAGGATGCTTATTTGAATATGTTTACTTAGCACGTCCTGATACTCAAATTGCCGGTCGTGGAATTCATGAAACTCGTGTAGCAATTGGAGAACGTCTTGCTAAAGAATCTCCAGTAGAGGCAGATTTAGTGATTCCCGTTCCGGAATCAGGTACGCCATCAGCGATTGGTTATGCAAAGGCATCACATATTCCTTATGGGCAGGGCTTGGTTAAGAATGCATATGTTGGTCGTACATTTATTCAACCTTCACAAACTATCCGCCAATTAGGTATTCGACTTAAATTAAATCCACTTCGCGAAATCGTAGAAGGAAAGCGCATCGTGGTTGTGGATGATTCAATTGTGCGCGGAAATACCCAGCGTGCAATTGTGCGTATGCTCCGCGAAGCGGGAGCCTCAGAAGTGCATGTACGAATCTCTTCGCCACCAGTTAAGTGGCCATGTTTCTACGGAATTGATTTTGCAACCCGCGCCGAATTAATCGCAAGCGGTCTTGAAGTTGAGGACATTCGTAGATCAATTGGCGCAGATACTTTGGGTTACGTATCCTTAGAAGGCTTGATTGAAGCCACTACTATTGCCGAAAAGAACCTATGCACCGCTTGTTTTACGGGGGTATATCCAACTCAGATTCCGGAGGATATGTCCGAAGGTAAGTTGCGACTAGAGGTGTTAAATGACTAGTTCAAATGAAGCTTACAAAGTAGCGGGCGTTGATATCGATGCAGGTGAGCGCGCAGTCGAATTAATGAAATCGTCAATTGCAAAATCTCGTCGCAAAGAAGTAGTTGGCGAACTTGGAGGCTTTGCTGGTTTATTTGATGCCTCGGCTCTTAAGACAATGAGTAAACCATTACTTGCTACATCGACAGATGGCGTCGGCACTAAAACCGAAATTGCACGCTGGTTAGGTAAGTACGACACTATTGGTGAAGATTTAGTTGCGATGGTGGTTGATGATCTTGTGGTCTGCGGTGCGGAACCACTTTTCATGACAGATTACATTGCAGTCGGAAAAGTTTTTCCAGAACGTGTAGCCGAGATTGTTGCTGGCATTGCGCGTGGCTGCGAGAAAGCTGGCACCGCATTAGTTGGTGGCGAAACTGCAGAGCATCCGGGGCTACTCGAAGAAGATGAATTTGATATCGCTGGTGCTGCAACTGGTGTGGTTGATGAACCAAATTTGCTAGGTGCGCACTTGGTAAAAGAAGGCGATATTTTAATTGCGATGCCTGCTAGTGGTTTTCATTCAAATGGTTATTCTTTGGTTCGCCACATCATTAAAAGCGCAAACTTGGATTTGAATTTTGTGGTAACTGAATACAACAAGAGCGCTGGCGAAGTTTTCTTAACACCAACTGAAATCTATGCACTTGATTGTTTAGCGTTAATCCGCGGGATGAAAGATAAGTTGCATGGATTTAGCCACATTACTGGCGGCGGAATTGCGGAAAATACTCTGCGCGTGATTCCAGAGGGCTTTACTGCGGTTTACGATCGAAGCACTTGGGCGCTGCCAGTCGAGATGGAATTCCTGGCTTCGATGGGCAAACTTGAGCGGGGCGATATGGAGCGCGCCTGGAACTGCGGCATTGGGATGACCGCGATCGTGGATTCAGGCTCGGCTGAACTGGCGATTAAGTCACTGGCAGCGCGGGGAATGAAGGCTTGGCAGGCAGGCGTTATAGAGAAGAGCGCCGCTCGTCCAGGCTCAATTTTGGTCGGCGAGTACGCCAAGCGATAATCTGACCGCCTGATTATTTAAAACGTTAAGGGGCTGATGACATGGGCCGTGGCCGTGCAAAAGCAAAGCAGACAAAAGTCGCTCGTGACCTCAAATACGATTCACATGAAATTGATTTAAAGAAACTCGCCGATGAACTGCATGGCGAAGGCGAACGAAATAACTCTTTTGATGACGATGATCCATTTGCTGAGGGCAATTACATCAGTCGTTCGTAACCGACTACTAAATGAAACCAACACCTTACGTAGCTTCACTTCGAATCTACGAACCTTTATCTGCATTTGAAGCAGCGGACCGACTTCGTTGGGACGCGATAGATTTATTTGATTCACGCAGCGCAGAACAACGCGATGCGTTACAGCGAGTAGCCAGCAGCCAATTACCAAATTCCAGACCTGATGGCGCACATATTTTAGATTTGGACGGAATCCGTTATGTATGTCCTTGGTCCACTTCAGTTCGTACCTGGGCATCGCTAACAGATTTCAAATCTAATATTCCATCAACGGTAGTTCCATATTTTGTGCCGCACTCATTTGAAGAGGCTTTGGAAGACAGCATCGATTTAACAACTAGCAAAGTTCCGCACATCATTTCGCAGACTTGGATAATTCCACCGCGTTGGTTTGCACTATTTGAAACCCACGAACGTGATCGCGGCCGAGATAAAGATGGCGCTTACGTAATTGCCCGAACACCAATTGCGAAAGCAATTGGAAGAGCCAAGACCACCCATAACGCCGTTAAATCTGCATTCGGTGAAGGGCCAGT
>JBJOFF010000018.1:0-14907 GCA_046048895.1 Actinomycetota bacterium
CATGAGTCCAGATTCCTGGAAATCCTTCAAAATATGCAGCTAGATACTTTTCATTTTCCTTATCTCCCCAGAATCCAATTGGTTTTGATGGAAATGGCACGGTGCAAACTAGCTCACCTTTTTCATCGGTTCTCGCTTGATTTCCATGAGCATCAAAAACTTTAGTGGCCATTCCCAAGCATGGGCCCTGCAGCTCCCCACGATAAACTGGCAATGTAGGTATCGAAGCCACAAAGCATCCACAAATATCCGTACCACCAGACATAGATGCCAGATGTATATCTGGTTTTACTGATTCGTAGATGTAGTCAAAACACTCTGGAACTAATACAGAACCAGTTGAAGCAATCATCCGCAAATTAGATAAATCATGTGTCTCTGATGGCTTCAAGCCAACCTTTTTAATGCCATCTATGAATTTCGCTGAAACGCCAAAGAAGTTCAATTGCTCGCGCTCTGCAACATCAAAGAGTCGATTGGCGCGCGGAAATACAGGAGAGCCGTCGAATAGCACGATGGTTACGCCGCGAATTAGGCACATAAAGAGCCAGTTCCACATCATCCAACCGCAAGTGGTGAAGAAGAAGACTTTTTCGCCTGGCTTCATATCAAATTGATAAATCTGCTCTGCGCCAGCTTTAAGCATTACACCAGCTCCGCTATGCGTAATACATTTAGGCTTACCTGTGGTTCCGGATGAGAAGAGTACAAATCCTGGATGATCAAAAGGTAGTGGCGTAAATTCGGCTTTAGCTCCCATAAATGGCGCAATCCATGATTGAAATTCTGAAATTCGAATAGCACGCTCTAAAGTAGGAAGGAGCGAAACTATCTCATCACCCTTCTCTTTTAGGTCAAAACTCTTTCCACCATATTGATATGAATCTCCAAGAAGAATTAATTTAGGAGCAACTTGCCCGAATCGATCTTCAACAGCGTGCGGAGCAAAATCTGGAGAAGCGGTAGAGATAACTGCGCCAATACTTAATGCGCCGAGCGCGTAAATCATTACCTCTGGAACATTTGGCGCCCATGCAACTACGCGATCGCCCGAGACAATTCCCATTTGGCGCATCGCGGCAGCCACCGCGGCGCTCTTTTCGCGCAGTTCTGCGTAAGTTATTTGGGTGCGGGTGCCATCTTCAAGAATGCCCACCATTGCAACGCCTTCGCCATGTGCTAAGAGATTTTGCGCAACATTAATCTTGCCGTTAGGAAAGAACTTGGCATCTATAAAACGATTCGCGGTTTGGTAATTTACATCGCCTTTTTCTCCGATTAATTGGAGATCATCCCAAGCGCGTGACCAAAATTCACCTGGTTCTTCAACGCTCCACTTATGTAAACCCCAATAGTCGGTATCTTTTTCGCGCTCTAGCTTTCCGAGTGCTGTTGCTTGAGGATTTTTAGGCTGAAAAAGCGGATTCACTTTTTGGCAATCGCCCTCGCACGTAACTTGTAATACGCACCTGATAATCCACCAGGTGCAAACATCACTACCAAGATAAATAGAATTCCCAGAGTTAGCGCTGGTTCGGAGAGTGGACCACCGATTGCCTTTGGAAGATTAGTGAAGAATGGTTGCTGAGTAATATCTTGCATTCTGGTCGAGGCAATTGAGTAGAAAATGCCGCCAATTACGGCGCCCCAGCGAGTGACTGCGCCACCTAAAATAACCATCAACAACAAACTAATAGTCAGATTGGCATCCGCAAATCTTGGCGCAGCGCTACCTGCAGCTAATAACATCACAACTCCCAAGAAACTAGCCAAAGTTCCGGCAATTACAAAAGAGAGTAATTTGAATTTTTGAGTATCAAGACCTAATACCTGGACGCGTAAATCATTATCGCGAAGTGCTGCAAATACACGACCTGCAGAACTTTCAGTAATCCACCAGATAATTGCATAGACAATCACCAACGCTAAAAGCGCAGTCCAATATAGATATTTGGTATTTACTACACCAATCCAGAACTGAGGGACTTTGGTCGCATCTAGCGCGATTCCGTTTTCGCCACCAGTAAGGTTAAAGAAATTTCGATTGATAATTACGTGTCCTGCTTCGCCGAATGCAAGTGTCACCATTGCAAAGGTGATTCCTGCGGTTCGTAGCGATGCCATGCCAATTAGTGTTGCTAATAGGGAAGTGAGGAAAACTGCAATAAACATCGCTAAGTACCATGGAGCAACAGAGTTGTTGATCAAAATACATGTGATGTACATGCCGCTACCAAAGTAGATGGCATGACCAAATGAAAGTAAACCTGTAAATCCGAAGAGCAAATCGTAAGTTAGCGCCAATCCACCATAGATAAAGGCGACTGCCAGAGTCTGTTGTAAACCAGGCTGGGCGAGTGGATTATTTCCGAGCATCGGAGCAACTGCTAAAACCAAAAGCAGCAATCCAAGGAGCGGACGAGAATATTTCCAACGCAACATTACGCCGCCGCCTTTCCTAGTAAACCTTGTGGTCTGATTAGCAGCACTCCTGCCAGGAGAATTACTACTACGAAATCGCCAAGACCAGTTACGTAGTAATTAGCAAACTGTCTGATTACACCAATCATCATCGCTGCGATAAAGCTGCCAGGTACACTACCCATTCCACCAATCACAACCACAATAAATCCATAAATTAGGTATTGACCAGCAATTAGTGGTGAAACACCATTTGCGTAAACTGAAATCAAAACACCACCAATTCCTGCTGCAAAACCACCTAGAAAGAAGACGGTGCTAAAGGCGCGTCGCACATTTATACCTAGCGCAGCCACCATATTTCGATTTTCAACGCCGGCACGAATAATCAAACCTATTCGCGTGTACTTAAGTAGCGCCCAATTTGATACTAATAAGAGCAGAGCGGTACCAATATAGAAGAATCGATCGGCTGGGATAATTGCGCCAGCGATATTTACTCCATTTAAGAAATATGAAGGAGTTGGGTAGAGCACTAGATCATTACCAAACCATCCGCCAAGTGCCGCACCGACTACCAACGAAACACCTACAGTTACCAGAGCTTGATCGATATGGCGCTCGTACATTCGCGCGATAATCAATTGCTCCATTAAGAGCGCGAATGCTCCAGCACCTAAGCCGCCAATTAACATTGAGATTAAGAATTTAGGAGTATCAATCATGAAGCCATATTTATTGGCAAACCAGAATCCAAAGAAGGCACCGACTGTAAGAAATGCGCCGTGAGCAAAATTTAGTACGCCCATTAAGCCATAAATTAAAGACAATCCTGATGCGACTAAGAAGTAGAGCGCTCCAAGTCCAATACCGGTAATCAAGATAAGTAGGAACGTTGACATTACTTTCCTCCTACGCCGAGCATCTGGTGCACCCAATTTTCATCATGCAACACCTCTGGACCGCCTTGGTAAACAACTTTTCCTTGATCCATCACAATTACATTCTCAGCAATTCTCTTAACTAAAGCCAAGTTCTGCTCGACTAAGAGCATGGTGTTTTCATGTGCTACTTGCGCTAGCGCATCAGCTACCTCAGTAACCAATTTAGGCGCTAAACCTTTAGTAGGTTCATCAACCAGTAATAATTCATTCTTATTTAGAAGTGCACGAGCGATCGCCACCATTTGCTGCTGACCACCTGACAAAGAACCGGCACGTTGCGCAGCTCTGGTATCTAGTTCAGGAAAGAGTGAATGCACGAATTTATAGGCATCACCATGATCTTTCCCGCGTGCTGCTAGCGCCAGATTCTCTTTCACTGAAAGAGAGGCGAAGATTTCTCTATCTTCTGGGATATAGGCAATTCCAAATTGCGCAATTTTGAAGGTATCGTTATTGAGAATTTCTTTACCTGAAAACGAGATTGAACCAGTGCCTTGGTAAAAACCCATAATCGTCTTTAAAGTTGTGGATTTACCGACGCCATTTCTGCCAAGCAGGGCAGTGACTTTGTTCTTTGGTACATCAAAAGTTACGCCATGCAGGATATGAGACTGATTTATCTTTACCTGTAAATCTTTAATAGAAAGCACGTTGCTCATAGCGCCTCCCCAATGTAGGCAGATTGCACAATTGGATTATTGATTACATTCTGCGGAGTATCGCAAACCAGAAGCTCGCCATAATTTAATACTGCGATTCGATCAGCTAGGCCTAGCACTACTTCTAAATGATGTTCCACGATTAGTACCGTCTTCTTATGCTCTACCTTTAAGGAGCGGATAATTTCGACCAGTTCGGGAACATTCTCAACGCTCATACCCGCCATAGGCTCATCCAAAAGCACAATCTCACTCTTGGAAGCTAGGACGATTGCAATCTCTAATCTGCGCTTATCTCCATGAGATAGAGAACCAGCAATCTGAAGCGCACGAGGTGCGAGCCCTACCTTGGCTAAACAATCATGTGCAATCGCCACAACATCATTAAATTTATAAGCGTTCTTTGTGAGATTCATAGATTTGCCGTTTGCAGCTTGTGCAGCGATGCGCACATTTTCTAGGCAGGTTAAATTTACAAAGACTGAAGATGTTTGAAATGTGCGAGCTAAGCCCACTTTGGCTCGCTCATAAGGTTTCATATCAGTGACATCTAAATCACCGATACATATTTTTCCACGAGATGGATTTCTGACACCGCTTAAGAGATTGAAGAAAGAAGTCTTACCGGCACCATTTGGTCCAATAATTCCGAGGGTCTCATTTTGATTTACCGAGAGCGTGATGCCATCAAGAATCTTGGCGCCGCCTATCGAAAGCGATAAATCACTAACTGATAAAGCTGAAATCAATTGGGGTAACTCCCTTGTTAGTCCCGCGCTAGTTGCCTAAGGGTATAAAAAACCCCGACCTATTTCTATAAATTACCTTATAGAGATAAGTCGGGGTCTTTATTAGAACTGTGTTCTATCAGACATTGTTGATGGTCTTAAGAAGCTGTGGAACATATCCAGCAGATGTCTTCTTTAGTGAGACCAGGAACATTGGCTGAGTAAGGGTGTGGTCAGAAGGATTTACTTTCATTAAGCCCTTAACGCCTACCCATGAATAACCTTCAAGCTTAGAAATCATTACATCTACATCCTGTGATGTATTGCCTGTTAGTGCTTGAACGATCATCTTTGCTGCATCCGCACCGGTGCAAGTAAATAGGTCTTGCGCCTTCTTTGCTGCTGCAAATGAAGAAGCTAGATCGCTAGCTGCCTTTGACTTGCCCACTCCACCAAAGTAGCTGTTGGTAAGAATTGAGTTGGTTCCCTCGAAGAGAGTTCCATAGATATTGTAAGTAGCGGCACCAGCAAGGCCGGTGATTGGGCGCTGCTTAACAAATGCACCTTGCTGCTTTAGCGCAGTAAGCATCGCGCCAGCTGTAAGAGCATTTGACCATGCAATAAAGATGTATGAACCCTTGGCATCAGCTGCTTGCTTTGCAAATGGTGTGAAGTCTGATGTTGAAGTTGGAACCTTAATATCTTGGAAGGTAGCGCCCTTTGGAGCCATCAAAGCCTTTGCAGCTGCAATGTTTCCTGCTCCGAAAGCATTATCTTCTACGAAGAGCACAACTTTGCGGCCAGAGATTGGCTTGATACCTGCAAGTGGTACTAAATCTTGTGTAGAGGTATTTCCAGAACGGAATACATACTTATTCGCTGCAGATGTAATTCCATCATTCTTAGCTGGGCCAGAGATATAAAGCACCTTGTTCTGCTGAGCAAGTGGCGCAAGAGTTAGCGCAACACCTGAAGATGCAGTTCCGACAATAATCTTGGTGCCATTTCCGACCATCTCTTTAAATGATGCAGTCGCTGATGCTGGATCAGCAGCATCATCTTTGGTGGTTACAACAAGCTTTTGGCCGTTGATGGTCATCTTTCCACCTGTGTAATACTTCAAGCCCCAGTTAAGGCCATCTACATATGCATCGCCGTAAGACTTAAGTGCACCTGATGTAGAGGTAATTACACCAATTTTGATTTCGCCTGCTGCCTGTGCTGGCGCCATAGATGGCGCGATAATTGCAACTGAAAGTGCTGCAACGCTAAGGCGAGCTAATAGTGAGCGCTTGCTCATTTATTCTCCTCGTTGAGTCGTATTTTGCGAGCCGGGCCCGACTCGCTTGCTGGCAAGGCTATACGCGCTTTTCGGCGATAACCACGCTTATTTGATATCCGTTTTATAACATTTCAGAAGGTTTCAGAAGGTTTAAGAAGGTTTCAGAAAGTTTTGAGAGGTAGGCAACAAGATGCAAGGTGGCTCATTCAGGGCTATGCGGGCAGACTAAAGCCATGTCAATGCCGACGGAGAAGTTCCTTATTCCTGTTGCTGGTGGCCAACTTGCCGTCTTTCGTTACGGCGCTGGTGATGGTGAACCAGTTCTACTAATACATGGCGTCACTTCGTCCAATCGAGCTTTTCAATTATTTGCGGATGAATTAATTGCGCGAGGTAAAGCGCCGTATGCAGTGGATCTTCGTGGACGTGGAGATTCCAATAATTTGCCAGGACCATTTGGAATGGCGCAACATGCAAAAGATATGATCGAAGTAATTAATCACTTCGGTTGGAATGCGCCAGATGTAATTGGACATTCAATGGGCGGCTTTGTAACTGCAGCATTAGTAGGTTTATATCCAGATCGTGTGGGAAAAGTGATCTTTGCAGATGGTGGCATTCCTTTGCCGTTGCCACCAGGAATGAGCGTTGAACAAGTCTTACCTTTTGTATTAGGCCCGGCGCTAGAACGACTCTCTATGACTTTTGATTCCAAAGAGGCCTACCGTAATTACTGGAGACCTCATCCAGCATTCAATCGTGGTTGGTCTGCTGAGATGGATGAATATGTTGATTACGATTTAAGAAATGGTAAGCCTTCCACATCTCCACATGCAGTCGAAGAAGATTCTCGAGATTTATTCGGTGATGATTTAATTGATAAATCTCTGAAGAATTTACCAAAAGAGTCTTTATTTATTAGAGCGCCAAGAGGATTGCAGAACGAAGAGGGTGGACTTTATCCGTTGCCAGTGCTTGATGCCGTAGCGCCAAGTTATCCAAAGTTGAAAATTGTGAGTCTTGACGATGTGAATCACTACGACATGTTCATGCATCCATTTGGGGCAGCTCAGGTGGCCAAAATTATCTACGGAGCAAAGAAATGACAGCTATGACACTAAAAGGACGCCGCGCGTTCATCACCGGATCTTTTCAGGGAATCGGCTTAGGAATTGCAACTGAATTAGCTAAAGCGGGTGCCGATATCGTGTTGCACGGACTAGCAAGTGATGAAGTTATCGCAGCGGCAGAATCTAAAATTAAGGCAGCCGGAGCCGGAAAAGTTGAATCGTATGTATCTGATTTGCGAGATAGCGCAGCCACGGAAGCTTTAATTGCCAAAATCCTGGCAAATGGTCCGGTAGATATTCTCTGCAATAACGCAGGTATTCAACATACAGCGCCAACTGCAGATATGCCTCGTGAAAAATGGAACGACATCATTGCGATAAATCTTGAATCATTCTTTGACACGATGCGTCTTCTATTGCCGCAAATGAAAGCGCGAGGTTACGGACGCGTAATTAATACTGCATCCGTTCATGGCCTAGTGGCATCAGTTTCCAAAGCTCCTTACGTAGCAGCAAAACATGGAGTTGTTGGGCTAACGCGAGTAACGGCTCTGGAATACGCTGATGCTGGTTCTCGCGAATCTGGTGGTGTAACAGTCAATGCAATCTGTCCAGGTTGGGTAGAAACCGCTCTAATCGAACCACAAATTCAAGCTCGCGCAGATAAGTTTGGCGGCGATCGCGTAAAAGGTATTGCCGATTTATTATCTGAAAAACAACCTTCAAAGCGATTAGCAACCGCTGAAGATATTGGTGCATTAGCGCTCTTCTTATGTTCAAAAGCTGCACATAACATTACTGGTGCCGCAATTCCGGTGGATGGAGGATGGACATCTCAATGACCTCAGCAAAGACTTTCAAAGATGCGGTTAAAGAAGAGCATCCACTTCAAGTAGTTGGCGCAATTAATGCCAACCATGCGCTACTTGCTAAGCGCGCCGGATACAAAGCAATTTATTTAAGCGGTGGTGGAGTAGCAGCAGGTTCATTAGGGCTACCTGATCTAGGTATCTCCACGCTTGACGATGTAATGACTGATGTTCGCCGCATTACCAATGTCTGCGACCTTCCATTACTAGTAGATATCGATACTGGTTTCGGAACTTCAGCATTTAATATTTCAAGAACCGTCAAAGAGATTGAAAAAGCCGGCGCATCGGCTGTGCATATGGAAGATCAAGTCGCTGCCAAGAGATGCGGACACCGACCTAATAAAGAAATTGTCGGCGTCAATGAAATGGTTGACCGGATTCATGCAGCGGTTGATGGGCGTAAATCAAGCGATTTCACCATTATGGCCCGCACTGATGCGCTAGCTAATGAAGGTTTAGATGCCGCACTTGATCGCGTCCGCGCTTACGTAGCGGCAGGTGCAGACATGATCTTCCCGGAAGCAGTTGCAGATTTAGAAACATACAGAAAGTTTCGTGAAGCAGCCGGAGTACCAATTTTGGCTAACATCACGGAATTTGGAAAGACACCATTATTCACAGTTGCTGAATTGCGTGGTGCAAACGTAGATATCGTTTTATATCCGCTCTCTGCATTTCGTGCCATGAATAAAGCAGCGGAATTGGTTTACAAGACTATCCGCTCTGAAGGTACCCAAAAGAGCGCCCTCGATCATATGCAAACTCGCGAAGAGCTCTATGAAGCAATTGATTATTACAAGTACGAAGCAACTCTAGATAAATTTCAAAGTGATAAAAATGGCTAAGAAATCGGTAGCGTTATCTGGAGTTGAAGCTGGCAACACTGCAATCTGTACCGTTGGAAGAAATGGAAACGATTTACATTACCGCGGATATGACATCGCAGATTTAGCAGCCAGCTGTGAATTTGAAGAGGTGGCATATCTACTAATCCATGAGAAGTTGCCAACTAGTGAGGAGTTAGCTAAGTACAAAGCAAAGCTGAAGAATCTAAGAGATTTGCCACCACAAGTTCGAATAGTTTTACAACAACTTCCAAAAAGTACCCACCCAATGGACGTACTGCGCACTGGAATTAGCGCGCTTGGCACCGTTGAACCCGAACACGATGGTCACTTGGCAAATGGCGCCAAGGAAATCGCAGATCGATTAATAGCTTGCACACCTTCGATGCTCTGCTATTGGTATCACTATGCCAATAGCAGAAAGCAGATTGAATGCAGCACTAACGCAGATTCAATCGGCGGCCACTTCCTTGAAATGCTTCATGGCCATGCCCCTTCACCTCAATGGGAAGGTGCAATGCACGCATCTCTGATTCTCTATGCAGAACATGAATTTAATGCTTCAACTTTTACAGCTCGAGTAATTGCGGGCACCGGAAGCGATATTTACTCAGCAATAACTGGCGGAATTGGCGCGCTCCGTGGTCCGAAACATGGTGGCGCAAATGAAGTGGCTCTAGAGATCCAAGAGCGTTATGCCAACCCTGATGAAGCGGAAGCAGATATTCGAAAGCGTGTTGAAGCCCGCGAAGTGGTAATTGGTTTTGGCCATCCGGTCTACACCATTGGAGATCCACGAAATCCTATTATCAAAGAGATTGCCAGAGAATTAAGCGCAGATAATCGCACTTTATTTGATATTGCAGATCGCCTGGAGAATGTGATGTGGGATCTAAAGAAGATGTTTCCCAATTTAGATTGGTTTAGCGCAGTTGCATATAATGCAATGAAAATACCAACTGCTTTTTTCACGCCAATATTTGTCATGTCACGAATTACGGGATGGTCGGCACATGTAATCGAACAGCGCGCTGATGGAAAAATTATTCGTCCATCTGCAAATTACACGGGTCCTGAAGATTTAAAATTTATTCCAATTGCAGAACGAAAGTAGGAGCATCAGTGTCAGCACATGTAGTTAAGTCCAACCAACCATACGATCAAGAAATTCAAGATATTGTTGATTATGCGCTTAATTACGAAGTGAAATCAGAGCTAGCTTTCAAGACTGCCTGGTCTGGCATGCTAGACACAATTGGTTGCGGCTTAGAATCTTTGGAATATCAAGCATGCACCAAGCTACTTGGACCATTGGTGCCCGGAATCAAGGTAGAGAATGGAGTGCGAGTACCTGGTACAAATTTTGAATTAGATGTGGTGCAAGGTGCCTTCAATATTGGCACCGCAATTCGTTGGCTAGATTTCAATGACACCTGGCTAGCTGCTGAATGGGGCCATCCGAGCGATAACTTAGGCAGCATCCTGGCAGTTGCAGATTGGCTTAATCGAAGCGGCCAACGTAAATTAACCGTTAAAGATGTATTAGCTGCAATGATTAAAGCTCATGAAATTCAGGGCTGTATTGCGCTAGAAAATTCTTTTAATAAAGTCGGTTTGGATCATGTCATTTTGGTGAAAGTTGCTTCCACTGCAGTGGTCTGCCAGATGATGGGCTTAGATCGAGATCAGACATTGGCGGCGGTATCTCACGCATGGATTGATGGACAATCACTTCGTACTTATCGCCATTATCCAAATGCTGGTTCACGTAAATCTTGGGCTGCAGGAGATGCCACTTCGCGTGCGGTTCGTTTGGCACTTATGGTAAAGGTCGGAGAGATGGGCATCCCATCTGCACTGACTGCAAAAACCTGGGGCTTTTACGATGTCTCCTTCAAAGGCAATAAATTTAAGTTTCAGCGTCCATATGGAACTTATGTCATGGAGAACGTACTCTGGAAAATCTCATTCCCGGCAGAGTTTCACTCTCAGACTGCCTGCGAAGCAGCTTTCACGCTCTATAACTGGATGAACACAAATGGAAAGACCAGCGACGACATAAAGCAAGTAACTATTCGCACCCATGAGGCGTGTGTTCGCATTATTGATAAGAAGGGTCCGCTAAATAACCCAGCCGATCGTGATCACTGCATTCAATACATGGTGGCAGTGCCGCTAATTTTTGGAAGATTAACTGCTAAAGATTATGAAGATGAGATTGCTGCAGATCCACGAATTGATGCGCTTCGCGAAAAGATTCTCTGTGTTGAAGACGCGCAATTTACAGCAGATTATCACGACCCTGAAAAGCGCAGTATTGCTAATGCAATGACAATCGAATTTAACGATGGGACAAAAACGGAAGAGATTGTAGTCGAGTATCCAGTTGGACATAAGCGCCGCCGCGAAGAGGGTCTGCCGCTGCTGATTGCCAAATATAGGACCAATTTGAGACGTATTTTTGATGATGTACAAGTTTCGAATATCGAAAAGATGACTCTCGAATATGATCTACTAATTTCAATGAATGTTGATGATTTTCTCTCTCTTTTCGTGAAGAATTAGTTCATGATATTTGGACTGCTATTTATGGGGCTCTTTGCCGCCGTGCTCTTTTTCGCCGCAATCGGAATTAAGGTAACCGTAGAGAAGCACCAAGATTCTCATGCCTTGGATTTTGTCCGAGATATTCTTAAATATATTGCTCTCTTCTTGGCAGTGGTCTTTCTCTGTTTTGGAGTATCAGGATTATTGGCGCAATTAATTGATCCAAATCAAGTTGCCGATATTTCAAAAGAAGAGACTGCGCGCTGGCTATCTTTTGTCTTTGTTGGGGCACCAGTAGTCGCCATTCTCTATCGTTGGATCAAACGGGATTTCACTAAGAATTTAGAGGATATCCATAAACCAGCTTGGCAGCTCTATTTGCTCTTTTCATCTACCTTCACCTTTGCTATCTGGTTTCTATTCCTAAATGGATCGCTCTCATTTCTAGCAGGTGCTAGATACAACCCTCGTGGATTAGCAACGGGGATAATTGCATTTCTAGTCTGGCTAATACATTTGCGATTACTTGCGATTCATAAATCACTTCTGGTGAATCTACATAGATTTATTGGCTGGTTTGCCGGAGTTACTGGGGTAGTTATTGGGCTAATTAATCTGCTAGATCTGGCAATTAGCAGCGTTTCCAATCAGAGCGCGGGTAGATATCAATTAGAAGAGGCGATTATTACCTTAGCGATCTCGCTACCAACTGCGCTTTATTACTGGCAGAACTTTGATAGCTACGCCAGCGCTATCGAAAGCCGCATTTATCGCACCTTTGCGGGGCAAGCGATTCCAGCGCTCTTTGCGACAATCGCAGCGACTTTCACTGTAAATGCCGTTATTACTTGGGCTAGCGGCGGAAGAGTGCTTTGGGATGACGTACCAAGTACTCTGGCAACGACTTTGATCCTGGTGCCAACAATCGCTTTCTTCCGAAATTTAGTACAAGGTTTCGAACGCGATGAGATCACAAGAGTTTTTCAATATCTAATCAGCGGTATGGCGATGGTGGGAGTTACGATTTCTATCGGAGCATTGGTTGCGGGGCTAATGGATAGCACGGATAAGAACGATGCGATTATTTTTTCAATTAGCTTAGCGATTACAACGCTGCCGACCTGGTTCTTGACTTGGCGCAAATGCCAATTCGCGATGGCAACTGAATTTGAAATTGAACATGGATCTCCTGTTAGACGCTTCTATCTATATGCGTTAATTGGAGTACCGACCATTATCGCTCTAGCGGCATCAGTCTTTGTAGTATTTAATTTCTTTAAAGCTTTATTAATCGGCGGGCTAGACACCATCGAACTAAGCACTCCGCTTGGAATCTTGATAAGTACTGGCTTGGTTGCGCTCTATCACTTACGGGTGCAACGTAAAGAGAGTTAATCTAACGGAACGCGAATCTTGCTACCTGCAGCAAGATCACTTGATGAAAGTCCGTTTACTTTAATAATCTCATCTACAAATTGACGAAGATCTCCGCCGCCATTTAACGCCTTGGCAACTGACCAGATGCTCTCACCAGGTGCGATGGTTACCGTTACATAAGAGTGCGCCTTGGTTGCAACATCTTTAGAGCCGGCGCCAGCTTGCATGGCAAAACCTGCGCCAAAGACGGTAGTAAGAGAGAGGACCACGAGGAAGCGGGCTAGACGGATATTTGCGCGACGGCTTCTGGTATTTAGAAGGTTATTGCTCATGGTCTTAACTCCTACATTCTGGAGCCTTGGGGAAGGCTGTCATTTCTAGTTACCTAGTTATCGAACACCTGTTCGAATAAGAGAACAATAAACGACCCCTACGACAAAGGTCAAGAAATTTTCGAACAAATGTTTGATTTTTTCGCCAGCCTATGTCACCCTTATGCCATGAGCAAAGAGACCAACGGACTATCCCCACGCCAGGTCAAGATTCTGACTGCCATCCAGGAGGGCATCCAGAACAATGGCTACCCACCTTCGATTCGCGAAATCGGCGAATCTGCTGGGCTCTCTAGCTCCGCTTCGGTCCAGTATCAGTTAAAGGCTCTCGAAGAGGCTGGATTTATCCGACGCGATGCATCCCTTGGTCGCGCCATTGAAATAGTCGAATCAGATTCCAATGTCATCGCTGATCGCTCACGCCAGATTCCTCTAGTTGGAAGAATTGCAGCCGGTGGTCCAATCTTGGCCGAGCAACACATCGAAGAGACCTTTCCGCTTCCTGAATCCATCGTCGGTAGTGGTGATTTATTTATGCTTAAAGTCGTTGGCGATTCCATGATTGAAGCAGCGATCTGCGATGGTGATTATGTGGTTATCCGCGCCCAGAAAACTTGCGAAAAGGGCGAGATTGTTGCGGCGATGATTGATGGCGAAGCGACGGTAAAAACATTTACTCGCAAAGAGGGCCATATCTGGCTGATGCCAGCAAATCCTGATTATCAGCCAATTAATGGCGATAACTGCGAGATTTTGGGCAAGGTCACTGCAGTACTTCGCAGTATCCGGTAGAGTTTTTAAAAGCACTTTGCTCCAATAATCTTTGCCTATGACCACCGGAGTATCGAAAAAAGCAGCTCTAAAGAAAGCACTTACAATAGCCCTTATTTCATCGCTCTTTTTGGCGCTTTTGCCGACTAATTCATCGGCAGTTACCAAAATAACTCCAGGAGCAAGTTGTAAAGTATTAAATCAAAAAGTTACATACCAGAATAAAATTTTCACTTGTATTAAGTTAAATAATTCTGGTAAAAAATTAATTTGGAATAAGGGTGTACAGGTAAAGAAGCAATCACCAAAAGCCTCACCGCCAGCACCAATATCACCGACTCCTACACCGACAGCTGCTTCAACCTCAACTCAAACTCCATCTAAATCAGCAACTCCCGCAGCATCTATTTCGGGTTATACATTGGCCCAAGTAAGAGCTAATAATTCACGTCAAAGCTGTTGGAGTATTATCGATAATTATGTTTACGATCTAACTAGTTGGATTAATTCGCATCCAGGTGGCGCCTCCGCAATTTTATCTTTATGTGGAGCAGATGGAACAAGCGCCTTCAATTCTCAGCACGAAAACCAGAGCAAACCCGCAGTTCGATTAGAAACCTACAGATTAGGCCCCTTGAGTAAATAGGTTTAAAGCCCTTATCAATCAGGACACGTCCCAACGTAAAATCTGTGAAAACCTTGATAAATAATGATATTTAACAACTTTGTTAGCCATTTTTTAACGACCCCTGTAGCCTTTGACCTCTATGCGCAAGTTATTTTCCCTAACTGCATCGGTAGCTCTAGCTGCATCAATGACGATGACGCTACTACCGAAAGCTTCGGCTGCCCCAACTTCGGCGCAGGTACAGAGACAGGTAAATGAACTTCGCCAAGAGGCTGCTGGAAAATACGAAGCCGCAAACGGCATTAAGTATCAGATCTCAAAGCTACAACGTGAATTAAATGGCCTTAAAGCCGGAGAAGCGGCGGCAAATGCCAAAGCCAATGCGCTGCAATCCGAAATTTCAAAGTTAGCCATTGAGAACTATAAAAATG
>JBJOFF010000019.1:0-14834 GCA_046048895.1 Actinomycetota bacterium
GGCTTTTCTGGTATCCAGGTCTATTTATCATCACCATTGCGCTAAGCGTTAACTTTATTGGTGATGGTCTTCGTGATGCATTTGATCCTCGTCAACGCCGTCGCATCTCTAAGAAAGAGCGCGAAGCAGCGAAATTAGTTGCTAAGGCTGGTAACTAATGAACAATCAGACCAATAGCGCTGATTGCAGTGCAGAGTGCAATAATGAAAAGTCCGCGATGATTCAAAACTTTACGGAATTCTCTACTAGCATCAGGGAAGTTCTTCCATCTGCTACGGGCCAAGTGCGCCGCCACACCAGAATCACTTCTAGGAGATTCACCAAATCGAATGCTCTTGGTATCAGCCAGATCCATTCCCCTAATATCGCTGGGATGAACTTTTCGGCTGTGATAACGACCCGGAGCTGGAGCGGCCCAAGCGTAGATAATCTCATCTGCGATTTGAATACTCATGGTGTATCTGGTTTCGATAGCTTGAACATCGCTCCAACCAATGACGTAACTCCAAACTGGATTGATGATATCGATTCCTTCATCGCCAATTTCAACGCGTGGACGATGCAAAACCAGGTAGAAACCGTAGGCAATCAAGCCACCAATTCCAGCTACCAAGAGCGCATCACCAAAAGCGCTACTGAAGATGGTCTGAAATACCATCACCAAAACAATGCAGTACATGATGAACGCAGCAATGACACTGGATTTGCTGCGAAAAATTTCCGAGTTAGTCACGACTCAATCTTGGCACAAGGAGCACTAAATGTCTGAGCCGATTCTTAAGGTCGAACACTTCAACGTAGATTTCTGGGTTGATGGCGTCTGGTATCCAGCTGCAGTAGACATGAACTTCAACCTCGAACCAGGCAAAGTTCTCGCTATCGTAGGCGAATCTGGTTCAGGTAAATCGACAACCGCGCTTGGCTTGATGGATCTGCTCGCATCAAACGCTCGCATGTCTGGTAGCGTTAAAGTAAAAGATATTGAAATGCTCGGAGCTCCTCAGGCAACGCTTCGCCGTAACCGCGGAAAAGAAGTTGCTTATATTTTCCAAGAGCCGATGACTGCGCTAAATCCGGTTTACACTATTGGATTCCAGATCGTAGAAACGCTACGTACTCACTTTGATATGGGACCCTCAGATGCCGAAGCTCGTGCAATTGAGTTAATCAAACTTGTAGATATTCCAGATCCAGAGAAATCAATTAATAAGTATCCACATCAACTATCTGGTGGACAGCGCCAAAGAGCAATGATTGCACAAGCGCTTGCTTGCGATCCTGGTCTACTTGTTGCTGACGAACCAACCACCGCGCTAGATGTAACTGTGCAAGCGGAAATTCTAGATTTGATGCGCGACTTAAAGGATAAATTAAATTCAGCTATTCTCTTAATTACCCACGATATGGGCGTGGTTGCTGATATGGCTGATGAGATTTTGGTTATGAAAGATGGCGTTACTGTCGAACACGGTGGCGCTGATCAAATCTTTAATAAGCCAAAGCATCCATACACCCAGAGCCTCTTAGCTGCAGTTCCTAAGCTTGGTAGCAGCCCTAAGCGCACCCTGAGCAATCCAGCAGATGTGAAGCCAGTTATTAAGCTGGAAAATGTCACTATTGAGTATCCAAAGCGTGGGCGCATCCCTGCATTTACTGCGGTAAAAGATTTCAACTTAGAGATCTACCCAGGTGAAATTGTTGGTCTAGTTGGCGAATCAGGTTCCGGCAAGACCACAGTTGGTCGTGCTGCGATTGGATTACTTCCAATTAAATCTGGAAAGATTGAAATTGTTGGTAAAGACATCAGTGGCGCTAGCCAGAAAGATCTCTTTGCAATTAGAAAGCACACTGGAATTGTTTTCCAGGATCCTGCTAGTTCGCTAAATCCACGCTTACCTATTGGCGAATCAATCGGTGAACCAATTTTCTTGGCCAAAGAAGCAACTGGTGCCGAACTTAATAAACGCGTTGAAGATTTACTTGAGCAAGTTGAACTGCCTCGTAGCTACCGCAATCGTTTCCCGCATGAGCTTTCAGGTGGACAGCGTCAGCGCGTAGGTATTGCTCGTGCATTGGCGCTGACTCCAGATCTACTTATCGCTGACGAACCAACTTCTGCGCTAGATGTATCTGTGCAAGCTCGTTTCTTAGAGTTGCTCCAAGAGCTGCAAGAGAAACTTAACTTCGCTTGTCTATTTATTAGCCATGACTTAGCTGTGGTTGACATTCTCTCGCACCGAATTGCAGTGATGCAGGAAGGTCGCTTAGTTGAAGTTGGCGAACGTGACCAAATCCTTAAGCATGCTAAAGAGGATTACACACGTAAGTTAATCGCGGCAGTACCAGTTCCAGATCCAAAGGAACAGCGTCAACGCCGCGAAGCTCGCTTAGCTGGCAGATAGTTAATTACTCTTTAATTACCAGGACTTACAGTAGACATATTGAAGTCCTTAATTATTAGCGGTGGCATGTGCATATGGAAGATATCTCCAGCCCATTCTCTGGCCTGAGTCCATTCGCTTGTACCTGCTGCGCTAATTCGCGATAGCGCACTGACTGGAGAGTCATTCCAGCGGAAGTTATTGGTTGCCCCTTGAACTTCACCATCTTTCACGTAGTAAACGCCATCTCGCGTTAATCCTGTTAGAAGTAAGGTATTTGGATCAACCATTCGGATGTACCACATAGTTGTAAGCAGCAACCCATGATTAACTTTTTTAATTAAATCATCAATAGAACCAGCTGCTCCAGGTACATCCATAAAGAAGTTATCGGAAATTGGAGTAAATGGCATTTTGGTTAATTCCGCTGATGAACGAGTTTGAATTAATGATTGCAGTACCCCATCTTTCAACCAATCGGTACGGGTAATGTTTTGACCATTATCAAATACCGAAGCATGTGAAGATGAAGAGCTATTTGCAACGAATGTAGCGCCTGGCAATAAAGAACTTGAAGGATCACTATAAATATTCGCGCCGATTGGAGATAACTTCTCTCCTACTCTGGTGCCACCACCCTGCTTAGAAAATACACTTCTACCTTCCCAAGCGCTTCGAGCATCGGATACCCAGAACATATATGTGTAGAGATCTGCCACGGTTCCCGAAGGCATAATTGTGTCATAACGACCTGCAGGTAAATCAATTTTCTTGCCCTGCCACTCAAGTCTTTGGCGAATATTCTTATCAATTTGAGCCACGGAAACATTTGAGAAATTATGAGTTTCGATGCCATCCCAAGTTGAACGAGTGCGTTGATGAGATTTACCGGTCATCTCTACGCGACCAATTGGCGCATCGTGACGAAGGCGAAGTCCACCTTTTGATCCCACCCAAGTTGTGGCATGCTCATGTTCAGCATAGCCAAATAATTCGATGGCATCCGATACGGAACGCTGCATCATTTCGCCAAGTTCTGGAGCAAAGGTTTTAAATACTTCTGGTCCAGTTGGTTGATGGGCCGCATCCCAATTGCCAATTGAAATATCTTTAGCTAGTGGCGCGTAATCGTCAGCCGCTCCTGCAGCTTTGGCAGCGGTAATTGCATCCTCAATAATCTGCGGAATTTCCGCTTCGGAAAGGCCAGTGCGCGTTACTCCGCCGGTAGCCATGCCACCGCCAGTAGCAATAAATGCAATCACAGTGACGCTACGTTCTTGAATCACGCCATTGGTTGTTAGAGTGCTATTTGCCCAACGTAAATTGGCTTGGGTCTTATCTTTAACAATCACAACACAATCATCACAAGGTGATGCTGCGGTAATTTTTTCGATTAAATCTTGTGCGCGCATCATTTACCTGCCTCTGCAACGGTATTAAGAATATTTATCTTGTCAAAAATTGCCGCCGGACATCCATGGCTAACTGCGGCAATCTGTCCTGGTTGCGCCTTGCCACAATTAAATGCGCCACCTAATACATAAGTGGACGGACCACCAACCGTCTTCATGGCACCCCAGAAATCAGTGGTGGTGGCTTGATATGCAACATCTTTTAATTGACCGACAATCTTTCCATTTTTGATTCGATGGAATTGTTGGCCAGTGAATTGGAAGTTGTAGCGTTGCATATCAATAGACCAAGATTTATCACCCAAAATATAGATTCCATCTTCGATAGAAGAAATCATTTCATCTAAAGTCGGTCCGCTTGGATTTGGTTGCAAAGAGACATTAGGCATTCTTTGAATCGGAACATGACTTGGGGAATCTGCAAATGCACAGCCATTGCTACGTTCACGACCTACACGTTGCGCGATGCGGCGATCTAATTGATACCCAACTAAAGTGCCATCTTTAACAATATCCCACTGCTGCGCGGCAACACCTTCATCATCCCAACCAACTGTACTTAGCCCATGTTCAGTGTTGCGATCTCCGGTTACATTCATCAACGATGAGCCATACTTCAAAGTACCCAATTTATCTGGTGTGGCAAAAGATGTACCGGCATAGTTTGCTTCATAACCAATCGCTCGATCTAACTCTGTAGCGTGGCCGATAGATTCGTGGATAGTAAGCCAGAGATTTGAAGGATGGATAAGTAAGTCATAACGCCCTGCTTCAACTGATGGTGCTTGCACTTTCTCAGTTAAAAGCGCTGGTAATTGCTCGATTTCGGCATCCCAATTCCAGATCTGATTTCCCATCCACTCCCAGCCATAACCCGCTGGCTGCGCCAATGTGCGCATAGATTCAAAACCATGAGCTCCGATTGAAATTGCTTCTATTTGAGTCTGCATACGTACTCGTTGTTGAGTAGTGCTGGTGCCATACGAATCGGCGTAATGCTTCTGCTCTTTTACATACATGGTTCTGGCGCTGGTGTGGTTAACGCCTTGAGCGCTTAATAATTTTGAACTAAGTGATGCCAAACGATCTTTCTTCTCTGCATCTGAGACCGCAAATGGATCAATTTCGTAGGCCGAAACCCATTGCTGCTTTGCATACACAGGCTCCGGCACTAGCGCAACCACTTCTGTGGAAAGTGGTTTTGAAGTCTTGGCCATCCCTACTGCAGTCAGTGCTAATTTTTTCGCGCTCTCTTCAGAAACTTCCGGTGAAGAGGCAAATCCCCATGCCCCGTCCACAATTACTCGAACACCAATTCCAAAATTGGTCTCGTCTGATTGTGTTTCTGGCGAGGCATCTCGCAAAATTAAATTGCCGGTGCGAGTTCTTTCGATTCGCACATCAACATGTGAAGCGCCAGCGGCACGTCCAGTCGAGATTGCGGCATCTGAAATTGCATCTAAAGGAATTGCTAGGAAATCTGCATCCACGCTGTTAGCCATGTTAGAACCTATCTGCATTCATTACTTTTACCCAAGCAGTCACGAAATCATTTACAAACTTCTGCTTATTGTCGTCTTGGGCATAAAGCTCTGCATATGCTCGTAGAATTGAATTTGAACCGAAGACTAGATCGACGCGAGTAGCGGTGAACTTAACTTCGCCGTTATTGCGATTTCGAATGTTATATAGATTTTCCGAAACCGGCTCCCAAACAAAGTTCATATCAACTAAATTAGCGAAGAAATCATTAGTTAAAGCGCCAACATTGTCGGTAAATACACCATGCTTGCTATCGCCATAATTAGCGCCAATTACGCGCAATCCACCAAGCAATACCGTCATTTCTGGCGCCGTCAGCCCCATCAACTGCGCGCGATCAAGCAGTAGTTCCTCTGAAGAGACCACATAATCTTTTGCCTGCCAGTTACGGAATCCATCATGAATTGGCTCAAGCGGTGCAAATGATTCAATATCTGTGGCTTCCTGAGTTGCATCGCCACGACCTGGCATAAATGGAACCTTATGATCAAAACCAGCTGCCTTGGCTGATTGTTCGATACCAACATTTCCAGCTAAAACAATAATATCTGCCAAGCTTGCATTGGTTTCTGCAGCTATCTTTTCTAATAATCCAAGAACTTTCTTCAAGCGTGCTGGCTCATTACCTTGCCATGATATCTGTGGTTCTAATCTGATGCGCGCACCATTGGCGCCACCGCGTTTATCAGATCCTCTAAAGGTGCGAGCGCTATCCCAGGCTGTAGTAACTAATTCAGAAATTGATAAACCTGATGCTTCAATTTTTGATTTTGCCGCAGCAACATCAAAATTAGCATTGCCTGCTGGAATTGGATCTTGCCAAATTAAATCTTCTTTTGGAACATCTGGTCCGAAGTAGCAGCTCTTTGGACCCATGTCGCGATGAGTTAACTTAAACCAAGCGCGAGCAAATACTTCATTGAAATATTCAGGATTCTTGTAGAACTTCTCTGAGATTTCACGATAAATAGGATCGACTTTCATTGCCATGTCGGCATCAGTCATGATTGGGTTGTATTTAATTGACGCATCTTCAACATCAACTGGTTTATCTTCTTCCTTGATGTTAATTGGTTCCCACTGAGTCGCACCTGCAGGTGACTTCTTTAGCTCCCAGTCATAATTAAGAAGTAGATGGAAATATCCGTTATCCCATTTTGTTGGATGGGTGGTCCATGCACCTTCAATTCCGCTCGTTACGGTATCTCTACCAATCCCGCGGGTTTTATGGTTATTCCAACCCAAGCCTTGCTCGCTAATGTCAGCTGCTTCAGGAGCTGGTCCTAAATTAGCTGCGCTGCCATTTCCGTGCGCTTTACCAACGGTATGTCCACCAGCAGTTAGCGCTACTGTCTCTTCATCATTCATCGCCATACGCGCAAAAGTTTCACGTACCTGCGCAGCAGTCTTTAGCGGATCTGACTTACCGTTAACTCCTTCTGGATTTACGTAAATCAAGCCCATCTGAACCGCTGCAAGTGGATTCTCCATGGTACTTGGCACATCAACATTCTCATAGCGAGAGTCGCTGGGCGCCAGCCACTCTTTCTCGGAACCCCAATAAGTATCAATCTCTGGCGCCCAAATATCGGTTCGACCAAAGCCAAAACCAAATGTCTTTAAGCCCATTGATTCATAAGCAATAGTTCCGGCCAGAATAATTAAATCTGCCCAACTTACTTTATTTCCATACTTCTTCTTAAGCGGCCAAAGTAATCTGCGCGCTTTATCTAAGTTCGCATTATCAGGCCAGGAATTTAGCGGTGCAAAGCGAATATTTCCGCCACCCCCACCGCCGCGACCATCTGCGGTTCGATAAGAACCAGCAGAGTGCCAAGCTAAACGAATCATCAAACCGCCGTAGTGTCCCCAATCTGCTGGCCACCATGATTGGCTATCTGTCATTAACGCACGCATATCTTTCTTTAACGCTGCGTAATCTAAAGTCTTAACTTCTTTGATGTAATCAAAATCTTTGCCAAGAGGATTGGACTTGGTGTCATGTTGATGCAAAATTTCTAAATTTAGAGTTTTAGGCCACCATTGTGAATTTGATCCACCAACTTTGGTGTGCGAGCCATGAGCAACTGGACACTTAGCAGAATCTGTCATTTGTAATTCCTACCCCTTAGATAATTGATGTTGGAATAGTCTGAATTCTATTTACTATTTGAACAATTGAAATACCTGCGTAAATGGAGAAGGCCACATCGTTTCACGATATGGCCTTTATATTGAGATTTAAGCAGCCCTGCCACTTCAAAGTCATGCTAATTGAGAGCAGTTTTTAGGGTGAATTTTGCCAGGGAAATTTTCCCAGGCCAAATCCAGTTTTACGTTATCTAATTAAGTTTATTTAGGCGACTTTAATTAACCGATAATTGCGACATTTCTTGAGATCTTGATAGGGACTCGGGTAAGTCCTGTAGTAGCTGGTCCCAAAACCAAATCACCATCAGCTTCAAATTCAGAGCCGTGAGCATTACAAATCCAACCATTCTCATTCTGTGTGAGAGTTACTCCCTGATGCGGGCAGGCAAGTTTGAAAGCAATGTATTTAGAAGTGCCAGTGCGAGCAATCGCAACTGGCACCCCCTTAACCGAACCAATCCTTATCGCTCCACCAACTTTTGCTAATGCAGGAACTGCCTTTAGATTTACTGACAAGCGGCCACCAGCAAGCTTCTTTACCCCCGTATTTGCTACAGCGGGAATTTCACCTCCACCTAATGCGACAACTGCACAAACACCTGCAATGAAAGAACGACGCGAAATTGGTTCCATTCTTCTTCCTTACTTCAGCTTGCTGTAAAGAGTGACATCAGCTGTTCCAAATGCTAACCCATCTGGCAATGAACCAGCTGGCAAGCCTAAGACTGATGTGATGGTTGCAGCCACACCTGGAGCAAGAACCAAAGTGGCTCCTGTGTAGGCAGTTGTGCGTTGCTTTGCCTTCTTATCATTTGCAATCTTTGGTTTCGCAGTAGATGCATTTGTGATTGTCAAGATATCTACCTTTGCGCCTGATGCCTGAGGCACATTCGCTGAAACTACGCCCTTGGCTAAGTCAATCACTGGATTGGTTAGAGTGAGAAACTGGTTATTTGCAGTATTGAAGAAAATGATGTTGCTACCAACATGTTGAATCCCACCCTTGTTTGCAGTAACCGGAATATGGAATACAACTTGGCTAGTTGCCGCACTTAAGTTATCTCCTATAACAGCTGATGTCGCTCCGCCTTGAACATAAAGAATTACTCCTGCTGCTTCAAGTGTTGATGCCACCCCTGTAGCGGTTTTCATGTGAGTCATACTCTGTCCAGGTTTTGCTGCATCGGCAAAGGCGACATTTGAACTGAAAATTAAGCCAATGATAGTCGCAATACTTATAAATAATTTACGCATTTTTTTCTCCTTATTTTAATTTCTTAAGTAGTAGTTTCATTGAAGTTATTTCTTTGCTTTGTGCGGATTTAATTGCTTTAGCAAGTGCCTGAGCCTCCGCATTTCTGGAATCAGAAATTAAATCGAGCATTTCTAATGCACCCTGATGATGTTTAATCATCAGTTGCAGGAATGTACGATCGAATTTAAGACCAGTTAGACGTTTAAGTGAATTAAATTCTTTTGTGCTTAGCATCCCTGACATTTTCATGTCATGATCCATGGCCATTGAAGAATCTGTCGCTTTCAGCCAGTATTTAAGTTGGGAAATCTCAGAGCTTTGCAAGCTTTTTATCTGCTCAGATATTTTCAGGATTTCCTGATTGCGACTCTTCTCAAGAGCAATTTCTGACATGGAAATTGCTTGCTTGTGATGCGGAATCATCATCTGGGCAAACATGATTTCATTTAAACCCAAATTTTGAAGTGACTTTGAATGCGAAGAGGCAACAGCGCTATTTGACAAAAGCATGATTCCAAATACGCACAATGAAGTTATGATTTTTTTGAACATAAAAATTCCTTTTCTCGAGTTAAATTACGGACGAGAAATGAATTAAATGCGAATTACTCCCAGCCTAAGATGCGTTCGGTTTAGATAGCCCAGGTTTTTAGAGAGAATTAGCGGTAACTGATATCTCGGTAGAGAATATTGTTTGCGCTTGAAATTTAATTTGGAAGCAAATGAAAAGCGAAGCAAAAGTAAAACGATAAATCCAACAACAACACATATTTCACTGTTTAGTACACTGTCACTCAAAAGAAAAGCTGCTTGAGAATTTAAAGCAGCACTGGAATTTAATAGATGAGAATGGCTATGCGAGTGACCTTGATGGCCTGAATTGCTTTGAACTACCTCATTTTGAATACTCTTTGGCACCAACGAACCAAGATGGCATTCAGGTGCTACAGCCGTTCCGGTGCTAAAGACTAGAAAGAGGGCAGCTAGAAGGACCGCCATCCATCTTGCCTTGACGCCCCTTAGTAACATGCAAAAATTTTAAAGCTCTAGACGGTTAAATTCCAAATGAGGGTTGGCGTGTCCCAAGGCGTTTTGTGAGTGTATGCAAAGATAATCTCAGCAAGCAGTCTATGCTCAGTATAGAAACAGGGTACTTTGCTTAATTAATGTAGCACTGAGTATCCTGCAGATTGCACTGCTCTTTCGATATCGCTATCAGAAATTTCTAATTCAGATTTAATTATTGCATTTGCCTGTTCGGCACTTGCTGAGACTTCAATAACGCCTGGGATAGCCGAGAGCTCTTTACTGACTCGGCCTTCACAATGTCCGCAGGTCATTCCCTTGATTGCAACAATCTTCTCATTCATCTAATACTCCCTTAATCTAATGTAAATTTTAAATCTACATCAAAGATTACTAAAATCTAATCTGGCGGCTCTGCATTATGATGTGAAAGAAATCTTAAAAATAACTTGGCTAAACATAAGGAAAGTGGGTGAGGGTTTCGCCCCCACCCACTTATGTTTAATTGAGTTGCCCTATAAGCCGGATTCTGTCCTCTCCAGTTAAGGAGTTTGGGATCACCATCCATCTAGGTTTGTTATTGCTAACAAACTCAAGCAACCTACCCGTTAACTCGAGCGAGCAGCTCTCAAACGTTAACTACATGGTCTTGCTCCAAGCGAGGTTTACCTAGCTACCTGTATCGCTACAGATACTGGTGGTCTCTTACACCACCGTTTCACCCTTACCAATATTGCTATTGGCGGTTTGCTCTCTGTTGCACTTGCTCGCGGATTGCTCCGGGTGGGTGTTACCCACCGCTTTGCTCTTTGGAGTCCGGACTTTCCTCGGTGTATTACTACAACGCGGTGATCCGGGCGACTCGTGGCAAATTCTACTTTTAACCTATAAATAATGACAATTCATATCGTTCTCAGGCTGATTTAAATGCTTTACCCTTAACTCATGCGGCTCCATAATAAATTTCTGCTTCCGATAGGAATTTTTGGACTTGCGATTTCATTTCTACTTAGCCCCGTCTATGCTGCTGCAACCGACAAACACAATGACAATCCAATTTCTATAAAAATCTGTCATGAATTGGGAACACTCAACCTCCGACTTGCGTTCTCTTGTAAGGCAAATGAAGAAGATTTTTTCTATAAATTAATTGGACCTGAAGGGCCAAGAGGGCTTGGATACGCAGATACCTTTTCGTATTCTGAAGCCGAAGTTTCTTTAGGTGAAAAGAAATTTGCCGTTAAAGAAGTTGGTGCGTTTGCAATTGGAATGCGAACCCGAATCATTGCCGATACTGGCCCAATAAACGTTACCGAGAGTCTGTTGGCCTGTCCAATTGCATATCTTGAGGGAACAATCACCCAAATCATTGGGCGTGAAATCACCGTCAATGTAGATTCGCTAATTGGAACTGGTAAATACAGTTCATGGCAATTTACTATCGCTGGAAATGTTGGTGCTAAAGGTGAAACTGGCGCTACCGGATCAACTGGCGCAAAAGGCGACAAAGGAGATAAAGGCGACAAGGGCGATACTGGTCCGCAAGGTCCAGCAGGTTCAAGTGGTGCTACTGGATCAACAGGTGCAACAGGTGCAACAGGTGCTGCAGGTTCTGAAGGTGCTGCAGGGTTAGATGGATTTACCACAATTGGTGACTTTGCATCCTTTGCATCGTCTGCAACACAGAAAGTTGTTTCTAGCTCACCAACTGCAGTTACTTATAATTCCACTGGATCCTCCGAAGGCGTTTATCTAGTTGATAATTCAAAAATTTCATTCACTAGAAATGGAAAGTACAATATTGCCTTCTCATTCCAATTAACTGATACCGCAAAATCCTCTTCAGTGGATATCTGGCTTCGCCGTGGCGGTATCGATGTTCCACTAACTAATACCACCCTTTACTTAGACAAATATAATTCTAGATATGTGGCAGCATGGAATTTCTTTGTCGATGTGGACAACACAGCTACTGACTACTACCAGATAATGTGGTATTCAACTTCAACTACTGCCGAACTTACATATGTTCCAGCGCAAACAAGTCCTGCTATTCCTGCAATTCCATCTGCAATTGTCACAGTAAATCAGGTAGGTTGTTAAATATGAAGAAAATGGTGCTACCCATAATTTCTCTATTGTTGCTCACAGCTTGCTCAAATGCTGAACCAACTCCAAGCGCATCACCTACCCCAAGTCAGACTGCTGCCGAAAGAATTGTTCCTACTTCCTGCGAACTTGCAGATGTGAATGCCGCTTTCGCAATTGTGATTCCTCCGTCACAGTACATTCCAACCGAGTGGAAACCAGCGGCCGGAACAGATCTGTTTGAAGCAATCAATGCCGGCGGAATTGCTTGCACTTATGGTGATCAAAATGCAGAGGTGGGTGGCACCATTCTTTGGGCGTTAGATAAAGACGGACTTTGGAACTCTCGTGTTACAGAGTGGGAAAAAGAGGGCATGGTCCGAGTCGAAATTCCAAATATCGATGAAATGGATGCCTACCGTTTACCAGATGGCGCAACTTCTGCAGACGGAATGCCGGCTTGGAAAGTTAATCTATTGATTCACGGAGTCTGGATTCAATTAGGCGCTGCATTTATTCAATCTTGGGATGAAGCCACACCAATTATTCGCGCTGCAATTAATGCAACTAGGCTTTGAATTATTGAGGCGGCTTTTTCCCATTACGAGTAGCGGCCAGACTTGTAACTGCAGTGACTGTTAAAATACCTACGATTGTAAGCAAGCTAGCTTCAATAGAGATTTCTAATAGGTGTATACCTGCAATTTCGTGGATTCCTACCTGGTGGAAACCTTCAATAAATAGCTTGATTCCGATAAAACCAAGTACAACTGATAAGCCTTTTGAAAGGTAGATCAAGCGCTCTAATAGTTCCTCTAGTAAGAAATAAAGCTGACGCAGACCCATTAGCGCAAAGATATTTGCGGTAATCACAACGTAAGGATCTTGAGTTAGTCCAAAGATTGCTGGGATTGAATCAAATGCAAAAAGTAAATCGGTAACGCCAAGTGCAAAAAGCGCAATTGTGAAATTCTTTAAACCTTTATTTCGCAAGAAAGTGAGAATCTTTCCTTCGTGCCACTCTTCTTCCTTGGATTCAAACGCAAGCTTCCAAGCGGTATAGACCAAGAAGGCCCCGAAGAGGAAGAAGACCCAACCAAATCGTTCGATTAATTGCACACCGGCTGAAATCATAATTGCACGTAGAACAATAGCTAGCAAAATTCCGATAAGCAGCACCAAGTGCTGTTTCTCTTTTTCAATTTTTAGCTTGGTTAGAATCAAAATAAAAACAAATATATTGTCGACTGAAAGCGCATATTCAGTTAGCCAGCCTGCAAAGAACTCTTTCTGCATCTGATCTGAACCCCAGGAAGGAAGTAAGAAACCAAATATGATTGCTGCGCTTACATATACCGCAGTCCAAATGGCTGCTTCTAGCACAGTAGTTTTCTTATGGCGACGCGCAATTGCCGCAATCATGTCAACAGTTGCAAAGATGACCAATGCACCAATTGTGTAGCCCCACTCAACATTGGAAATCAACGGAAATGCCCTCTTTCATTTATCGAACGTACTGCTCTGAGTCCATCACTTGGCCATATTGAAAATGATGATATCGAGCATGGGCTGATATCAATATGGAATAGTGAATTTGGATTACCCTCTAAAACAATACTAGCCATCTGCTTAATTACCCCGTTATGGGTTACGACAACTACCTTTTTTCCAGGAAATCTCTCGGCGAGTGCATCAAAAGCTGGCTCAATGCGAGCGGCTAGATCATCGTATGACTCGCCACCCGGAGGCGTAAAAGAACTTGATGAAATCCAACCTAAATATTCTTCCGGCCATTTCTCTTTAACTTCCTGGATCGAAAGTCCATCCCACACACCAAAACTGCATTCGTACCAAACTTCATCAAAAATAGGTTGCAATCCCGTTGCTTTTGAAATCTCTTCCGCTGTGTCTTTGGTACGTTGCAAAGGTGACACAATCAGAATATCTGGATTTAGCTTGGCAATTTCTGCCGCAACTTTTTTAGCTTGCTCTCTGCCTACATCTGTTAGCGGTGGATTTAAATCTCCGATCCCGGAAAACTTACGTTCCGGCGTCAAAATAGTTTCACCATGACGAACCATATAAATAAAAGTCGGTACTTCATCTTGTCTCAAACGATCTGTTAATCGGTTGGCAGGTACCGATGGTTTATAGCCGTCTACTCGCTCATCTAAAGCTTTATTTGCTAAACGATCTGCATGTGCATTCTCTTCACGAGGAATCCAACGATAAGAAACCAAAGATGGATCGTGAGCTTGAATAGCGCTCTTAGCCAATGCTCGCATGCCCTCATTTTTAATCTGCCATCTGCCAGACATCTGCTCAACAACTAGTTTTGAATCCATCGCAACTTCAATTTTTGCTGAAGGATCTAACTTATTTACGTACTGCAGCGCTGCGATTAAGCCACTGTACTCGGCTACATTGTTAGTCGCAGAACCAATAAATTCGAATAGTTCAGCGACAATTTGACCGGCTTCAGAGACAGTTGCGCCATATGCAGCTGGGCCAGGATTTCCTCTAGAACCACCATCTGCTGTTACTTGGAAGACTCTGCTCATGCACGCACCAAGATACGACGGCATTCTTCACAGCGCGCAACTTCTTCTGCCGCTAAAGCATTTAACTTGGCCAAATCTCCAGCATTTATAGTCAAATTGCACCCGTTGCATTGCCCGTTTAAAAGTTGGGCAGCGCCAAATTTTTCATATAAATCAGCTAAGGGTTTTTCAATTTGAGGTAAAAGTTCGGCGCGAGCCGCTTGGGCAATTTTCAGCTCAGCATCAATTGCAGAAAGCGCCGCATTTTTCGCATTTTCTGCACTCTGTACTTTCTCAGCAAGTTCGGTCTCATTACTGCTTAATTCTTTAATTCGGTCTTTAATGGCATCTGCACGCAGCATCACTTCTAATTCGATTTCTTCGAGTTCCGCACGGCGGGCATTTAATGAGATCAACTCATGCTGCATCTGCTCTAACT
>JBJOFF010000020.1:0-14499 GCA_046048895.1 Actinomycetota bacterium
TGAAGCCTTACCGACCTCTGTTTGAATCAAGATGTATGCCTGAACTGACATTTCTTACTCCCATCTAATAAGGACCCCTTAGGTACTTCAAGTAGCCAATTTATCCCATAAGTTTTGCCTGTGGCTACTAAAAATCCGCGCTGGAGCGAGCGAGAGTTAATATTTAACATCTCTGAAATATTCGCTGAGGCTAATAGCGAAGTTCTCGTTGGAATTGGCGATGACGCTGCGGTGATCGCGCGCCCCGAAGCTTCTGTGGTGGTAACAACGGATATGGCCGTGGAAGATGTCCACTTTAAATTGAATTGGTCGCGCGCCCAAGAGATTGGACGAAAAGTTGCGGCAGCAAATCTGGCGGATATTTATGCCATGGGCGGTAAGCCGAAATTTTTAACTGTAGCGATGTCGGCAACTGGCAATGAAGAGCTTGAATGGATGTTAGATGTAGCGCGCGGAATTGCGCATGAAGCTCATGTTGCGGGCGCGCAAGTAATTGGTGGAGATTTAGCTAGAGCAGAGAAGATCGTTATTTGCATTACCGCTATCGGAGAATGCATTAATCCAATTTTAAGAAGTGGGGCTCAAGTCGGAGATTCGATTTATATTTCAAAACTTCCAGGTTGGTCTGCAGCAGGTCTAATTGCCCTCCAAAGAGAAATTCGTGGTGGCGCAATAGATTTTGCAATCTCCCAACATCGCGCACCATCTGTTGACTATGCAAACGCCGAGCAGATTGCAATCGGTGCAAATTCACTTTGCGACATCAGTGATTCATTAATGATTCAAGCAGGGCAGATGTCAGATGCTTCTGGTGTGCAATTTGAGATCGACGGGGAGAAAATAGAAAAACACCCTGATTTTGCAGAGCTTTTGCAAGTTGCCAATCAATTGCAAGTCTCAGTATTTGATTTAATTCTAAGTGGCGGCGAAGATCATGTGTTCTTGGCAACGGGTACGGCGCTTAAAGGTTTTGAAATCGGGAAGGTACATAGCGGAAGTGGCATTAGACTTAGCCATCTAGAGACACCGCAACCCGGCTGGCAACATTTTTCTTGACGGCCGCAACCAGGAGAGAGGCAGGTTGGATGTCAGATCGATTGCCTGTAATCATCCAAGGCGGAATGGGCATCGCGGTATCTAATTGGGAGTTAGCAAAAACCGTTTCGATGCAAGGCCAACTTGGTGTGGTCTCAGGAACTGCTATTGATAATGTGATGGCTCGTCGTCTACAAGATGGCGATAAATCTGGAATTACCCGACGCGCTTTGGCGGCATTTCCAAATCAAGATATTGTGAAAAAGATTTTAGATAAGTATTTTATCGAAGGTGGCAAAGCTGCTGATGCGCCATATGTAATGGTGCCAAAAATTACTCTAGAACAAAAACGCGATGCACAAGAGATTTTAATTGTGGCAAACTTCGTAGAAGTTTGGTTGGCAAAAGAAGGCCACAACGGTTTAGTCGGAATCAATTTCTTGCATAAGATTCAAATGACCACGGCAGCCAGCGTATTCGGTGCAATGTTGGCCGGTGTTGATTACATAATAATGGGCGCCGGAATTCCACGTGAACTTCCAAAATTAATTCGCAGCATCGCTAAACTCGAAATAGGATCTGTGCCAGTTGATGTAATTGGTGGAAGCGCAGCGCAGACCACTATTAATCCACTCGATTTTGTACCAGCCGGAACAGCAATTAAGAAACCTAAATTCCTGGCGATCATCTCTGTTGATGTATTGGGAGCTTATTTAGCAAGAGATGAAGAGACTCGACCTGATGGTTTTATTATCGAACATAATTCCGCTGGTGGGCATAACGCGCCACCTCGCGGTAAATGGGAGTTCGATGCCAACGGTGAACCAATTTATGGTCCGAAAGATATTGCAGATATTGAAAAGATGAAGAAGTTAGAACTGCCATTCTGGCTGGCAGGTACATACGGAAGCCCAAGTAGAGTTAAAGACGCTATTGCACAGGGTGCAGCTGGAGTGCAGGTTGGTACATTATTTGCAATCTCTAATCACTCTGGTTTTAGCCAGAAAACTCGTAAACAGTTATTGGATAAGTTAAAGAGTAATACTTTAGAAGTTAAAACAGATGTAAAAGCTTCACCGACTTCATTCCCAATTAAGATTGCAAAACTAGAAGGTCACACTTCTACTAATGAAGGATTTGCAGCTCGTCCAAAACTCTGCGATTTGGGTTATTTGAGAGAGCCGGCGCTCTCAGCTACTGGACGCACTATCTATCGTTGCCCATCCGAACCAGATGATCAATTCATTAAAAAGGGTGGCGCAATCGAAGATATCGATGGTCGTAAATGTCTATGTAATGGTTTGATGGCCAATATTGGATTGCCGCAAGTTCGTAAAGATGGATATGTAGAAGCTCCGATTGTTACTCTGGGTAGCGATATCGAAGGCGCCAAAGTCTTACTTAAAGAACATCCAGATGGATATGGCGCTGATGAAGCGGTGCAGTGGCTGCTTAGCGAGATGAAAGTAAGTTAAATAAAAAAGCGCCCGATAGGGGCGCCTATTTATTTTAATTTATTTTAAGTTGAATAAATTACTTGGTACGTGCTGCCTTGCCAGCCTTTAGGCATGAGGTGCATACGTTTTGGCGCATTGCGCGGCCATTTAGAAATACGCGTACGCGCTGAATATTTGGATTCCAGCGACGGCGGGTCTTTACCTGTGAGTGGGAAACGTTATTTCCAAAGCTAGGGCCTTTGCCGCAGATTTCGCATACAGATGCCACTGCTTACTCCTTCTTCTAAATCATTCAATCTTCTAACGAGCCTCCAAGATCGGAATTGCTCGATTACAGGTGCAGACTTTACTTGAAGGTCAGCCAAGGGCGAAATCGAGCCAATTCGTCCTAAATCACATTCCGATAAGGGCTTCCCCTCACTTTTTTGAGCCTAATTCGAGCCTAAAAGACGAGACTAACGCCAGGTTCCATATAAAAGAGATGTAAATGGGATGGAGAGATTTATGGATGCATTAGACCTAGCCAGATTGCAGTTTGCCGCGACAACTGTTTATCACTTCTTATTTGTGCCGATCACAATCGGAACAGGCTTCTTAGTCGCAGGATTACAGACCGCTTGGTATCGAACTAATAACGACAAATATCTCCGTGCGACAAAGTTCTTTGGAAAATTATTCTTAATTAACTTTGCAATGGGCGTTGTTACCGGAATCGTACAAGAGTTCCAATTTGGAATGAACTGGTCTAACTATTCAAGATTTGTTGGTGATATTTTCGGAGCGCCACTTGCGATGGAAGGACTCTTAGCTTTCTTCTTAGAATCAACATTCCTAGGTATGTGGATTTTTGGTTGGGATCGCCTGCCAAAGAAATTGCACTTAGCTTCAATTTGGTTGGCGGCCACTGGAACAGTTCTCTCTGCATATTTCATTCTGGCGGCAAATGCATGGATGCAACATCCAGTTGGCTATACGATGAATACCGAAAAGGGTCGTGCAGAGCTAACTGACATTGTTGCGGTATTAACTCAACAGACTGCACTTGCAACATTTACACACACCATGGCGTTCGCAGCATTTACGGCGGGCGGATTTATGGTTGGTGTATCTGGATATCTCCTTGCAAAGAAGCGCCATAAAGAAGTTTTAGTACCAACCTTGAAACTTGGTTTAGTTACCGTATTGGTTAGCTTCTTATTTGTAGGCGTTACTGGCGATTGGTCTGCTCGTGTTATGACAGAACAACAGCCGATGAAGATGGCGGCAGCGGAAGCCCTATATGAAACAACCAGTGCTGCGCCTTTCTCATTATTAACTATCGGAACACTTGATGGCTCTAAGGCGCTCTTTCAAATTGGAGTGCCAAATTTCCTCTCATTTATGTCTACAGGTGATTTCAATGGCACAGTAGAAGGAATCAACGATTTACAAGCGGAATATGAAGCCGAATATGGCCCAGGTAATTACAAACCAAATATTCCACTGGCTTATTGGGGCTTCCGCTTAATGATTGGTTTTGGAGTTATTGCCGCAGCATTTGCGTTGGTAACTCTTTGGACGCTTCGCCGTCGCGGTGAAGTTCCAAGTGCAAAATGGTTTGCACCAGCAATGATTTGGATGCCGTTCTTACCTTTATTTGCCAACTCATTCGGTTGGATCTTCACCGAAACTGCGCGCCAACCTTGGACTGTATTCGGGCTTGCAAAGACTGCAGACGGCGTAAGTCCACAAGTCGGAGTTGGTGCGCTCTGGATTACTTTGATCGGCTACGTACTTCTATATGGGCTGCTCGCAGCAATTGAAGTTAAGTTGATGTTACGTGCAATCGCACTAGGTCCAGATGAGCAAGTCACGTATTCCGAACCGACAGAAATTGGCGGTTCATCTGAAAAACCACTAGCGATGAGTTACTAAGGAGGCGCAAAATGGATCTACAGACAATCTGGTTTCTATTAATTGCAGTGCTTTGGATTGGTTACTTTATCCTTGAAGGTTTCGACTTTGGAGTTGGAATGTTGCTGCCGCAAGTCTCTAAAAACGAAGCAGACCGACGTGCGGTATTAACAACTCTTGGACCAGTCTGGGACGGTAATGAGGTTTGGTTACTTGTAGCAGGTGGCGCAACTTTCGCAGCATTTCCTGAGTGGTATGCCACCTTATTTAGTGGATTTTATTTACCGCTATTTCTAATTCTCGTTGGCTTAATTGTGCGCGGCGTAGCTTTTGAATATCGAAGCAAATACGGCAAAGCCGAGTGGCGTCAACGTTGGGATGTCGCAATTGTTATTTCAAGTGCAATTCCTGCCTTGTTATGGGGCGTTGCATTTAGCAACATCGTTAGAGGTGTTCCGATCGAGAAAGTAAATGGACATCTCGAATACACAGGTGGATTTTTCAATCTACTAAATCCTTATGCGCTACTTGGTGGAGTGGTGACTTTGACAGTATTCCTCACACACGGTGCAATCTTCTTATCGTTGAAGACTGCAGGGGAGATACGAGTAAAGGCTCGCACGCTAGCAACTCGCTATGGATTAATTGCAGCAGTATCCGCAGTTGCCTTTCTAATCTGGACAGTAGTTTCACTTCCAGAGCAGAAGGCAATTGTGGTGCTGCTCTCTGCGATGGTGGCAATCTTCTGGCTTTCCGCGCTGGGCATGAATTTGCGCGGTCGCGAAGGCTGGGCATTTATTTTCTCCTCACTTGCGATTCTCTCGTTCGTAAGTGATCTTTTTTATGCGCTCTATCCAAGAGTGATGCCAAGTTCAGTTAGCTCCGCATTTGATCTAACTATCACCAATGCCTCAAGCACTGATTACACCTTGAAAGTCATGACCGTGGTGGCCGTAATTATGACTCCGCTGGTTCTGCTTTATCAGGGTTGGACTTACTGGGTCTTCAGGAAGCGTGTGAGCGCAACCCAGATCGCACATCCAGAGCGCGGCGTTCTAGATGGCGATAAATTGCCGTTGTGAAACTAGATCTACGGCTGCTACTAAAAGGTAGCAGCCGTAATCTTTTTCTAGCCTCTGTCTTTGCAAGCTTCATTTGGGCAGCTCTATTAATTGCCAATGCTTGGTTAATTGCAGATTTAATAATCCGAATAATTGATTCAAAGAGAATCTATCCAAATATCTATTACTTGTTAGCGCTTTGGATTTTTCGTTCCCTCTTTCTGGCTAATTTCGAAAACTGGACTTTAAATCAAGCGCTAGATGCCAAAGCTCAGATGCGTTCTAGCGTTACTACCAATTCATTTGGAATGCGCCATTTTTCACCAGCGGTGATGAGTAATTTGCTCACAAAAGGTTTAAATTCAATCGATACCTATTATGGTCGATTCATTCCGCAATTGCTTTTCTCGTTCACTATTCCAACTGTGCTAATTGCAGTATTGCTATTAAAAGATCCGCTAAGTGCAGTAGTTGCAATTTTAACGCTTCCCATCATTCCATTCTTCGGCGCATTGATTGGCCGTTACACCAACGATGCGGTTGGTAAAAAATGGCGAACTCTGGGAACGCTCTCTGGTTACTTTGAAGATTCGCTTAAGGGTTATGCCACACTAAAAATATTTGACAGAACCAAGCATCAAGCTGAGCGTATTCAGGAGATGGGCGAACGTTACAGCGATGAGACTATGAAGGTCTTACGTATTTCATTTCTCTCAAGTTTCGCGCTCGAGCTTGCTGCCACAATATCAGTTGCGGTAATTGCAGTTGAAATTGGTCTACGTTTAGTAGGCGGCAGTATGGAATTTAGTTCTGCGTTAATGATTTTAATTTTAGCGCCTGAAATATATTTCCCACTTAGAAATGCAGCTTCATTATTTCACGCCTCGACAGATGGCACTGAAGCTCTAAAGCAACTTGAAGAGATTCCAAAACCAAGAAATGAAGAAGTTTTAAGCACAGATTATCCAACTGGTTTGCAATTTTGGATCGGCCCATCTGGTTCCGGAAAGACTACCGCTGCGATAAATCTAATTAATTCCCTGGACAAACAGGGAATTGGCTGGGTGCCGCAACATCCCAAACTCGCACACGGAAGCGTACGTAAGCAATTTGAATTGATAGCGCCAGGAATTTCGGATTTAGAAATAATCCATTATTTAGATTTAGTTGCGCTGAATGTAAATGAACTTCCGCAAGGATTGGATTCAATATTAGAAGCGGGTAGTGAGTTGATGAGTGCAGCTTCTGGAGGTCAAATTAGGAAAGTTGCTCTAGCACGAGCTCTTATTCGTAAACCGCAGTTGCTCATCGCTGATGAACCTACAGCTGACTTAGATCAAGCTTCTGCCACAAAAGTGATTGGCACACTTAGAAGTTTAAAGTGCGGTGTAATCATCATTACGCATGACACTGAATATTTAACAACATCAGATAAATTAGTCAGGATTGAACGATGATTCCTGCCTATTTGCTCTCTGCCTTCTCATATGTAGCAGGTGTAGGTTTAAATATTACGAGTGGTTGGTTAATTACCATGGCTTCATTTATGCCGCCAGTTTTAACTCTTAGCGTGGCAGTAGTAATGGTTAGATTCTTTGGAATTAGCCGCGCTGTGACAAGATACTTTGAGCGCATCATCAGCCACAAATTAGTCTTTGGTAAGTTGGCTAAACTTCGAAGCGATTTATATCGAAAGATAATTTCAAATCCTTCGGAGTTGATCATCTCGGGAAGTGGTGGCCGACTAATAAAACAAGTAGTCGATGATGTTGAGCGCGCTCAAGAATATGAATTAAGGGTGGTCCTACCGGGTGCGGCTTCATTAATTACTTTATTTGCGGCAACTGGTCTGGCTTTTTGGCTGCAACCTGGACTGGGGCTAATGTGGTTAGCGCTCACCACTTTGCTTGGTCTGGGATTACCTAGGTTGGCGCTAATTCAAATGACTCCTAGAGCCAGAGAGTTGGAGCGACTGGAAGGCCAGTATGCAGAGCAGGTTAGAGCTAGCGTGCATGGATCACTTGAAGCGGAAATTTACGGTTATCTTTCAGAAGTAACCGAGCATTCCACCAAATTGGAAATTCAAATTAAGCAAGTGGAGAAGGGTTTACTAAAAGTAATCCGTGGCTATCAGGTATTAATCAATTTGATACTTACTTCAGCATTATTAATAACTTTTCTCTATGCCAATTCAAGTTCGTTACCTCCGGTCCAAGTTGCGATGTTGGTCTTTTTAGCGCTAACTGGATTTGAAGCAACTTTGGCTTGGTATCCAAATTTATTTACCAGCGGCAAATTGCAATTAGCAAAAGAGAATTTAAAGGCTATTCCAAGTGCCAAACATACGCCAGGGAAAGTTGCGCTCTTTGATTCATTAGTCGCTAAAAACTACAGTGCATATTGGGATGCACCATTTATGAAAGCCCAGAATTTTGAATTAAAAGCTGGCTCAGCTTTAGTGCTTCGCGGTGCAAGTGGCATCGGTAAATCAACTACTGCAATGGGTGTACTTGGGTTGATCAGATATTCAGGCTCGCTCACAATAAATGGCATTGAAGTTAGCCAATTACAAAATTTGCCCGAACTTGCAGTTGGGGCGCTGCAGAATGGCCATATTTTTAATACCTCTCTACGAGAGAACTTAAAAATCTCTGGCAACGAGAATTTTGATGATGTGATTCAACTGTTAGAACTTGAACAATTGATTTCTGAACTACCAGAAGGCCTAGATACCATCATTGGCGAATTTGGTAGAGGAATATCTGGAGGTGAAGCCAAGCGAATTGTGCTTGCCAGAGCGTTGTTAAGCGATGCACCATTATTGGTGCTAGATGAACCAACAGAACATTTAGATCCAGAACTTGCCGCGCGCATTACGGAGAGAATTTTGGATAAATATCGCGATCGTGCGCTATTAATAATCACTCATTCTGGCTGGAGTGGTGTGCCGCAACTTAATTTGTAACCTCAAACATAAGAAGATTAGCCGTGGCTACTTTAGAGACCAAGTTGGTCGATGTTATTGGTGATCGCACCGCCAAAGTAGTCGCAGCAGAACTGGGATATAAAACAGTAGAGGATTTCCTGCATCACTACCCGCGTAGATACGTAAGACGTGGCGAACTCACGGATATCTCTCAATTGCGAGAGGGCGAAGAGGCCACCGTGCTTGCCAAGGTGCACTCTGTAAAGAGTCGCAGAATGGCTAATCGCAAACAGGTTATCGTGGAAGTTATTATTGAAGATAATAATCGCGAGAAAATGTCTTTAACTTTTTTTAACCAAGCATGGCGAGAAAAAGAGATGCGAATTGGTAGACAAGGTCTATTCGCTGGGAAAATCGGTACCTTCAAAGGTATGCGACAGTTAGCGCATCCTGAATTGGAATGGTTGCCGGGCGATAGCGATATTGAAGATGCTATCGGTGCATTTGCTGATAAATATTTGCCAATCTATCCAGCAACGGGAAAATTTGCTTCGTGGAAAATTGCTAAAGCGTTAGAGATAGTTTTAGATTCCTTAGATCATCTTGATGATTTTTTGCCAAAAGAGATTCAAAGCCAATTTGAATTTCCTGATCTTTATGAAGCTTTCCAGGAGGTGCATCGACCAACGAATCTAGAAAAAGCGGATAAAGCTAGAGCCCGCCTTACTTTTGATGAAGCTTACTTGCTGCAATTGACGATGCTAAAACAGAAGCAGGCAAATGCAAGTATTCAAACTATTGCGAGAATTCCTAGAACCGATGGAGTACTGCCGGCATTTGATAAGCAACTGCCTTTCACGTTAACTCCAGGACAACAGGAAGTTTCTATTGAAATATTTAAAGATTTGGTTGCCGAACATCCAATGCATAGATTGTTGCAAGGTGAAGTTGGATCAGGTAAAACAATCGTTGCATTGCGAGCTGCGCTGAGCGTTATTGATGCCTCTGCGCAAGTAGCGTTATTGGCTCCCACTGAAGTGCTTGCGCAACAACACCATCGCACAATAAATAAACAATTAGGTGAACTAGCTACTAAAGGAAAGCTTGGCGCACCTGATTGTGCTATCGAAGTGGCTTTATTAACTGGCTCCATGAGCGTCTCAGAGAAGCGTAATATTCAAAGTCGCGTGAAGAGCGGTGAAATTGATTTTGTTATTGGCACCCACGCACTTCTATCAGAGGCTGTTGAATTTAAAGATTTAGGTTTAGTTATAGTCGACGAGCAGCATCGATTCGGAGTTGAACAGAGAGACGCCTTGCGAGCAAAGGCAGAAGTGCCACCGCATTTACTAGTTATGACTGCAACACCGATTCCGCGTACTGTGGCAATTACAGTTTTCGGTGACTTAGATATCTCAACTTTGAGCGAATTACCTCTTGGGCGCACGCCAATCACTACGCATTTAGTAAATGCATTAACCAAACCAAGTTATGTGAATCGCGCCTGGCAGCGAATAAAAGAAGAGGCAGCGGCAGGCCATCAAGCTTATGTTGTGGCTCCTCGAATCAGTGCAGGAACACCAGAAGATGCAGATATGGATTTTCTATTTGGCAGTGAAAGCAAGGAGTGCGCTGCAGTAACAGAGTTAGCGCCTGAGCTGGCCAATGGTCCGCTAAAAGGTTTGAAAGTTGCAGAGTTGCATGGCAAACAACCATCCGACCTTAAAGAAGCCACCATGAAGGCGTTCTCAGCCCACGAAATTGATGTATTGGTTTCAACTACAGTTATTGAAGTCGGTGTAGATGTGCCAAATGCCACGGTAATAGTAATTATGGATGCCGATAGATTTGGCATTTCACAATTGCATCAATTGCGTGGTCGAATTGGCCGAGGCATGGCACCCGGTCTATGTCTATTAATAACAAAAGTCACTGAAGATTCTCTGGCATACGAGCGTCTAACCGCGGTAGCAAATACTCTTGATGGATTTGAATTGGCACGAATTGATTTGGATCAAAGAAGCGAAGGCGACGTTCTAGGCAAAGCGCAGAGCGGAACACGTTCTCATCTAAAGTTATTAAGAGTGCTTCGTGATGAAGAGATTATTGTGGCCGCTAGAGAAGCTGCAGAAATTACGTTGAGTAATGGATTAACCTCTACGCTTGAGCGCGAAATCTCTAAACTATTGGCAGAGCGCGAAGTTGAGTATCTAGATAAAGGTTGAGAAATGCGAATTATTGCAGGTGCTGCAAAAGGTCGTAATTTGTCGACGGTTGCAGGCGCGACAAGACCAACATCTGATCGTGCCCGCGAAGCACTTTTCTCAACATTACTCTCTGAATTTGGTGAATTTGATAATTTGAAATTTCTTGATCTTTTCTCAGGATCGGCGGCTGTTGGGTTAGAAGCGTTATCAAGAGGCGCAGCCATTGTCCATGTTGTTGAAAGAGATGAGGCTGCGATAAAGACAATCAGAGCGAATTTTGAGATTGTTCAGAAAGCAAATCCATTAGGTAAGTTTCATTTATTTGCAATGAGCGTTCAAAAATTTTTGGCAAACAAGAGCGAGCAGTACGACATAATTTTTATGGATCCTCCTTACGATTTTGGAGATCAAGGCGTGCATGAGTTGCTAGCTTTAATACTGCAGAATAATTTCATTAGAAGTGGCGGCGTGATTGTTATCGAACGTGCGACCAAGGGTTCATACGTAAATTGGCCAGCTCCTTTACGCGAGTTGCGCACGAAGGAGTACGGCGTAGCCACCCTTTACTATGCGGAGATGGGTTAATCTTTACCCATGAGAAGAGCGGTCTGCCCAGGATCATTTGATCCAATCACTTTTGGGCACCTAGATATTATTACTAGGGCCAGCGCGCACTTCGATGAGGTAGTAGTGGCAGTATTTATAAACAGTACAAAACAGAGTCTCTTTACAGTCGAAGAACGAATAGCGATGATAAAAGAGACCACCAAGGATCTACCAAACATCAAAGTTGATTCGTGGAGCGGTTTAACCGTTGACTATTGCAAGCAAAATAACATTGACGTAATCACTAAAGGTTTGCGCGCGGTGTCAGACTTTGATTACGAACTGCAGCAGGCTCAAGTAAACCTGCAAGCAGGCATTGATACTATGTTTATGGCCACAGATCCAGCTCATTCTTTCCTGTCTTCATCGCTAGTTAAAGAATTAGCCAAATACAATGGTGATATCTCGAAGATGGTACCTCCGTCAGTGCAGGCGGCTCTTGTTAAGAAACATTCATAGAAAGTTGCAGGTTAACCATGGATGCAGTTGAGAAATTAGCTTCGGCTATCAAGATGGTTGAAGAGGCCCGTGGCGTCCCACTTTCAGCATCCTGCGTAGTACATCGGGGTGAGATGCTTGCGGTGCTTGATGAAGCTAAAGCAGCGATGCCAGAATCTTTTGCAAAAGCCGAATCAATCGTAGCAAATCGCGAAAAAGTTATTGACGAAGGTCGTTTGCAAGCCGAGCAAATGGTAGCAATGGCGCGCGAAGAGGCCTCTCAATTAATCGAACAAACAGCCATCATGCAGCAAGCTCGCGATGAGGCAAAGAATTTATTGTCACAGGCTCGCCAAGAAGCCGCAGAACAAAAACAAGAGATTGATGAATATATAGATTCACGCCTTGCAACACTTGAAGTTATTTTGAATAAGACTCAAGAAGCAATTACTCGCGGTCGCGAGCGCCTAGCTGGCTCTACAGATCAAGATGTATTAGCTCAACTATCTGATAAGTAGTTGATAAGTAATTTATGTCTAAGGCTTTTCTGCTAAATACTCATGATCTGCCTCGTCGTGCAGGAGAGATGAAGGAGTATCACTTAGCAATTGAATTAGAGAATCCAATTGGCATCGATGTAATTGCGGTGCCAGCTGGAACTTTAAATTTAGAGTTACGTTTGGAATCTGTCGCTGAAGGAATATTGGCAACCGGTGATTTTGAAGTTGTTGCCAACGGTGAGTGCATCAGATGTTTGGATCCAATTAACCTGCACTTAGATCGCTCTTTCCAAGAGCTTTATTCATACAAAGCTGATCCTGAATTGGAAGAGGAGGATCAGTTGCTAATGGATGGCGATGTCATGAATTTAGAGTCACCAATTCGCGATGCGATAGTGCTGGCATTGCCAATAAATCCACTCTGTGATGAAGAGTGTGAAGGTCTCTGCCCGGAGTGTGGCCAGAAGTGGAGTGAGCTTCCAGACGATCATGCACATGAGCAGATTGATGCCAGATGGTCTGGATTAAAGGGTCTCTTCCCGGATTCCCCGCACGCTGAGGGCTAGGCCAAGGCTCGATTTCACTAATTAAGCCTCATAGGTGATAATTCACCTGTTCGTTAAACAAGGAGTAGAGAAGTGCCAGTACCTAAGCGAAAGATGTCGCGTTCAAAGACACGTTCACGTCGTAGCCAATGGAAAACAACTGCTGCAGCGATCTCTACCTGCGCACAGTGCCAGCAGCCAAAGCTTCAACACACAGCTTGCCCAACCTGCGGTACCTATAACCGTCGCCAAGTCGTCGAGGTTTGATTTTATGTTCGCGCAATTAAAAGCGCGACTTGGCTTAGAGATAAGACAAGAGCTTCTCGAATTAGCATTTACTCATCGCTCTTTTGCGTACGAAAATTCTCTAACTGAAACCAATGAGCGTCTGGAATTTTTAGGTGACTCAGTACTTGGATTAGTGGTAACTGAAGAGCTGTACAAGCGCTATCCAGATTTAGATGAATCCAGACTTTCGCCGCTTCGTTCTGGGATTGTAAACATGCGAGCGCTCGCAGATATTGCGCGCGCACTAGAACTCGGTCAATACATGCGCATCGGAAAAGGCGAAGAAGTAACTGGCGGCAGAGATAAGAATTCTTTATTAGCTGATTCCCTTGAAGCACTGATCGGCGCAATCTATTTAAGTCAAGGGTTCGCAATAACTGAGAAAATTGTTATTGATTTAATTAGCGAAACTATGGAGAGCGCGAAAGACCGTGGCGCAGGCTTGGATGGCAAAACTGCACTTCAAGAATTAGCAGCTGCTAGAAAAATTTCAGCTCCAGAATATTTAATCTCTGAATCAGGCCCAGATCACAATAAAACTTTTGTGGCCACAGCGGTTGTGGGTGGCTCACCTATAGCTACGGGTGAAGGAAAGAGTAAGCGCGAAGCGGAACAAATTGCGGCGCGTATTGCTTTCGAGAAACTTTCGACATAATGCCAGAACTTCCTGAGGTCGAAACGGTTCGAGCTGGCCTTGAGAAACATGTAGTCGGTAAGAAAATAGTTTCGGTAAAACAGTTACATCCACGCGCGCTGCGCAGTGACTCGCTAAGCAAATTGGGAATCTTCAAGAATGCAAAAATAAAAGCGGTAAAACGCCGTGGAAAATTCATGTGGTTGGAATTTGATAGACCAGAAGTTTTGGTTGCACACCTTGGGATGAGTGGCCAATTCAAAATACAAAAGTCGGGAGTAATCCGAGAGCCGCACTTACGTGCAAATTTTGAACTTTCCAGCGGAAAAGAACTTCGCTTTATCGACCAGCGTACCTTTGGTTGGCTCTGCGTCGATCAATTGGATAATTCAGACGAAGGGGTTCCGAATATTGTTTCGCATATTGCGAGAGATTTATTTGACGCCAAATTTGATAAGAGGCAAGCGGTAGCCAAGATTGCCTCCAAGCGAGGTCAAATCAAGAAAGTCATTTTGGATCAAGGAGTGCTAAGTGGCATTGGAAATATTTATGCGGATGAAGCGCTCTGGTATGCGCGAATTCATCCTGAGAGTATTGCCAACGAACTTAGCGCTACCCAAATTCTCAATCTGATAACGGCGGCGCAGAAGGTAATGCAGCGGGCCTTAAAAGCCGGCGGCACCAGCTTTGATGAGCTTTATATCAATGTAAATGGCGAGAGCGGTTATTTTGAAAGATCATTGGCGGTTTATGGCCAAGAAGGTGAGCCATGTCGCAGATGTGGCCAAGAAATTATCAGAATTGCCTTCGCGAACCGCTCGTCGCGCCTCTGTCCTGCCTGCCAGACCCGATAGGTTTTCCGCGTGTATTTGAAGAGTCTAACCATCAAGGGCTTTAAGTCCTTCGCCT
>JBJOFF010000021.1:0-13870 GCA_046048895.1 Actinomycetota bacterium
TCTCCGTAAGGTGTTCTGACATAAACCGTTCCATCATCTGCAACATAACCAAATTTCGCAGGATCTCCGATTAGCGCAGTAGCAGCGGATGGTGTGATGTGTGATGCGACTTCTGATGGTTTTTCGGTCATGACATTCCTTTCGGTTGCACTTTCGGAAAATTTCTCTTCCTCAGCTATTGGTTGCCCATTAAGAGCAACGGCGGTTAGGTGCGAAAGGCTACCCTCCACCCATGCTCGTTACCAAGTTTCAGGCTCAAGCCTTCGCCACCAACTGCTGGATTCTCGCCAGTGGCAAGGGGCAGGAGTGCATCGTGGTTGATCCAGGGATGCCCAATGTCTCTGAACAGTTGGATGAGAAATTAAAGGAATTTAATTTGAAACCCGTTGCAATTTTGGTTACACATGGACATTTGGACCATACCTTTTCAGTTCAACCAATCTGCGATGGTTATGAAATTCCCGCGATGATTCACTCTGATGATCGTGAATTGTTATTACATCCTGAACGAGCACATGGGGCTGAGTTCATGTCTCAACTCTCTGGAATTAATTGGATAGAACCAAAACGGATTGTTGAATTGCAGGATAATCAAATATTTGATTTGGTGGGTTTGCAATTTAAAGCAATACACGCACCGGGACATACAAAGGGTTCAGTGATGTTTGAAGTTAATGGTGAAGTGTTGATTTCAGGAGATGTGCTCTTTGCTGGCTCTATCGGACGTACTGATCTTCCGGGCGGTTCATGGAGCGCGATGCAGAATTCGCTACGCGAAAAGGTCCTACCACTGCCTGATGTGATGCAAGTTTTGCCTGGACACGGCCCAGAAACCTCAATCGGGCGAGAGAGAAAATACAATCAGTTCCTACAGGATTTGAAGAAGTGCTAGAGAGATCTAAAGAGGACTAGAGAGCGGATATGGCAGCTAATTTCCAAGCACCCAAGGGTGTTAGTGAATACATTCCACCGCGCTCGGCAATTTTTGAATTAGTTCGCGAGCAACTCTGTGCGCCTGCCAAATCTGCCGGCTATCAATATATGGAGCTACCGGTTTTCGAAGATACTGCGCTCTTTGCGCGCGGAGTCGGTGAATCCACCGACATCGTAACAAAAGAAATGTATACCTTCGAAGATCGCGGAGGTCGTTCTATCACTCTTCGCCCTGAAGGTACTGCTGGGGTGATGCGCGCAGTAATTGAGCACGGATTGGATCGCGGCCCATTGCCAGTAAAAGTTCTTTACTCTGGTGCATATTTTCGCGCAGAGCGTCCACAAAAAGGTCGCTATCGCCAGTTCTATCAAGTAGGTATTGAAGCGATTGGTTTAAATGATCCGTTAATCGATGCAGAAGTAATTTGGTTAGCAGATCAAGCTTTTAAGAATATTGGTTTGAAGAATTACCGACTTGAGATCACATCTCTTGGTGATGCTGATTCTCGTGCGGCCCATCGTAAGGATTTACTCAAGTTTTATGAAACATTGGATTTTGATGAGGCAACTGCAGAACGTGCCAAGTTAAATCCATTGCGACTCTTTGACGACAAGCGTCCAGAGATGGTTTCAGCTATGGCGAAGGCACCAGTTTTACTCGATTATTTAAACAAGGAATCAAAAGCGCATTTCGAAAAGGTTAAAAGTTATCTTGATGTTCTTGGCGTTAAATATCAGATCAATCCCAGATTGGTTCGAGGTTTTGATTATTACACCGGTACCACTTTTGAATTTATCCATATGGGTCTTGGGGCGCAATCTGCGATTGGTGGCGGCGGCCGTTACGACAAATTGATGAGCGAATTAGGCGGACAAGATCTCTCTGGAATCGGTTGGGGATTGGGCGTTGATCGCACCATTCTTGCGGCAGAGGAAGAGGGCGTAATTCCTGAAGATTTAGGTAATGCTGATTTATTTATCATCCCACTTGGGACTCAAACAGAAGCGCTTAAAATCGCAGCAACCCTACGAGCAGCTGGAAAAGTTGTGGAACTTGCCTTTGGTGAACGAGGTTTAAAAGGCGCAATGAAAGCCGCTGATAAATCAGGAGCACGACATGTTCTCGTTTTGGGCGAAGACGAAGTTAACACTGGTCAGGCAGAGCTAAAAACCATGGCATCTGGCGATGTAAAGAGCGTTAGAATTAGCGACTTAGTAAACGCACTGTAAAAACGGATCGTTAAGGAATTTGAATGCTTCGCACACATAACGCAGGAGATCTGCGCGCTAGCCATGTCGGCCAGACTGTAACTCTTACTGGTTGGGTAGCCCGCCGCAGAGATCATGGTGGCGTAGCCTTTATCGATCTTCGTGATGGTTCAGGCTGGTGCCAAGTTGTAATCAATGATGAAGCCACTGCAGGGTCACTGCGTGCAGAATGGTGCCTGAAGATTATTGGCGAAGTGATTGCAAGACCAGCTGGTTCTGAAAACACTAAAACCGCGACTGGTGCAATTGAAGTTATTGCAAAAGATGTCGAAGTGCTCTCCGAAGCAGCGCCGCTACCATTTCCAGTTGACTCTGGCGATGAAGCAGATATCTCAGAAGAAGTTCGTCTTCGTTATCGCTATTTAGATCTGCGTCGCGAAAAACCAGCTGCAAATTTAAGATTACGCTCAAAAGTCACCTCTGTAATTCGTCGAATTATGGAAGAGGCTGAGTTTCATGAGATCGAAACACCATACTTAACTCGATCCACACCAGAGGGTGCGCGTGATTTTCTAGTTCCAGTTCGTTTGCAACCAGGTTCCTGGTACGCATTGCCTCAATCACCACAATTGTTTAAGCAGTTACTGATGGTTGCGGGCATGGAGCGTTACTATCAAATTGCACGCTGCTTCCGTGATGAAGATTTCCGTGCAGATCGCCAACCAGAATTTACTCAATTAGATATTGAGATGTCATTTATCGATCAAGAAGATATTTTGGCGCTAATCGAGAGATTGTTAGTGCAAATCTGGCGAGAAGTTAAGGGTTATGAAATTCCTACACCTATCGCTCGTATGACTTATAAAGATGCGATGGATCGTTTTGGATCAGACAAACCAGATCTTCGTTTTGGTTATGAGTTAACTGAGATGACCGAATTCTTCAAAGAGACTACTTTTAGAGTTTTCCAAGCTCCATATGTTGGTGCAGTAGTTATGCCTGGTGGCGCTGATTCTCCACGTCGCGAATTAGATGGTTGGCAAGATTGGGCTAAAGCTCGAGGCGCAAAGGGACTTGCATATATTTTGGTGCAAGCCGATGGAACTCTCGGTGGACCAGTAGCGAAGAATCTCTCTGAAAGCGAGATCGCTGGCGTTGCAGCTAAAGCAGGAGCTAAACCTGGTGATGCAATCTTCTTTGCAGCCGGTGATCGTGCATCTTCTCAAGCGCTGCTTGGCGCGGTTCGTTTAGAGATCGGTAAACGTCGCAATCTCATTGATGATTCCAAGTGGGAATTCCTTTGGGTAGTCGATGCGCCAATGTTCGAGCAGACAGATAACGGAGGATGGACTGCAGTTCATCATCCATTTACTGGACCAAAGCCGGAGTTTGCTAAGACTTTTAAGAGCGATCCCGCTAGCGCACTGGCATATGCATACGACATAGTTCTTAACGGAACCGAACTTGGTGGCGGTTCAATTCGTATTCACGATCAACAGATTCAGCGAGATGTATTTCAAGTTATCGGTTTAACCGACGAAGAAGCCCAGAGTAAATTTGGATTTCTTCTTGATGCCTTTCAATACGGTCCGCCACCGCACGGTGGATTAGCAATAGGCATTGATCGCCTATGTGCGCTACTCGCAGGAGCAGATTCAATTCGTGAGGTAATTGCTTTTCCTAAGACAGCTTCAGGTGGAGATCCACTAACGGGTGCACCAACTCCAATTACCGCTGCGCAACGCAAAGAAGCTGCAATTGATGCTAAACCGGAAGCAGAAGCAAAGAAATAATGTTTAAGCGCATCGTAGTTGCTCTGCTTGCGCTACTGATGCTTAGCGCCTGCACGCCATCAAAGCAGTACAACGGTAGCAAGAGCGAAGGAGCTTTCTTCGCAGTTCCAAATGGGTGGTCCAAAATTTCTCAGAGCAAACTTGAATCCGAAGAGGGTAAAGATGCCACAGATGCAGCATTGGAACGATTGTCACTTGTAACGTTTCAGGTTGGCTATACCAAACTCGCAAAGATTGAGGCACGTGAAGTTTTTATGCTCAAGCCGACAGAAGAACCGGTTATGTACGTTCGTTTTAGGGAGTTACTTCCGGAAGAGCGCAATGCAATTAGTCTGAATACGCTTAGAAACTTAATTTTCCCGATTACAGATGTATTAGACGGAACCATCAGCGATGATCGTAATTTTGAGATATATGATGATCAAGAAGTGGTGGAAAAAGGTGCGCGGGGAGTAAACCTCCTTTATAGCTTTGATTATGAAGGGGTTAATACCACTGTTAATCAGATTGCGCTTTATTCAAACGACCAGAGCAAGATTTATCTATTTGTGATCCGTTGCTCAACTGAGTGTTACAACAAGAGTCTTGACGAAATTGATGAAATAGTTAAATCTATTACGGTTAGAGGAGCATGATGAGCGAGACGACCAGCCGAAAGCGCGATTCCGAACGCCGTACCCGCGTTCATCTATCACTCTTCGATCGCGTTAAATTCTTGCTGCTCTTTACCATCACGTACTTGGTGTTGGTCTGGTCTTTGATGTCCGAAAACCCTATTTATAGCTTTCAGGATGCCGCAATCGAAGTTGCAAATACTAGACAATGGCTCTTCTGGTTAGCGGCGATAGAAGGTTTGCGACAGATTCATTTCCTAATCTCAGAATTTATCTCTCCATATCACCGAATCTGGCAATGGTATTTCAAATTAGTGAATTCAAGTTTAAATAGATTCTCAGATTGGACTCGTTTCCGGATATCGCGTGTTATTAGATGGGTAGTTTGGATTGCGATTCTTTCCGTAATTCTGGGAGCGGTTTATGATCTGCCGCCAGCGCAAGCTTTATTTATGGCTCCGCAGGCTTTATGGACCGCGCTTCCGATTATCGCGCAGTTACTCTTCGCAGTATTTTTTGTATTAATTCAATTTGTCGCCATATTCTGGTTTTTAAGTCGTGGCGGAATTGATACTTATTTCCCTGACGATATCAATACGCGATTTAGCGATGTATGGGGTCAAGATCATGTCGTCGAGAGAATTCGTGAGAATTTACTTTTTCTAGAAGATCCAGAATCCATCGAAAGACATGGTGGTTACGTGCCAGGTGGATTATTACTTTGGGGACCTCCAGGTACTGGCAAAACATTGATGGCGGAAGCAATGGCTGGCGAAACCGGTAAACCGTTTATATTTGTAGATCCAGGCGCTTTTAACAACATGTTCTTCGGTGTTGGCGTATTAAAAGTTAAAGCGCTTTTTAGAAAGTTGAGAAAGCTGGCTCTTCGTTATGGTGGAGTGGTCGTTTTCTTTGACGAAGCAGATGCGCTTGGCAATCGCGGCATTGTGACCACCGGTCAGCGCATGCAAGCTGATCAGTGTCATGGCGGTAATTATTTATCGGAATCTGCAATTAATGTTTTAACAAAAGAGCGATTTGTAATGGGCGGAGCTGCTGGCGGTGGCGGTGGCGGCATGGGTACGCTCCAAGCTTTATTAACGGAGTTATCAGGCTTGAAAAAACCGCGTGGATTTTTCAATCGTATTGTGCGACGAACATTAGGAATGCGACCAAAGAATCCACCTAAATATCGAATCTTGGTAGTAATGGCAACAAATATGCCGGAAGCATTGGACGAGGCGCTACTAAGACCTGGTCGCATCGATCGTATGTATCGCGTTGGATATCCAAGCAAGAATGGACGAGTCCGAACTTATCAAGGCTATTTAGATAAGGTTTCGCACGCTTTAGAACCTTCGGAAGTTGAAAAACTCGCAATCATGACTCCCTATTCAACGGGCGCAACCATTAAGGACATGATTAATGAAGCGCTAATAATCGCGATTCGTGATGGTCGCACCACCATTACTTGGGCCGATTTGCTTCGTGCTAAACAACAGAAGGAGCTTGGACCTTCTGAGGATGTCGAATACATCGAACGCGAAAGACATGCAATCGCTGTTCATGAAGCTTGCCATGCGATTGTGGCTCATCGAGTTCGCCAACATATGACAATTGACCTGGCAACAATTGAAAAGGGTTCAGACTATTTAGGAATGGTGGCGTCGATTCCACCAGATGATCAATTCACTAGATGGAAAAGTGAATATCAATCCGACATTTTAGTTTCCCTTGCCTCTTTAGCAGGAGAGCGGATGTTCTTCGAAGGAGACAATTCTTCGGGAGTATCTGGAGATCTTGAATCAGCAACCACAATTGCCAGTTTGATGGAAGGTCACTGGGGTATGGGTTCTACGATCTCTTCACATGCGTCTAATCGTAGATTTGAAGTTGGCGCTCCTGGTGGCGGTAAAGGTCCAGATCAAAATGATCGTGAATTAAGACGTGCGCTCTCTGATCGAATTGAAGACAACCTGAATCAGCTTTTAGATAAGGCCGAAGAGCTTCTAAAGAAGAATCTTCGCGAAGTGCTCGCATTGGCTCACGCGTTAGAAACATATAAGACTCTTCCGGGTGAGGACGTGGCTGCTGTTATTAATTGTGAAAATGGCACAATCGCAGATGGCCGCCCTTACGCAGATGATGAATTCATGAAAGAGATTGAGACTTATCACAAAGCATGTGTCAGCGCCCACAGAGAACATCGAGCACCTGAAATTGCCCTACCTGTTTACAAATCCGCTTAAGGATTTACTTGGGATTAGGTTTGGTTTAGGTACGGGGTTGGTAAGGTAAGCGCATGGGACCAGGTGGAATTGCAACAATCATTGCAGCGGCTTCTTTATTTGTAATTGCGGTGTCAATCGCATATGCCGTAATTCGTTTTAGCCGCTTGATTGATGAGGCCAAAGTTTCACTTAAAGCTTTTACTGATGACACTACGCCGCTTATCAAGGAATCAACTAGAACAGTTGAGTTGGTAAACGGTCCACTCGAGAGTATTAATAGAATCACGAAGAATGTTGAGTCAGTTTCCGACAAGATTGCCGGAGCAACTGGTGATTTTGTAAGCAAAGGTGGTCCGGCAATTAAGACGCTCGGCTTCTTAGCTTCAGCGGCTTCCGCTACCAAGAAGCGTGGAAAGAAAAAGTAATTGGAATCCGCAGATATACGCGCACGATGGTTGCGCTTCTTTGAGTCTGGAAATCGTGAGAATCTTCCTCACGTAGTAGTCCCGTCCGCATCATTAATAGCCGATGATCCAAATCTGTTACTAGTAAATGCGGGTATGGTTCCATTCAAACCATATTTTCTTGGTGAGGTAACCCCTCCATACAAGCGAGCAACTTCGGTTCAGAAGTGCGTACGTACTCTTGATATTGATGAAGTTGGAAAGACTACGCGACATGCTTCTTTCTTTCAGATGTGCGGAAATTTTTCTTTTGGAGATTACTTCAAAGAGGGTGCAATTTCATTGGCTTGGGATCTATTAACTAGACCAGTTGCTGATGGTGGATATGGATTTCCAGAGAGTCGACTCTGGGTAACTGTTTACGAAGATGACGATGAAGCTGCTGATATCTGGCATAAAAAAATTGGTGTGCCAAAGGAGCGAATTCAACGTCGAGATATGAACGATAACTACTGGTCAATGGGAGTACCCGGACCATGTGGACCTTGTTCAGAGATTTATTATGACCGTGGACCTGAGTACGGTCGAGATGGTGGACCGATTGCTGATGAAGAGCGCTATCTAGAGGTCTGGAACTTAGTCTTCATGCAGTTCGAACGTGGTGCTGGGGCCGGCAAGACGGATTATCCAATTTTGGGGGAATTACCAAATAAGAACATCGATACCGGTCTTGGTTTAGAGCGTATGGCTGCTATCTTGCAAGGTGTCGAGAATATTTACGAAATCGATACCACCAAAATTATTCTTGATAAAGCAGTTGATTTAACTGGAGTGAAATACGGTAGCGCGCCAAAGAGCGATGTTTCACTGCGCGTTATTGCCGATCACGCACGTACTGCAGCAATGCTTATCTGCGATGGCGTTACTCCTGGTAACGAAGGTCGCGGCTATGTGCTTCGCCGCATGATGCGCCGAACCATTCGCAATATGCGACTACTGGGTTCACAAGAGCCAATTATCAAAGAATTGATTGATGCATCTATTAAAGCGATGGGTCCGCAATATCCAGAATTAGTGAGCGATCAAGTTCGTATTCAAAAAGTTGCGATCTCAGAGGAAGAGTCATTTTTGCAGACTCTAAAGTCCGGAACTCAGATATTTGATACCGCTGCAACTGAGATTAAATCAAGCGGTGGAAAAGTTCTCTCCGGTGATGCAGCTTTTAAATTGCATGACACCTATGGATTCCCAATTGATTTAACTTTGGAGATGGCGACCGAGCAAGGTCTAGAAGTTGATGCGGATGGATTCCGCCGACTGATGAAAGAGCAGAAAGATCGCGCCAAAGCTGACTCTAAAGCTAAGAAGAGTGGACATACAGATTTAACTGAATATCGCCGTATCGCAGATGAGTCCGGACTCTCTGAATTCATTGGATATTCGACTATTGAGTCAGAGAGCAAAGTTCGCGGCTTATTAGTTGATGGCAAGGGTGCGATGTCCGCATCTGAAGGTGATGAAATCGAATTAGTTTTAGATCGCACACCTTTCTATGCAGAGGGCGGCGGACAATTAGCGGATGGCGGAATTATTACTTTGGCCAATGGCGCTAAGGTGCAGATTGATGATGTCCAAGCGCCAGTTCCATCTCTAAGCGTGCACAGAGGTCGCGTAGTTGTCGGTTCTATCGAGGTAGGCAATGAAGTGCATGCTGCGATTGATTTAGAACGACGTCGCGCAATCTCGAGAGCTCACTCTGCAACACATATGGTGCATAAAGCTTTCCGTGAAATTCTTGGCGAAACAGCGACTCAAGCTGGTTCGGAGAACTCGCCAGGTCGTTTCCGCTTTGACTTTCCTGCAACCGGAGCAGTTCCTGCCTCTGTATTAAATGATGTGGAAGCTCGCGTAAATGCCTTGCTTCTTGAGGATTGGGAAGTAACTGCAGAGATCATGAGCCAAGAAGAGGCTAAAAAACTCGGTGCCATGGCGCTCTTTGGTGAGAAATATGGGGATCGAGTTCGCGTTGTAAGTGTTGGAGATTGGGCCCGCGAACTTTGCGGTGGCACCCACGTCGCACGAACTGGCCAATTAGGAGTTGTAAAGCTGCTCTCTGAATCCTCAATTGGTGCCGGTGTTCGACGAGTTGAAGCGCTTGTAGGCGCTGATGCCTACAAGTTCTTAGCGCGCGAACATATTTTAGTAAATCAACTGACTGATTTGATTAAAGGCGCTAAGAGTGAAGAACTTCCAGAGCGTATCTCAGAGTTAATTGGCAAATTGAAGGATGCCGAAAAGGAGCTCGGACAAGTTCGTTCTCAACAAGCACTTGCACAAGTTTCGGGTTTACTAGAGTCTGCCAAGAGTTTTGGAGATTTTAAATTCTTAGCAGCTCAAATTGGTGATGGCGTATCAGTTGATGATTTACGAACCATGGCGCTAGATATTAAGAATCGACTTGGTGAATCAGTGGTAGCGCTAGCTAGTTCTAGCGCTGGAAAGCCAATAGTGGTTGTAGCAACTTCTGACACGGCAAGGGCCAAGGGTATAAAAGCAGGCGCGTTGGTGAAGCTTGCCTCCAGTGTGCTTGGTGGCGGCGGTGGCGGTAAAGATGATTTCGCTCAAGGTGGCGGAGTTAGCCCTGCACAAATTCCAGAGGCCTTACTTGCAATCGAGAAGGCGCTAAGTAACTAATGGCCTTTGGTCGCCGACTGGGAATTGATTACGGTCAGGCACGAATAGGTATAGCAATCTGCGATGCAGATGGCATGGTTGCAACTCCACTAACCACGTTAAAGAACGACAAAACTCTATTTGCAAACTTAGAGGAAATCATTACCCAACATAATATTGTTGGGATTTACCTTGGGAAACCAAAACATTTAAGCGGGGTAGAGGGTGCAACTGTTGAATTGGTTGCCGCATTTGCTGAGCGAATAAGTCAAAGTTTTGAGCTTCCAATTACCTACGTTGACGAGCGATTTACTAGTGGCGGTGCTGAGAAACGATTAAAAGAATCGGGCAAGAGTGCCAAGGAATCCAGAGGACTAATTGATCAATTAGCTGCGATGGCAATACTAGATTTAGGAATACAAATTGAAAAACGCCACTGATTTGTTTAAGAAATGGTGGCCAGCGGCGGCCGGAATTAGCTTCGCTTTTCTTTTAGCCTTTTCGCTCTATTTAATCAGAAGCAATCTAGCAAGCGTTGAAGATTTCCCAGAACGATCATTGGCGAAAAATGAGCAATTGGTAAATATTGAAATCTCTGAAGGTGAATTAGGTTTAGAAATTGCTAGAGAGTTATATGCAAAATCTGTGACTGCGTCAGTAACATCGTTCTATCAATTGGCAATCGCAGACGAGCGAGCAATTCAGATTGCTCCAGGTACTCACCAATTGAATTTGAAGATTTCCGCAAAAACCGCGCTAGAACAATTACTAGATCCAAAACGAAATGTTGGCTTAATTTCGATTATAGAAGGAGCTTGGCGAAGCGAGATTGAGAAAAAGTTGGCAGCGGCAGGTTTCACGGATATTTCAAATGCAATCTCAAAATTGATTGTGCCAGAACCATTTAGTGCAACCGAAGGGGTTTACTTTCCAGCCCAATACTCCTTTGCAAAAGGCACAAAGACCCAGCAAGCGCTCCAAAGTATGGTTGATAGATTTGCAAAGGAGGCCGCACGGGTTGGGTTGAAGACTCAGGAAGAGCTAGTGATTGCATCATTAATCCAAGCGGAGGGAGATCCGAAAGATTTTGCAAAGATCTCTCGCGTTATTCTCAATCGTTTGAAGATTGGGATGCCGCTGCAATTTGATACGACAGTACATTACGTTCTGAAACAGCGTGGATCGATTTTCCTCTCCACCAGAGCAACGCTAGTGAACTCTCCATACAACACCTATCGCAGATATGGGCTACCACCAGGTCCAATCGGAAATCCGGGAGTGCAGGCAATGAAGGCGGCGTTAGCCCCAGCTAAAGGCGATTGGCTCTATTTCATCACCGTTAAACCAGGCGATACTAGGTTTACCAAGTCGCACGATGAGTTCTTGATTTGGAAGAATGAGTATGAAAAGAATCTAAGAGCGGGAGCCTTTAAATGAGAAAACGAGCAGCAGTTCTCGGTTCTCCGATCTCCCATTCACTCTCGCCTGCGCTTCACAATGCAGCTTATTTATCGTTGGGAATCGAGGGTAAATATGATGCAGTGGAAGTAAAAGCTGGGGAATTGTCAGACTTTATGGCTCAGGTGAGGGTTACTGATGCCAACTGGATTGGTTTTTCTTTAACTATGCCGCTTAAAGAAGAGGTGCTCCAAGTTGCAGACAAAGTTGATCCGTTAGCAAGACAGATAAATTCGGCGAATACTTTGATTCCAACAATAGATGGTTGGTTTGCAACATCTACAGATGTGGCTGGTTTTATCTGGGCGCTTGCCCAACATGAAGTTACTAACTATCAAACAATTCAAATCATTGGTGCGGGTGGTACTGCTCGAGCTGCTGCGGCAGCAGTAGATGCACCCGGCAGAAGTATTGAAGTAATCAATCGCAATCCGGCACGTGAGGCTGATATGAAGAAATCAGTCACGATGGCAGAATTGAAATTTACTGACTGGAGTAACATTTCACTGGATGCGCAATTGGTAATTAATACCACTCCAATATCGGTTGCAGATGATTTACCGGCAGGCGAGGGCATTCTTTTTGAGTCGTTATACAACCCATGGCCAACAACTTTGGCCGCCAAATGGCGAGGCCAAGTAATTGATGGCATGGATTTATTAATACATCAAGCAATAGATCAGATTCATTTAATGACAGGTTTTGTAATTGACCGTAAGTTAATGTACCCATTACTTAGAACAGCCGGAGAGGCCGAACTTAAAGATCGACAATGAGTTGGCTTCTGGTCATTGTGGTAGCGCTTGCTACCTACTTTGATCTGAAATCTCGTCGGATACCGAATTGGTTAACTTATGGCGCTATTGGACTCTCATTCATAAAGTTCACTGAATTTCACTTGATTGCAATCGCACTTGGGATCATAAGCGCCATTATTTTCGGTAGCTATGTAGGCGCTGGAGATATCAAGTTGGCTGTGGCCATCGCAATTTGGTCCCATATTCTGGCGTGGAGCCAATATTGGATTTATGCATCATTTCTGATTGGAGGGATTGCGGGTTTGATTTATCGCCGGAACTCTTTGCCATTTGCCCCGTATATGGCGATGGGAATCGTGATTGCAAATGTGGCGCGAAGTTATGGTTTCATCTGAAATAATTGCCTAATGCGTTGGTTAACTGCAGGTGAGTCTCATGGTCCATTACTAACGGCCATGATTGAAGGGCTGCCGGCACATATAAAGGTAACCACTGCCGATATTGATCATGAGTTAGCGCGTAGACGTTTAGGTTTTGGTCGAGGCGCTAGACAGAATTTCGAAGCCGACAAGGTAACGATTACCGGCGGTATCAGATTAGGTGAGAGCCAAGGTGGCCCAATCGCTATTCAAGTTGGAAATAGTGAATGGCCGAAATGGGAGAAAGTCATGTCGGCTGACCCCGTTCCGGAAGATGAAATATCTAAACTTGCACGAAATGCACCGCTGACTAGACCACGTCCTGGCCATGCAGATTTAGTCGGAATGCAGAAATACGACTTTGATGATGCGCGCGCTATTTTGGAACGCGCGTCAGCCCGCGAGACTGCTGCACGTGTTGCGCTAGGCGCAATTGCTAAAGCATTTTTAAGACAATCTGTCGGAATCGAAATTTTAAGCCATGTAGTCTCTATCGGTACTGCAAGAGTTTCAGAGTCAGCAGCGTTACCAACTTTCTCGGACCTACCTAAAATCGATGAGAACCCAGTTCGTTGCGCAGATGCTGATGGTTCAGCTGCAATGATAAAAGAGATCGAAGCCGCTCATAAAGATGGTGACACTTTAGGTGGCGTAGTCGAAGTTATCGCTTACCAAGTCCCTATCGGTTTAGGTTCGCACGTACATTGGGATCGAAGATTAGATTCACGTTTGGCAGGGGCTTTAATGGGAATCCAAGCGATTAAAGGTGTAGAACTTGGAGATGGTTTCACTACGGCCACTCGCCGAGGTTCGGTAGCTCATGATGAAATTGAATTGAAGGATGGATCTATCGTCCGTCGTTCAAAACGTGCAGGCGGAACTGAAGGCGGCATGAGTACTGGTGATTTACTGCGAGTGCGTGCAGCAATGAAACCAATCTCGACAGTACCCAAAGCGCTAGACACCATTGATGTCGCAACTGGTGAAGCAGCAAAGGCAATCAATCAACGCTCAGATGTATGTGCCGTTCCAGCAGCTGGAGTAGTTGCCGAAGCTATGGTTGCCTTAGTTTTAGCGGAAGCAGTACTTGAAAAATTCGGTGGCGATTCGATTGCGGAAACACGTCGCAATTTCCAAAGTTATAACGAGAATTTAAAGTTTAAATAATGGCGCCACGACTGGTGTTAATCGGTCCAATGGGGGCAGGTAAGACCACAGTTGGACGCGAAATTGCCAAAGAACTCAACTGCGACTTTGCGGATACCGATGAGCTTATCGAGGCCGATCAAGGTAAGTCGGTCTCGGAAATCTTTGTAGAGGATGGAGAGCCACATTTTAGATTGGTCGAGGAGAGCGTAGTTATAGATGCTCTGATTGA
>JBJOFF010000022.1:0-12089 GCA_046048895.1 Actinomycetota bacterium
GCTTCGCGCTCTTTCTTAGAGATGCGACGGCGTTGACGAGGATCAAATGCATCACGAAGACCATCACCAATAAAGTTAACGCTTAGCGCAATGGTGATGATAAATAGACCTGGATACCAGAAAAGCCATGGGCGAGTGGTAAATGAATCCTGATACTTGTTAATAAGTAGTCCAAGTGAAACATCTGGCTCGATAACACCAAAGCCAATGTAGCTAAGTGCGGTTTCAAGCAAGATGGCACCAGACATTAATAAAGTAACCGAAACGATGATCACACCAACTGCATTAGGCAGAATGTGTTTGAAGATAATTCGGCGGGTGGTAGCGCCAGCAACACGGGCTGCATCTACGAATTCACGTTCGCGTAGCGTTAAAAATTCACCACGCACCAAACGCGAAAGTCCGGTCCAACCAAATAGACCTAAATAGAAGGCCAAGAAAGTCGCACCAAGATTTCCAAAGTGGAAACCAATCACAGAACCGATAACGATGGCTGGAATTGTGATGATGAAGTCGGTGAAACGCATCAAAATTGAGTCAACTTTGCCGCGATAGAAGCCAGAAATCGCACCTACGATGGTTCCGATTGTTGCAGAGATAATTCCGATAATAAACATAACGGTTAGTGAGCGTTGAGTGCCCTTCATAACCAGCGCAAAATAATCTCTTCCGATGTCATCCTGGCCAAATGGGTGATCGCCAAAACCAATACCGTTGCCGCCCAAGAACTTAGGTGTAAAGCTAATGGTTGGGCAACCAACAGTGTCACCGCAATCTTCACCGAAGCGAAGTTCTGGCAAATCTTCGGTACTCCACTTCCACCAACCTGGAATGCGCCACTTACCGAAAAGTCGCCAATCTAGAGCGGTAAAGACCAATACAATAATTGTGCAGATTGTGAATAGTGAGATCATTGCGGCACGGTGTCTTACAAATCGACGACGTACGATTGCGCCTTGGCTTAGACCTTCAGTCTCCTTATTTGCGATTGCATTTTCGCCTGAGAGCACAGTTTCGGACTCAACCGATTTATTTTTACGATTAAACATTAGTTGCCACTTCCAATTCGGATTCGTGGATCAAGCGCTGAATAAAGTAAATCAGCTACCAGGTTTGCCAGAACTGCTAAAGATGCGGTTACGAAGAAGACGCCCATTAGCAGATTTAAATCGTATGACCCAATGCCTCGGCGGAAGAGCGTACCCATTCCGGACCACCCGAAAACGCTTTCAGTAATGATTGCACCGCCTAAGATGCCAGCGAAATCAACAACCATGATGGTTGTTAGTGGAATCATGGTATTGCGGAATGCATGACGCATTATCACTGTACGTTCGGTCAAACCTTTGGCGCGTGCGGTACGGATGTAATCCTGATTTAATACCTCAAGCAGTGTGCCTCGTGAGAAGCGAACATATCCTGCAAATGAAATTAACGTTAACGCGATGGTTGGTAGGAATAGGTGCAGCACCAAGTCCAAACTACTAATCCAGAAATCTGTTGTTTCTAGAAGATCGTTTCGCTGTCCAATAGTCGGAACCGGGCGATAATTAATAGCATCGGTCTGCATATATGGCGCCCAGGTGTACATCAGCTTGTCGACCAATACGAAAAAGGCCGATAAAACCGCAGTTATCACCGTAGTACGAACGATTGGGCCACGATCAATCTTCGAGAAGGCGATACCAACCCCTACCGCTAGCGCGATTGTGAAGAGCAGCATCGCAAAGAGAATGAATCCATTCATGCTCTGCTTGAAGATTGCATTTACTGGGAAATAGAAGATTAAAGTTAGCGCAGACATAGTTAAGGATGCTTTTAGCGCTTGTCTGTTAGCTAAGCCCACTGAGATTTGGGTGATTCCAAAAGCAATTCCGACTGAAATCAGAGTAACTAATACTGGTCCAAGACGTGGTTCGAGGAACCAGTTTGCTAAATCCATAACCTTTAGCAGCACGATGGTTCCAAAAAATACTGAAGCGAAGACAGTCCAGAAGCGCTTTCGATTTCCTCCGATTAGCGAGGACCAGAAGAGCGCTCCAACAAGCGCCATGCCTATGAGCCAACTTATGGGTATTTGGGGATTGGCTAAAAAGTTATTAAAGGAAATTGCAAGGTATTCCTTAAGGAGCACTGCTACCCAGAAAACTGGAAGTGAGAACATTAAGAAGGTGAAGAATGTTGCTGAGTAATCAAAACGGCTGTATTGGCGAAGCGCGGTAACAATACCAATCATAATTCCAAGCAGAATTGCAATTAGCGTTGAAGCGAGCACCAAACGTATAGTTACTGGAATTGCACGCGCAAGTTCGGATGTAACTGTGGCACCTTCGCGGGTCATGCCAAAATTAGGTTGTCCAATGAATAGACCTAATACACCTTTTAGCCAAAGGAAATAGCGAGCTGGAGGTGGTACATCTAATTGGAGTTCGCGGGTTAAATTTGCGATTAAGTAGTCACGGTTGGGATCAGTGCTGGTCTTTAACTCTGCAAGCGGATCTGCTGAAACCGCAGATAGGTTATAGAGAATAAAGCTTGAGCCAAAGAGAATTACGGCCAAGACGCCTAAACGGCGCATTATGTAAGCGAACACGTCTTTCCTTTACTTTTTCAGCACTGAAATTGAGGTAATTCTGGGTAACTATATAGGAAGGTGGCCCGCAGGAAGGAATTCCTACGGGCCACCTTTCTTACTTATTTTTACTTATTTCTAACTTATTTGACTAAGAATTTTAGCTCTTAGTACTTCCACTCCCAGTAGTTCCACACGATCTGTGGTGACAATGGGCCTGGCTTGATTCCCTTTAGGTTTTCGTTAACCGCAAGGATACCTGGGTGGATGAATACGCCAGAAGTTACTGCATCTGCATTTGTTAGACGCTCAATCTGAATGTACTTGTTAACAAGTGCATTTGTTGACATCGGTACATCTAGTGTTCCGATAATTGCATCAACAGTTGAGTTTGAGTAACCCATGATGTTATTTCCACCATTTGTGATGAAGTTTTCTGAGGATTGCTTCTGTGTTACAGCTGAAGCTACCCATGCGAAGAAGTAAACGTCATACTTTGAATTACCAAGTAGTGATGGCCAATCGGTACGTACATCTCCAACTAGATCAAAACCAACCTTTGCCATGTTTGCCTTTGCAAGCGCAAATTCAGCTGCACGACGTGGGTTATTACCTGGAACAAGGACGTTTACCTTGATTGGATTCTTTAGCGCGTTTGGATAGTACTTCTGTACCAAACCAAGTGCACGCTTGTTACGTGATTCTTGAGTTCCATCTGCAAAGTATGAAGAACCATTTGCTGCAATTAGCTTGTCATACGCAGCAGAACCTGGAGCAAGCCAAGTTGAACGGATTGGCTTCTTAACACCGTTGATTGGTGCAATTAGCTTCTCCATGATTTCTTCACGTGGAAGTGCAAGCAGGAATGCACGACGAAGTGCAAGTGACTTAGCGCCATCATTTACAGAGAAGACACCCTTGTATGGGTCTTCGCCTTGGACTGTGTCGTAGTGAAGATCCCAGTGCTCGTAAGCAACTTCTTCTTTACCAACAACGTTAACGCCCTTGATTGACTTCAACTTAGCTACGCCGTCAGCTGTTGCTTGACCTGCGTAAACATCAAGTTCGCCGTTTGCTAGCGCTTGCGCTGCAGCGGTTCCGTCACCAATGAACTTAAATACGATGGTATCGATATCACCCTGAAGAGCTGGACCTGAGTTGTACTTAGGATTCTTCTTCAAAGTTACAGAGGTCTTTGCAACTGCGCTTTCAATTTCGTATCCGCCATTACCAACTAGAAGTAGTGGGTTGGTTGATGAGTTAACAGTTGTGATTGTGTAATCGTTTGTCCAGATCTTACCAAGAGCCTTAAGCACTGTGGTGTTCTTGCTATTGAAAGCTGCAAGGAACTTAGCCTTAGCTGCGTTACCTTCGGCAACGGTGCCAAGCTTCTTATCGCCATCATTTAACTGAATCAAAGTATGAACTGGTGATGGGCCAGGGCCTTGAATATCCCAGTTAGCAATTGGCTTCGCATAACGAAGTGTGACCTTCATTTGATCTGCAGATAGTTCTGGTTCGCCAACGATGTTGTCATCGTATGTTCCGCCGTAACCAAGTGAATCGAAAGCTGGTGGATTCTTTGAATCTGAAGGATCGCCAAGTCCAGCTGCAGTTGAGTACTTGCTGCTTGAAAGAATATGTGAAAGAAGTAGATCTACACCAGTGATAGGCACACCGTCAGACCAAACACGGCCTGGGTTAACAGTGTACTGAACACGGAAATCTGTCTTTGTATTCTTAACAATCTTGTATGAACCAAATACGGTATTTGGAACAACTTCCTTCTTGTTGTTGTAATAGTAGAAACCAGCACCCTGTAAATAAGCTACAGCTGCGCAAGTTGTTGAGTTTGTTGCTGACATACTGCAGTTAAGACCAGTAATTGGGTTGGTCTCATGCAGAATCACGGTTGATCGTGTTGCAGCTTGTGCTGGGGCAAGAAGCGTTGCTCCTAAAGCCACCGCAGCAACTGCCGCTAGTGCGACCTTTACGCGTGTTACCTTCATTTATCCTCCTTGAGGGATTAGTTGAATGCAGCTTGTGAAGAGTCGACTCCCTCGCAAACTGCGTTGGGCAATCCTCGCTTACGGCAGGGGATATTGCAATATTTTGTACCTTTTATAACGGCTTATTAGTAAATGTTATAAAAAGGTAATTATTCGCTCGCCTCACCCTTAACTGCATCAATGCGGGCAGTGGTGAGAAAAGGCGCGGCGAAAATCACTAGCGCGACTCCGATTAAGGCTGAGATTAAATAAGGAGCTCTTAGAGCCAGCTCGCGATCAACAAAATTTTGCAGGAGCGAAACAATTGCACCGCCAAAAATCATGCCTAGTGGAATGGTGCCCCAACCAAAGAAACGATAAACGGAATTTACGCGACCAATCAAATGTGACGGAATCACACTTTGGCGCAGCGAGACCGTTATTAAATTCCAGAGCACCGCAGCTAGTGATTCAATTGCAGTGACGATAAAAACCACAATCCAAGAAGTGCTCATTCCAATAATTAAGGCACCTACAGGCCCTGCAATCAGTGCAAATCGAAGAGTTGGTCCACTTCCTAAGCGTTTGGAGATTTTCTCACCGAACGAACTTCCGATTAATCCTCCGATTGCACCAGAGATTCCCAATACGGCAAAGATGCGTACATCTACCTTTAATACTTCCTGTGCAAATAAAATATAAGTAGCAGCCACTAACGTTCCAGTGAAATTCAATAATCCTAAAATAATTGCTAAATTTCTAAAAAAGGTATGGTTCCAAAGCCAAGTAAAACCTTCCTTGATATCGGCACGAAAATTTAATTTCTCTTTTGGTTTATCTGAAACTGCTTTGAATGATCCAGAGATAGACGCAATTAGCGCCACCGCAATAAAGAAACTCGCAGCATCAAACCAAAATGGCAGGAAAATTGCAATTCCGATAATAAAGCTGCCAAGTGGCGGTCCAATAAAAGTATTAGTTAGAGATTCGGCAGTCCAAAGGCGACCATTTGCTTTCTCTAGATTCTCCTTATCGACAATCGACGGCATGATGGTCTGGGCGGTGTTATCTCTTAGAACTTCAGCTAATCCAAAGAGCAAGGCAGTGATTACTAATACGGAATATAGAAAATAATTAGTTTGTACTTCGAGTCCACCGGAGAGATCGTTGAGGCTAGGCAAGGAATCTGCTTTCCACATGACGATTACAGCCACAATCACGGTGAGAAGTCCACGAATTAGATCCATACCAATAATTATTTTTCGGCGATCAAATCGATCTGAAATCACTCCGGCGAATAAAGTGAAAACTAACCAGGGCAGTCGAGAGGCAAAACCAACTATTGCAATTAAGAGCGGAGAACGAGTTACCGCTGAAGCTAGCCATGGATAAGCAACCGCAGCCACACCGTCACCTAAATTGGTAATTGCTGAAGCGGTCCAAAGTCGCCAGTATTTCGCGCCTAACTTTCCAGCACTACTCATTTTGCTGCACCACGCTATCGCCTAAATTTCTAATAAAAGACCAACTAAAAATAGCAGTCACAATTGAAATAACGCCGCCGATTAACCATGGTGTACGCAAATCAGTTTTTGCAACTACGCCGCCTAATAAAGAGGCAATCGGCATCATTCCCCAGACCAGAGTTCTTCGGGTGCCATGAATTCGTCCATACAGTTCTTGGGGAATTATTCTTTGGTAAGTAGACATCAACAAGATATTCCAATGCGGTAACCAGAAAGCATTTAGAGAGCTAGGTATTAAATACCACCAAATATTTGGTACTAATCCTTGAAGCAAGATTGTTAGGGAAGAAATTGTTATGGCGATAGCTAGCGCCATGCCTCGACCAATTAGCTTTGCAGTGCGCGGCGCTGCCATCGCTCCTAATAACACGATTACTCCGTGAAAAGTAAGTAAGAAACCAAACTTCTTTGGGCTTAACCCTAAGTCTTCGACCAAGTAGAGAATCTGGGTAGAGCTAGCAAAGGCCCAGCAAAAACCGATGGTGGTGGTAGTCAAGACGATTCTTCGCAAAGCTTTATGATTGAAAAGGTACTTGATGCCAAATTTAATATCGTTAATAAATCTAGTGCGCTCTTTAAATTCCTTCTTTGTTAAAAGCGCCGGTAGCGGAATTGCCAGACAGAAGATTGCAGCGACAAGAAATCCAAGAGAGTTAGCAATAAAGGGAGCCGCAATTGCGATTCCGTATAACAAGCCACCTATTGGTGCGCCAATAAAATCCTGAAAGACCGTAAAGGTCATTTCCATTCTTGAATTCGCCTTTTCTAGTTCTTCATCTTCAACAATAACTGGAATCAGGCTCTGCGAAGTCGTATCGGCGAAGACTTCGCAGATTCCAACCGTAAATGTGACAACGTAGAGCCAATAGATATTTACGTGATCCGTTGCAATTATTAGAGAGAGCAGAGCCGCGATAAGCATGCGCACCGAGTTTGCAACTACCAAAGCTTTTCGCTTATCGTCTTTATCAACAACTGCGCCAATAGGTATGGCAAAGAGTAGCCATGGCAGCATAACCAAAGCGCCAATTATTGAAATTAGAAAAGGATCTCGAGTTAGCGTGATGGCTAATAGAGGAAATGCAGTTTTACCTAACCCGTCCGCCAAATTGGTAAAGAGATTTGCCGTCCACAACCTTCTAAAAGCTAACGAGGCGGACATTCTGAGCAGGGTAGTCGGGTGTTACAAGTTAAGCAATTAAATCAGATGTAGAAAATATCTGAATCGTTGTTCTTCTTTACATCTTCAATTACTACGCTGTTGTAAGAGACTCGAGCATCATCAGCAATATTTACGGGCCCAAGAATCTTTGCACCAGCGCCAATAATTACTCGGTTACCAATAGTTGGATGGCGCTTTCCGGTGGCAAAGCGACGAGCTCCGAGCGTGACGTTGTGATATAGCATTACATCGTCACCGATTTCTGTGGTCTCACCAATCACTACGCCAATTCCATGGTCGATAAAGAAGCGGCGACCAATTTGAGCACCTGGGTGAATTTCAATACCAGTGCGACGACGTGCGCGATTGGAAAAAATGCGAGCTAATAGCTTGATATTTCGCTGCCAGAGCCAATGCGAAATTCGATAATTCCAAACGGCATGTACACCAGGGTAGGTAAGGAAGACCTCTAATTTATTACGCGCAGCAGGATCTCGCTTGAGCGCAGTAGCTAGATCTTCCTTTATTGTTTTAAACACTCGGGAATTTTAATCCATTAAATCTTGATAAAGCACCGTAGATAAATAGCGCTCACCAAATGAAGGAATTATTACCACAATAATTTTGCCGGCAAATTCTGGTCGCTTCGCAATTTGGGAAGCTCCCCAAAGTGCAGCACCTGAAGAAATACCTACCAATAACCCTTCTTCTTTAGCTGCACGACGTGCATATCCAAGCGCTTCATCGCTTGGCGCATCTAATACTTCGTCATAAATCTTGGTATCGAGAATTGGTGGTACAAAGTTAGGACCGATACCTTGGATTGGATGGCCCGATGGCGATCCACCATTAAGAATTGGTGATGCTGCAGGTTCAACTGCGAATACTTTAATCTCTGGATTCTTCTCTTTTAAAACTTGTCCAATGCCAGTGATGGTTCCGCCAGTTCCGATACCTGCCACAATCGCAGCCACTTTGCCATCTGTGTCATTCCAAATTTCTTGCGCTGTAGTCTTGCGATGGATTTCTGGGTTTGCTGCGTTTTCAAATTGGCGCACTAAAACTGCGCCATCTTTCGCACCAAGTTCTTCGGCCTTCGCGACTGCACCCTTCATACCCTCTGCAGCTGGAGTCAAAACTAATTCTGCACCAAATGCACGAAGGAGTGCGCGACGTTCTTTGGACATTGAATCAGGCATAGTCAAAATAGTTTTGTAACCGCGAGCTGCACCAACCATGGCAAGAGCAATACCGGTATTACCTGATGTTGCTTCCACGATTGTGCCGCCAGGCTTTAACGCACCCGATGCTTCTGCAGCGTCCACCATTGCAATACCAATGCGATCTTTTACAGTGCTGGTTGGATTGTAAAATTCTAATTTCGCATAAACCTCTGCTGCCGCACCATCAGTGATTTTATTGATGCGAACCAATGGGGTATTGCCAACAATTTTGGTGATGTCTGAGTGGACCTTCATTTTTTACTCCTTCGTAGAAGACGCTGCGTATTTTAAAGAGAAAATCGCAATAAGACTAAACGCGAATATTTTGCAAATAGAATTGATTTGTAAAATGCTAATATAATAAGCCTATGGCCAACCAAATTGAAACAAACATCGAAATCAAGATCGAAAATCGTGATCGCCTGACCGTATTTTTCAGACTCTTCCTCAGTTTGCCGGTCTTCTTTTTTCTTTATTTGTTTCAGAATTCATCGCAGAACGAATGGGGCACGCTGATCTTTGCGCTACCTGTAGTAGCAGCATTGGTCGCTAGAAATGTGTATCCATCCTGGTTACTAAGTTTCAATCATGCTGTTCTTGAATTTAGCGCCAGATTTGCTGCTTATTTATTACTGCTAACCGACGACTATCCAACTTTTGAGAGAAATCCAAAAGTTGCGGTGATTTTTCCCGATGTAGAAGGTGGCAAAAAACTAAACCGCTGGTTGCCTTTAGTTAAGTGGTTCTTAGCCATCCCACTATTTATTGTGGGCCTTTTCTATTCATTCTTGGCATTTTTAGCAACGGTACTTGCTTGGGCACTAACATCAATTAGTGGCACTTACCCTGCTTGGGCAGGTGAGTTAACTTTAAATACCGTTCGATTCTGGAATCGTGTTTACGGATATGCAGTAATTATGATTACTGACGAATATCCAAGTTTCTCGCTTAACTAAGAATCCAAACTTACTGCAGTAAAGATTTCATCTGCTTATAAATGAGATTTGCCGCGAATACCGGATTGATTCGACTTAATCTATCCATGAGGGTTGCATCTTTACCAACCGTAATTCGAGGTTTACCAGATTCAATTGCATCGACCATTATTTTTGCAGCTTCGTTTGCGGGCAATGACTTTCTTGCCTGTTCGCTATTTTCTGCTCCAGCTGGCATATTCAAACCGGAATTAACAGTGATATTTGTATTCACTGCACCTGGAAATGCGATGGTTACACCCACATTGGTGCCAAGTAATTCAGAGCGCAATCCTTCAGTCAATAATTTAACCGCTGCTTTTGAAGCACCATAAACGCTCTGTCCAGGCACCGGGGCATATGCACCCATAGATGAAACGTTCAAAATGTGAGCTTGTGGAAGTGTAAGTAACTGTGGAAGGAATGCTTTTATTAAAGCAAAAGGTCCGTAAAAGTTAACGTTCATGACTTTTTGAGCCGCTTCAAGAGACAAGTCATTGATTTTTACAAATGGTTGAATAATGCCTGCATTATTAATCAAGATATCGATCTTGCCTACTTTTGTTGGAAGTTCGGCAACCGCGTTTAGATCTGTCACATCTAAAACAAAAGTAGAGACATTGCCACCAGCTATCGACTTGGTCTCTTCTAGCGTTTCTGGTCGCATATCTACTGCAATTACATCTGCACCTCGTTTGATCAATTCAATGGTCAATTGGCGCCCCATGCCGCTTCCAGCGCCTGTTACGAGAATTCTTTTGTTGGCAACTTTCATGAGCTACTCCTTATGTAAGACCAAAGTAAATGTAACCCCATATTTGCAATTTCGCTATCTTAAAGGTCACAGATTAAACTGCATTTGTGGTCATAAAATTTGGTTTAGACACTTTCGGAGATATGCAAATAGATGACTCTGGAAAGCCAATAAGCGCTGCACAAACAATTAGAAATGTCGTAGCTGAGGCAGTCCTGGCAGATTCATTAGGCATTTATGGAATAAATCTTGGAGAACATCATCGTGATGATTTTTCGATATCTGCTCCAGATACGATTTTGGCGGGTATTGCTACGCAAACTAAACAAATTAAATTGGGAACTGGAGTCACAGTTTTATCAAGTGATGATTCAGTCAGGGTTTATCAAAGATTTGCAACTATTGATGCGCTATCTAATGGACGCGCTGAAATCACTGCTGGCCGTGGATCGTTTATCGAATCATTTCCATTATTTGGATACGACCTTTCACAATATGAAGTGCTATTCGAAGAAAAACTTGAACTTTTAGTGGAATTACTTAAAGAGCAACCAGTTACTTGGAGCGGTACCACCAGATTGCCACTAAATAACCAAGAGGTATATCCAAAGACCGAGGGAGGCGCGATTCCACTTAGAGTTGGAGTTGGCGGAACTCCAGCTTCAGTGGTTCGCGCTGCGAGACTGAATTTGCAACTAGCGATCGCCATCATCGGTGGAGATCCTGCTCGATTTGCTCCTTTTGCAAACCTTTACCGAACATCAATGGCCGAATTTGGACATCTATTAAAAGATATTTCAATTCATTCACCAGGGTTTATTGCAGAGAGTGATGAAGCTGCCATGGAAGCGCATTGGCCAGGGCATAGTGAAATGTTTGGACGCATCGGGCGCGAACGAGGATGGGGACCGATGAGCAAAGAGAGCTACCTGCAAGAAGTTAAATATGGCTCGCTATATGTAGGTTCTCCAGAAACGGTCGCCAAGAAGATGGCTTATGCCATTAAGGAAGTTGGCGCGCAGAGATTTGATTTGAAGTATTCAAATGGTCCACAACCTAATTCAAAATTGATGAAATCAATTGAGTTGTATGCGACCAAAGTCATTCCAATGGTTCGTGATTTGCTTTCTTGATAAATCTCTTCCAATCAATCTTTGCAATCAGAATAATTAAAGCTAACGAGGCAATTTCAATGGCCCAGGCAAAAGGTGACTTCAGAGCTTTGGTTAAAACCGCACCGAAATCAGTAGTTTTCAAGGTAGCCGCGCCAGCCGCATAAAATGAATAAGTAACAATTCTTCCAGAGAAAAATGCCAAAGTTAAGCGTTTTAAATTCATCTGCATTAATCCAGCTGCTTCGAATAACTGCGCAGAAGGAAGAGGAGATATTACAAAAAGTGCAATGAGCCCATATCTACGATTTTGATTCTCATCAAAAACAACTCCGGCATCATATAAATTCTTACGCGCCTTCTTGGGAATGTAATTTCGTAGGGCACGCGTGCCAAGTGCAAGCAAATAGCGTCCAGATCCTGCTGCTAGTGCTGCAATAATTACCGAAAGCGCGGGATTTAAATCTTTAATAATCAGAAAGAATACGATGATTGACCAAGTAGGTGGTGCAAACATTGGCGCTAAATTACATAAGAAAACAACTAAGCCAAGGCTAATTAAGCTCATAAACTTGATCTAACTTTGGCACGATTGCCGGCCATTTCAATTTGCTTTCGATTAATTTGGCGAATGAATCAGCGGAATCGCTCTCGCCATGTACTGCATAAACGCAATTAGGCACAGAATCTGCACTTTGAAACCACTTCAGGAGTTCTTCACTATCTGCATGTACAGAAAATTCTTCTATCTGAACTATTTCTGCATTAACATCAACAA
>JBJOFF010000023.1:0-11681 GCA_046048895.1 Actinomycetota bacterium
GGCCAAGAAATTATCAGAATTGCCTTCGCGAACCGCTCGTCGCGCCTCTGTCCTGCCTGCCAGACCCGATAGGTTTTCCGCGTGTATTTGAAGAGTCTAACCATCAAGGGCTTTAAGTCCTTCGCCTCTTCAACGACCCTGCTTCTTGAACCTGGCATCACCTGCGTGGTTGGTCCAAATGGTTCAGGCAAATCTAATGTCGTAGATGCCATTAGTTGGGTAATGGGTGAGCAGGGCGCTAAATCTTTACGTGGCGGAAAGATGGAAGATGTTATCTTCGCCGGCACATCTGGTCGAGCGCCTCTTGGTCGCGCAGAAGTTTCATTAACGATTGATAATACCGATGGTTCATTGCCGATTGATTTTACAGAGGTAACAATCTCTCGTATTTTATTTCGAAACGGACAGAGTGAATATCAAATAAACGGCGAAGGTGCGCGCTTATTAGATATTCAAGAGTTGCTATCTGACTCTGGTATCGGTCGCGAGATGCACGTGATTGTTGGCCAGGGGCAATTAGATGCAATCTTGATGGCAACCCCAGAAGAGCGTCGCGCCTTTATCGAAGAAGCAGCGGGTGTACTTAAGCATCGCAAGCGCAAAGAGAAAGCGCTTCGAAAGCTAGATTCGATGCAAGCAAACATGTCGCGTGTTCAAGATCTCACTGTCGAACTTCGTCGTCAATTAAAGCCACTCGGCAAACAAGCCGAAGTTGCCAAGAAAGCTGCAACTATTCAAGCAGATCTTCGAGATGTGAAGTTACGCCTTCTTGCTGACGATTACATCTCAATGAATAAGGTTTTTTCAACTGAAGTTGCAGATGAGAATGCGCTACGCGAACGTCGCGCAATTGTTGAAGCAGATCTCGAAGGAGTGCGTGCACGCGAGGAAGCACTTGATGCAGAGGCTGCTTTTGAAGGTCCGTTGCTATCTAGCGCACAAGAGAATTTCTATGGACTAACTGGGATTCGCGAAAAGCTTCGCGCAGTGGCGGCGTTAGCTCAAGAGCGCACTCGATTTTTAACTCAAGAATTAGAGATTACCGCGGGTCGAGATCCGGAAGCTCTGGAGGCAGAAGCTGCACTTTTGCGCGATGAAGAGCGCGAATTACGTGCGGGTTTAAATGCTAAGCAAGATGAGTTAAATCAAGCTATCAATAACTTGCGCTCACTTGAAGCAGATGTAAAGTCTGAAGAGGATCGAATTGCCGCAGCACTTCGCGCCATTGCGGATCAGCGCGAAGGTACTGCGCGCCAAGAAGGGCATATCAAATCTTTACAAGCTCGTTTAGATGCAATGGCTCAAGAAATTACTCGCCTTAGCAAAGCTCGTGATGATGCAAAGGCTCGTGCGGCAAATGCGCAATCTGAATATGCACAACATGAATTAGAGATTGCAAGTGCAGATAGCGGCGAGATTGGCTTAGATACCCAATTCGAATCCGCTAAAAGTGCTTTAGCCGAAGCAAAAGAGGCAGTCGCAAAATTAGCTGAAGCTGAGCGCGCTGCAGATCGAAAGCGAAATTCAATTGAATCAAAATTAGAGGCGATTCGTTTGACTACGGCTAATCGCGATGGTGCCAGTGCACTATTAAGCGATTCTCGCGGCGTAAATGTATTGGGTTCATTAGCCTCTCTGATTAACGTAGACGCAGGTTTTGAAGCAGCAGTAGCTGCAGCGCTTGGCTCACTTGCAGATTCCATTGTGGTTCAGGATATGAACGCGGCAGTAACTGCAATTAGTGCACTTCGTAATGAGAATTTAGGCCAAGCCGAACTTCTAGTTTCAAATAACGCCGTTATCTCAGGTGCACAAGTTCCGGCGGGTCTGACACCGATTCTAAATCATGTTCGTGGTGCAGAGATTTCTAGCTTGCTAGCTGCGCTACTTGGAAATGTGGCTGTAGCTCCTGATGCCAGAAGCGCTGCAGAAATTCTGAATAGCCATCCTCACGTTAACGTGGTTACCCGTGATGGAGATAATTTCACCTCCACACGCGTTCGCGGCGGCTCCAAGAACTCCAGCTCTCTAGTTGAAATTCATGCATTAATAAATCAACTAACGGAAGAGCTAGCGGCAGCATCACATGATTGCGAGCGAATCGCATTTGAAATTCAGAATGCACAACTTGCATTAAATAATCGTCAAAACGCATACGATCAAGCTCTATCAAGGCTTAATGATTCAGATGCCAGAATTTCGGCGCTAACTGAACAATTAGCGGTTGCTGGCCAAAATATTAAATCGGCAAATGCCGAAGTCGAAAGACTAGATGTAGCCATTGCAGAAGCTGGCAATGAACGAATTTCTGATGAGCGCGAACTAGAGATTGCTAAGAGCCAATTAGGTCAGCATGGGGAGATCTCGGAACCCGATCATGCGCAAGCTGAAATTTTACGTGAGAAGTTAACTGCTGCACGTAGCGTTGAAGTTGAAGCTCGACTAGCAGTTCGTACCGCAGAAGAACGTGTTAATTCAATTGCTGAACGTGCACAGTCACTTGAAAGCGCAGCGCAATCCGAACGTGTGGCAAATGAGAATGCAATTGCTCGTCGCGCAGGCCGCGCACAGGGTGCCGTAATTTCTCAAGCAATCGGAGAAGCAGCTTACGAAACTCTGGTGCACATCGAGCGTTCTATTGCTAAAGCTGGCGCCGAACGCGCTCGTTTAGAAGAGTCAAAGCAAGCGCGTGAAGGTGAGACGCTCGCCGTTCGTACTCGTAACCGCGAATTAACTCAGGAACTCGAACAATTAACTTCAAGTGTTCATCGTGATGAATTGGCAAGAAGTGAACAACGTTTACGGATTGAAGCTCTGGCACAGAAAGCCCTGGAAGATTTTGGCGTGGATGTAGAAACGCTGCAGAGTGAATATGGTCCACATCGCGATGTGCCAACATTCTTTGAAACTGAAGATGGTCAGATAGTCGAAGGCGAACATGTTCCGTACCGCCGTGATCAACAAGAGAAGCGGCTTTCACAAACAGAGAAGCAACTTAATTTGCTTGGCAAAATCAACCCATTGGCGCTGGAGGAGTACAACTCTGTTGAAGAGCGTTTAAAGTTCTTAACTGAACAACTTGAAGATTTGAAACGCACTAAGAAAGACCTTCTGGATATCGTCAAAGAGGTCGATGATCGAGTTCAATCGATTTTTATGGAAGCTTTCGAAGAGACCGCAAAGCATTTCAAAGATATCTTTGAGCGCCTCTTTCCGGGTGGTGAAGGTCGCTTGATTCTTACCAATCCTGAGGATCCATTAACTACAGGAGTTGATATTGAAGCTCGCCCACCAGGAAAGCGAGTAAAGCGCCTTTCATTACTTTCAGGTGGAGAGAAATCACTTACCGTCGTAGCGATGTTGGTGGCTATTTTCAAGTCACGTCCAAGTCCGTTCTACATCCTCGACGAAGTTGAAGCTGCGCTAGATGATGTTAACTTGCAACGATTATTGGGCGTATTAGAAGATCTACGTACCAGCTCACAGCTAATCATCATTACCCACCAGAAGCGCACCATGGAAGTTGCAGATGCGCTCTATGGCGTTACTATGCGCGGCGATGGCGTTACCGAAGTCATTTCGCAGCGTTTGCGCGAAAATCAATCGGCATGAGTTTATTTAAAAAATTCGTAAATAAGTTCACTTCTAAAACTGAGACGCCTACTCAATCAGAGGTCGTAGTTGAGAAAAAAGTTTCTGTTTCACCCGTTAACTTTGAAGTTAAGGAACTACCTAAAGATGACATGTGGTCTCAACCAATCGTTAGAGAAATTAGAGATTCAGATTGGGAAGAGCTCAGTAATGATTTACTCCAATCTGATTTAGGTCGAGAGTTAACTGCGCAATTAATCGAAGCTGGTAAAAAATCTAAAGATAAGCCTCTTGTAGCAATTCGAGAAAAATTGGAAAGCTCTATGTCCAGCAAATCTCGTGAAACTAAACCTGGGGTAATTTTAATTGTCGGCGTAAATGGCACCGGAAAAACTACCTCCGCGGCCAAACTGGCTAACAAACTTCCAGGTCAGACTATTTTGGCTGCCGCAGATACTTTCCGTGCCGCCGCTGTAGATCAATTGAAAACTTGGGGCGAAAAAATAGGCAAAGAGGTAATTAGCGGTGCTGCTAATAGCGATCCTGCTGCTGTGGCATTTGATGCTGCTAAGAAATTCACCCAGGCCGGTGCCGACAATCTAATAATCGATACCGCTGGACGTTTACACAATAAAGCTGATTTGATGGCAGAACTTGGAAAAGTTCGCCGAGTTATCGAAAAGAGTGCGAAAATTTCAGAAGTTTTATTGGTTGTAGATGCCACAACTGGCCAGAACGGGTTGGCGCAGGCAGCGGTCTTTACCGAGGCTGTCGATGTCACTGGAATTATTTTGACCAAACTAGATGGTTCTGCTCGAGGCGGAATTGCGCTGGCAATTGAGCACAAATTCGATATCCCCATCAAATGGGTGGGTAGCGGCGAAGGCGTTAACGATTTCGAAACATTTGACTCAAACTCTTACATAACCGGGTTGCTCTCTTAACAAATCCGTAACCAGAAGCTTCGAAGATTCACCCATCTCAGCGTGGAGTAAATCTCAATTTAAGGAGCTTCTTAATGGATCTAGTTTTAAATTCAGGCGACACTGCATGGGTCTTAGCCAGCAGCGCCTTGGTGCTACTCATGACGCCTGGACTGGCTTTCTTTTATGGCGGCATGGTCAGAACCAAGAGCGTGCTAAATATGATGATGATGTCTTTTGTGACCATCGGAATCGTTAGCGTGCTCTGGGTATTTTATGGTTACAACTGGGCATTCGGTTACGATGCAGATTCCAAGTGGATCGGCAGTTTCGGTTTTCAGGATTTGGCAAATCTAACTAATGGATTTGCAAACAATGGCGGAGAGTATCCAATTCCTACTTTAGCTTTCGCCGCGTTTCAATTGATGTTTGCAATTATTACTCCGGCACTTATTTCCGGTGCTATTGCAGATAGAACAAAATTCGCGACGTGGATTATCTTTGTTGCTCTTTGGGTAACTCTGGTTTATTTCCCGGTTGCACACTGGGTCTTTGATTTCGGCGACAAATTTGGCGACGAATTAAAGGGAGTTGGTTTTCTAGCAGGTAAAGGTGTACTTGATTTCGCTGGAGGAACTGCGGTTCATATAAATGCAGGTGCTGCAGGTTTAGCACTCGTGATTGTGCTTGGTCGCCGTTACGGATGGCGTAAAGAACCAATGCGCCCACACTCATTGCCATTAGTGCTTCTTGGATCAGGACTACTATGGTTTGGGTGGTTTGGATTTAATGCCGGAAGTGCACTTGGAGCAAATGCAACCGCCGCATTGGCATTAATCAATACTCAAGTTGCGACTGGCGCTGGCTTATTAGGCTGGTTGTTATTTGAAAAATTCCGCGACGGTCATGCAACTTCTTTAGGTGCAGCTTCAGGTGCAGTTGCTGCGCTAGTAGCAATTACACCGGCCTGCGCATACGTAGCTCCATGGGCTGCAGTAATAATTGGACTAATTGCTGGCGCGCTATGTTCGTCAGCCGTTGGTTTGAAATACAAATTCAATTTCGATGATTCACTTGATGTTGTTGGAGTTCACCTAGTCGGTGGCCTCTGGGGTTGTATCTCTATTGGATTTTTTGCAACCAAGAGCGTAAATGAATTAGGCGGCAATGGGCTCTTCTATGGCGGCGGCACCGAACTACTTGGACGTCAAGCTTTTGGAGCGTTATTCGTGATGGCTTATTCGTTTATTGTGACACTAATAATTGGATTTGTATTAAACAAAACCATTGGTTTCCGCGTAAATCAAGAGTCAGAAATTACTGGCGTTGATATTGCAGAACACCTTGAGACCGCATACGAGACTTCAAGAGGAGTAAAACTATGAAACTTATAACTGCAATCTTGAAACCTGGGAAATTGGATGAAGTTAAAGCAGCACTTCAGGAGATAGGCCTAAAAGGTATGACTGTCTCGGAAGCTTCAGGAGTAGGTCGCCAACTTGGGCGCACTGAAGTTTATCGAGGCGCAGAATATGCCGTAAATCTAATTCCGAAGGTGCGGTTAGAAGTAATCGTTAATAACGATGAGGCTGAGAAAGTAGTCCAGACCATTGTTAACGCCGCGAAAAGTGGATCCATCGGTGACGGAAAAGTTTGGGTCACTCCAGTTGAAGATGTAGTCCGCGTAAGGACCGGCGAAAGAGGTGTGGAGGCGATTTAAAATCTTCTAATAAGATTCCTCCTATGTTTGAAGGTCTAACTTCCCGCTTCAGCGGGGCGTTCTCAAAGCTACGCAGTCGCGGGAAGTTATCGACCTCTGATATCAACGAGACTTTCTCTGAAATTAGGGATGCGCTACTTGATGCCGATGTCGCGCTTGAAGTAGTTAATGAATTTGTCGAAAATACTCAAAGTAAATCGTTAGAACTTTTAAATAATCTACAAGCCGGCACCAATCAGGCGCAAGCTATCTTTGATTTGGTAAACGCTGAATTGATATCTGTTTTGGGTGGCGCTGCTCGTAGAATTCGATTTGCAAAGAATCCACCAACTGTAATCTTGTTAGCAGGTTTGCAAGGTGCGGGTAAAACAACTTTGGCGGGCAAGTTAGCCAAATATTTGAAAGAACAGGGCAATACGCCACTTTTGATTGCCTCAGATTTGCAGCGCCCTAATGCGGTTACTCAATTGCAAGTAGTTGGCGAACAGGTCGGAGTTCCAGTTTTTGCCCCAGAGCCAGGCAACGGTATTGGTAATCCCATTAAAGTTGCAAAAGATGGATTAGATTTCGCAAAATCCAAATTACATAATATGGTGATTGTTGATACCGCAGGTCGACTTGGTGTAGATCAAGATTTGATGAATGAAGCAATTGCCATTCGCGATGCCGTTAAACCAGATGAAATTCTCTTTGTTGTCGACGCCATGATTGGCCAAGACGCTGTTCGTACCGCTAAAGCATTTGGTGAAGGTGTTGGTTTTGATGGTGTGGTACTTACGAAACTTGATGGCGATGCCCGCGGTGGCGCTGCGCTTTCGATTGCAAAACAAACCGGTAAGCCAATCCTCTTTGCCTCTACTGGTGAAAAGCTAAGTGACTTCGATGTCTTTTATCCGGAACGTATGGCATCACGAATTCTTGGAATGGGAGATGTGGCAACTCTTGCAGAGCAAGCAAAGAAGGCGCTCAATACGGAGACTTCCAAGAAACTCGAAGATAAATTCATTAAAGGTGAGGATTTCACACTCGATGATTTTCTAGAACAGCTGCAAGGCATTGCAAAAATGGGCAATATGTCGAAAATTCTTTCAATGATGCCAGGCGCTACTTCTAATAAGCAGATACAAAAACAATTAGAAGCAATCGACGATACAGAAATTACAAAATCAACTGCAATCGTCCAATCAATGACACCTGCAGAACGCAATGATCCAAAGATACTTAACGGTTCACGTCGCGCTCGAATTGCAAAGGGAAGCGGACGTCAGGTCTCTGAAGTAAACAATCTGGTTGATCGATTTGCTCAAGCCCAAAAGGCGATGAAAATAGCCCGTTCCGGCGGCTCGATTCCCGGAATGCCTGCAATGCCAAATATGCCGGCACCGGCTTTTAAAAAGCCTCAAATCGCCAATAAGAAGAAATCTAAGAGTGGAAATCCAGCTAAGAGAGCGGCTGAAGAACGCAGTTAATGGCCGATTTGGTCGATTCCACGCTCGCTGGCAGAATTATGACCCTGAGCGCGGCCCCTCTACCCGCGTCGGAAGTAATTAGCTAGAAGGTCCTCGCAAACTCCAAAGCGAAATCCATCTGGTCCAAATTTTTTACCTTATAGGAGCAATGTTTTGTCAACAAAGATTCGCTTAATGCGTCTTGGAAAAATCCGCACACCTTTTTATCGCATCGTTGTTATCGATTCTAAGAAGGCGCGCAACGGTCTATCAATCGAAGAAATCGGTCGTTATGTTCCAGGTGCAAACCCATCTGTAGTAGAGGTTAATTCAGATCGCGCACAGCACTGGCTAAAGGTTGGCGCACAGCCATCTGCAGCAGTGACAAAGCTTTTCAAGCTAACCGGCGATTGGGGCAAGTTCACTGGCGAAGGAAGCACTTCAAGCACAGTTGAACCACAGCCAGCACGTTTTGATAAGAAGGCTAATTACGAAGCTGCAGTTAAGGCTGCTGCTAACGAACCAGCTGAAGGCGCTACAACTGCAAAGAAGAAGGCGCAAGATAAGTTAGCTGCGAAGTCTGCACCTGCACCAGTTGCAGAGGAAGCTCCAGTAGTTGAAGCGGTTGCTGAAGTGTCCGAGCCAACTGCGACTGCAGAAGCTGTCGAAGCACCAGCTGAGGCTGCGACTGCAGAAGCTGTCGAAGCACCAGCTGCTGAAGAAACTCCAGCAGAGTAATTAACTATCAATGTTAGACGAAGCTCTAGAGCATTTAGTTAAGGGTATTGTTGAAAACCCTGACGATGTTATCGTAAAAGAGAAGACACATCGTCGTGGCACAACACTCGAAGTTAATGTCAATCCAGAAGACATTGGCAAGGTAATCGGTCGCAATGGACGTACTGCTAAGGCGCTACGTACTGTGATGAGCGCGCTTGCAGGTCGTTCGGTACGCGTAGATCTCATCGAGGCTGACGAAGTTAGATAAGTTTCTTTTATGAAACTAAACGTTGGGCGCATTGGTCGCGCTCACGGAATTTTAGGTGAAGCGACAATCGAGGTTCGCACGGACGAACCCGAGAGTCGCTTTGCTGTTGGTGCCGAAGTAATTACCGATAACGGAAATCTGAAAATCTCTAGCGCTCGCGTCCATAATGGCATTTTGTTACTTGGATTTGAAGGAATTACCGATCGCAATGGCATCGAAAAGCTTCGTAATACCTTGATGTATGCTGAAGTAGATATCAATGAAGCAGGCGTTGATGAAGATGATTATCACGTGCAGCAATTGATTGGGCTACGTGCAGAGCTAGCAGATGGCACAGAATTTGGCGTAGTTACAGAAGTCCTTAATCTTCCTGCGCAGGATTGCTTAGCAATAAAAACCAAAACTGGTGAAGTGTTGATTCCATTTGTTCGCCAATTAGTACCAACAGTGGACTTAGCTGGAAAGCGTGTAGTGGTAATTCCACCGGTGGTTTCATGAAATTAGATTTCATATCTATATTTCCAGAATTTTTTGAGCCGTTAAAGCTTTCACTAATTGGCAAAGCTCGAGATAAATCGCTAATTGAAATTGGCGTACATGATTTACGTGAGCAAGCCACCAATGTCCATAAGCAAGTGGATGACACTCCTTATGGTGGTGGCGCTGGCATGGTGATGATGCCTGAAGTTTGGGGTAAAGCGATTGATCCAATTATCACTAAAGATTCCGAGCTAATTATTTTGACACCTGCGGGCAAGCGCTTTGATCAGCGAATGGCCGAAGAGTTATCTAATTCAAAACATTTAATCTTTGCCTGTGGTCGCTATGAAGGAATCGATGATCGCGTGCGCCAGTATTACAAGAACGAAGGATTTAAGGTTCGCGAAATATCTATCGGAGATTATGTTTTAAATGGCGGAGAGGTGGCGGCAATTGTTATTGCAGAAGCGGTCTCAAGGCTAATTCCAGGAGTGCTTGGAAACCCTGAATCAATCGTGGATGAATCACATGCCGAAGATGGATATATCGAATACCCGGCATTTACTAAACCAGCAGAATGGCGCGGCATTAAGGTGCCTGATGTATTGCTCTCCGGAAATCATGCTGAGATTGCAAAATGGCGTCGTAATGCGGGCATTGAACGCGGTAAATCACAGTAAGTAAAGTGCTGCCACTTGGAAAGTGGTATTGAACCGGCTAATCGCGAATAAACTTTGTAGGTGCGAGTCATTAATTATGAGCAATTAAAGAGCGTCTTAGCCCAACAGACCAAGTGGCCAAGAATCGTCGCATCTGGCAATTTCGCACCACCGATGACTCTGCTTCGGGCAGCAGATGAGAGCATTGAAAATTTCAATTTACACATGCTCAATGCACACCCAGGAATTCCAGATCGCGAGGGTATTGATTATGAATCAGCTTTCGTCGGTCCTGCGATGCGTCGCCACCCAAGACTTCATTACATTCCATCTCGACTTTCGATGGTGCCAATTCTTTTTAGAGATCACTATCGACCAGATATCGTATTTCTTCATACCTCACCAAAACGTTACGACACAGTCTCATTAGGCGTTGAGGTAAATATCCTGCCGGCAGCTATCGAAGCGGCCAGAGCTCGTAATGGAATCGTAATTGCCCAAGCCAATAAGCAGATGCCTTATACATATGGCGATGCACAAATATATGAATCTGAGATTGATTATCTGATTGAAGTTGATGAACCGCTACTTGAAAAACCAGTTGCAGAAATTACCGATACACAACGTGAAATTGGTGATCGTATAGCTGCTTTGATTGAAAATCATTCTACTTTGCAGTTGGGTATTGGCGGCGTTCCGGATGCCGTACTTAGCGCGCTTAAGAGTCGAAAAAATATGCGAGTTTGGACAGAGATGTTTAGCGATGGAGTCTTGGATTTATTTAAAGCAGGAGTATTAGATGAAGAGATGCCTTTAAATGCCTCGTTCCTATTTGGATCACGAGAACTTTATGATTGGGTTAATCTAAATCGTAAAATTAGAATGCGACGCACCGAAACTTCAAATGACCCTTCTTTAATTGCAAAACAAGCGAAGATGACTTCGATTAATTCAGCGCTCCAAGTAGACCTTTATGATCAGGCCAATGCTTCATTTGTGCGCGGCGAAATATATTCTGGTTTTGGTGGTTCAACGGACTTTATCGTTGGCGCGCTGCATTCACGCGGTGGTCAATCCTTTATGGCACTTCCGGCCTGGCATCCCAAAGCTAATGTCTCAACTATTGTTCCAAAGGTAGATACGCCAGTTACCTCATTTCAGCATTCATATGTCGCTACAGAACAGGGAATTGCGCCTTGTTTTGGCCATCCAACAAAGCAGCAAGCGGCAAATATCATCAGATATGCAGCGCATCCAGATGCCAAAGAAGAGCTTAGCCAAGCAGCTGCAGCAATGAACTTACTTTAAAAGATCAGGTAAATCTTTAAACCAATCTAGCGCATTTGGATTTGCTAGCGCATCACGATTACGTACTTCTCGACCATTAATTACATCTGTTACAGCCAGTTCGACCAACTTATTTGATTTTGTGCGCGGCAATTCTGGAGCAATTACGATTTTATCTGGAACGTGCCTTGGGCTAGCTTGATCTCTTAGCGCCTTCTTAATCTCTTTTATGACTTCATCATCGATAATTTCGCCATTTTTAGTGACGATAAATAAGACAACCCGAGTGTCATTGTCCCAATCTTGAGAGACGGCCATACATTCTTGAACTTGTAGGAATGTTTCGACAACTCGATAAATCTCTGCAGTACCAATACGCACACCTTTAGAATTTAAAGTCGCATCGCTACGTCCATACAGAGTAAAACCACCAGTTGCACTTATAGATGCAAAGTCACCATGAGTCCAGATTCCTGGAAATCCTTCAAAATATGCAGCTAGATACTTTTCATTTTCCTTATCTCCCCAGAATCCAATTGGTTTTGATGGAAATGGCACGGTGCAAACTAGCTCACCTTTTTCATC
>JBJOFF010000024.1:0-11409 GCA_046048895.1 Actinomycetota bacterium
GACAAAGTTGAGCAACTTGTAACCGAATTATTAGTTGTACTTCGTTCAGGACAAGATATAAATCCTGAGGTAATAAAACGTGCAATCTCGATGCTCAAATCTAACCCGCAGAAGCATCCAGCAGAAGTCCTATCTTTAAATATTGTAAGCAATCGTGGTCGCACCATTCGACCAAAAACTGCCAACCAAAAAGCATATGTTGAAGCAATCGCCGAAAACACAATTACCTTTGGAATTGGCCCTGCAGGTACTGGTAAAACTTATTTAGCAATGGCTAAAGCGGTTGCCGCACTTCAAGCTCGCGAAGTAAATCGAATTATTCTTACTCGTCCAGCGGTTGAAGCTGGAGAGCACTTGGGTTTCTTGCCAGGAACTCTGACCGAAAAAATCGATCCTTATCTACGTCCGCTATTTGATGCGCTTCACGATATGTTGGATCAAGATTCCATCCCAAAATTAATGCAATCTGGAGTAATCGAGGTAGCTCCACTTGCATATATGCGTGGCCGCACACTTAATGATTCTTTTATTATTTTAGATGAAGCGCAGAACACCACACCAGAGCAGATGAAGATGTTCTTAACTCGTCTGGGATTTGGTTCCAAAATGGTGATAACTGGTGATATTACCCAAGTGGATTTACCAGGTGGCAAGAACTCTGGTTTAGCGACAATTCGCAAAATTTTAGAAGGAATTGCCGATATTTCGTTTATGGATTTAACGGCAGAGGATGTAGTTCGCCATAAATTAATTAGCGATATTGTCAGTGCTTATGAAGTTTATGACGAGAAACGCGAAGCAAATCTTTCTCAGACTAGACACCTTCGCTAACGATGATTGAAATTGAAAATAGATCTGGACAATTAGCTCCAGAAGCAGATGTCCTCAAACTGCTGACATTCTCAATTAAAGAACTAGGTTTAAATTCAGAGTGCGATTTAACGCTAACTTTTATTGATGATCAGGAGATGGAAGAACTTCACTTAAAGTGGATGTCGCTACCTGGCTCTACCGATGTAATGAGCTTTCCAATGGATGAACTTCGCCCGAATGATCCAGAACCTGGAATTTTGGGGGATATCGTGATCTCACCACTCTTTGCCAGAGCCCAAGCAGAAAAAGCTGGCCACTCATTCGAACATGAGGTAAAAATCTTGGCAGCACATGGTTTATTGCATCTGTTGGGATACGACCACCAAGAATTGGCGGATGAAAAAGAGATGTTTGCCCTGCAAGAAGATTTAGTAAAGCGAGCATTCAATTGAGATATTTCCTCTTATTTTTAGTTGCATTTCTCTCTGGGTTCGGGGCGATATTTATAAGGCCATTTTCAAAGTTAATTGTTGGCATCGCTAACGCGCTGACACCGGGGCAGAGATTTAAGACCAATATCTTTAAGAACGAAGAAGAACTTAGAGAATTGGTAGACCAGGCTCATGAACGCGGATTGGTGGAGCAAGACGAACACGAAATGATTCACTCTGTCTTCGAACTAGGAGATACCTTGGTTCGAGAACTGATGGTGCCGCGCACTGAGATGGTTTGGATCGAGCATGATAAAACTCTTCGCCAAGCACTCTCTCTAGCTCTGCGTTCTGGATATTCCAGAATTCCGGTGGTCGGAGAGAATATTGATCAGATAGTTGGTATTGCTTACATCAAAGATTTGGCTAAACGAGCACATGATCATCACGAAGCCGAACAGAGCGAAAAAGTCGAGCAATTAATGCGCCCAGTCGTCTTTGTACCGGAAATTAAATCCGCTGCCGAACTATTAAAAGATATGCAGCGCGATCAGATTCATTTAGCGATAGTCGTAGATGAGTATGGCGGCACGGCTGGATTAATTACTATTGAAGACATTATTGAAGAAATTGTGGGCGAAATTGCCGATGAGTTTGATGATGAAGAAGAGCAATTTGTCTGGCTCTCTGAAGATAAATTAAGAGTCCAGGCAAAAGTTCATATCGAAGATTTAGCTAATGAGTTAGAGATTGAACTTGAGCCAGAACTTGCAGATGATGTAGATACCATCGGTGGTTTGATGGCGAAAGTCTTAGGGCGCGTTCCAATTCCTGGCTCAACTTTCAATTTAGCTGGTTGGAAAGTAACTGCGGAGCGACCGGTTGGAAGACGTCGCCGCATAAGTAGCATGATCATGGAGCGCGAAGAGAGCGAATCTGCGCTGTAACCTTGTCCAATGCGCGTAATTAGATTTACACCTAAGCCAGGTGGCGAACTTGGTAGTGATCCACTCTTCGGGGTTCTCGAAGATGACAATCAAACAATCTCGGTAATAAATGGTGATCCATTATTTAATGGCATCGCTAAGAATGGCCAAACAATTAAGTTAGAAGAAGTTCGCTTACTTGCTCCGGTATTGCCAAGAAGCAAAGTTGTATGTGTTGGTAAGAATTACTCTGATCACGCCAAAGAGATGGGCGGCGAAGTGCCTGCCGAACCAATAATCTTTTTAAAACCAAATACTTCGGTATCTGGTCCAAATGATGTAATTCAGTGGCCATGGATGTCAGAACGAATTGATCACGAAGCTGAGCTAGCCATTGTCATTGGTCGTATTTGCAAAGATGTGCCCCGTGAACGCGCCAGCGAAGTTATCTTCGGTTACACCATCGCTAATGATGTCACTGCTCGAGACTTGCAATCGCGCGATGGTCAGTGGACCAGAGCCAAAGGTTTCGACACTTTCTGCCCGATTGGTCCATGGATTGATACAGATTTCATTCCAGGGAATCAAGAAATTACCTGCACCGTAAACGGTGAAATTAAGCAGCGCGCAACACTCAATCAAATGATGTTCGGCGTTGATGAGATCATTCATTTCATTACTTCGGTAATGACTCTGCTTCCAGGAGATGTAATTTTGACTGGCACTCCTGCAGGAATCGGACCGATCCCAGAAAAGGCGACTGTTAGCTGCGCGATTTCAGGGTTGGGCGAATTAACCAATAAACTCAGCGCCCGTGGGTAAAACAATTCACTCTCAAGTTCGAGTCCGCTTCGCACCTTCTCCGACCGGAGATCTGCATGTGGGCAATATTCGCACTGCGCTCTTTGATTGGGCTTTTGCTCGACATACTGGTGGAACTTTTATTTTCCGCATTGAAGATACAGATAAAGAACGCGTTACTAACGAATACATTCAGCGCGCAATTGATACCTTAAAGTGGCTGGGACTTAATTGGGATGAAGGTCCAGAAGTGGGCGGTCCAAATGGTCCTTACCTACAATCAGAACGCTTACATATTTACAAAGAGTGGTCAGATAAATTCTTAGCAAGTGGCGCGGCTTATCACTGCTATTGCAGCGCTGAAGAATTAGAAGCCGAACGCGAACGCCAACGTGCTGCAAATGTGGCTCCGGGATATGGCGGAACTTGTCGCCGTTTAACTGCGGATCAGATCGATAAATTTAAAGCCGAAGGCCGCAAGCCAGTAGTACGTATGCGAATGGATGATGGCAGCACCACTTTCGTAGACGAAATTCGTGGCGAAGTTTCTTTTGATCATAAATATGTACCTGACTTCGTTTTAATGCGCGCTGATGGATCGCCGCTTTACACATTGGCGGTAGCAATTGATGATGTTTTAATGAAAGTAACTCACGTGCTTCGTGGTGAGGATCTACTCTCTTCGACGCCTCGCCAAATTCAAGTTTATAAAGCGATGGGTTTGAAGGCAGATCAATATCCAACATTTGCGCACCTGCCATTCGTAATGGGGCAGGACAACGCCAAACTCTCCAAGCGAAATGGTGAAGTTTCAATTGCTTGGTATCGCGAACAAGGTTTCTTGCCTGAAGCTATCTGTAATTATTTAGCCCTTCTTGGTTGGTCTCCAGGTGAGGACCGCGAAGATATTACGATGAAAGAGTTAGTTGAATTATTCGAAGTTCATGATGTTCACTCTTCGCCAGCTCGTTTTGATATGAAAAAGCTGGAAGCAATTAATGGCGATAAGATTCGTGCGCTCTCAGCAGAAGAATTTCTAAATTGGTCGCTACCTTTCTTAACTGGTACTGGAATTATTACTGGTACAGACGCAGAGCTTGCGCTGGTTAAGGCAGCTTTGCCGATCATCCAAGAGCGCATCGTGAAATTAGATGAGATTCCAGCAATGCTGAAGTTCTTATTTGTGAAAGATTTTGCAGTCGAAACCGACTCAAAAGAGAAGATCAAAGATGAACAGAGCAAGCAAGTTCTGAATCGAGCACTTGAAGTACTCGAACCACTAACATCATGGAACCATGAATCAATCGAAGGCGCACTGCGCACTGCATTGATTGAAGAGTTAGGTCTTAAGCCAAGAATTGCTTTTGGAGCGGTAAGAATTGCAGCAACTGGTAGCCATATCTCACCGCCACTCTTTGAATCAATGGAGCTACTCGGAAAAGAAGCTGCGATTTCCCGCATTAAAAGCGCGCTTTTACTGTAATTACCTAGCTGATTAGCGATTAGATAAAGCCTTAGATAAACTACGCAGGCCCTTTACGGGGCACTTTGGGGTATGGGGTAATTGGCAGCCCTGCTGATTCTGGTTCAGTAAGTCTAGGTTCGAGTCCTGGTACCCCAGCGCAGTACAAATTAATAGCTATAGACATTTGAAGCCATGAGCGATTGGTTTTGAAAAATGCAGAAAGCCAAAGGCGTTCTGCATTGATAGCACTAGAGGCCCCGTCGTCTAGCGGCCTAGGACTCTGGCTTCTCAAGCCAGCTACGAGGGTTCGAATCCCTTCGGGGCTACTGTTATCACATGGGCGATACTTCCAATTTTGGAAACTCAAGAAACCTAGCACTTGAATTGGTGCGCGTAACCGAAACTGCAGCGATTGCTGCATCACGTTGGGTAGGTCGCGGCGCAAAAGATGATGCAGATCAAGCCGCAGTTGATGCAATGCGCAAAATGATTTCAACTGTCGATATGAATGGTGTAGTGGTTATTGGTGAAGGCGAGAAAGATCAAGCGCCAATGCTCTTTAATGGAGAAGTAGTCGGTAACGGAATTGGTATGAACTGCGATGTTGCAGTAGATCCAATAGATGGCACAACTTTGACCGCTAAAGGGTTAAATAATGCAATCTCAGTAATCGCACTTGCCGAGCGCGGCGCTATGTTCGACGTAAGTGGCGCTTTCTATATGAACAAAATCGCAACCGGACCAGAAGCCGCAGGGGTTATAGATATTACTGCGCCGGTATCAGTCAATATTGAAAAAGTTGCCAAAGCTAAGAGAGTGCCGGCTTACGACATCACTGTTGTTCTATTAGATAGACCGCGCCATGCCAAACTCGCAGAGGAAATTAGAGCTACTGGCGCTCGCATTAAATTCATCTCTGATGGCGATGTGGCTGGCGCAGTACTTGCAGCAAGACCAAATACTGGTGCGGATTTATTGATGGGAATTGGCGGAACCACTGAAGGCGTAATCGCTGCATGTGCGATGCGTTGTTTGGGTGGTGAGATTCAAGGAATGTTTGCGCCGCAATCAGTTGCAGAGCGCGAAATGGCATCTGAACTTGATTTAACTAAAGTATTTACGGCAAAAGATTTAGTAAAAGGTGAAGATATTTTCTTTGCTGCAACCGGCATAACAGATGGTGAATTAATGGATGGAGTACGTTTTACCGAGCGCTGTATGACAAGCCAATCTTTAGTGATGCGTGCAAAGAGCCACACTATTCGTACGATTTCTAGCGAACATCCACACAGATATTGAGAAAGCTCTTAGTTATTTTTTGCTAAATATTCAGATAGCTTCGCGGCAGTAGCAACAATTGCAGCTGCATGTAATCGGCCAGGTTGGCGACCTAGTCGCTCAATAGGTCCTGAAATACCGACTGCGGCAATCACTTTGTTATTTGGTCCACGTACTGGTGCAGATACTGAAGCCACACCCGCTTCGCGTTCTCCCACAGATTGCGCCCAGCCACGTCGACGAACTGCTGCTAAATGTGCAGCAGTAAAACGTGCTTTACCAAGTGCGCGATGAATTTTCTCTGAATCTTCCCAAGCTAGCAGTACTTGAGCTGCAGAACCAGCTTGCATAGTTAGGGCTGCGCCAACTGGTACTGAATCTCTCAATCCAGATAAACGTTCTGCAACTGCAACACAAACTCTTTGATCACCTTGGCGTTTATATAGCTGAGCAGATTCTCCAGTTGCATCGCGAAGTGCAGCAAGTGCCGGGGCGGCAGCGGCAAGTAAGCGATCTTCGCCAGCAGCTGCTGCAAGCTCGCCATTTCTCTTACCTAAAATAAAACGGCCAGTTAAATCACGAGATACTAAACGATGATGTTCGAGCGCAACTGCCAATCTATGAGCAGTAGGACGAGCGATACCAGTCACCGCGACTAACTCCGCAAGTGAATGTGGTCCGCTCTCAAGGGCCGCCAAGATGCTTACGGCTTTATCTAATACGCCGACTCCGCTATTCTTGCTGTCCACGGCATGAGATTAGCATCTCAAAATGTGGATAGCAAACTGAAAGGCGCCAAGGAAAAATGGGCAAGACTCTTGCAGAGAAAATTTGGGATGATCACATTGTTCGCCAAAAAGAGGGCGAACCAGATTTACTATTTATCGACCTGCATTTAATTCACGAAGTAACTAGCCCACAAGCTTTTGATGGACTCCGGCTATCCAATCGCCCAGTGCATCGCCCAGATTTAACGCTGGCAACTGAAGATCACAACGTGCCAACTTTAGATATTGATAAGCCAATTGCAGATCCGGTATCGAAGCTGCAGGTAGATACTCTTCGTAAGAATTGCGAAGAGTTTGGTGTTCGTATCCACTCCCTTGGCGATATCGAACAAGGCATCGTGCACGTAGTTGGTCCGCAACTTGGACTTACCCAACCTGGCATGACCATTGTTTGCGGAGATTCACATACTTCAACTCATGGTGCTTTTGGTGCGCTGGCATTCGGTATCGGAACTTCTGAAGTTGAACACGTGCTTGCTACACAGACTCTGCCTTTAAAGCCATTTAAGACCATGGCAATTAACGTTGAAGGTTCGCTCAAAGAGGGCGTAACTGCTAAAGATATTATTTTGGCAGTCATTGCAAAGATCTCAACTGGCGGCGGCCAAGGATATGTTTTGGAATATCGTGGTGAAGCAATTCGAAAGCTTTCAATGGAAGCTCGCATGACTATCTGCAATATGTCTATTGAAGCAGGCGCTCGAGCAGGATTAATTGCGCCTGATCAAACAACTTTTGATTACATCAAGGGTAAGCCACATGCTCCAGAGAACTGGGACGAAGCAGTTGCATATTGGTCATCTCTTTATACAGATGCAGATGCCAAGTTTGATGCGGAAGTAACTTTGAATGCTGATGAACTTTCGCCATTTGTAACTTGGGGTACCAACCCTGGTCAAGGCGTGCCACTAAATGCAAATGTGCCAATCCCAGCGGAAATCAAAGATCCAGAAGAGCGCGGTGCAGCAGAGCGCGCCCTTGAATATATGGGTTTAACGGCAGGCATTCCGATGAAGCAGATTCAAGTAGATACTGTCTTCTTGGGTTCATGCACCAATGGTCGTATTGAAGATTTACGTGCCGCCGCTGCAATCTTGAAAGATAAGAAGATTGCCAATTCTTTAAGAATGTTAGTTGTTCCGGGTTCTGCTCGCGTTCGTTTGCAGGCAGAAGCTGAAGGTTTAGATAAAGTATTTATTAATGCCGGTGCCGAATGGCGTAGCGCTGGTTGTTCTATGTGTCTTGGAATGAATCCGGATACTTTGAAACCAGGAGAGCGCAGCGTCTCAACCTCAAACCGTAACTTTGAAGGTAGACAAGGCAAGGGCGGTCGCACGCACCTGGCATCACCATTAGTTGCCGCAGCTACAGCTATTAAAGGAACTCTGGCTTCGCCAGCGGATTTATAAGGAATACAAATGGAAAAATTTATCAAGCACACTGGAAATGCAGTCCCGCTACGTCGTTCTAATGTAGATACCGATCAGATCATTCCTGCGGTATATCTAAAGCGCGTAACCCGTTCCGGATTCGAAGATGGACTCTTTGCAGCATGGCGCAACGATCCAGATTTTGTTTTGAATAAAGATGAATATAAAAACGGAACTATTTTGGTTGCAGGAGTTGATTTCGGAACTGGCTCATCACGTGAGCACGCAGTTTGGGCGCTACAAAATTATGGATTTAAAGTTGTAATCTCTTCACGCTTTGCCGATATCTTCCGCGGTAATAGCGCTAAAGGTGGATTACTCACCGTAATTCTGCCTCAAGCTGAGATTGAAAAACTATGGGAAACCATCGAATCCGATGCCACCACCCAAGTTACTGTTGATTTAGAGAATCGCTTAGTTTCTTATGCTGGTCATAAAGTCCCATTTGAAATTGATGATTACACCCGTTGGCGCTTAATGGAGGGCCTTGATGACATCGGACTTACGATGCAACATCTCGATGAGATTGCTAAATTTGAAGCAAAACGCCCTTCTTTTAAGCCTAAAACTCTGCCGGTAAAGTAAAAAGAGAGTAACTCTCAATAATTACTTTAGAGTTTTTCGCTATTTTTTACGAATAAAATCGCGGAAATCTTCAACTTTGTTGAAAAAAATTATTTGCGACACGCTATAAATTAGCGAAAAATAAGTATTTCCTGCGCGTAAGTTTTAACTACTTGATGCGGATGCATCAAATTTACGCGTAAATAGGGGAAGTTAATGAATAAGACCCAATTCATTGCGTCGTTGGCTCCTCACTTCAACGGCAGCAAGAAGGAAGCAGCTCACGCTGTAGAAATCATTTTTGATTCAATTACACGCAACATCCAAAAGGGTGAAGATGTAACAATCAATGATTTCGGCAAGTTTAAGAAGGTTGATCGCAAGGCACGTAAGGGCCGTAACCCTTTCACTGGCGAGACCATCCAGATCAAGGCAAGCAAGAAGCCACGCTTCTTACCTGCAAAGGGCCTAAAGGAAGTTATTTCAGGAGATCGTAAGCTTGGTCCAGCACCAAAGCCAGCAGCACCTGTTGTGGCTAAGGCAGCTCCAAAGAAAGCTGCAAAGAAGGCAGCGCCTAAGAAGGCAGCGAAGAAGTCTGCAAAGAAGGCAGCTCCAAAGAAGGCTAAGAAGGCTGTAAAGAAGGGCAAGAAGAAGTAATTCTTCTTTCACTTCTAATAAAAAGTCCAAAGAAAAAGACCGCTAAGTTTCAGACTTAGCGGTCTTTTTCTTTAGTTATCCCTAGGCTACCTCTATGAAGCCGCCTTCGGGAACTCCACTCGGAGTCAATTTTGGATATCGATTTGGCTCCAGCATTATGATTCCAATTTTGAAACTTATCAGTGGCAGAAAATGGCTTAATATAGAAGAGATTCCAAAATCAGGAGCAGCGGTTTTTTACAGCAACCATGTCTCGTATTTAGATGCTTTGGTGTTGGCCCATTACCTATACAAAAATGGTAGAGCGCCAAGGTTTATTGGCAAAGAAGCGGTATTTAAGTTACCAATCATCGGTTGGGTTTTATATAAGGCCGAGCAAATTCCGGTTAAACGTCAAAGTGATAGCGCTGCAGTGGCGCTCGCTGAAGCTATTGCAGCTTTGAAATTAGGTCATGCAATTGCAATTTACCCAGAAGGTACATTGACGCGCGATCCAAATTTGTGGCCCATGACCGGAAAGACTGGGGCAGTTCGATTGGCGCTGGCTGCGGGTGCGCCACTGATTCCGATTGCACAATGGGGAGATCATAAAATTCTTGCGCCTTACTCAAAAACTCTAAGAATACTTCCGAGAAAGTCCCACACTTTGCAATGTGGCAAAGCAATTGATTTGAGTAAATGGCAAGGCAAGGAAGATGACCCAGTTGCTATGGAAGAAGCCACCAATTTTGCAATGCGAATATTGACTGAGATGGTGGCAAATTTGCGAAACGAAACTGCGCCAGATGAGTTATTTGATCTTCGCAAATCAGAGCTGCCACGAACAGGTAATTTTAAAAAAGGTAAGAAATCATGAGTCGACTGAGCCATGAAAATTGCCTTAAAATAGAAGTGTTGAAAATAGTGGAAGGTTTCAATTAATTGATTAATGTCGCAATTATTTGTGGTGGCAGAAGCAGCGAACATGAAATCAGCTGCATCTCTGCAAGCGGCGTGATCTCTGCAATTGATCGCAGCAAATTTAATCCCACCCTAATTGGCATAACTCGCAGCGGAAAATGGGTTTTACTTCCAACCGATACTAAATTTGAGATTAACGGAACTTCACTACCTGGGGTCCCAGAAAACGCACCTGCCATATCTATAAATGAAATCAATGCGGATGTAGTTTTCCCAATTCTTCATGGACCTTATGGTGAAGATGGCACCATCCAAGGGTTGTTAGAAATGCTGGATATTCCATATGTAGGAAATGGAGTTTTAGCATCAGCCGTAGCAATGGATAAGCATTTTGCAAAGCAGATCTTTATGGCGCACGGAATCGCTGTGGCGCCAGGGGTAGCGCTTAGAAAAGGCGATGCAATTAAGGATCATGGTTTGGGATATCCACTATTTGTGAAACCAGCACGCGGAGGCTCATCTCGAGGCACGCATAAAGTTAAACGAGAAGAAGATTTAGTTTCAGCCGTTGAAGATGCTTTCAAATACGACAGCAAAGTGATGTTAGAAAAAGCAATTGTCGGCCGCGAAGTCGAATGTGCGGTATTAGAAAAAGATGGCCAGGTGCAATGCTCAGTACCCGGCGAAATAAAGATTGATTCTAAATTTGAATTTTACGATTTCGAAGCAAAGTACCTTGATGGAGCTACAACTGTTTTGGCTCCAGCAGAGATAGAAAAGAGTAAAGAGTTACAAGCTGCGGCGATTGAAGCATTTATTGCTTTGGGCTGCTCTGGATTAGCCCGAGTTGATTTCTTCTACACTGAAGATGGATTCATAATTATTAATGAATTAAATACCATGCCGGGATTTACCCCCACTTCGGTTTTCCCAAAATTATGGAGCGTAAGCGGCCTTAACTACACTGAGATTATCTCTGCGCTAATTGAAACTGCGCTGCGCAGAACCAATTCAGCGCTAAATTAAACTTATTTAAATTAGTGAAAATTTCCAGTAACTGGGCAAGTTAGGGTGCGAGTAATTCCTGGTACTGCTTGAACTTTACCCAGAATTACGCGGCCGAAATCTTCCATTGATGGCGCTTCACAACGCATGATTACATCATAAGGACCAGTAACGCCCTCTGCGAGAGTAACTCCTGAAATCCCGGATACTGCTTGCGCTACCGATGAAGCCTTACCGACCTCTGTTTGAATCAAGATGTATGCCTGAACTGACATTTCTTACTCCCATCTAATAAGGACCCCTTAGGTACTTCAAGTAGCCAATTTATCCCATAAGTTTTGCCTGTGGCTA
>JBJOFF010000025.1:0-10130 GCA_046048895.1 Actinomycetota bacterium
GAAGCGGCCAAGGTCCCCGTTGGGACTGGAAGCGATTCGCCTGATAAAACAGGAGAAGAGCGCCCAACTCCAACGAAGGAGAATTACTCATGCGAGCTTCTAGCTCACTTGTGCAAGTAACAGGTTCCAACCTGACTTATGTATATATCGTCCTCGCAATCTCATTAGCAGCACTCGGCGTCGCAGCAGCACTGCGCGCGCAAGTTCTTGCTAAAGCAGATGGCACCGAGAAGATGAAAGAGATCGCGCAAGCGGTCCAAGAAGGCGCAGCGGCATATCTGACTCGCCAATTCAAAACGCTTTCATTCTTCGTCGCAATTGTTTTCGTTCTACTTTTCGCACTTCCTGGCACAACTGAAATCAAAGTTGGCCGCTCAATCTTCTTCTTAGTCGGCGCAGGATTCTCTGCACTTGTCGGCTATCAAGGTATGTGGCTTGCAGTTCGCGCAAACGTTCGCGTTGCCGAAGCAGCACGCCAGAAGTCAGCTGAAGGCGCAGTGCAGATTGCATTCCGCACCGGTGGCGTTGTAGGTATGTTAACTGTTGGCCTTGGTCTTGTTGGCGCAGCAGTTGTAGTTGCGATCTATCGCGAAAATGCACCAGCAGTTCTTGAAGGTTTCGGTTTCGGCGCCGCGATGCTTGCAATGTTCATGCGCGTTGGCGGCGGTATCTTTACTAAAGCTGCAGACGTCGGAGCAGACCTTGTAGGTAAAGTTGAAAAAAGTATTCCAGAAGATGACCCACGTAACGCTGCAACTATTGCAGATAACGTTGGCGATAACGTCGGTGACTGCGCAGGTATGGCTGCAGACTTATTTGAATCTTATGCCGTAACTCTTGTTGCAGCTCTTATTCTTGGTAAAGCTGGCTTCGGCGACAGCGGTCTTATCTACCCACTTATCGTTCCGGCAATCGGAACTATCACTGCAGTACTAGGAATCTTCCTAACTCGTATGCGCAGCACAGATAAGTCAGCGATGAACGGAATCAATCGTTCATTCTTTATGTCAGCAATTATCTCTGCAGTATTAACTGGTCTAGCAACATTTACCTATTTACCAGCGAAATTCAGCATGTTAACTGGCCTTTCTGAAGAAGCTATTGCAGAAGCAGGCGATACCAACCCACGCATTCTTGCTTGGGGCGCAGTATTAATCGGTATCGCGCTCGCAGCCGCAATTCAGTTACTAACTAGCTTCTTTACCGAAGTTGGCAAGCGTCCAGTAAATGACGTAGCAGCATCATCAAAGACTGGTGCCGCAACTGTAATTCTCTCTGGTATCTCAGTTGGTTTTGAATCAGCGGTTTATTCAGCACTGCTAATTGCAGCTGCAGTATTCGGTGCCTTCTCATTAGGTGGCGGTTCAATTACTTTATCCCTATTGGCAATCGCACTTGCAGGTACTGGTCTTCTAACTACTGTTGGCGTGATCGTTGCTATGGATACCTTTGGTCCGATTTCAGATAATGCACAAGGCATCGCAGAAATGTCTGGCGATGTTAAGGGCGAAGGCGCACAGATTCTTACTTCACTTGATGCAGTTGGTAATACCACAAAGGCAATTACAAAAGGTATTGCAATCGCAACTGCAGTTCTTGCAGCGACTGCGCTCTTCGGTGCATTTACAGATGCAATCAAGGAAGCAGTTATTAACGCTGGCAAGAACGGCGCAGAACTTGCAGAACAATTCCAAGGCGTACTAAACGTTGCAGATCCACGTAACTTAGTTGGTCTAGTAATTGGCGCAGCAGTGGTATTTATGTTCTCTGGTCTTGCAATCAATGCAGTATCTCGCGCAGCTGGCGCAGTGGTACTTGAAGTTCGTCACCAGTTTGAAAAGCACCCAGGAATCATGAAGGGTACTGAGAAGCCTGAATACGGCGCAGTTGTCGATATCTGCACCCGCGATTCATTACGCGAACTTGCAGTACCTGGCGTTCTTGCAGTGATGGCGCCAATTGCAGTTGGTTTCGGTCTTGGCGTTGGCGCACTTGGTGCATACCTTGCTGGTGCAATCGCAACCGGTACTTTGATGGCAGTTTTCCTAGCTAACTCAGGTGGCGCATGGGATAACGCAAAGAAGATGGTTGAAGATGGCCACCACGGCGGCAAGCACTCTGATGCACACGCGGCAACAGTTGTGGGCGACACCGTTGGTGATCCTTTCAAGGACACCGCAGGCCCTGCTATCAACCCTCTTATCAAGGTTATGAACTTGGTTGGTCTACTTGTTACTCCACTAATCGTGAAGTTATCACTTGAAGATAAGGGCACTACATCGTTTGCAATCGCATTCGTTGCAATGTTCGTAATCATCGGCGGCCTTGTGCACAACCGTCGTAAGTCAACATCAATCGCATAGTTCTAAAAACTAGTGTGGGCAACTGACAATTCAAGTCGGTTGTCCACACTTAGATTTTTCCCATTAAACAAAACTAGGAATTACTAAAAACAAAATGGCCGTAGCAAAAAAGAAAACCGCAAAGAAAGCAGCGAAGAAGTCTGCTAAAAAATCGGTCTCTGCTGCGCCAAAAGTTCGTCCACCATTCGACGGCAATTTCAAAAAATTAGTAATCGTTGAGTCCCCTGCCAAAGCTCGCAAGATCACCGATTACCTTGGCGATGATTACATCGTTGAAGCATCAGTCGGTCATATCCGCGATCTGCCACAACGCGCCGCTGATATTCCTGCAGAAGTCAAAAAACAAGCTTGGTCCAAAGAAGGCGTCGATATCGAAAATGATTTCGCGCCACTATATGTAATTAACCCAGATAAAAAAGGCAAAGTCTCTGAGCTAAAAGCGCTCATGAAAGAGGCCGACGAACTAATCCTGGCAACGGACGAAGACCGAGAAGGCGAAGCCATTGCTTGGCACTTGGTCGAAGTACTAGAACCAAAGATCCCAATCAAACGCATGGTCTTTAACGAAATCACCAAAGAGGCAATTCAAAAAGCAGTTCACGAAACTCGCGACTTGGATTATCACTTAATTGACGCTCAAGAAACTCGCCGCGTCCTAGATCGCCTCTACGGATACCGTTTATCCCCGGTTTTATGGAAAAAAGTCATGCCGCGCATCTCTGCCGGCCGCGTGCAATCTGTTGCTACTCGCTTGATCGTCGAACGCGAACGCGAACGCATGGCCTTTATTTCATCCGCTTGGTGGGATTTAACTGCAAAGTGCGAAGGTTTTGATGCCCGTTTACTTTCTGTTGACGACAAACGCCTTGCAGCCACAAATGATTTCGATGCCAACGGCGCGTTAAAGGAAAAAAACGCCGCAAACATTCTGCTGCTTGATGAAACCAACGCAAAACAACTAGCGCAATCACTCGAACACGTACCGTTAACCGTTAAATCAATCGAAGAATCTCCACGCACTGAACGCCCAAAGCCACCATTTACTACATCCACTATGCAACAAGATGCTGGATCTCGTCTTGGTTGGGGCGCACAGATCACCATGCGCGTGGCACAACGTTTATACGAAAACGGTTACATCACCTACATGCGAACCGACTCTGTAAATTTATCTTCACAAGCAATCAACGCCGCATGCAACGCAGCTAAATCACTCTACGGCGCCGACCATGTTGCAGATGCCCCACGTGTCTATCAAGGTAAATCAAAGAACGCCCAAGAAGCTCACGAAGCCATCCGCCCAGCAGGCGATACCTTTAAAACTCCTGGCGAACTCGCACCAGAACTATCTCGCGATGAATTCGCACTCTACGATTTAATCTGGAAGCGCACCGTTGCATCCCAAATGGCCGATGCCAAGAAAATGCAACAGCGCGTTGACTTTGATGCCACAACTTCAGATAACAAAAAGGCAATCTTCAGAGCAAACGGATCTGTTGTTACCTTCGCCGGTTTCCTTGCAGCATACGACGACGTACAAACCGAAGATTCAAACAAAGATGAAGATGCATCAGATAAGCGCCTACCGGTTATGTCCGAAGGGCAAAAATTAAAGGTAAATGAACTCCTAACCGAAGGCCACGAAACCAAACCGCCTGCGCGCTATACCGAACCTACTCTTGTAAAAAAACTAGAAGAACTTGGCATCGGACGCCCATCTACCTTTGCATCTATTATCCAAACTATCCAAGACCGCGGCTATGTCATGAAACGCGGCCGCGCACTTGTTCCTACCTTCTTAGCTTTCTCTGTTGTTGGACTATTAGAACAACACTTCTCAAAACTTATTGATTACGAATTCACTGCATCTATGGAAGAAGATTTAGACAAGATCGCATCCGGTGAAGCAGAACGTATCGATTGGCTACGCAATTTCTACTACGGCCACGATGGCATGCCAGGTTTAAATGAACTTGCAGCAGATCTAGGTGTTATCGACGCGCAACAGATAAACACCATGAAGTTATCTGATGACATTGAAATCCGCGTTGGCCGATATGGCGCATACGTACAACAAGGACAAGGCGATGATCGTAAGTTTGCCAATATTCCAGAAGGCACTGCACCTGATGAAATGAATTTAGCTTATGCGCAAGAACTTCTTGCAAAGCCATCGGGTGAACGCGAATTAGGAATTGATCCAGAGACAGGTTTCCCGATCATCGCAAAGTCTGGTCGTTACGGCGCATATGTAACTGAAATCTTGCCTGAGCCAGAACCGGTAATTAATCCAAAGACTGGTAAACCAAAGCGCATTAAGAAAGATGAACTGCCAAAGCCGAAAACAGCTTCGCTATTTTCGACGATGGATTTAAATACCATCACATACGAAGATGCATTAAAACTACTTTCTCTTCCGCGCGTACTTGGCACCAACGCAGCTGGTGAAGAAATCACGGTGCAGAATGGTCGTTATGGACCTTATTTAAAGGCCGGTACCGATTCCCGCACGCTTACATCTGAAGACCAAATCTTTAAAATCACTCTAGATGAAGCGCTTGAGATTTATTCGAAACCTAAAGAACGTCGTCGCGGTGTAGCCAAGCCACCGCTTAAAGACTTTGGTATTGATCCTGTAACAGGAAAACACATTCTAGTTAAAGATGGTCGATTCGGTATGTATGTCACAGACGGCGAAACCAATGCGACTCTTCGTCGCGGCGATACTCTTGAAGCCCTAGATTTGGTTCGAGCTCAAGAGTTGTTAGCTGGCCGTCGCGCTTGGGAAGCTGAAAACAGCTAAAATATTAGATTTTCGAAAGTTTACGACCGACATAAGAAACGATTGGTCGTTCGAGGTATTTGTAGCTGAACTTTGCCATGAAATAAGATATTAAGAACACTATAAAGAAGTGAACGAACAAACCAAAATTTGCATATGTAAATTTCAACCAATAAGCAAACGAATTGCCGTCAATTAAGATATTAGTTAATCCAATCATAACTATAAAATGCGCACAAAAGATTCCATAAGTATATGTACCCACTCTATGTAACAAGGAAAATTGAGGATGATCAGAAAATCTCATAATAGTTTTGTTATCCAACAACAAAATTCCTAAGCAAAAAACCATAATAGACCAATGAAAAAGAGGAAAAGGACTATGTTTTGGAGTAACAAGCAATAAGTAAATTAGAGGTATTAAAGATATATTTCTCCAACGATTTAAAGCTCTAAAATCTCCGTTGCGAAATGAGATTCCTAATGTTATAAAAAATAGATTTGCAAGAATGCTTAGGATTGTGTATGGAAATGAGTCAAATATTCCTTTTTCGATAATATATAAATATACTTGCAGAAGTAAAGAGCCTGTCAAAATCACTAATCTAAAGATTCTAGATTTTGTAATCAAACCTGTTGCAATGATTAGACTAAAAATCCACTCAAAACTTATTGACCAACCACCTGGATATGAATCAAAATTCGAAAATAAAGTTTGAACCATAAGAATATTTGCAAGAAACCAAATAGGTGAGTCGAACCGAAAATAGAAAATCAACGACATTAAGAAAGACAATGGGAAGAGCCGAGAAAATCTATAAATGATAAAATCAACACGGCCAAATCTATTTTTGTAATCAGCAAGCAAGTAGCCAGATACCAGAAAAAATACTTGTACCCCGATGGCTCCTATTGAAATGTTCATGGTATGCGCAACAACTACCAATGTAATTGCAAGAAACCTTAACAAGTCGATATCAAGTCTACGCTTCATGATTTCTCAATTTCCTATGCTATCAAGCTGAGTGTTTAAGAGTAGACTATAAAAGATTAACAAATACGGCATATCAGTTCCAAAATCGAAATTCAAATGCAAACTTTTATGGGGAATGAAATATAATAGAAATGACTGGGCAAATGCGCTGTCCCTAGAAGAAAGACACCTTATGACAAAAGCTGCTGTAAGAATCTTGCTGCTCGGGTATAGTCCTTCCGAAACTAGTTTGTTTGAAGAGCTTGCTTCCTCTGGTTACCATGTACATCATTCAGACGATAAGAATTTTGACGCGAGCGATTTTGATCTTGTTGTTAGTTATGGATACAGCCACAAGATTTTGAGAAATGTCCTAGAAAATTGCTCTGCTCCAATTATTAATCTCCACATCGGATTTTTGCCATGGAATAGAGGAGCACATCCTAATTTCTGGTCACATTGGGATAACACAGCAACAGGTGTCACAATCCATGAAATTGATGAAAGTATTGACACTGGACCAATCATTTGCCAAGAGTTAGTAAACCTTAACATTCGGGAGGAAACTTTTGAAAGTTCATATTTTATTTTGCGAGAAGCAGTAGAGAAACTATTTTTAAGGAATATAGATAATTTGATTGGTAGAAAATACACAACAATTAGACAACGAGGTCGTGGATCGTTCCACAAAAAATGTGAATTGCCAAGTAACTTTTCAGGATGGAATTCTAATATTCTTGACGAAATCTTAAGATTAGAACGAATGAATTTTAATCCGCAAAGCAGCAAACTGGAGCTTATTGACAAAATTGAACAAGTCAGAACGAATAACAACATAAACTGGATGAATTTACTTCGAGTTGTCGCAGAAGTAGCACCTGAAAAATTGTCAGAAATTACGACAAAAATTAATGAGAGCGATAATTTAATTTCTAGTTATTTTAAACAATTAGGGGATTAGTGATGGGTTTCAAAATTAATAACCATGGAATTGGTAGTGAATTTCCACCTTTCATAATTGCGGAAATGTCCGGAAATCACGACCAAAGTCTTGAAAAGGCTCTAGAAATAGTACATGCCGCAAAAAGGGCAGGAGTTTCAGCAATAAAATTACAGACATATTTGCCAAACACTTTGACATTAAATGTCCAAAAAGAAGATTTCTTGGTTTCGGATGCAAATAGCCTTTGGAAAGGCGAGTATCTCTACAGTTTGTACGAGAAAGCATATACGCCTTGGGAATGGCACAAACCTATATTTACCGAAGCAAAAAAACTAGGTTTAACATATTTCAGTTCAGCATTTGATGAAACTTCTGTTGATTTTCTTGAAAATTTGGACGTGCCAATTTATAAAGTTGCGTCATTTGAGAATTCTCATCTACCACTTATAAAGAAGATTGCAAGCACCGGAAAACCAATGATCATTTCGACTGGAATGGCGACACTTGATGAAATTGAAGAAACTGTTACAACCGCTCGAGAAAATGGCTGCAAGAACTTAGTACTCTTAAAGTGCACAAGTAATTATCCTGCGACTCCAAGTTCTGCAAATCTCATAACGATGAAAGACCTGAAGAAGAGGTTTGGATGCGAGATTGGCTTGTCTGATCATACCCTTGGCATTGGTGTAGCTGTAGCGGCCGTCGCACTTGGCGCTACAGTTATCGAAAAACACTTGACTCTCTCGCGCAATGATCAAGGAGTTGATTCTGAATTTTCAATGTCTGAATTGGAAATGAAGCATCTCACCATAGAATGTGAAAATGCAAAGCAAGCGATTGGCACCATAAGCTACGGCCCAACCGTAGAGGAGATGCCTTCTAGAAAATTTCGTAGATCGATTTATGCAATAAAAGATATTGAAATTGGCGAAATACTAAACGAAGAAAATATCGGGATTATTAGGCCGGGTTTTGGTTTGCACCCACGTTATTTTGCACAACTAGTTGGAACTCCAGCAAAATATAGATTACAAAAAGGTGACAAAATCGAACAAAGTTTCTTAGAAAACTGAGTTTGTTAAGTAGCATTTCCTGGAAAATTTTGGAAACTCGCCAGCTCTTAATCGAAAACTCTCAACAAGTACTTTAGACTTGGCTCTGCACCTTCCCCTTTGGCGTGCGTATTTATACCTATATAAAGGTAACTTTTCTACGGATCCTCAGGGAAATGTCCGAATTGACTGATTTGTCCGCTCAACGCTACATATTAGGATGGGATTCGTAGTAGAGCATGTAGGGGTCGACGGACAACTACGCAAGACCTAATAGTTGGGTAGCTCCCAGTGCTAGTCAGTAAAATGACTAGGAAAAGGATCCGAGTAAGTGGCATTTAAGAAATCTGCGAACTCCGCAGGACCAAGAGTATGGTCCGTAGCGGAGCTTGGTGCTTTCTATATCGAAAATCGCGCAGAACTTCTCGTCCACGCAAACCGCGTACTAAAAGATAGCGCTAAAGCTGAGGAAATTACTCAGGATGCGCTTATCAAGTTCATGCTTGCTGCCCCAGAACTAGAATCAAAAGAGCACGCAATCGGTTACCTCCACCGCACCATCGAAAACCTATGCATCGATTTCTTCCGTGCAGAGGGTCGTCGCCCAAATCTTGTGGTGATCGATGATGCCCAGGCAGAGGTCGAAGCTACTTGGCATGACAATGGCGATCACGCTGAAGCTATCTCAGCTGCAGAAGATGCCGCAATCATCCGCCAGGCACTTGCGCTTCTCTCCCCAGCTGAGCGCGCAGCGCTAGTTATGTGGGAAATGGAAGGCCGCTCAACTGCGGAAATCGCAGCCGAGCTTGGCATCAAAGAATCTTCAGTTCGTCACACCGTATCTCGCGCTCGCGCATCACTTCGCCGCGTGCTTTCAGAGTTGGTTATCGACGAGAAGCGCGGCTTAACTGCGCTAGATATGCTCTCGACTTCATACAAGAAGGCAGCGAAGCTTGCGGAGAAGTCATCAAAGGTGGCTCTATCGCTCATTCTTGTACTTACAGCTTTCCTAGGTTTCAACTCTTTGACCGGTAGCGAAGGTCGTTTCCTTCCTACCCTGCCAATGGTTTCAAATAATGCAAACCCAGCAACTTCAACTTCACCATCTGCATCAGCAAGCGCTTCTGCAGAGGCAACCGCTGCAGCAACTGCAGCTGCAAAGAAGATTGAATCAATGATGTGGGGCAGCGATGCTGCAGTAAAGGGCGGATCATTCCGTTTCTATGGCCTAGATAAAGAAGGCGTCCCAACTGGCTTCACCGTTACCGATGCTTCAGGCGCCAAGGGCAAGCTCCGCGTAACTTCATCAGTTCCAGCAAATACAGAATTCGGAGCGGTCCTTGCTAATCAGGCAATCACACTCTCCGATGGTCCAAATATCCTCTTGAGCCAGTCATTGACGGTCACGGCATCAGGCACTACCTACGATGTCACCCCATCAGCTGCGCTTAAGGGCTCATGGGTACCGCTTGAAGTAAGCGATACCACCTACGTTATCGAGCGTATGTCGAATGGCAACTACTTGGTAACCGTTACAATTAGCATTGACTCCAGCATCGAGACCGGCATGAATATCCCGGTCGGAACCCGTGGCTATGACCTAGCTACTGCACCGAAGTCCATTGTGACTCGAATTGTTCTAGATGCTGCAAAGACAAAAGTGTTGGCCCAGGCTGTATCAGTCAATGGTGCCACTGGAGGCGCAAAGTAATGCGCAAACTCCAAATTAAGTTTCCTAGCCAGATCCGGATATCTGGTTGGGATTTTGGTTCATCAGCACGTGCGATGAATCAAGCGGGTGGAAATATTTCTACCCAAGCCGATCTACGGACAGTCCGCAGATCGACTACCGAAAGGAAATCAATGTCTACAAAGACAACAATCAAGCGAATTGCGCTTGTTGCTGTATCTGCGTTGGGCTTCGGAATGCTTTCAGTTGTTGCACCAGCTAATGCTGCAGTTGCTACAGGTCTGGTTGCATCTGTTGGTCCAAACGGAGAGACTTCTCTAACCGTTG
>JBJOFF010000026.1:0-10022 GCA_046048895.1 Actinomycetota bacterium
TTTCGATAAAGCGCGATTGCAGTCAGGGTGGTGCCCATTCCAGATAATCGATCATTAGCTTCTGCGGTTAATCGGATTTCATCGTCGACATCCAAAACAGCGCTTAAAAGAAAATCTTCTAGAGACTCTGAATCCATCTCATCATTATTTAAGAGTGGCAAAACTTGCGCCAAAGTTGTAATTGCAACTTTTGATGCAACTTCTCCACCAGCGTGACCGCCCATGCCATCAGCAACTGCAATTAAAACGCCATTAATAAGTGCAGAATCTTCATTTCCGCTTCGATGCAGACCAACTTCACTGCGAGCCGCAGCATTAAATCGAGCATTTAAACTCTGCATCATGCTTCCTAGCCTACGGGTAGAATTCGCAGGTGAGTAAATACGCCTATCTCGGCCCAGTTGGTACCTTCACTGAAGCTGCCCTGCAGAGCATTACGGGCGCAAATGATCAATTAAGCCCATGTTCAAACGTAACTGCTGCGCTAGATATGGTCCGTAGCGGCCAGAGTGATTATGCGCTGGTGCCAATTGAGAATTCAGTCGAGGGCGTTGTTGCGCGCACCTTAGATGAATTGGCTACTGGTGAACCTTTAATCATTGTCGGAGAAGTTTTATTACCGGTCACTTTTGCGCTGATGGTGCGCGATAAGAACACTGAAGTTAAAAAGATTGCCACGCATCCTCATGCAGAGGCGCAATGTCGTAAGTACATCGCCAAGCATTATCCAAATGCCGAAATTATTACCACCAATTCAACAGCTGCCGCTGCGGAAGCGCTTGCCAATGGACAATTTGATGCCGCAGTGGCTTCAGCTATCGCAGCAAAGACTTATGGCCTAACAGTTTTAAATGAAAACATTGGTGATTCAGAAGCGGCAGTTACTCGATTTGTATTAGTTTCAAAACCAGGTGCGCTTCCGGCGCCGACCGGTTTTGATCGCACCTCGCTTGCAGCATTTATCGGAATCGATCATGCGGGTGCCTTACTTGAAGTATTAACTGAATTTGCAATGCGTGGGGTTAACTTAACTTTTATTCAATCACGCCCAACTGGTCGCGAACTTGGTCACTACCATTTCATTATTGATGCCGAGGGACATATCAATGATGCACGTGTTGGAGATGCGCTCACCGGCCTACGTCGAATCTGCGAAGATATCCGTTTCTTAGGTTCATATCCACGTGCAGATAAAGTTGCACCAACTACAACTAAAGCAACTAGCGATGAAGCATTTAAAAGTTCGAACAATTGGTTAGAAGATGTCAGAAAGGGGCGCGCAATATGATCGATATCAAGTTAATCCGCGAAAATCCGGAGCTTGTTAAATCATCGCAGCGCGGCCGCGGCGAAGACGAAAGTATCGTTGATCGTCTGATTGAGATTGATAGCAAGCGCCGTGAAGCGATATCTGCCTTTGAAACCGTGCGTGCAGAGCAGAATTTGCTCTCTAAATCAGTAGGCGCCGCTAAAGGCGATGAGAAAACCGCGCTTTTGGAGAAGGCAAAAGTTTTAGCTGCTCAGGTAAAAGAGGCAGATGCAAAGCGCGCAGAGCTAGAAGCGCAGACCACAGATGTGGCCAAACTTCTTTCAAATGTTCTAGATCCAGAAGCGCCAATTGGTGGCGAAGCAGATTTTAAAGTTATCGAACATATCGGTGAGCCGCGTAAATTTGATTTCGAACCAAAAGATCACGTTGAACTAGGAAAGTTGCTTGGTGCAATTGATACCGAACGTGGCGCAAAAGTTGCTGGCGCTCGCAGTTACTATTTAACAGGACCTGGCGCGCTACTAGAACTTGCTTTAGTTAATTATGCAATTCAACAAGCAACTAAAGCTGGCTTCATTCCAGTTATTCCACCGGTACTAGTTAATCCACCTGCTATGGAAGGTACTGGATTTTTAGGTCAAGCGGCAGAGAATGTTTATCACATCGAGAAAGACGATGTTTATTTAGTTGGCACCTCTGAAGTTCCACTTGCGGCTTATCATATGGATGAAACGCTTGATGCGGCTAAATTACCAATTCGCTACACCGGATATTCACCATGCTTCCGTCGCGAAGCTGGTTCTTACGGAAAAGATACTCGTGGAATTATTCGAGTTCACCAATTTGAAAAAGTTGAGATGTTTGTCTTTGCAAAGCCAGAAGATGCAAAGGAAGAACATAAGCGACTATTGCAATGGGAGAAAGATTTCCTAAATGCAATGGGTATTCCTTATCGCGTATTAGACATTGCCTCTGGGGACTTAGGTTCATCTGCTAATCGCAAATTTGATATCGAAGCGTGGATTCCAACTCAGAACGCTTATCGCGAAGTCACCAGCACCTCTAACTGCACCGAATTCCAAGCGCGTCGTTTAAATATTCGCATGAAGGATGAGAATGGCACACGTCCGTTAGCCACTCTAAATGGCACATTGGTGGCAGTTCCACGCATGATTGTTGCGATTTTGGAGAACAATCAAAATGCAGATGGATCTGTAAATGTTCCTGAAGTTTTACAGCCATACATGGGCACCGCAAAGCTTGAAGTGGTTAAGTGAGTTATAGACCTAAATTAATTGCTACTGATTTGGATGGAACTATCTGTCCTCACGATGCGCCAATTTCGGAACGCACTATCGCTGCCCTTACTCACGCGCATGAGTTGGGCGTGAAAGTTTTCTTCGTTACTGGACGTCCACCACGTTGGATGGGTCAAATCAAACAAGCTTTTAAATTCGGTCAAGCTATTTGTAGCAATGGTGGTCAGCTTTGGGATTTACAGGCTGAGAAAGTTTTAGAGGAGTGGCGAATAACTCCGAACGATTTAAGAGAGACTATTACACGTCTACGTAAATCAATTCCAGATGTCTATTTTGCCTTTGAAAACCACGGAGATTTTCGTCGTGAAAAAGGTTACGAAGCGCGCTGGGATATTGGCGTTGACGAAACCGGTGTAGACGATATTTTGGATCATATTGAAAATGGCGCTATCAAATTATTGGTACGTGGTTCCGATAAATTATTTAATTCGGATGAAATGTTGGCGGTAGCGCAACGCGAAGTAGGCGATATCGTCACAGTGACTCATTCAAATCCATGGGAATCACTTCTAGAAATTAGCGCACATGGCGTTTCTAAAGGTGACACGCTGGCAGTTATTTGCGAACGTTTAAAGATTGATCGTGAAGATGTCGTCACATTTGGTGATAACCCAAATGATTTTTCAATGCTTGAATTCGCTGGCCGCTCTTACATTATGAGCGATGGCCACCCAGACGGAATTAAATATGCAACTGCAACTGCGCCACCGTGTAACGAAGATGGAGTGGCACAAATTGTGGAAGAACTTTTAAAACTTCCGAACCGCTAAAACTTCGCAATCAATCTCGCCCATTCGATAGGCAATATGTTCGTAAGTCGGCGCCTGCCAAATAACTAGATCAGCCTGCGCACCTACCTGTAAATGGCCTATTTCGCTTCGTTTTAGCGCAGCTGCGCCACCGGCAGTTGCTGCATAAAGTGCTTGCACAGGAGTAAATCCCAACTCTCTGATTGCAAGTGACATAACAATCGGCATGGAAGTCAAATAAGAGGAACCTGGATTGCAATCAGTAGCTAAAGCAACGTGGGCACCTAATTCAAAATATCTTTTTACATTTGGATAAGTTGATTTAGTAAAAAACTCTGCGCCAGGAAGAAAAGTTGTTACTACCTTACTTTCAGCTAAGGCTTCGATAGTTGTATCGGATACATGAGTTGCATGATCAACTGAGGCTAAACCAAGTTCAATGGCTAATTCAGCGCCACCAGTTTGGCCTAATTGATTGCCATGTATGCGACCTAATAAGCCTGCTTTAATACCGGCTTGCAGAATCTCTCTGGATTCTTCAACTGTAAATGCTCCAGTGTCACAAAAAACATCTATCCATTTGGAGTATGGCAGTACAGCTTGCAACATTTCACCTTTTACTAATTCCACATAACCGCTTCGATTATTTTCAAACTCCATTGGAATTACGTGTGCGCCTAAGAATGTAGTTTCATCAGTAAATTCACGAGCAACTTTTAAAAGTTTTACTTCGCTCTCAACATCTAAGCCATATCCAGATTTTATTTCTATAGTGGTAGTTCCTTGGCTCTGGCATTTGCGTAAAACGCTTTGAGTGTTGTTTATTAACTCAGCTTCACTTGCACTTCTGGTCGCAGCAACTGTGGTTTTAATTCCACCAGTGGCATATTTGGATCCAGTCATACGCGCTACATAATCTTTACTTCGATCACCGGCAAATACGGCGTGAGTATGTGAATCCACAAAACCTGGAGTGACGGTGCCACCAGATGCATCGATACTTTCGTCAGCAGCAGGCGCTGCAGAATTAGCGCCAACCCAAACAACTTTATGCTCTTCAATTACTAATGCGGCGTTGGCGATAATTCCTAAATCGCGGTCAGAATTAGTGATTAATTGGCCGATATTGTGGATTAATTTGCTGCTCATCAAGCCTCGTGCATAGGTATGCGAACGCCGCGTTCTGCAGCAACTTGATCGGCCTTTTCATAACCAGAATCAACATGTCTAATCACGCCCATGCCTGGATCATTTGTTAGCACGCGCCGTAATTTCTCTGCCGCTAATGGCGTGCCATCAGCTACTGAAACTTGGCCAGCATGAATTGATCTGCCAATTCCAACGCCACCACCATGATGAATAGAAACCCATGAAGCGCCCGATGCAGTATTTACCAGCGCATTTAATAGCGGCCAATCTGCAATTGCATCTGAACCATCTAACATCGCTTCGGTTTCGCGATATGGCGAAGCAACCGAACCGCAATCTAAATGATCTCTTCCAATCACAATCGGTGCAGAGACTTCGCCCTTAGCAACCATCTCATTAAATCTCTCGCCAGCTAAGTGGCGTTCTCCGTAACCTAACCAACAAATTCTCGCTGGAAGTCCTTGGAAGGCAACTTTCTCTGAGGCCTTTCTAATCCAACGATGTAGCGGTTCATTATCTGGAAATAGTTCTAGTACTGCTTTATCAGTTGCTGCGATATCTTTCTTATCGCCACTTAACGCAACCCATCTAAATGGACCTTTGCCTTCACAAAATAATGGTCGAATGTATGCGGGAACGAATCCAGGAAAATCAAAGGCTCGTGAATAACCAGCCAACATTGCTTCACCGCGGATTGAATTTCCGTAATCAAAGACAGTAGCACCGGCATCTTTAAATCCAACCATCGCTTCAACTTGTTTCGCCATTGATTCGCGAGAGCGCTTGGTAAATTCTGCAGCATCTTTTTTAGCAAGTTCTTGCCAATCTTCAACTGAAACACCTTCAGGTAGATAGGAGAGCGGGTCATGTGCAGATGTTTGATCAGTGACAATATCAATTGGAACACCGCGCTTTAAAAAGTCAGCGAAAATAGTGGCCGCATTGCCTAATAAACCAATGCTGTAAGCCTTCCTTTCCGCCTTTGCTTTAAGCGCGATTTCTAGCGCTTCTTCAATATTTGCAGTCCAGGCATCCAAATAACGATGATCTACGCGGCGTTGCAATCTAGTGGCATCAACATCAACGCAGATGCAGACGCCATCATTCATAGTGACCGCAAGAGGTTGTGCACCACCCATTCCACCAACGCCGCCAGTCAAAGTTAATGTGCCAGCTAAAGTGCCACCAAAATCTTGATTAGCTACCGCGGCAAAAGTTTCGTAAGTACCTTGCAAAATTCCTTGCGTGCCAATGTAAATCCATGAACCTGCAGTCATCTGGCCGTACATTGTTAATCCAGCTGCTTCTAATCTGCGAAATTCTGGCCAGTTGGCCCAATCTCCAACTAGATTTGAATTGGCAAGTAATACACGTGGCGCCCATTCGTGAGTTTGAAATACACCTACTGGACGTCCAGATTGCACCAACATGGTTTCATCATCTTTCAAAGTTTTTAAGGTGCGAATTAGCGCATCATAAGATTTCCAATCTCGCGCTGCTTTTCCGGTACCACCATAAACCACTAAATCTTCAGGTCGCTCGGCAACTTCTGGATCCAAATTATTTTGCAACATGCGAAGTGCTGCTTCTTGTTGCCAACCAAGTGCAGATAGCGAACTTCCGTGTGGTGAATGAATTACTCTGCTCATAACAAGGCTCCTACTGCTTTCTCGACCGATTTTAGAATTTCATTTGATTTAACTAGCGCTACTGAATCTTCAATTTCAGGAGTTAGCCATCTATCTGCAGCAGGTCCGGCAACTTTAGAGCGCAAAGTTTTTATCGCAGCAGAGGTTCCAGCTCCTGCGGTAAGTGGCGCTCTCATATCAACTGCGCGGGCTGCAATCATCAATTCAATTGCTATTACTCTGGCAAAGGCATCGATTGACTTTCGTAACTTTCGCGCCGCGTGCCATCCCATCGAAACATGATCTTCTTGCATGGCCGAAGTCGGAATCGAATCAACTGACGCTGGAACTGCTAAGCGCTTCATTTCAGAGACCAGACCAGCTTGGGTGTATTGAGCAATCATCATGCCGCTATCTACGCCTGCGTCATAGGCTAAAAATGGGGGCAGACCGAAGGAGCGGTGCTCATCAAGCGCGCGATCACTTCGCCTTTCGGACATCGAAGCGGCATCTGCAATAGAGATGGCTAAAAAGTCCAAAACATGTGCCACTGGTGCGCCATGGAAGTTTCCATTGCTACTTATTTCTCCACTTGTTAAAACAATCGGGTTATCAATAATTGATTTCAATTCCAACTCTGCAACTCTTGCTGCATGCGCCACGGTATCTCGCGCAGCTCCTGCAACTTGTGGCGCACAGCGTAAAGAGTATGCATCCTGCACTCGTCCATCATCTTTACCTGCATGCGATTTAACCAAAGGAGAGTCACTTAATAATTTTGCAATATTAGCTGCAGAATTTCCTTGACCAATCTGTGGTCGCAAATCATGTAGATGCTTTTGGAAGACGCGATCAGTTCCGAGTAATGCTTCGACGCTTAAACTTGTGGTGATATCTAAAGTCTTCAATAAATTAGTAATATCAAATATGGCCAAAACTAATTGTCCTAGCATGCCATCAGTGCCGTTAATTAAAGCTAAACCTTCTTTGGAAGATAACTCCACCGGCGTAATACCAGCTGAATGAAATGCAATTTCAGTCTTGGTAATTTGGCCTTTAAATATAACTTCGCCTTCACCCATTGCCGCTAGCGCACAAGCAGAGAGCGGCGCTAAATCTCCGGAACATCCAAGTGAACCAAACTCACGGACCACGGGAGTGATATTTGAATTTAACATCGCGGCATAGGTCTCTGCAGTTTGTAATTGAACGCCAGATAGCCCGCGGCACATAGTTGCCAATCGCACCGCCATCATTGCGCGGATAACTTCAACTTCAACAATTTCCCCAGAACCAGCAGCATGTGAACGAATTAATGATTTTTGAAGTTGTACTCTTTTATCGGCATCAATAAATTTACGTGCCAGCGCACCAAAACCCGTTGATATTCCATAAACCGGAACTTCAGATGCTGCCAATGAATCAACGATTTCGCGCGATTTATTAATGGCGGTAGCAGCATCAGCAGAGATCTTTACGGCTGCGCCATTTCTAGCAATTTCAATGAGGGATTCTGGTGTTAAACCATCTATCCCAATGATGACTTCTGCTGGCATTATTACCTCCACGGTTACGAAAGGCTATCCGAAAAGGTTTGGTCTGTCAGGAGTTTTCTTAAGAATGGCGCTGCACAACGATCCCAATTGGATGCGTGCTGGCCATTGGTTTCAAAACTCTACTTCCGGCGATTTTGCAATCCTTGGTGTCGGAGCTTCCAAGAGTGCAATCACACCCAACAATGCGGATAAAACTCCGCATGCAATTAGGGATGCGCTACTTAAGTTTTCAACTTACTTTGCCGAATCAGATATTGATTTAGCAGAGAGACTAACAGCAGTGGATTTAGGTAATTTACCAAATCCAGATTCACAAGCTGAGTGCATTGAGAAAATTTCTGAAATAAATAATAAACATTTAGTTTTATTAGGTGGAGACAACTCCATAACTTACTCCGGTGTTATGGGTTTAGCCAACAAAGTAGGAATTAAAAAAATCGGAGTCATCACATTAGATGCGCATCATGATTTACGCGATGGCATTTCAAATGGTTCTCCGATAAAACAATTACTTGATGCCGGGCTTCCTGGTAATCAAATTGTACAAATAGGAATTAGCGATTTTGCAAACTCTAAATTTTATGCAGAGCGCGCTAAAGCAGCTGGCATAAAAGTAATTAGCCGCAATGCAATTCCCGATCAGAACATAAGCGTTATTGTTCCGGAGTTATTTAGTGGGTTGAGCGCTTGCGAATATCTCTACTTAGATATTGATATAGATGTATGTGATAGATCTGTAGTACCAGCGGCTCCGGCTGCGCTACCAGGCGGAATCTCTGCCAATCAGTTACTTAATTTGATCTTTGAGATCGCAAAAGATTCCAGAGCAAACCATTTCGATATCACCGAAATCGATTCAACTATAGATGCGCCAGATATGCGAACCGTGAGATTAGCTGCGCTATCTATATTGCGTATCGCTGCCGCAAAAGCGCTTTAATTATTTGCGAATTTTGAATCCCGGCCCTCTCCAAGTAAATTACCCCACGGAGGGCTCGCATAGCGGCCGAGTGCACCGGTCTTGAAAACCGGCAAGGGAAACCTTCGTGGGTTCAAATCCCACGCCCTCCGCTCGGAAAGCCAAAGCGCGTGACTAAATGCACGCGCTTTTTGCTTTTCTCAGATAGCGCGCCACCTAATTCGAAGAGCAAACTAAGCCCTGAACTTATCTCTCACGGAGGCTTCACAAATGGCAGGAGTTTTCTCGCCGGGTCGCGCAAAAATTGATGCGAAAACTTTGCGCACTGATCGTTGGTGGTTACAACCAACAATCACGGTAGCGGTATTAGTTGCATTCATTATCTATGCAACATTTAGAGCATTTGAAGCGAAATTTTATTTCGCTGAACCGCTGATTTCGCCGTTCTATTCTCCTTGCCTTTCTAGTGATTGCGTTGAAGGTTCTGCGCTCTTTGGAACTCCATTTGGGCATGTAGTGCTATTTGGTTTAGCAATTTCACCAGCGCTATTTATTTTGATCTTTCCACTTGGTTTCCGTATGACTTGTTATTACTACCGCAAGGCTTACTACCGTTCATTTTGGCAATCGCCGCCTGCATGTGCAGTTGCCGAACCACACAAGTCTTATAGCGGAGAAACTAAAGCTCCATTAATTGTGCAGAATGGACATCGTTGGTTCTTCTTCGCCGGAATGATTTTTAATGTAATTCTGACAATTGATGCAGTGCTTGCTTTCCGTGATGAACATAAAGAGTGGGGCCACATGTCAGTGGGCACCATTGTTTTATTAATTAATGCGGCGCTACTTTGGGGTTACTCACTTTCATGCCACTCATGCCGTCACGTTGTTGGTGGCCGCTTACGCAACTTCTCTAAGCATCCAATTCGCTACAAGATGTGGGGCTGGGTCTCAAAGCTAAATGAGAAGCATCAGAACTTTGCCTGGGTTTCACTATTTGGTGTCGCCTTTACAGATCTCTATGTCCGCCTCGTTGCTAATGGCACGATTACCAACTTTTACTTCTTCTAGGAGTGCTGAATAAAAATGACACTACAGAAATTTAAGTATGACGTTGTAATTATTGGCGCCGGTGGCGCCGGGCTACGTGCTGCGGTTTCCGCGCGTGAAGCTGGGCTATCGGTCGCGATTATTTGTAAATCGCTCTTCGGCAAAGCGCACACAGTTATGGCCGAAGGTGGCGCAGCTGCTGCGATGGGCAATGTAAATTCCAACGATAATTGGCAGGTTCACTTCCGCGACACCATGCGCGGCGGTAAATTCTTAAATCACTGGCGCATGGCAGAACTTCATGCAAAAGAAGCACCAGAACGTATTTGGGAATTGGAATATTGGGGCGCGCTATTTGATCGCACTAAAGAAGGAAAGATCT
>JBJOFF010000027.1:0-9074 GCA_046048895.1 Actinomycetota bacterium
TGCAATTGGTTGATATCGCTAAGCACTTTGGCCCAGTAAAAGCGCTTGATGGATTAACTTTAGATATCGCCAAAGGTGAGTTTGTTGCGCTTCTTGGACCTTCAGGTTGCGGTAAGACCACAGCGCTACGTGCCTTAGCTGGTCTTCAAGAGCTAGATCGCGGCCAAATCATTGTTGATGGAAAAGAGATTACTTTCACTGCGCCAAATAAGCGCAATATGGGTATGGTCTTCCAGGCATACTCACTATTTCCGCATATGACGGCTCGTGAAAATGTTGAATATGGTTTGAAATTAAAGGCACACAAAACTTCGGCTGATAAGCGCGCTGATCGTTCAGGTGAATTGCTCGAATTAGTTGGTCTCTCAACTCACTCAAATCATTATCCTCATCAAATGTCTGGTGGTCAGCAGCAGCGTATTGCGCTTGCGCGCGCTTTGGCTATCTCGCCGCAAGTTTTGCTGCTTGATGAGCCGCTATCTGCGCTCGATGCAAAGGTGCGCACTCAGCTACGCGATGAAATCCGCCGTATTCAACTAGAACTTGGCACCACCACTCTGTTCGTGACTCACGATCAGGAAGAAGCGCTGGGTATTGCAGATCGAGTTGGCGTTATGCGCAACGGCCTGCTTGAACAAATTGCTTCTCCTGCCGAACTTTATGATCGCCCTGCAACTTCATTCGTTGCAGAGTTCGTGGGACTTACCAATCAAGTAAAAGTTAAAGTTGCTAACGGTAAGTTCACTGCTTTTGGCACTGAACTTACCGCGCTACCAGGATCAGTAACTTCTGGTGAAGGCGTGGCGTTGATTCGCCCAGAATCTCTAACTGTGAAAGCAAGCAAGAGCGGTGATGGTCGCGTAGTTGCAACCTCATTCTTAGGTTCTATCTGCCGAGTAATGGTTAGTTTGCCAGATGGCAGCCGAATCAATGCACAGATGGAATCGCAAGATGCAGCAGGGCTACTTCCGGGCACCGCAGTAGATGTCAGCGCTGATAAATTCGCAGTCTTCGTTAAGTAATATGAATTTCGGCAAGATAACCTCAATTGAGAGTTATACAGATGAATTTGTCTGCTTTGTAAAGGTAACTACCGATGAAGGCCTTGAAGGTTGGGGCCAAACATCCACCTATAACGCGGATATCACGGCGCAAGTTTTACATCGCCAAGTTGCTCCTTGGGTATTGGGGCAAGCTGCAGATGACATCGGCTGTTTAATAGATCGAGTTGAGGCTAAAGAACATAAATATCCTGGCAGTTATCGCTGCCGCGCAAATGCCGGTCTTGATACTGCGCTCTGGGATTTGCAAGGTAAAGCGCAGAATAAGCCCGTTGTTGAGTTACTGGGTGGCAAAGTAAAAGCGCTACGCGCATATGCATCTTCAATGAAGCGCGACATTACTCCGCAAGATGAAGCCAAGAGATTTGTAGAGCTACGAGATAAATATGGATTTGATGCATTTAAGTGGCGTGTGGGCGCTGAATGCGGAAACGATATTGATGAATGGCCAGGACGCACTGAAGAAGTAGTACCGGTAGTTTCCAGGGCGCTAGGCGATGGAATTTCAAAGTTAGTTGACGGCAATTCTGGATTCTCACCAAAGCGAGCAATCGAAGTGGGCAAACTTCTGCAAGCAGAAGGCATTTCTCACTTTGAAGAACCTTGTAAATATTGGGAGTTGTCAGAAACCAAAGAAGTAACTGATGCTTTGGAAATTGATGTCACTGGCGGCGAACAAGATTGGGATCTCTCAACTTGGCAGCGAATGATTGATATGCGCGCAGTAGATGTACTACAGCCAGATGTCATGTATATGGGCGGTATTTGGCGCACTCTCAAAGTCGTAGATATGGCTAAAAAAGCTGGTCTACCAATTACGCCACATAGTGCAAATCTTTCATTAGTAACAATCTGCACCATGCATCTACTTGGCGCGATTGATAATCCTGGAAAATATCTGGAGTTCTCAATCGAGCAAGAGGATTACTATCCATGGCAGGTTGGTTTATTTCTTGGCGATCCATTTAAAGTTGAAGCTGGAAAAGTGATGATTCCTTCTGAGCCTGGTTGGGGCGTGACCATAAATCCTGAGTGGTTGGCAAAAGCCAAGCGACAAGTTAGCCAAAAGTAATTAGAATTCCGCGCTATGAAGACCATTCTTGATGCCATCGGAAATACCCCTTTAATTAATATTGAAGGCATCTGGGTAAAGATGGAGTATCTAAATCCATCTGGCTCTATCAAAGCTCGTATTGCTAAATACATGATTGAAAGAGCTGAAAAAGAGGGGCTTTTAAAGCCCGGCGATACCATCGTGGAAGCCTCATCTGGCAATACCGGTAATGCGATGTCAATGGTCGCTGCGGTTAAGGGTTACAAGATGTTGGTGGTCATGCCTACAGGTTTATCGCAAGAGCGCGTTGCAATCTCCAAAGCATTTGGGGCAGAGGTAAGAGAAATTGGTGATTTCCATGTCAATGATGCGCTTGAAGAGTGCCGTCGTTTAAGCAAAGAACCAGGTTACTTTGCGCCACAGCAATTTGATAATGAATGGAATGTCAACGAAAACTCTGAGTGGCTGGCGCAAGAGATTTTGAAGGAGCTTCCATCTAAGCCGCAATTGGTTGTAGGTGGCGTCGGAACCGGTGGCACCATTATCGGTGTAGGTAAAGCGTTTAAAGAAGCAAATCCAGAGTGTGAAATTTATGCGCTCGAACCTTCTGAGTCTTGCACCATTGCTTGTGGCGAAGTTGAGAAGCATCTAATTGAAGGTATCTCTGATGGATTCGTTCCTGGAATTATTCAGCGCCACGAACATGAGATAGATGGATTTGTTCATATTCACTCTAATGATTCCATCGAAGAGATGCGTCGCATAGCCCGCACTCATGGCATCTTTGTAGGTCCATCATCTGGCGCACATTTAATTGCCGCCAAGAAACTCAAGGAAGAACATAACCTCGAAACGGTAGTTACCTTCTTCTGCGACGAGGGCGAGAAATATATGAAGGATTACTGGCTCAAGTTTTAGTTTTAAGCGCTTTTAGTGGCATTTGCCATGATGGCATCATGAATATATTTAGCAAAGCCTGATTGCTGCCCTTCGTAGTGAGCGCTGAACCGGGGATCTGCCAAGTACATTGTGGCCAGGCCAGTGTGAATTTCATAAGTACAGTCATACCAATAATCTGAGATTGATTTACGATGGGCTTCGGCGCCTGCCATTGCAGCGTCACTATCAGCAGGTAGACCCTGAGCCATCGTCGCCAAAATCAAATTAGTGGCTTCCTGCATGGCTAATTGAGCCTTAGCGATATCTTCTTTGGAATAACCGGCAAGACGCTGCTGTGATTGCTGATAAGCCTCAGTATCGCCCCAGCGCGCTTTTGCTTCAGCGGCATATTGATCTTGCATGTCTTGCGTCATAGTAAAAGTTTAACTGATGGCCAATAATTCGCTGGTGCCTGATTTAAGTAATTTTCCACTGACCAAGCCATTAGCCAATCGTTTTCGCGAAGTGGTCTCTGGTTCTAAAGACGGTACTCCCAAGTGGGCCTTTCAAATGTTAGAGGGCGAAGATGAAGGTTACTTTGGACCGGAATCTGCAGTTTGGGAAGTTCACGGTTGCGTCTCCACGATTGTCGGTGGAGTACGAGCGCTTTTATTACAGGCCGCACATCCAGCCGCGCTCGCAGGCGTCGCCGAACACTCTAGATATCAAGAGGATCCTTTAGGTCGTTTGGCTGGTACTACTAAGTGGTTAACCATAACCTCTTTTGGAGCTAAAGAATTTATTGAAAAAGAAGCGAAACGTGTCAATGAAATGCACTCCCGCGTTACGGGTAGTTATTTAGGTAAAGATGGCGCTCAGCATGAATATGCTGCTAAGCAGAGCGAATATTTAATGTGGGTTCATTGCGCATTTACTGATGGATTTTTAAAGACTTATGAAATGTTAGGTTACAAATTTAAAACTTCTGCAGATCAATATGTAAGTGAATGGGCAGAGAGCGCAGTGCCCCTTGGGCTAACTGATGCGCCTAAATCAGTGGCAGAACTAGAAGCTCGACTAGAGGAATTTCGCGCCAACTCATTGTTGGCTAATGAGACAACTTTAAATGTTGTTAAGTTCATCATGAAGCCGCCATTTTCTAAATTGGGTTTAATTCCATTTTCCATCTTTGCCTTTGCCGCAGTGGCTACCTTGGATCCAAGAGATCGCGAGTTACTAGGTTTGAAAAAGCGCAGCCGCATCTGGCTGAAGATTTCCCGTGTAATTCTGGAGTTTTTAAGCGCAATTCTTGGCAATGAGTCGCCAAGTCAGAAGTTTGCAAGGCAGCGAATCGCTAGGCTTCGCAAATGACCCGTGTAATTGCCCATCGTGGATATTCAGCCAAGTACCCAGAGATGAGCCGTGAAGCATATGAAAATGCCATTCCAGTTAGTGATGGTTTTGAGTGCGATCTGCATCTAACTAGCGATTTAAAACTCTTCTGTTGGCATGACGACACCATGGACCGAACCTCAAATATGAGCGGTGATGTTCATGAAATGACTTGGGCGCAAATTAGCCAAGCCACCCCTAAGCCAATTCTCTTTAAAGAGTTCATGGAGATTGCAGGTAGCGCAGGCAAGGATGTATTAATCGAAACCAAACATCCTCAAAAATTTAAAGGTTTATTAGAAGCGCGATTAAAAGCGGAGCTCGCAGAACTCAATCCTAAAATCGATATGAGTTTTATGTCCTTTGATCCAAAGGCAGTTTGGCGCATGCGTAACTTTCCGGGACGGAAAGTTCAATTACTCGAACGAAAAGTTTATGTACCGAAATTCTTTGCTGATGTGGTTGCTCCTTACTGCGAAATTGTCACCAAAGATTGGGTAGATGAAGTTCATGCCAGAGGTCAAGAGATGTATGTCTGGACCGTTAATGATCCAGAGATGGCAATCAAATTAGCTAATTGGGGAGTAAATACTTTGATTAGCGATAATCCGCCGCTAATTAAAGAGGCTCTAAACCTGAATTAGTCGCTAGCTTGGCCAGATTTATGTTTGTAGCGGCCCAAGAATTCTTTTTTTAACTCTTGGAAAGTGCCATCTATTAATGCTGCGCGCATCTGATCTACCAATCGCACAATAAAGCGTTCATTGTGAATAGTGGCTAGCGTTGCCGCCACCATCTCTTTAGCGCGGAATAAGTGATTTAAATAGGCGCGGGTGTAGTTCTGACAGGTGTAGCAGTCGCAGCTCTCGTCGATTGGAAAGAACTCACGTCGGTGTGGACCATTTGAAACGTTAAAACGCCCCTCCATTGTGTATACGGCAGAGGTGCGGGCAATTCTTGAAGCGAGAACACAATCAAAGGTATCGATACCATTTTCGACACCGACAAAGAGATCCTCTGGAGCGCCAATTCCCAGTAAGTGTTTAGGTTTTTCAACTGGCAGCTCTTCATTAACCCATTTAACAATGGTGCCAAGTGAATCTTTATCGAGCGCACCACCGATTCCAAAGCCATCGAATTTAATTCCAGAAGATTCGAGCGCACCTAACTCTTGCGCTGCTTGTCTACGTAGATCTTCATATTGCGCACCTTGAATCACGCCAAATAGCGCTTGGTAAGGCTTATCGTGACGCAACTCAGTAAGTCGTTTATGTTCATCTAAGCAACGAATCGCCCAGGCATGGGTACGTGCTAACGCTTTCTTCTGATAACCACGAGTGTTATGCAAAGTAGTGCACTCATCAAAAGCGAACATAATGTCAGCGCCGATTTTATGTTGGATTTGCATAGAAATTTCTGGAGTAAATCGATGCATCGAGCCATCAAGGTGCGATTTAAAAGTTACCCCTTCATCGTCAACATGCGCTAAGCGCTCTTTGTTATCAGCAATCACATCATCAGCTCGAAAGGTATCGGCATTCATTGCCAGTACTTTCTTAAAACCAACGCCAAGCGAGAGCACTTGAAAGCCGCCGCTATCGGTAACAGTTGGCCCATTCCAATTCATAAATTTGGCTAGGCCACCAGCCTCATCCAAAATATCTGGACCTGGTTGTAGATAGAGATGATAGGCATTAGCAAGTAGCGCCTGTGAACCCAGTTCACGCATCGATTCTGGCAGGACTGATTTAACTGTAGCTTTGGTGCCAACTGGAATAAATGCGGGAGTCTGAATCTGCCCATGTGGGGTCGAGATTGTGCCGACGCGGGCAGCGCCATCAGGCCCTACCTGCTTCTTAATCTCGAATTTAAAACTCACAGGGGCAAAGATACCGCTACCAAATTTTTACCCGATCGCCCAGATAGAGCGCATCAGATTCGGTAACTGCGAAAGCTTCATAAAATTCATCGAGATTGCGCACAATCTGATTGCAACGAAGTTCATCTGGAGAGTGGGGATCGGTCGCGATACGAAGTCTGGCCTCCTCGGGGCGAATTAATCGACGCCAGCACTGCGCCCAGGAGAGGAAGAAGCGCTGCATCGCACTTAACCCATCAATTTCAGTGGCTGGTGCGCCATTTAACGCTATTTGGTAAGCCTTTAGCGCAATATTCATGCCACCTAAGTCTCCGATGTTCTCGCCTAATGTGAAGGCGCCATTTACCTTTACATCAGGCGCTGCATTTGGAGAGAGCTCGTTATATTGCGCCACCAATGCGCCAGTGCGCTTTTCGAATTCAGCGCGATCGATATCGCTCCACCAATTATTTAGATTGCCATCGCCATCATATTGGGAGCCTTGGTCATCAAAACCATGTCCAATCTCGTGGCCAATTACCGCGCCAATCCCGCCATAGTTGGCAGCATCATCGGCATCTGGATCAAAGAATGGTGGTTGCAAGATGGCCGCCGGAAAGACGATCTCATTTAAACCAGGCGAGTAGTAAGCGTTAACAGTCTGAGGCGTCATGCCCCACTCATCGCGATCAATTGGTCCGCCCAATTTATTTAACTCATAGTCGCGTTCGAACTTAGCGATATTTCGTAAATTGGTATGTAGATCTGCAGTGATTTCAAGTGAACCGTAATCTCGCCACTTATCTGGATAGGCAATCTTTGGATTGAATTTTGCGAGTTTATCCAGCGCTTTTACTTTGGTCTCTTCGCTCATCCAATCTAGATCTTTAATAGATACTTCATATGCTTTCAGTAGGTTTTGAACCAGTGCCTCCATTTTCTGTTTCGAAGCCTCAGGGAAATGGCGCTTTACATACTCTTTGCCAATTTCTTCACCTAGCGCACCCTGAACCAAGGAGATACCGCGCTTCCAGCGCTCGCGAAGTTGAGGAGTGCCAGAGAGGGTGGTGCCGTAAAAGGCGAAATTCTCATTAACTAAGGCTTCATTTAAGTAACTTGCAGCGCCAGTCAATACTCGCCAAGTAAACCAATTGCGCCAAGCGCTCTTATCGAAATCTCCTAAAAGAGTTGATAATCCTTCAAAAAACGATGGTTCGCGAACTACCAATTCCGAGAATTTCTCAGGGCTAATTTGGCCCGCTTTAATGTAAAGGCTCCAATCAATATTTGGAGTCATCTCTTGTAACTCTGAAAGGGTGCGCTTGTTATATGTGGCCACCGCATCGCGATCTCTAACTTGGTCCCAATGCAGAGCAGCTATCTGAGTCTCTAGCTTTAATAGGGCAGCAGCATCAATTTCAATCCCAGATAATTTAGCCATCCGTTCAACATGCTTGAGGAAAGCTTCACGAATCGAAGCGAATTTCTCTTCTCGGTAGTAAGACTCATCTGGAAGCGAGAGGCCACCTTGATAGAGGTAGATTGCATATTGAGTTGATCTACCTACATCAGGATAGATATATGCGCCAAAGAGCCCTGGCCCGCCATGAATTTCAACCTCTGAAATGGTTGCGATCAGTGAGTTGGCATCATTGATCTTTTCGGCCATCGCTAAATCGCCCTTAATTGGAGCGATGCCATCGCTTTCGATCTTTGCAGTATCCATAAAGGAGTTAAAGAGCGCACCAATCTTGCCCTGATCGCTCTCGATTATCGCTTTAACTTGGGCCTCCGCCTGCAGGAAGAGTTCGTAGGTAATTCCAGAGTTGCTGCGGTCGGCGGGAATCTGGGCGGTAGATAGCCAGGCGCCATTTGCATATTTATATAAGTCATCCTGCGGACGGACGGTTACATCGAAGAGGCTCTTATCGATACCTGATTTCATATCTTCTCCTGAATAGTTGAATATTCAACGAATCGCTAGAATAGGGGCTATGGCAAGCAAACCAAAATGGCTCTCACCGGCAGAGGAATCTGCATGGCGTAAATATATTGTTGCTAGCCGAAGAATGTATGAAGCATTAGATGAAGATTTGGCCACCCACGGCCTAACGCTCTCTGACTACGAGATTCTGGTTCATCTATCAGATGCCAAAGATCGCTCACTTCGCATGTCAGATCTTGCAGATAAAACAATTCTCTCCCGAAGCAGACTTTCTCATCGTATTAAATACATGGAGGGCAAAGGTTGGGTCGAACGTCAGAAGTGTGCATCAGATAAACGCGGTACCTGGGCAGTGATGACTACCAAGGGTTGGAACACCATTGTTAAGGCTGCGCCAGATCATGTGGCTAGTATTCGAAAGCGATTCATGGATCAAATAAGTAAAGCAGATCAAGCAAATATCGCATCTATTTTTCAGAAGGTAGAAACGAATTTAAGAAAAGATTTAGCTGAGTAGTTTTAAAAACTTTTAAATAAATGAAAAACCCGCCACATAAAGTGGCGGGTTTTTCTAAATGTAATCAGAAGATTACTTAGCCTTCTTAGCTGCCTTCTTGCGACGACGCTTTGGAGCTGCAGGAGCTGCTGCTGCCTTAGCTGCCTTCTTGCGGCGCTTTGGAGCTGCCTTCTTTGCAACTGCCTTCTTAGCTGCCTTCTTGCGGCGCTTTGGCGCTGCCTTCTTAGCTGCTGGCTTTGCTGCTGCCTTCTTGCGACGCTTTGGAGCTGCCTTCTTAGCTGCTGCCTTCTTGCGGCGCTTTGGAGCTGCCTTCTTTGCTGCTGGCTTAGCAGCTGCCTTCTTACGGCGCTTTGGTGCAGCCTTCTTAG
>JBJOFF010000028.1:0-7397 GCA_046048895.1 Actinomycetota bacterium
TGATCTTTCCTTGATAATCAATTACATCTAGCAAGGCCTTAATTAGCGAACTCTTACCAGCGCCATTTCGCCCCATTAGGGCAACGATCTCACCGGATTTAATCTCTAAGTCGATGGGCTTTAAGGCAACCTTCTCGCCGTAACTTACAGAGAGACTTTTCGTTTCAATGTAATTTCGACCTAAAGTCTCATGGCGGGCAAAGACCTCTTTACCTTTACTGCGAATCTCTTCGGTCTGCTTACGTAAATCTCTAACTGAAAGGGATATCTCTGGCAACTTTAGCGCTCTAGCAAGTTTGACAATCGGTGGTGCAATTTTGGAATCTCTTAAGATTTCATCTGGTTTACCAATTCGGGTTCGCCCGTCAGCGCTAATTTCGATAACGGTATCTACATAACCAATTACTCTTTCAAGACGATGTTCGGCGATGATAACTGTGATTCCTAAATCATGAACCAATCTCTGCAAAATGGCCAGCACTTCCTCAGCCGCGACCGGATCAAGTGCGCTAGTCGGTTCATCTAGGACCAAAATCTTTGGGTGTAGCACCATGGCTGCAGCAATTGCGGTTCTCTGTTGTTCGCCACCAGAGAGTGTGGCGAGCTTTCGATTTCGGATCTGATTCAAACTTAGTAGATCTAAAACTTCCTCAATTCGCTTACGCATAGTCTCTTCCGGCAAATTGAGGGATTCCATTGAAAATGCCAATTCATCCTCAACGATGTCAGTTACAAATCCATTTATCGGATTCTGTCCTACGATTCCGATTAGTTCGGCAAGCTGGCCAGGGCGAACACTCTTCGTCGATATGCCACCAACTTCAACATTGCCGGCCAAAATGCCTCCGGTGTGGTGAGGCACTAAGCCATTAATCAAGCGCAGTACTGAACTCTTACCAATGCCGGTCTCTCCAATTAAGAGTACAAATTCGCCTTCGCCGATTTCGAAATTTAATTTATCCAGAATGGTTTTTTGCGCAGTCGGATAAATCAGTGAAACATTTTGAAATTTAATCATATAGAGACCGCCAAAAGAGCTAAAGAGGATGCCACCAAAAGCGCATCTTTAAATTGAAATTTATGAGGACGATATTTGCTGCGCTTACGCGATAATCCATATCCACGCGCATCCATCGCGGCTGCTAAGTCCAATGCTCGTGCTAAAGAGTCCTCAAGTAATGGCATCGCAATTTGGCGCCACGAAAGAAAGCGATTGGTATTTATGCCGCGCATTTTCTGTGCAATTCGGATTCGCTTTAGATTGCCGACTAACTGTGGCGTAATCGAAGTTGCGATTACTAAAATCATAGCAACCTCATAAAAGATCGAAGGAGTGGCTCTTAGTAGAGCTCTAGGATTTGTCAGTGCGGTGGCCCCACCAAAGAGCGCAATGATTCCCGCAATAGTTAAGCTCTCCACGAAAGTCGAAGAGATTCGCTCCCACGTAACTGGCCCACCCAAAGTTATTCCAGCCATCCAATCCGGCAACGGAATCTCTGGAATTGAAAAGAGGGTAGTGCCAGGAACCGGAACGCCAATCACTACTCCAATAAATAGGCGAAATAGAATGACCGCGAAAGCAAGCTTTAGCGCCCAGTTAAAACTATCTGCCCATGGTCCATCTGATTTATTTAAATAAACCAGCAGCGAAGTTAAAGCAATAATTCCGATTGTCAGAAAAGTGTTCTGCACGCGCACCAAAGTGGTGGCCAGGAGTGCGCTCCATAGCCACCACGTAAGTGGGTGCAGATTCTTAATAGTATTTATTTCTTTTTCTGAAGAGATTTTGGTGTAGAGATTTCAGTGCTGCACTCTTTAGCTGGATAGTTATTTAGCCCGCAGACAAAGCCTTCAGATGAGGTGCGAACTGGAACAACTTTATTGAGAATCTCTAGGCCATTTGTGCCGGCTTTAACACTGACACATTGACGAATTGTTGGTTGTACAGCTTCGCCCTTTGGAGCAATTGCGCGATTTCCAAATTCAACGACAACTGCGACTCGGACCATGCCTGCTTGTGCTTTAACTCCGGCACAAGTTGCTTTGAAATTTGGCTTGAGTGTGGGATTTCCGGTATCGACAGTGTCGCTAGAGAATGAAAATTTCCAGCCTTCGACTGCGCCATCTTTTGGTGTCGATCCAGCAGGTCCAGTTAGCGCGTAGCTCCAGGCGCTACTGCCTGGAGCTGCTTGAAAATAGCCCCAATAGCGCCAGCCTTTTTCGACAGCGGCGTTGGCAGGGGTAATTGAAGAGGTTATAAGTAGTGATGCAAGAAGTAGTGAAAATATTTTCTTCACAGATAAGTTCCTTTAATTTGATGGGAGACTTACTGGGCTTTTAAAAAACTAAATAAAAAAGTCGTTCAATATCAGAAATTTAATAATTCCAAAGAATGAACGACATATTTGCAAAAGTTCTCTGACTAAAGCCCCGCAATCCTCGGCGGGTGGTCGAAATTTCGAAGTGCAGGTAATCCGGCTTTAACGGTTGCGGGTCAGCGTTGGAATCAAACCAATCTTCCCCTGTAAATCGAAGTATTAAGTTGTAGGCTGATACAACCATAAAATAGCCGCGATAGGCAAGAAACACGCAGGGGAGCCGCAAATGGAGCATCGCAAACTAGGCAATTCCGGACTTTACGTATCAGAGATTGCATTTGGCAATTGGATTACACATGGCTCGCAAGTCGAACAAGATGCCGCCATTAAATGCGTGCGCACTGCGCTGGATTGTGGAATTACAACTTTGGATACTGCCGATGTTTACGCTGGAACTAGAGCAGAGAGCGTTCTAGGAAAAGCGCTCAAAGGTGTCCGTCGCGAATCGTATGAACTCTTCACCAAGGTTTATTGGCCAACTGGTTCTGGCAAGAATGATCGCGGACTTTCACGTAAACACATCATGGAATCAGTACATGCCTCACTTAAGCGTCTAAACACTGATCACATAGATCTCTATCAAATGCATCGCTTTGATTTTGAGACTCCGCTCGAGGAATCTCTCAGCGCATTCGATGACTTAATTCGTCAAGGAAAAGTTATGTATATCGGCTTCTCCGAATGGAACGCAGACCAAATTTCTAGTGCGCTAAAGATTCAAAAGGAGCTCGGCTTTAACCGATTTATTTCCAGCCAGCCACAATATTCGGCGCTCTGGCGAGTAATTGAAAAGGAAGTTGATCCAATTTGCCGTCAGAACGGAATTGGCCACATTGTTTGGTCTCCAATTGCACAAGGAGTTTTGACTGGTAAATATCTACCAGGTAAGAAAGCTCCAGCTGGTTCTCGCGCCACTGATAAGAAAGGTGGTGCAAATATGATTGAACGCTGGTTGCAAGATGACGTATTAAACGCCGTGCAGAAATTGCAGCCAATTGCAGATCGCGAAGGTTTAACAATGGGGCAGTTAGCGATTGCTTGGGTATTGCAGAATCCGAATGTATCTTCCGCGATTATCGGCGCTACAAAACCATCTCAAATCAAAGAGAATGTAAAAGCATCCGGAGTTAAATTGAGCCCAGAAACTTTGAAAGCGATAGATAGCGCGTTGAGTAGCGTTATCGAACGCGATCCGAAGAAGACAGTTTCTCCAAATCCGAGAGCTTAAAAGTTCTTCTCGCCGCGCTTGATGACCGGCTTAGGTGCGCGCATTCGACGCATCTGAGTCGAACGCAAGAAGCCATAAAGCGCTAAACCTTTAACGCTCTCATTTGGAAATTTCTCTGCAACGCGTCTTTTAATTCGGCGACCGAGAAACCATCCATCGATAATCGCGATAAACATAATTACATACATGGCAAGAATGGAAAGCACTGCAATGGTTTGATTTCTAGTAATCGAAACCAACAAGACTACAAAGATAAATGGCAGAAAGAATTCGCCTACGTTGATTCGAGAGTCAACGATGTTGCGAACATATTTGCGTACTGGTCCGCGATCGCGAGCAGGTAGCGCGCTTTCGTCTCCACGTAAAAATGCATTTCGCTGCGCAAGGCGTGCTGCGCGAAGTTCAGCTTTGGCGGCTTTCTTCTCTTCTTTGGTCTTGGCCGGAGCTAGTGAGGCACCACGCTTGACAGTAACTTCTCGGCGCTTTGGAGTTGGGCGACCCTTTGATTCAGTCTTCTTCTCGCTCATGGGCATATTCTTATAAGAGTCAGCGTTATTGTCTAAACCAAGAGTTAATCTGATTAAAACTGGGGGAAATTAGGAGTAATATTTCGCCTGTTCCTCATGACTTAGAAGGTTACAAGAGGTCCGAAACGGAGAGAAAAATGAGCACAGATACCGGCATCAGCCTTACCGATGTAGCCAGCCAGAAGGTAGCTAGTTTGCTAGCCCAGGAAGGTCGAGACGACCTATATCTTCGCGTTGCGGTTCAACCAGGTGGCTGCTCAGGTCTTCGCTACCAGCTCTACTTTGATGATCGCGCAATGGATGATGATGTCGAGCGCTCATTTGGCACCGTGAAAGTAAAGGTCGACAAGATGAGCGATCCATACCTAGCTGGCGCGACTATCGATTTCGTGGATACCATCGAAAAACAGGGATTCACCATCGATAACCCAAATGCACAGGGCTCATGCGCCTGCGGCGACTCATTCCATTAATCGGCCGCTGATTTTCGGTTAATTTGTGAGTGAGCGCACCACTCGATAATTCAGTGTTTTTTACGCTTGAGACTAAGATTTCCCCATGCAATTTCGCCTTAAAAAGGCGCTGCTTGGTGCCTCACTAGCCCTCAGCGCAATCGCCCTAACTGGGTGCGGGAATCGTTCGGTCTATGGTTACGAACAAGATCTCTCAAGCGTTAATGAAACTTCTTGGCATCTTTGGCGCGGCGCTTGGCTAGCAGCTGCAGTTGTCGGAATCTTCACCGCTGTATTAATTCTCTGGCCAGTATTTCGCCATCGCCGTAAAGAAGGCGATCCGCAATATCCGAAACAGACGCAATACAACGTACCAGTCGAAGTTGCTTACACAATTATTCCTTTTATCATCGTGGCTGTTCTCTTTTATTACACCGCTCGCGATCAAGCAACCATCACCGCGAAAGAACCGAGCAAAGTTGTTCACACCATCGATGTAACGGGTTTCCAATGGTCATGGCAGTTTGGCCATCAATCAGGTGGGGAGGAAGCGGTAGTAACAGGCACTCCTGCCAATCCACCAACACTTGTACTTCCTCAGGGCGAACGAGTGGCATTTAAGATTCACTCTCCAGATGTAGTTCATGGATTCTGGATTCCAGCTTTCATGATTCAAATTCAGAATATTCCAGGCGTTACCAACCATATTGAATTTACGGCAAACAAACTTGGCGAATACCCAGGGCGTTGCAACATTCTCTGCGGGCGTAATCACTCACAGATGGTCTTTAAAGTAAAAGTTGTAACTCCAACCGAGTACGACACTTATGTTGAATCACTGAAGGCAGGCGCATAATGACAACTTACGCACAACCAGCTCCTACTCAAATTAAGCACGCGCCGGTTCAGCCGACTTCGAAGGGAAGACTCTTTGTAAAGTGGATTACCTCAACAGACCACAAGACCATTGGTTATATGTACTTAATTACCACCTTCGTCTGGTTCTTATTAGGTGGTTTATTAGCGCTATTTCTACGCGCAGAGTTAGCTCGTCCAGGTCTGCAATTCCTATCTAACGAGCAGTACAACCAGGTATTTACCATGCACGGCACCATCATGTTGCTGATGTTTGCTACACCGCTCTTCGTTGGTTTTGCTAACGTCATCATGCCGCTACAAATTGGCGCAGCGGACGTTGCCTTCCCAAGACTTAATATGTTCTCGTTCTGGCTATTTTTATTTGGCGGAATTATGGCGACTGCAGGATTTTTATCTCCTGGCGGCGCAGCATCATTTGGTTGGACTGCATATGCACCGCTATCAAATGCAGAGTACTCACCAGGAATTGGTGGAGATCTTTGGATTGTTGGTCTGGCACTTGGTGGTCTTGGCACAATTCTTGGTGGAGTAAATTTCATTACAACAATTTTCACCATGCGTGCACCGGGTATGACGATGTTCCGTATGTCGATCTTCTCTTGGAACGTACTACTTACATCAATTTTGGTGCTCTTAGCTTTCCCTCCATTGGCCGCAGCCTTCTTAGCACTTGAAGCAGATCGTCTTTTTGGAACTCATATCTTTGATCCAGCAAATGGTGGTGCGATGTTATGGCAGCACCTCTTCTGGTTCTTTGGACATCCAGAGGTTTACATTTTGGCGTTGCCGTTTTTCGGTGTGGTTACTGAAATTTTGCCGGTATTTAGTCGTAAGCCAGTTTTTGGTTATAAAGGTTTGATTGCAGCGACTATTGCAATTGCCGCGCTCTCAGTATCAGTTTGGGCGCACCACTTATTCGCAACTGGACAGGTGCTTCTTCCATTCTTCTCATTTATGACATTCTTAATTGGTGTCCCAACTGGTGTGAAGTTCTTTAACTGGATCGGCACCATGTGGCGCGGTTCAATTTCAATGGATACGCCAATGCTTTGGGCAGTAGGCTTCTTAATTACCTTCTTATTTGGCGGTCTAACTGGAATTATCTTGGCATCTCCGCCACTAGATTTCGCAGTCTCTGCTTCATATTTCGTAGTTGCGCACTTCCACTACGTGCTCTTCGGTACCGTGGTCTTCGCGATGTTCGGTGGCTTCTATTTCTGGTGGCCAAAGATGACCGGCAAGATTCTAAATGAGCGTCTTGGCAAAGTTCACTTCTGGACACTCTTCTTCGGTTTCCACTTAACCTTCTTAGTGCAGCACTGGCTAGGAATTATCGGAATGTCACGTCGTTATGCTGATTATTTGGCAACAGATGGATTTACCACTTTGAATATGATTTCTACTGTTGGATCATTCTTATTAGCGTTATCGATGATTCCGTTCTTCATCAATATATGGATTACTCGCAAATCTCCTAAGGTTGAAGTTAATGACCCATGGGGTTACGGACAATCACTTGAGTGGGCGACAACTTGCCCACCACCTCGTCATAATTTCTATTCAATGCCACGTATTCGCTCAGAGCGACCAGCGTGGGATGTTAACCATCCAGAAGCTCCAATCGAAAGGCTTCACTAATTATGAAAACCAATTGGGTTCTCTTTAACGGCATTGGTGTCTTCTATTCGATCATGGCCGCGATCTATTGGGTTATCGGTGGCGAACCAGTAGGTATCGCATGCTTAATTCTTAGCGCAGCGCTTGCATACATGGTTGGTTTCTATGTTTGGTTTACCCAGAAGAAGATCGGAACTCTGCTTCCTGAAGATAATTTGGAGGCAGAGATCGCAGATGGTGCAGGTGAACTTGGTTTCTATTCACCACATTCATGGTGGCCATTACCAGTTGCTGCTTGCACCATTTTTGCTGGTTT
>JBJOFF010000029.1:0-7277 GCA_046048895.1 Actinomycetota bacterium
TTCCATCTAGACCTGCCATCAACATTGCAGCAAAAGCTAGATATGGATTTGATGATGGATCAGGGCAACGGAATTCGATGCGCTTCGCCTTTGGATTTGATCCGGTAATTGGGATACGGATACAAGCCGAACGGTTACGCGCTGAATATGCAAGGTTAACTGGCGCTTCGTAGCCTGGAACCAAGCGGCGATATGAGTTAACAGTTGGGTTAGTAAAAGCCAATAGTGAAGGTGCGTGCTTTAACAAGCCTCCGATATACCAACGCGCCATATCTGAAAGATCGCCGTAATTTCCTGCTTCGAAGAATAGCGGCTTGCCATCTTTCCATAGGGATTGGTGCACGTGCATTCCTGAACCATTGTCACCATAAAGTGGCTTTGGCATAAAGGTTGCAGTCTTACCGTTCTGCCATGCAGTGTTCTTGACTACGTACTTAAACTTCATGATGTCATCACCAGCATTTTCGACATCGCTGAACTTGTAGTTGATTTCCATCTGCCCCGCAGTACCAACTTCATGGTGTGAGCGTTCGACTTCTAGACCAACTTTTTCAAGTTGCATTACGATTTCGTCGCGAAGATCTGCAAATTGATCGGTTGGAGAGACTGGGAAGTATCCACCCTTGATGCGAGTGCGATAGCCGCGTGATGGGGTGCCATCAGCATCGAACTCTTCACCGCGATTCCACCAGCCTTCATATGAATCTATGTGGTGGTACGCCTCATGCATATCAGTCTTGAAGCGAATTGCATCGAAGATATAGAACTCAGCCTCTGGTGCGAAGAATGCTTGATCCGCAATACCAGTTGACTTTAAGTATCCAACTGCCTTGGTTAATACACCACGAGGATCGCGTGAATAAGGGGTGTTATCGATTGGATTGTGAACAGAGAAGAGAATGATCAGAGTCTTCTCTTTGCGATAAGGATCAAGATAAGCAGAGCTTGGAATAGGTAGCAATTTCATATCTGACTCATGGATTGATTGGAAACCGCGAATGGATGAACCATCGAACATCAAACCATCGGTAAATACGCTCTCATCAAACGAACCTGCTGGAACGTTAAAGTGGTGTTGAATACCAGGAAGATCGATGAAGCGAATATCAATTAACTTCACATCTTCTTTCTTGATGTAATCAAGAATTTCTTTCGAGTTCTTAAACATTTAAATCTCCCAATAGATTTATTTTCTGACCCATCGACGCTGAGGGTTTTGGGTAGAACCCTAGGCAGTAACTGTTAATTAGACCTACTTGGTTTGTTACAGCCATGTTAAGAAGTTAGGCTCAGCCCATGTTTTCAGGGGTTCAAGTCACACTATTTAGGCGAATGGCGGCTCTGGCAGCTGATTGGCTGACCTGCCTACTGATTGTTCGCGGATTTAACCTCGATGGCCAATTCTCAACTTTAGCGCTTTTCTTTACTGAAGTTTCTATTCTGACGGCTTTGGGAGGAGCTTCATTTGGACACCGAATGTTGCGAATTAAAGTAGTGAGATTTGTGGATGGTGGTCAACCAACTCCATTTCAAGCGCTAATTAGAACTCTATTGATGTGCACTGTCATTTTCGCGATTACATACGATGAAAATGGTCGCGGAATCCACGAAAGATTATCAGGAACTTATCTAGTTAAAGCTTAATTATATTTTTGGAACGCGAAGGTTTTTTGGCATCGGTCCTTTTGGAATTGGCATATTAAAACCACCAACCGCTTTAAGACGATTGCGAACTTCGCGAACCTGATTGTTTGATAGTTGCTTAGGCAATTTTTTCATAGTGCGTTGCAATTTATTGATAGCTACGCGACCTTCACCGTCACCAACAATTAGAGTGGTAACCGGAACTCCAGGAACAAAACGTTCTACTTTCTTTGTCTCATCAGTCAGCATGGCGCGCACACCATTTGATCCTTCTCCGACCAAAATTATGCCGGCGCGTCCAACAGCGCGATGCACCATATCTTGTTGTTTGTTAACTGCAACCATTGGGGTGGTCGTAAATCCACGCCGAATTGCCATCATTACAGATGCGCCTGCACCCATGACGCCTTCTATAGAAGAGTAAGCAGCACGGTTAGCTACAAAGCTAAACAGGAACATGGCGCCAAGAAATGCAAAAGGTAAGGTGATAAACGCAGAGTAAATCGGGCGACCTGCAAATGAACCTAGCAGAACTCCAATTGCGGTAATAGCAACGAAGGTGAAGGCCATTGCCGCGCCAATCCATGGCTTCTCTTTTTTAGTTACTTTATAAGCTTCGCGAATCTGTCCGAACATAGTTGGTGAGTTTACCCTTCGTTTAGTCGTTAATTACTGGAGCAGGAGCGGTGCCACCGAGTCGTTGCGGAGCCCAACGCTCACCAACGTGGCTATCTGGATATTTCTCTTGCATCTTATGTAGCAACTCGATTAAATTTTGACGCAGTTGCGCTTCGCACTCTTCGAGGTTTTGATCTTTAGAGAAGTACATTGGCTCGCCGTACGCAATATGTACTGGAATAGATTTGCGACGGAAATCTTTAGGTAAGCCCTTAGTCCAGATGCGCTGTGAACCCCAGATGACTACCGGAATCACCGGAACTGCGGCTCCCATTGCAAGACGAACGGCTCCCGATTTCATTCCCTTAATTTCAAATGAGGTACTAATGGTGGCCTCAGGAAAGATTCCAACGATTTCGCCATCACGTAGCGCTCGAAGCGCGGTCACAAATGAAGCTCCACCATTTTCACGATCTACCGAAATATGCTTCATGCCACGAAGGAGTGGTCCGGCGATTTTGTTATCGAAAGCGCCCTTCTTGGCCATAAATCGAATATAACGTTTTAAGTGCAGCGCACCAGTTCCGATAAATGCAAAATCTAAATAACTAATGTGATTGCTGGCTAAAACGGCGCCACCTTTACGAGGTAAATTATCTTGACCTTCAAATTCAAATTGAATATCAAGCCCTTTCCAGAGCGCTTGGAAAAGGGCAATAACTGGGGGATAAACCAGTTCAGCCACGAGCGGTCATCGCCTCTTTGTACAAACGTCCAGCACGATAGCTAGAGCGAACCAGCGGACCACTCATTACGCCAGCGAACCCAATGGCTTTTGCTTCATCCGCTAACTCCACAAATTCGTTTGGCTTTACCCAACGTGAAATTGGATGGTGCATCGGAGTAGGTCTTAAATATTGGGTGATTGTGATGATGTTGCACCCTGCATTGTGCAAATCTTTTAGCGCTTGAGTTACTTCAGAGCGCTCTTCGCCCATTCCTAGAATCAGATTTGATTTAGTAATCAATCCGAAATCCCTAGCTTGTGTAATTACGTTAAGAGAGAGGTCATAACTAAATGCCGGACGGATGCGCTTGAAGATGCGCGGCACCGTCTCAAGATTATGAGCGAAAACTTCCGGACGAGAATCAAAGACTTGGTTTAGTAAATCTGGTTTGCCGCTGAAATCTGGCGCCAACATCTCAACGCCAGTACCAGGATTTAATTCATGAACCTTGCGAATCGTTTCGGCATATAACCAAGCACCTTCATCTTCTAGATCATCTCGAGTAACGCCAGTGATAGTTGCGTAACGCAACTGCATTGATTTTACTGATTCCGCAACGCGGCGCGGTTCGTCACGATCTAATGGCAGTGGCTTGCCGGTATCAATATTGCAAAAATCGCAACGACGAGTACACCGATCGCCACCAATTAAGAAAGTTGCTTCGCGATCTTCCCAACATTCAAAGATATTTGGGCAAGCTGCTTCTTGGCAGACGGTATGTAGACCTTCATTGACAACTAGAGAACGAAGTTGGGTGTATTCAGGTCCCATCTTGGCGCGAGTCTTAATCCACTCAGGTTTGCGTTCGATTGGAGTTTGCGCATTGCGAGCTTCAATTCGAAGTAGCTTGCGGCCATCAGGGGCCACCTTTGAATTAGCTTCGCTCATGGCGTCAGTTTACTAACTTGAGCAAGCGCTTTAACCACCTCAAGTTGAAGCATTGGCTGGACCTCAGCTATAGAAATGGTGCGTTGCAACTCATTCGCCATGCTGGTCGTCTGCGCCTCAGGCATGCCACACGGCACAATCTTGTTAAAGAAGTTTAAATCGGGGCAGACGTTTAGCGCAAAGCCATGCATCGTGACACCTTTTGCCACACGAATTCCAATCGCAGCAATTTTTCTCTCGCCTTGTTCGTCTTTAATCCAAACGCCAGTCTTGCCCGGAATCGAAATTCCAGTAATTCCAAATTTCTTGATGGTTTTAATCAATGCTTCTTCTAAATTCCTGACAAAACCCACTAATTCATTCTTTTTCTCTAAACGAACAATTGGATAACCAACTATCTGACCAGGACCATGCCAAGTTATTCTGCCACCACGATCAACATCGACGACTGGCGTACCGTCCTGTGGTCGTTCTAAATTGTCGGTGCGACGACCTGCGGTATAGACCGATGGGTGTTCAATCAAAATTAAGGAATTTGCAGCGCCATCGACCACTGTTGCATGAATCTCACGTTGCATCGCCCATGACTTCTCGTAGTCCATCAAACCGCTATTTATTACTGCGATATCCGACTCGGTAACAGGCACATATAGAGTCTAATGGTTAGACTGCGGTTGGAAAATTTAAGGGGAGCTCAATGCGCGTACGTGGACGTAAACCGTTATGGATAGCAATCATCACAGTTATTGCCTGGTTATCAATTGCAGGCGTTGCTGGACCGATGTTTGGCAAACTCTCAACGGTTCAGAAAAATGACAATACCGACTTTTTGCCAACAAATGCAGAGTCTTACAAATTCACCAAGGCATACGAAGATTACGCACCAACATCTGATCGTTCCATCCCTGCGCTAGTGCTCTTCTTGGGTGAGATAGATGAACAGAAAATTGCAATCGCTAATGGTTTCTTGCAGACCTTGCCTGCGAAATCTGTCGAAGATACCGACAAGAAGATTAGTGATTATCTAATTCCAGGTGCACCGATATTTGCATTCCCGTCCCAAGATGGCAAAGCCATTTTAGGTTCGCTCTCATTTGATGCCGGAAAAATTGCCGATCAAATTGGCAAGGAACCTGCGCTGCCGTTAGTTATTGATTCAATTCGAAATTACACTGAAGAATTTGCCAATTCTGGTGGTTTTGAAACACACGTAACAGGATTTGCTGCAATTTTTGCAGATCTCTTTAAGGCGTTCGGTGGAATTGATTCCACACTACTTTATTGGACCCTGGGAATTGTGGCCTTGATTTTGATTGTGGTTTACCGTTCACCGATTCTTTGGATCCTGCCACTATTTAGCGCACTGATGGCGGAATCGTTGGCTGGTGGTGTTATCTACACTTTGGCCAAGAATGACATTTTGACTTTAGATGGACAATCGCAAGGCATTCTCTCGGTTCTGGTGATTGGTGCGGCAACTGATTACGCGCTCTTGCTTATTGCTAGATATCGCGAAGAGTTGCATCACCATGAATCTAGATATGAATCTATGAGAATTGCTCTTCGTGGAGTTATCGAACCAATCATCGCATCTGGTATGACGGTAACTATGGGTCTATTAGTTTTGATCTTAAGTGAATTGAAAAATAATCGCTCGCTTGGACCAGTTGGCGCAATCGGCATCGTGGCTTCAATGATCACAATATTGACTCTGTTACCAGCGCTATTAGTGCTATTTGGACGCTGGGTATTCTGGCCAAGAATTCCAAAACACGATGACGTCGATGACAAATTAACTGGCATCTGGTCAAAAGTTGCTAACTCAACTGCCAAGAACCCTCGCAAGTATGCAGTAGCTACTTCGTTAATTCTTCTGGTTATGGCTGGCTTCATTACAACTTTGAATGCAAGTGGCATTTCCACTTTAGAAGGTTTTACCAAGAAGCCTAAATCTCTAATTGGCCAAGAACTTCTTCTCGAGCACTTCCCGGGTGGACAGAATCAACCAACGCAGATTATTGCGGCAAAAGATAAGTCAGCCGAGATTATTGCCGCAATTAGCAAGATTGATGGCGTCTCATCGGTTGCTCCAGAAGTTCTTGATCCAGCAAATCCTGTGGTAATTGAAAAAGATGGTCGAATAGTTTTGGATGCAACTTTAAATGTGCCAGCAGATTCAAATGCTGGCCGTGCATTGGTGCCAGAGATTCGCGCTGCAGTTCAAGCAATTGATAGCGAAGCTCTAGTTGGTGGAATTAGCGCCACCTTCTATGACGTTGATGTGGCATCCGAACGAGATCGAAATTTAATTATCCCGATTGTCTTGCTAATCATTGCGATCATTCTCGCCTTACTGCTTCGAAGCATTGTGGCAGCAGCGATCTTGTTGGTCACTGTGGTGCTCTCGTTCGCAGCAACTTTGGGCGTATCTGCTTTTGTATTTAATAACATCTTCAACTTCCCAGGCGCAGATACTTCCTTCCCACTCTTTACCTTCGTCTTCTTGGTCGCACTAGGCATTGACTACAACATCTTCTTGATGACTCGCGTACGCGAAGAGGCGTTAAAACTTGGAACGAAGGCAGGAACTATCAAAGGCGTAACGGTTACTGGTGGTGTTATCACCTCTGCAGGCGTGGTCTTGGCAGCAACTTTTACCGTCCTGGGTGTGCTTCCGCTAGTGGCGCTAGCTCAGATTGCTTTTGCAGTGGCATTCGGCGTGTTGCTAGATACCTTGGTAGTGCGTTCACTATTAGTACCGGCGCTAGTTCATATTCTCGGCAAGCGCATCTGGTGGCCAGCGAAGTTAGAAGATTAATTAGCTATGCGAGTTGGCATCTTTGGCTACGGGTTAGCGGCGCGAGTATTTCACGCACCCTTAGCCAAATATGCTGGCTTTGAGATTGTCGCAATTCAAAGTAGTAATGCAGAACGAATTGCGCAAGCTAAAAGTGATTTTCCAGCCGCAGCTATTTGCAACAGCGCTGACGAGCTACTTTCACATAATTTAGATTTAGCAATCGTAGCTTCGATTAATACGGCTCACGAGGCTAATGCCAAAGCTGCAATTGATGCTGGGGTAGCAGTGGTAGTCGATAAACCAATGGCGACGACTTTATCTGGCACCCGTGAACTCTTTAATTATGCCGAAAGTAAGAACGTGCCAATCACCGTATTCTTTAATCGACTCTGGGATAGCGATACTTTGACGATTAAAGATTTGCTAGCTAATAAACCTGAGTTAATCGGAAAGCCACATCGATTCGATGGTCGCTTTGAAAGATTCCGTCCAGATTTAAGTGCGCAATCATGGCGTGAGCAATCTTCGCATCAGCAAGG
>JBJOFF010000030.1:0-7221 GCA_046048895.1 Actinomycetota bacterium
GCTTGTATCCGTATCCCAATTACCGGATCAAATCCAAAGGCGAAGCGCATCGAATTCCGTTGCCCTGATCCATCATCAAATCCATATCTAGCTTTTGCTGCAATGTTGATGGCAGGTCTAGATGGAATCGAAAATAAGATCGAACCAGCAGCGCCAGTTGATAAGGACATCTACGAATTAGAAGGCGCCGAAGCTGCTGCAATTCCACAGGTTCCAGGTTCACTAGATGCAGCGCTTAACGCCCTTGAAAAGGATCACGCATTCTTAACTAAGGGTGGCGTATTCACTGATGACTTAATCTCAACTTGGATTTCATTTAAGCGCAAAGAAGAAGTTGATTATGTTCGTCTTCGTCCACATCCAGCTGAATTCGAACTCTATTACGATTTGTAAGAGTTAATTTCGTTGTAAAAACCCTGTTGAGTGCAAATTCAACAGGGTTTTTACTTTAGGATTGCATAATGAAACAAGCTGCTTGGGCAGTTCGAGCCGCATTTATCACCAATGGTTTTACAGTGGGTGCACTAATTGCCAGACTTCCAGATTTTAAAGAGAAATTCGATGCCAGCACCAGTGAAGTCGGACAGCTACTTTTCTGTATCTCATTTGGCGTGCTTTTTACGCTCTCATTCATTGGCAAAATAATTGCTAAACGCGGCTCTAAACCAGTTGCGATCTCCGGATCTATTGCCGCAGCGCTGACCTTAATTCCAATTGCATTTGCAGATGAAGTTACCGTCTTAGCGCTGGCGTTCTTTATCTTTGGTATCGGCATCACTATTCAAGATGTGGCTATGAATTCGCATGCTGCAACTTTGGAGCACGAAACCGGTAAGAAAATGATGAGTGGTTTTCATGCGCTATTTAGCGTTGGTGCACTAGGTGGTGGACTAACTGGCGGAATCTTCGCTCAATTTGAAGTTAGCATCCGCAATCAATCATTAATTTTCGCACTACTCTTCTTTGTAATAGCGATTTTATTTAAAGGTCTTTGGTTGCCTGCCGAAACCGATATTCACGTATCTGAAGCCGAAGAGAAACATAAGGCTAAGAAACCAGCTATCTTCTTCTTTATTGGCCTACTCGGTATGGCCAGCGCTATTAACGAAGGTGCAGCTGGTGACTGGGGCGGCATCTTGGCCCGCGAAACATTTAACGCCTCCCCATTTTTAGCAACGCTGCCCTACATTGTCTTCAATATCGGAATGGTTGGCGGTCGCTTTGCTGGTGATTACATCATGGAACGTTTTGGAACTTACAAGATTCTCTTTCACGCCGGGCTCACTACTGGTATTGGCCTTAGCGTCGGTTTGATTATTGGAAATATCTACAGCCAGATTTTTGCCTGGTTCGCGATTGGTTTGGGTATGTCGGTAGTAATCCCAGCGGTCTTTAGCGCGGGTGCGACTATCGCTCGCGAACGATTTGCTGGGCGCATCGCACCTGCAGAGGGAGTCGCAATCGTCTCTGGAATCTCTTACTTTGGATTTCTTGGCGCTCCACCAACTATTGGTTTTATCGCCGATGTAATCACGCTTCGTTGGGCGATGCTTATTCCAGCAGCGCTAGCAATATTTATGGCTATTGGTTCGAGGTTTATTAAACACGCTTAGTTGTTTTTACATTAATTGCATGTCCAATGAATGCAATTATTAACGCGAAAATAACTCCAACATTTGAATATGCCCATTGGCCATCTTTACCGCCAATCCATGACATTAAATACCCCTGCCAATTTAGCCAGCTTGCAAAGGTATTTGTGACAAAGCCATAACCCACAAAGGTAGAAATTGCCATTAATGCAATTGAACTCTTGTTGAAACCACGATATCTGCCAAATGAATTATATAAATCACTCTCATCTAATTCTTCTCTAAAAATTACATCTGCTGCAAAGATTGCAGACCAAGCAGCTAGCGGCACTCCGATGGTGATTAAAAATCCTTGAAATGGCAGTAAGAAATTCTCGCTAATCCAGACTATGTAAATAGTTCCCATCAACATTATTGCCGCGTCTAAGAGCGCCGCGTGATAACGCTTTATTGGTACGCCTAGCGAAACTAGAGTTAACCCAGATGAATATAAATCCAAGATCGCTCCACCAATTAAACCTAAGATGGCAATAAGTGCGAAAAATATTAAGAACCAGGTCGGTAAAACATTAGTGATTGCTCCAACCGGATCAACCGCCACCGCTTCATAAAGTTGCTGTGAACTTCCGGCTAGCGCTGCGCCGTAGGTGACCATAATTATTGGTGCAAGCGAAGCTCCAAAAACTGTCCAACCGACCACAGCGCTGCTTTTAACCGAACGCGGTAAATATCTTGAGTAATCGGCTGCCGCATTTACCCATCCAAGTCCGATTCCAGTCACTCCGAAAATAACTGCGCCAACAAACGCTGCCAATGTGCCGCCATCAGTAGCGCTAATAAGTTCCCAATTAATCTCATTTAAAGTCAGCGCCATATAAATCGCAGTAGCAATTAGCGTTATTAAAGTGATCCATTTCTGCATCTGCATAATAACTTTATGACCGAGCACGCCTCCGGCAATAGTTAATGAAACAGCAGTCAAGAATCCAAGCGACAGCGCGGCACTTCGTTCTAGCGAACCAATTCGCTCAAAAATTGTTCCGGTTGCCAGCGTGGCAATAGAGACCAGCACTGTTTCCCAACCGACAAAAACTAGGTACGAGAGAAAACCTGGCAGTAGATTTCCTTTAACTCCAAAGATGGCTCTACTTCGGATCATGGTCGGAACGCTATGTTTCTTACCGGCCAAACTACTGACTCCAACAAGTAAAAATGAGAGCACGGTACCGATGACAGCGGCCAAGGTAGCTTGCCAAAAGTTAATACCAAAGCCTAAAAAGAATGCACCATAAGAAATCGCTAGTACTGAAACATTGGCTCCGCACCAAGGCCAAAATAGATCACTTGCTTTGCCGCGACGCTCCTGGTCGCTGATTTGATTGATGCTATTCAATTCAAGTTCAGCTTTCCAAATAGGCATAAGCGAAATTGTATTGGTTTATTTAGTCTAAGAAGAAATCCTTCAGTAAATCCTTAGTCCCTGGAACTACTGCGTAATGATCAAAATCAGTCACACCTTCAGCACGCAGCACCTCTTCGTCAACGAAGAAATTGCCAGTGGTGCTCTTGGAGTCGCGATTTAAAATCGCATATGCGGCATCCGCCATGATCTCTGGCTTGCGGCAAAAATCTGTATCAATACCTGGAATCATCTGCAAAGCTGCAGTCTTAATGGCAGTTGCTGGCCAAAGCGCATTTACAGCTACTCCATCTCTTTTGAACTCGGCGCTCATTCCTAACACGCACATACTCATTCCATACTTAGACATGGTGTAAGCAACGTGATTTCTAAACCAACGGTCTTTCATATTAAGCGGTGGCGAGAGCGTCAAAATATGCGGATTATTGCCTTGGCGTAAATGTGGAATCGCAGCTTGCGATGTTAAAAATGTGCCTCGAACATTTACATCAAACATCAAGTCAAATCTCTTAGCGGGAGTCTCTTCAGTTTTAGTTAAATTAATTGCTGATGCATTATTAATCAGAATATCAAGGCCACCGAATTTAGAAATGGTTTCGGCCATGGACGAAGCAATTGCATTTTCATCACGGATATCTGTAATTATTGGCAGCGCACTTCCGCCGGCAGCTTCAATCTCCTCTGCAGCCGTGTAAATGGTGCCAGGTAACTTTGGATTAGCTTCAGCAGTTTTGGCGGCGATAGCAATCATCGCTCCATCTTTAGCGATTCGTTTGGCAATCTCTAGACCAATTCCGCGAGAGCCTCCGGTGATGAAGACTCGCTTACCTGCTAGTGACATTATTTATCTCGCTTTCGATTTAGAAATTGGGTAAATGCGGTTCGGGCTTCGTCAGATTGCAATGCCAAAGCGAAAATTTCAAATTCGGCGCGCATTACTGCCGCAACTGAATCATGAACATTAGCTTTCATCAAGGCTTTAGTATTGATAATCGCTTGCGGTGGTTGTTTAGCAATCTTGAGTGCAATTTCACGTGCCTTTTCGTATGGATCCGCAGCCACATAATTAACCAAGCCAATCTCTTCGGCGTAGTTTGCATCAAAACTTTCGCCTGTCATAAAAATCTCTGCAGCTCGATGGTAACCAACCATACGCGGGAAGAGAAATGAAGATCCCGCCTCTGGAACTAGACCAAGTGAAGTAAATGGCATTGCGAACTTTGCGCTTTCTGCTGCAACTACGATATCTGCGTGGAGTAACATGGTGGTTCCGACTCCGACCGCATTTCCTTTTACTGCCACAAGTAAAGGTTTGGAGAAGTTATGTAGCGCAGATAAAAAGGCGCTAACTGTTGAATCTTCGGATGTTGGAGGGTTCTCTAGAAAATCCGTGATGTCATTTCCTGAAGTGAAGTGCTCCCCTTCGGAGGTAATTACCACCGCTCGAATCCCAAACTCTTGGTCCGCGCTATTTAACTCAGTTGCCAGCTCTCGATACATGCCACGCGTGATCGCATTCATCTTCTCGACGCGGTTTAGCGAAATGCTCAGCACTTGGCTCTCGAGCATGGTCAGAATCTCAGCCATGGCAACCATCTTATGGTGCGCTTTAGTGAAAGAATAGGACCAGTACTCGAATGTACGCATATATCACGGAGAGAATGCGGAGCAGAAGCGATATGGCTACAGATATCACCATTCAATTTCGCGACTTAACACCTTTCGAGCGGTTGGTTTTAGAACTGGTCTGCGAAGGAAAATCAAACGCGGCAATTGCTCGCGAAACAGCGCATACTGAAAAAGTCGTCGAGAACACCGTCAGTCGTGCGGCAAAAGCTTTTGGGATCAAATCTGACGGCGATACCAATGTGCGAGTACTTCTGGCGCTTGCCTACCGAACTCATTACGGCGATAAAGCATGGGAGAAGTTGCATCTACCATGCGAACATTTTGAAGTTGGCCCTGATGGGGTCGCAATCTGCAATCGCCATCTCTGAGAAAATCACTCTACTCAATGAGTGCTAGCACTTTTTACAAATCACAATTGCTTTGGGGTTAGCACTCACCTTTTCTCTTTATTGATTCCTTCTTAGTTAAATAATTCAATTGTTCGCAATTAATAATTAATGCGAATTAGATGATTTGATTAGGAGAGAATCATGAAACGTCGTACATTCGACAAGATCGTAACCACCATGGGCGCTGGTTTAACGGTATTTCTATTTGTAATAGCTGGATTACTTAACTGGGGTTACTCATTCGCAGATCAGAATGTAAGTGAGAATTTAACTGCACAGAATATTTTCTTCCCTGAAGCAGGAAGCGATTCACTTGAAAAACTTGCACCAGAAGATAAAGCAGCTATCGAACCATTCGCTGGTCAACAACTTACTACCGGCGAGCAGGCAAAGGCTTATGCTGATCATTACATCGGAGCTCACGTGAAGGGCATTGCCGGTGGTAAGACTTACTCTGAAGTAAGCGGCGCAGCGCTTGCAGCAAATGCAAAAGCTCAAGCAAACCCTGGCGATGCAGTACTTGCTGCAGAAGCTGGCGCTTTGATGGGACAGCGCATGTCTTTGTTTATGGGCGAAACACTTAAGGGCCTACTTGGCTTCTCATATGCATTCTGGCAGATAGGTCAGATTGCGAAACTAGCTGCGGGAGTAGCGCTTGTTGGTGGCATCTTGATGTTGCTACTTACAGTCGCAGGCTATCTACACCTTCGTCGTACTGATCCAAGCGCGACGATTTAGCCCTCGACTCTCCGTGAGGGATAAGGCAAAGGCCCCGACTTACGTCGGGGCCTTTGTTATTGCTAATTATTAAAATGTATTGATTAACGCTCTAGCTTTCCTTGAATAAAGTTTTCGGTTGAATCCTTCGCAACTTCATCTGTGTACTGAGTTGGTGGAGTCTTCATGAAATATGAAGATGGTGATAGCAACGCCCCACCTATCTTGCGATCTAATCCAAGTTTTGCGCAACGAAGTGCATCAATGATTACGCCAGCTGAGTTTGGTGAATCCCAAACTTCTAGTTTGTATTCAAGATTTAGCGGAACATCGCCGAAGGCGCGACCTTCCATACGAACATAGGCCCACTTACGATCATCTAACCAAGGAATGTAATCGGATGGTCCAATATGAACGTTCTTATCGCCCAAGTCATAATCAAGCTGCGAGGTCACAGAGTTGGTCTTAGATATTTTCTTTGATTCCAAACGATCGCGTTCGAGCATGTTCTTAAAGTCCATGTTTCCACCAACGTTTAACTGGTATGTGCGATCAACGTGAACACCACGATCCTGGAAGAGTTTGGTCATGATGCGGTGCGTAATGGTCGCGCCAACCTGAGACTTAATGTCATCTCCAACGATTGGTAAGCCAGCGTCGCGGAACTTCTTCTCCCATACTGGATCGGAAGCGATAAATACTGGAAGTGCATTTACGAACGCGCAACCAGCTGCGATAGCACATTCGGCATAGAACTTAGCTGCAACTTCTGAACCTACAGGTAGGTAGCAGATTAAAACATCAACTTTATGCGCCTTCAGCGATGCGACCATATCAACTGGCGCAGCTGATGATTCTTCGATGGTCTCTTTGTAGTAACGTCCAAGACCATCATGTGTGGTGCCGCGCTCTACGGTTACGCCACTCTTTGGCACATTGCAAAACTTTATTGTGTTGTTCTCTGATGCCCAGATTGCATCCGAAAGATCTAGCCCGACCTTCTTTGCATCTACATCATAAGCCGCAACGAATTTAACGTTGTTGATGTGGTATCCACCAACAACCGCATGCATCAAACCAGGAATCTCTTGATCTGGCTTTGCATCCTTGTAGTACTCGACTCCTTGTACAAGTGAGTTAGCACAGTTACCAACACCAACGATGGCAACGCGAATGTCGCCAGCAGCAGTAGTGATTGTCATTATTTCTTTACCTTTTAACTCTCTATTCGGATCAACTCTTCCAACCAAGCAATCTCTCGCTCAGCTGATTCCAGAGAGTGACGACGCCACTCCTCTAGATACTTATCAAGGCCCATCCCATCGCGCTCTAACTCTGCGCGAAGTAGTTCGGCCTTCTCCTTAAGGCGACGGTGGCGTCCCTCAAGAATTCTTAATCGGCTATGTGATGAAGTTGCGCCAAAGAATGCAAAGCGCGCTTCGAAGCCATCATCTTCCCAAGATTCTGGATTTAC
>JBJOFF010000031.1:0-6950 GCA_046048895.1 Actinomycetota bacterium
TCGCCATGTACTGCATAAACGCAATTAGGCACAGAATCTGCACTTTGAAACCACTTCAGGAGTTCTTCACTATCTGCATGTACAGAAAATTCTTCTATCTGAACTATTTCTGCATTAACATCAACAAGCTTGCCAAACATTTTGATGCTCTTCGCGCCCGACAATAAATATTGCCCACGAGTGCCAGCTGCTTGATATCCAACCATAAGCACAGAGTTGTTGGGATTTGGCAGCATATTTTCCAGATGATGAACTACACGTCCGCCAGTTGCCATACCGCTTGCCGAGATAATTATCGAAGGCTGGCTAATATCATTTAATGCCTTGGAATCTTCCACACTTGTAGCTTCAGCCAAAGTGCCCGGATCAAATGGATCTTCGGGTAAATCAAAGAGCTCTGGTCTAATTTCAGGTGATTTTACCGAGATCGCTTCACGATAATAGTTGAGCGCAGATAACGCCATCGGCGAATCTACGTAGATAGGTAACATCGGTATTTTGCCGGTTTTGATTAATCTTTTGAGTGTCATCAATATGATTTCAGTTCGATCCACTGCAAAAGCCGGAATCAAAACCGACCCATGTCTTTTGATAGTTCGATTAATTGCATTTGCTAATGATTGATCACTAGTTGGGTGCGTTCTATTTCCATAGGTTGACTCGGTCACCAAAGCTGAAATAGGGCCAGATGCAATTAAATCTGGATTAGTAAGCACTTGGTGATTTCCTCGACCAATATCGCCCGTGAATACCACGCGCTTTCCATCAATATTTAAGTCAACAAAAGACGAACCTAAAATGTGGCCACTTCGATTAAATGTTGCAAAAGTATTAGCTGCAACATCAAACGGTGAATGAAATGGAACGGTATGAAACATAGAGATTGCTCGCTCGGCCTCTTCTAAGTTATAGAGACCTTGCGGATCATTGTGTTTTGAATAGCCTTTTTTCTTTGCATATTTGGCATCTTCAGTCTGTAGTTTTGCCGAATCGCGTAAAACTATTGCTGCTAATTTGGCTGTAAATGGTGTGCAGTAGATAGGTCCATCGAAACCTTCTCGAACTAACTTCGGTAAATAGCCACAGTGATCCAAGTGGGCGTGAGAGAGAATTACTGCATTGATACTGCGAGGATCCTCTGGAAAAGGTTCCCAATTCTTCAATCGCAGCTCTTTAAGCCCCTGATAAAGACCACAATCAATCATGACTTTTGCAGATTGACCTTGGACAATAAAGCGACTTCCGGTCACAGTTCCGACCGCACCGAGGAATTTAATGGTCGGAGACATATTTAAAGACTATCGTAAGGATTGTGAAAGACAAGGTGACGGCGCTGCTTTTGTATGCCTCTACAAGCTCATTGGCTGCCGGAATCATTTTTCAATATTTTTTCGAAATTTCACCAGATATTCCTTGGGCGATGGGTGGCCTAATTGGGCTAATACCATCTGTTAAATGGTTGATTGATGAGCTCAAAGACAGGCAGATGGGCTCTGATGTGCTGGCGATTTTTTCAATTGTTGGAGCGCTGGCAATCAAAGAGTTCTTCGCAGCTGCAGTAATTTCTTTCATGTTGGCATCGGGGCGCGCTTTAGAAAGTTGGGCCGAAGGTCGTGCTGAGTCCGCACTTAAATCACTAATCGATCGAATGCCAAAACTAGCCAATCGAATTTCTAATAGTGGCGAACTCGAAGTTGTGGCAGTAGAACAGATTATCTCTGGCGATAGATTGATAGTTAAATCTGGCGAAATTGTTCCGGTGGATGGCATAACCCAAGAAAGTTGCTACTTGGATCAATCTGCTTTAACTGGAGAGCCACTGCCAGTACTTTTAAATAAAATGGATTCAGTAATTAGTGGAACTTTGAATGCCGGAAATACATTTGAGATGGTGGCATCTGGAAATGTAAGTCAAAGTACTTACTCAGGCATAGTCACGATGGTCCGTAATTCAAAAGCAGAATCATCTCCAAATATTCGACTTGCAAATAAATGGGCACTTAGGTTTGTTCCGCTCACTATTTTTATTGCAGTTGCGACGTGGTTATTAACGGGTGAAGTAAAACGCGCTGTAGCGGTCTTAGTTGTAGCTACACCTTGTCCATTAATTCTGGCGGTGCCAATTGCATTAGTGGCGGGTATGTCTCGAGCAACCAAGAGTGGTGCGGTAATTAAAGGCGGAGCAATATTAGAGAAATTAAGCAGAGCGCAGATTGTGCTGCTGGATAAAACCGGTACTGTTACACATGGTGGACCAGTAATTACTGAAATAGTAGCGCTACCCGGATTCTCTACCGAATACGTTCTGCAAATAGCTGCATCTTTAGATCAATACAGTCCTCATATAGTTGCTAAATCTTTAGTAGCTGAAGCTAAGCGCCGTGAAATTAACTTACTGACTGCCACAAATATCGTTGAAGAGCATGGCAAAGAGGTTGTTGGATTAGTGGCCGGTAAACGCGTACGGGTTGGGGCAGTCCCCGACGAATTGCCTGGCTGGGCGAAACTAAAGCAACCGCTTTTGGTAGCGCTTCATGTTGAAGAAGAATTAATTGCGTTATTTGGCTTAGAAGATCCGATTCGAACCGAATCGCGCCGGACCATTGAAGAACTTCATAAATTAGGAGTCACCGAAATAGTAATGGTCACCGGTGATAAAGAGGAGACCGCAAATTCCGTTGCAAACGAACTTGGCATTAATCGCGTTATTGCCAACTCTAAACCTGAAACTAAATTAAATGTCGTGCATGAATATCGCAATAAAATTACCGGAACGGTAATAGTCGTGGGCGACGGTATAAATGATGCTCCCGCATTGGCCGCTTCAGATGTGGGCATCGCCATGGGAGCCAGAGGCGCTAGTGCGGCCAGCGAAGCAGCGGATGTAGTAATTATTGAAGATTCAATAGATCGAGTCACTAGCGCAATTGCATTAGCAAAAATCTCTCATCGTAAAGCCCTACAAGCATCTATTGGCGGGATGGGTTTGGCTCTAATTGCAATGTTTGCAGCCGCGTTTAATTACTTAACGCCAAGTCAAGGTGCAATTGTGCAAGAGATAATAGATTTGCTAGCAATCATGTGGGCGCTAACTACGCTAAAAGCTAACTAGAGTGAATATCTCTGCGATTAATTATCCAAGAAGCAGAGATTACTGCAATCGCTGAGAGTGATAAGAATTTCAAATTTGTTGACCAATTGAATCCAACCATTAATTGATTTGCGTCAATTAACCATTGGAAGGGATTGATTGGTTTAATGAAATCAAACTTTGTGACGATTGAGGTGATTGTGTAAAAAACATAAAAGAGAATTGCAATGCCAGCTCCAATCCCAAGTGAGGCTCCGCGCTTGCCAGAAACAGCGCCAAAAAGCGCACCAAAAGAGGCAAAGAGCATGCCAATCAGGAAGCATCCTAAAGATCCTGCCGCTAAATTGCTTGCATTTAATTGCATATCTACAAATTTCGCGCCAATAAAGAGATTTATAAAATTAATAATTGCTAAAAGGGCTAGTGCGCTGGTCATAGCTAAGAGTCTTGACCATAAAATTTTTGATCGAGTTATAGGTAACGTGAACAACAGATCAGCTGTGCCACGTTCTTCATCTTCAGCGGTTGCGCTAGCTCCCCATGCCAGACCCACACCAATCATCACCATCGGAATAATTAGGCTAAATAATTCGGTGTTAAGAAATCCAGGTCCAGTGAAGTAATCCTCCATTCGAAACATCTTTTTAAAGAAGTCAGGGAAAGACTCTAGAAACGTCTTCATAGAATCGCCAGATTTCGCCATAGTTGGATATACCGAAAGCTCAATTGAGTTCATCACTATTAAAACTGCTGCCCAGGAAAGAAATGATTTCCAATGTGAGCGCCAGGTTTGAATGAATAGTTTTATGTTCATTTGCGGCCTACTTCAGCTAGGAAAATATCTTCAAGGCTAGTTTCGTGAGTCTGCACGCTTTCCACGCCTAGTTCGACTGCCACTTTAAGTAGTTCGTGTTCGGAGCCAACTACCGAACAGGTAATTCTTTTACCGTGGACATCAACATCATTAACTGAGCTCAGACTCTTAAAGCGATCGATTGATACCGGAGCGCTAAAGTGCAGATCAATCTTGCGAATTGTTCTAGAGCGAAGCGTTGCAATATCTTCAAAAACTACTAACTTGCCACGATTGATAATTGCTATGCGATCTGCCAAATGCTCAACTTCGCTCATTACGTGAGAGGAGAGCAACACCGCAGCACCTCTAGATTTAGCTTCATCGAGAATTTTCTCAAATTCCAGTTGTACTAAAGGATCTAGCCCGCTGGTAGGTTCATCAAGAAAGAGAATATGCGGCTGATGCATAAATGCTTGAATAACCGCGACTTTCTGGCGGTTTCCCTTAGAGAGTTCACCAATTCTCTTATTTAAATCCAAGTTAAGTTGATTTGCGTATCTCTCTATATGTTCATCGCAATTGACGCCTCGGATATTTGCAAATAGTTGCAAAAAATCTCGGGCATGGTATTTGTTGTAATAAGTTGGTGCGCCAGGTAGATACCCAACATTTCTTCGGATCTCAGGGTTGCGAGTCAAAGCATTCTGACCCAAAAAAGTGGCGCTGCCACGGGTAGCGTTAATTAATCCCAGCAAGGTTCTAATCGTGGTGGATTTTCCGGCCCCATTCGGTCCTAGAAATCCAACGACTTCACCAGCTTTAATATCGAGGTTTAAATCTTCGATACCGATTTCACTGCCGTAGAACTTTGTCAGACCGCGAATTTCTACAACGTTCATGTATTAAGGGTAGCCTTATGCACGTGATTCGTGAAGCGCAGATAGGCGATGTACCTGCAATCCATAATTTGATTGTGGAATTGGCAATATATGAACGTGAACCTGATGCTGTGATTGCCAGCGTAAAAGATATAGAAAACAATTTATTTGGAGATGATGCTGTTGCATATTGTCATGTTGCAGAAGTCGAAGGCGAGATTGTCGGAATTGCAATCTGGTTTTTGAACTATTCAACTTGGCTTGGCAAAGCAGGACTCTATTTAGAAGATTTATTCGTCCGACCAGAATTTAGAGGTCGCGGACTTGGCCTGGATTTAATGAAAACTTTGGCGAGGCTTTGTGTGGAGCGCGGATATGAGCGATTCCAATGGTGGGTTTTGGATTGGAATCAGCCATCAATAGATTTCTATAAATCTATTGGCGCTGAGGCGATGGATGAATGGACTGTCTATCGATTATCTGGCAACTCGCTTAAAAGTTTTGCAGCTTCATCAACTTCTGATTTTTGATGCTCAAAAAGAGCTTGTCCTGGATAATCTTCAGTGTGATCAAATGGATCAGATAATTTTGTAATACCTGAAAGTTGTTGGAGTACAAAAAGACCACAGAACGGTGAGTAGACAGCGTTGTATCCACCTTCATGTGCAATTATCAATTTATTATTGCTAGAAGCGTTCATAAGAATTTCAGTCAACTTTGCATAACCGCTTGCGGTTAACATCATCCGACCTAATGGGTCATAAACACAGGAATCAAAACCTGATGCCACCGCAATCAAATCTGGATTAAATTTCTTAATCGCTGGAGCAACAACTTGTTCGAATGCGTAGATGTATCCACCATTTCCAGTTCCAGCCGGCAATGGAATGTTGATGTTTGTATTTAAGCCAGCGCCAACTCCGCGCTCATCTCGCATTCCAGAATTTCTTGGATATAGACGATCTTGATGTAGTGAAATTGTCAGCACGTTTGGATCCTCATAAAAGACATCTTGGGTTCCATTACCGTGGTGAACATCCCAGTCAACGGTTGCAATCCTGATTCCTGGGTTGTCGCGCTTGATCACAGATAGGGCAATTCCTAAATTAGAAAATAAGCAGTAACCCATTCCACCAGATCGAATGGCGTGATGTCCGGGTGGTCGCACGAGCGCATATCCATTATCAACTTCACCTGAAATTACCGACTGTGCTAACGAAGTTACCGCACCAACTGCCATAGTGCCAATTTCGTAGCCACCTTTAGCAAGCGGTGTTTCTCCATCGCCTGCATCTCCTCCTAGACGCTGTTCGCTAACTTTCTTTAAATTAGTTAAATAACTCTGAGGATGAACCAGCAGCAATTCTTCTTCGGTTGCATGCCTTGCGGGAATTCTCTTCAAATGATCAATCAAGCCAGAAACCACAATAAGTTCATGAATGCGTTTTTTCGTCTCCGCATTCTCATAATTAAGGAATGGCTGCAATCCCTTTGCTGGATCACTAGGAAAAAAACCCGCATTAGTTCCTGTGTCATGCCAGCCAAAAAGCTCGTGGTAAACGTATCCAGTACGACTCTGCTTATTACTCATCTATTGGTCTCCTCAATGCAAGATTAGTAGACTTCGAGCCTCGATAGGAGTTTTGATGTCAGCTATTTATGAAGCGCTTGAAAAGGGAATCCTAATTTCAGATGGCGCCATGGGAACTATGTTGCAAGAAAAAGGCTTGACCGATGGCGGCGCTCCTGAGTTATGGAACGTGGAAAATCCATCTGCTATCGAAGAGGTTTTAGAATCATATGCGGCTGCAGGCGCAAATTTAATTACTACCAATACTTTCGGCGGAACTCGTGGTCGCCTTCAGATGCATGGATTAGAGGATCGTTTATTTGAATTAAATAAAGCTGGCGCAGAAATTGCGCGCAAAGTTGCTGATCGTCACCCTGGTTGTTTTGTATTGGGCGATATTGGTCCTTCAGGAGAATTAATGGAACCTATGGGGACCATGACTCTTGATGACGCTACTGCGCTATTTGCAGAACAAGTAAAAGCATTGATTGCTGGTGGCGTAGATGCAATTTTGATTGAAACTATGAGCGACTTGCAAGAAGTGGAAGCAGCGGTAAATGCGGCAAAAGAATATGCTCCTGGATTACCAATAATCGTCACCTTCTCCTTTGATAC
>JBJOFF010000032.1:0-6727 GCA_046048895.1 Actinomycetota bacterium
ACTTTGCGGATACCGATGAGCTTATCGAGGCCGATCAAGGTAAGTCGGTCTCGGAAATCTTTGTAGAGGATGGAGAGCCACATTTTAGATTGGTCGAGGAGAGCGTAGTTATAGATGCTCTGATTGAACAATCAGGAATCCTCTCATTAGGTGGTGGAGCGGTGATGAATGACGAAGTTCAAAAGAGCCTTAAATCCTCCTCTGCAAAGAAGATTTTTCTAGATATTTCGTTGGCAGCAGTCTCGCCTCGCGTAGGTTTCGATAATGCTAGACCACTTCTGATGGTCAATCCGCGTCAGAAATGGTCGGAATTGATGAAGCATAGACGTCCCACTTACGAATCGTTAGCCGATCTCTCTATAGATGTTAGTGATAAATCCGTTTCTGAGATCTGCTCAGAGATAATTGGTTCATTATGAGAACAGTTCCAGTATCCGCCGAACACGATTATCAAGTTGAGATTGGTGTTGATTGGCAAGTAGCGCTAAATGACTGGATCGAAGGTCGCAATAAGGTAGTGGTAATTGCATCAGAGAAATTAGATTTGCATCTGAATTTACCTATTCTTCGTATTCCAGATGGAGAAGCTGGCAAATCTCCGGAAGTAATTAATAGCATCTGGAAACAGTTAGGCGAGTTGGGCTTAAATCGCCAAGATTTAATAATTGGAATCGGTGGCGGAACGGTTACAGATATCGCTGGATTTGCAGCCGCGACTTGGTTGCGCGGTATCGACTGGATTGCAGTGCCAACGACAGTTGCAGGAATGGTCGATGCGGCGGTCGGAGGAAAGACTGGCATCAATTCAGAACACGGTAAAAATCTAATCGGCGCTTTCCATTCACCAATTTCCGTTCTAATTGACCTCAACTGGATTAAAACCCTCTCCGATCGCGACGTTGCGGCCGGCATGGCAGAGGTAATCAAATGTGGTTTTATCTCCGATCCTAAAATCCTGCAAGAACTTGCCAACAAGTCTCTTAAAGATGTGATGCACGATGCGGATTTGCAGTTAGAGCTTATACATAAAGCTGTTGCGGTAAAGGCAACAGTTGTAGGTGCTGATTTTAAAGAGAGTTTTCTAAGGGAGATCCTGAACTATGGACACACCCTTGGGCATGCAATCGAAAAACATTCAGATTACACCTTGCGTCACGGAGAGGCTGTAGCGATAGGAATGTGCTTCGCTGCGGAGTTAGCCTCACTTAAATTAGGCTTGCCCGAGGCTGATTTAAAGATGCACTATCAAATCTTGCACTCCCTTAAGTTGCCAACCTCTTATAAATTGGAGGCGTGGGATGAGATTTTAGAAATCATGTCGCTAGATAAGAAGGTCAAGAATGGCTCAATTCGTTTTGTGGCACTAACTCAAATCGCAAACTGCACCAGAATTGAAGATGTAACGTCCGATGAACTAAAGAGCGCTTATGAGAGAATAGCCAAGTGAAGGTTTTAGTTTTAAATGGTCCCAATTTAGGACGCTTGGATATTCGCGATTCCAAGCATTATGGAGATCTCAATTGGGCGGAACTTAAAAAGTTAATCGAAACCGGTGCCAAAGCGATTGGTTTTGAAGCTGATGTTCGTCAAAGTGATGATGAAGCAACAATTGTGGGTTGGTTGCATGAAGCTGCAGATCAAAATCTCCCGGTAATTATTAATCCAGCAGCCTTTACCCATTACTCAGTTGCAATTCATGATGCTGCTGAGATGGTTAAATCTCCATTAATTGAGGTTCATTTATCTAATCCGATGTCTAGAGAAGAATTTAGACATACCTCTGTAATTAGCGGGGTCGCCAAAGGAACGATTGCTGGATTTGGGCCTAATTCTTATCTTTTAGCGTTAAATGCGCTTAAGTCGCTGCTCTCTTAATTTTCTCTTTTTCCAGAGCACGGGTAAACTTCGGGAGTTAATTTCTTAGGAGTGTTTTGTGGCAACGACAAATGATTTAAAGAATGGTATGACCTTAAATATCGACGGTTCACTATGGACCGTTGTTGAGTTTCAACATGTAAAGCCAGGAAAAGGTCCAGCCTTCGTTCGTACCAAAATGAAGCAAGTTCTTACTGGAAAAGTCGTTGAGAAGACATTTAATGCTGGCGTTAAGGTAGAAGTTGCAGTTGTAGAGAAGCGTGACATGCAATTTCTGTACAAAGATGGCGCAGATTTCGTTTTCATGGACACAACTACCTACGATCAGATGACAATCTCTGAAGCTACTGTCGGAGATGGCGCTAACTACCTTCTAGAGAATGCCGAAGTTAATGTGGCAATTCACGAAGGCCAACCGCTATATGTAGAACTTCCAGCATCAGTTGCGCTAGAGATCACTTACACAGAACCAGGAATCCAAGGCGATCGTTCTTCAGGCGGTACCAAGCCTGCAACTCTCGAAACCGGTATCGATATTCAAGTTCCGCTCTTCATTAAGCAAGGTGAGAAGGTACTTGTAGATACTCGCGATGGGTCATATCTAGGCCGCGCTTAAATGGCGCAACGAAGTAAAGCTCGTAAAGAGGCGTTAGACCAACTTTTTCAAGCTGATTTACGAAATAGCGATATCGCCATTGGCGAGGTTCGCGATTATGCGGCAGAGATTTTAAATGGCGTCAAAATCAATCTCGCACGCATAGATGAGTTGATTCGCACCTATATTCAAGGTTGGGATTTTGATCGAATTCCAAGTGTAGATAGAAATATTTTGCGTCTTGCCATCTGGGAACTCTTCTGGAGTCAAACCCCAGAAGCAGTAGTTATTGATGAAGCATTGAAACTTGCTACTGAGCTCTCGACAGAGAACAGCGCAAATTTCGTTCACGGCGTGCTCAGTAAGCTCACCAGTCTCAAAGGGCAGATTGCGCTTTAACTTCCGGAGAGCTACCGGAGATTTACTAGAAGTAGGATAGAATCCGCACAATCCTTTAACGACCCATCCAGAGAGGTGGGGAAGGTGGTAGCAAATGAATTCTGTGGACATTACGCGCGCTCTTACGCGCATCTCTCATGAGATCCTTGAACGTAACTCTGGTTCAGATACTCTCGTCATATTAGGTATTCCCACTCGTGGCGCTCATATAGCCAATCGCATTGCTGCGCAGATCTCTCAGATCGAAGGTAGGGAAGTTGCAGTAGGTACTTTAGATATCACGCTGCATCGCGATGATTTACGAACTCGTGCACCTAGACCTTTAATGCCAACCAATATTCCAACTTCGGGTATTGAAGGCAAGGATGTGGTGCTAGTTGATGATGTGCTCTTTTCGGGGCGGACCATTCGCGCAGCTTTAGATGCGCTCGGCGAAATTGGTAGACCGCGAACAGTGCAACTTGCAGTCTTGGTGGATCGTGGACATAGAGAACTTCCGATTCGAGCAGATTTCGTCGGAAAGAATTTACCCACCAATCTCTCTCAATCCGTCAAAGTGCTCTTATCTGAAGTTGATGGTCGCGATGAAGTGGTGGTCTCCTCATGAAACACCTACTTTCAATAAGCGATCTCTCATATGAAGAGGCGGTGCAAGTGCTAGATACCGCGCAGGAGTTGGCTCGAGTATCTGATGGGCCAATGAAGAAGCTTCCGACTCTGCGTGGTCGTACCATCGTAAATCTCTTCTACGAAGATTCCACCAGAACCCGTATTTCATTTGAAGCAGCGGCAAAAAGGTTATCTGCGGATGTAATTAATTTCAGTGCCAAGGGTTCATCGGTATCAAAAGGTGAATCCTTAAAAGATACGGCTTTGACTTTACAAGCTATGGGTGCAGATGCTGTGATAATTAGACATAACGCATCTGGCGCCGCTAGGCGATTAGCAGATTCTGAATGGACGGCGGGATCGGTTGTAAATGCTGGAGATGGCACCCATGAGCATCCTTCACAAGCGCTGCTTGATGCATTCACAATACGTAAACATCTATCTCATGGCGCTAACGATTTAAAAGGCTTAAAGATCGCGATAGTCGGCGATGTGCTTCACTCTAGAGTTGCCAGATCGAATGTCTTACTCCTTCACAAACTTGGCGCAAAAGTATTCTTAGTAGCACCACCTACACTCTTGCCGGTTGGAGTGGAGCACTGGCCTGCCACTGTTTCATACGATTTGGACGCGGTTTTACCGGAAGTTGATGCGGTCATGATGCTTCGAATCCAAATGGAAAGAATGTCCGATTCCTTCTTTCCAAGCGCCCGCGAATATTCAAGGTATTTCGGGCTAAATCAAGCGCGTTTAGCAACTTTAAAACCAACTGCAATTGTGATGCACCCAGGGCCGATGAATCGTGGCCTTGAAATCACAGCTGAATCTGCCGACTCCGCACGTAGCGTTATTGTCGAACAAGTCAGCAATGGAATCAGTGTTCGAATGGCAATTCTCTATTTATTACTAGCAGGTGAGATGTGAAATATTTAATTACCGACACCAATTTAGATGGTGCAAAAACTGATATCGCCATCTCTGATGGAATCATCGCTGAGATAGCTCCGAACTTAAGTCGCGATGGTTTCACCCTTGTCGATGGTGCCAACACCGTTGCGCTACAAGGTTTAGTTGATCTCCATACTCATCTACGCGAACCTGGTAAAGAAGATTCTGAAACTGTTGCCTCTGGATCTTTAGCTGCTGCGAAAGGCGGTTTCACTGCAATCTCCGCGATGGCCAATACCTCGCCAGTTGCAGATACTGCAGGCGTTGTAGAGCAAGTTTTTCGACTAGGACAAGAATGCGGAATGACTGCAGTATTTCCTATCGGTGCAGTTACCAAATCGCTGACTGGAAAAGAACTCGCTGAACTTGGCGCGATGGCAGATTCAGTGGCACAAGTACGTGTTTTTAGCGATGATGGAAATTGCGTTAGCGATGCTTTGGTGATGCGTAGAGCGCTGGAATATATAAAGAAATTTGATGGTGTCATTGCACAACATGCGCAAGATCCCGCACTTACCGTAGATGCTCAGATGAACGAAGGTTTAATCTCATCTCAATTAGGACTTAAAGGTTGGCCGGCAGTTGCCGAAGAAGCGATAATTGCGCGAGATGTGCTACTAGCTGATCACGTGAAATCTAGATTACATATCTGCCACTTAACCACAGCGGGTGGTGTTGAGATTATTAGATGGGCCAAAGCCAGAGGCATAAATGTGACTGCTGAGGTAACCCCACATCATCTTTTATTAACGGATGATTTAGCAAAGTCATATGATCCAATTTACAAAGTGAATCCGCCACTTCGAACTCAAAGAGATGTAGAAGCGCTACGTGAAGGTTTGGCAGATGGCACTATCGATATCGTGGCTACTGATCACGCACCGCATCCAGCAGAGAGCAAAGAGTGCGAATGGCAATATGCAGCTTTTGGAATGCTTGGTCTTGAGACGGCTCTCTCTATAGTCTGGCAGAGCATGATTGAGAGCAAATTGATGGATATTGAGAGCCTGCAAGCGCGCATGTCTACCAAACCTGCGGAAATTGGTCGTTATCACAATCAAGGTAAGGCGCTAGTTAAAGGTGCTCCTGCTAATTTAACCCTCTTCGCACCAAATAAGTCATGGAAAGTAGATCGCGATCTGGTCGCATCGAAGAGTAAGAACACTCCATTCCACGGAATGGAGTTTGCCGGAAGCGTTGTCGCTACATATTTTGAAGGTAGAGAGAGTTGGAGGGCTAAGTAATTGTCTAGAGCATTTCTAGTTCTCGATGATGGTCGAATCTTCGAAGGTCAACAATGGGGTGCAAGCGGTCGTACTTTCGGTGAAGCGGTTTTTGCAACCGGAATGACCGGATATCAAGAGACCCTCACCGATCCTTCCTATCACCGTCAAGTTGTAGTGATGACTGCGCCGCATATCGGTAATACTGGTTGGAATCAGGAAGATAATGAATCAAGCAAAATCTGGGTGAGTGGATTTGTAGTACGAAACCCTTCGCCAGTTACCAGTAATTGGCGCTCTGAGAATAGTTTGGAAGATGAACTTAAAAGCCAAGGAATAGTTGGCATTTCGGGAGTAGATACCCGAGCTCTTACGAGACATCTACGTGATCGCGGTGCTATGCGAGTTGGCATCTTCAGCGGCGAAGAGTTAAGTCGTGAAGATATGGTTATAGAAGTTCGCAAAATGGAACAAATGAGTGGCAGTTTCTTATCTGAAGATGTTTCAACGCCTAAGAATTATGTAGTGCCAGCTGACAACAAGAGATTCCATGTGGTGGCGCTAGATCTAGGTATAAAGGCGGCGACTCCTCGTTCTTTTGCAGAACGAGGAGTCGAGGTAACGGTCGTACCTTTTAATACATCAGCTGAAGCAATTCTGGCTATGAAACCGGATGGCATCTTTTTATCAAATGGCCCTGGAGATCCAGCGACTATGGATGCAATAGTGGAAACGGTTCGTGAATTACTTGGTGCTGAGGTTCCAATTTTTGGCATCTGTTTTGGCCATCAGATTTTAGGTCGCGCCTTAGGATTTGAAACCTACAAATTGCAATTTGGGCATCGTGGAATCAATCAACCAGTTCTAGATAAATTAACTGGCAAAGTTGAAATTACTGCGCACAATCATGGATTTGCCTTGAAAGCTCCTACCGAAGGAATCTTCACTACAGTGTTTGGACCAGGAGAAGTTACCCATGTTGGTTTAAATGATGGCGTAGTAGAGGGTCTACGCCTTATTGATCGACCGGCATTCAGCGTTCAATATCACCCAGAAGCGGCAGCGGGTCCGCATGATG
>JBJOFF010000033.1:0-6620 GCA_046048895.1 Actinomycetota bacterium
GTTCGGCCTTCTCCTTAAGGCGACGGTGGCGTCCCTCAAGAATTCTTAATCGGCTATGTGATGAAGTTGCGCCAAAGAATGCAAAGCGCGCTTCGAAGCCATCATCTTCCCAAGATTCTGGATTTACCGAATCAGTTAAGTTGGCGAACTTCTTCTCGCCAGCTTTGGTGATGTTATAAATAATGCGCGAACGACGAGTGCTCTGGTCAACGCGCTCTGCAATTAACCCCGCCTCTAACATTCTGCGCAGTTGCGGATATAAAACTGAGAAAGAGAGGGCGCGAAAAGGTCCGTAAATTGCACTTAACCGCTTTCGGATCTCGTAACCATGTAGCGGCGATTGGCAGAGCAAGCCAAGGAGGGTGAACTCCAGGGTTTCCGCCTTGCTGCGCATGTTGAGCCTCTCGATATTCCAGTAATTCCGATATATCGAAACGATATATCGAGACGGAATTTAACCCGATATATACAAAGAAAGCCACTTTCAGGCGTGTTGAGCCACTGTGAGCCTGAGCACCACGCCTAGCCTTGGCGAGTCCTTCCCCGCAACTTAACTTGAAAGGACATCTATGTCTCTTCTTAGCTGGAAGCTTCACGGGGATGGCAAATCAGTCTCTGCTGGAGATGTTGTCTCTATCGATGAGCGTTTAACTTGGCCGCGCACGATTGGCGTTGGCTTGCAGCATATCGCCGCAATGTTTGGTGCCACCTTCCTGGTTCCGATTATCACCGGATTCCCACCAACTACCACGCTCTTCTTCTCAGGTATCGGAACCATGTTGTTCCTTATTATTACCAAGAATCGCGTACCAAGTTACTTGGGATCCTCTTTTGCTTTCTTAGCTCCAATCGCAGCGGCGATGGGGGCAGATAAGAATTTCGGCGCAGCACTTGGCGGCGTGGTCGTTACTGGTGTGATCTTGGCACTGGTTGGTTTAGTTGTAAAAGCAGCTGGCACCAATTGGATTACTTGGATGTTGCCACCGGTTGTTACCGGAACCATCGTGATGTTGATAGGTCTAAATCTATCTGGTGCAGCAAAGAATAATTTTGCAGCAGGTCCTGAAGTTGCAGTAGTAACACTTGCATCAATCGGCGTAATCGCTGCAGTTTCAAAAGGATTCATGTCCCGTATCAGTATCTTCCTTGGAATTGTAATCGGTTATGTGTTTGCAGCGGTTCGCGGCGATGTTAACTTTGATGGAGTAAAAGCCGCCAAGTGGTTTGCGCTTCCTGATTTCACAACTCCAACTTTCTCTGGCAGCGCAATCGTTTTGTTCTTGCCAGTAGTTTTGGTTTTGATAGCTGAGAATGTTGGCCACGTAAAGGCAGTAGCGGCAATGACTGGCAAAGATCTTGATGATGCAATGGGTGATGCGCTACTTGCAGATGGTTTAGCTACCACTGTCGCGGGTTTTGGTGGCGGTTCTGGAACTACTACTTATGCTGAAAATATCGGTGTAATGGCAGCTACTCGCGTCTACTCAACTGCGGCTTACTGGATCGCTGGTATTGGCGCGATTTTGCTTGGTTTAGTGCCGAAATTTGGCGCAATTCTTAGCGCTACTCCGGTAGGTGCACTAGGTGGTGCAGGAACTGCGCTATTTGGCATGATCGGAATTCTCGGCGCACGTATCTGGATTGATGCCAAGGTTAATTTTGCAGACCCAATTAACCTACTTGTTTCTGCTTCTGCGCTAGTAATTGGTATCTCCGATATGGCTTGGAGCGTTGGAAAGTACACCTTTAGTGGAATTATCAATGCGACTCTAGTCTCAGTACTGGGCACGTTAATTCTTAACGCGCTACGTAAGAGTCGAGGCTAAACTTCTTACATGCCAATTCCCTCGCGATTATTTGAGTATGCAATCGCTGCTTACTTAATCATCTTGGCCCCGGGGCCAAGCGTGCTCTTTATTGTGGCCCGTGCAATCTCTTGGGGTAAGAAAGTTGCACTTGCAACTGCGGCAGGAAATGTAAGTGGTTCCTTTGTATTGGCAACGCTCACTGCGCTTGGTATCGGTCCAATCCTCCAGCGCAGTGAGCTTGCTTATAACGCCGTTCAATGGGGCGGCGGACTTTATTTAATGTATTTAGGACTGGATGCAATTCGCAAGCGATCCCAACATGCAGATGACATGACAGATTTATCTGGAGGTCAACCAACTGCGCTTCGCACTTGGCGAGAAGGTTTTGTAGTCGGAGTTTTAAATCCCAAAGCGATTGTTTTTTATGCCGCAGTCTGTCCGCAATTTATTGATCGCGATCGCGGACATGTAACTTGGCAGCTCTGGTTCTTGGGGTTGGTCTTCTGCATCATTGCGCTTTTGAGTGATGGCATGTGGGGGCTGCTTGCAGGAGAAGCTCGCGAATGGCTCTCATCTGATCGTGGTCGCTTAGAGAAACTTCGCGCCGGTGGTGGCGGGGTGATGATTTTGTTAGGAATTCTTATTATTGTGCAGGCGGTAACCTCAACATGAAAAAACCAGCTACACCAACTAGATCTACAATTCGTCCATCGGATTTAACTTTTGGACTATCAACTTGTAGACGTTGTTTATGGATTTTCTACTGGTTCAAGGTGCAAGCTCCTTTAACTATGCCGCTGGTTTCAACGCTTGCCGATATGCAGGAGCAGTTATTTCAAGGCGCTATTTTGCGAGACATCGACTCGTCACTGGGCGATGGCAAAATTACTAAATGGGGGCAATTTATAAATAGCTCCAAAATCAAAATCAATGGCGAAGAGAGTAGATGGCGCTTCTATGGCAAATACGATGTCTTGGGCGAGAATAGCGATGGTTCGCTAGCAATTATCGATTGCAAAGTAAGCGATTCTGATCGCGATAGCGCTGCACATTACGCACCGCAACTTGAGGCATATGCATACTCACTTGAAAATCCAGCGGTCGGCGAAGGCCAGCGCGTTGATTCAATGGGGTTATTGGTATGGAATCCAGACCACGCCGAAGTAGATGGATTTAAAGTGCGCCAGAAATATGTTCCCGTGCCACGCGATACCGTTCGATTCAATGCGTTAGTTGAAGATTTAATAACGATGCTCGAAGGCGAGATTCCAAATAGCGGTGTCGATTGCCCAACTTGTAAATTTTTAAATGCGCGCAATGCGCTTGGTTGATTAATCTTCTTCTGAAATTTCAGACTTACGCTTAGATGCGTAAATATCTACATACTCTTGGCCCGACATGCTCTGAATTTTGCGCATAATCTCATCAGTGACATCGCGCAAGGTATTCATATCGGTGGCATCGCCACTGAAATACATAGGTTCGCCAAATTGCATTTTGACGCGTTTAACTTTTGGAATTAACTTTCCAGTTGGTTGAATCTCGTGCGTATTAAACATCGCAACTGGAATAACTGGTGCGCCAGATTCCATCGCCAAACGCGCAATTCCAGTACGACCTTTATATAAACGGCCATCTGGAGATCGAGTTCCCTCTGGATAGATTCCTAGGCAATCTCCTTCAGAGAGAATTTTTAAACCAGTAAGTAAAGCTGCTTCTGAGCGCCGACCACCACTTCGATCCACTGGCACCTGTCCAAGTGCAATAAAAGTTAACTTCTGAATGAAACCTTTAATGCCTGGTGAATTGAAATATTCCGCTTTTGCTAAGTAGGTAACTTTGCGCGGCACGACCAATGGCATAAAAACGGAATCGCTAAAAGAGAGGTGATTACTTGCCAAGATACAAGGACCAGTTGCTGGCACGTGGCGTAAACCTTTTACCTTTGGTCTGAAAGCTAGAAGCAATACCGGAGTGAGTAATGCACGCAGCGTCCCATAAGGAAGCTTTGTCGGTATCTCAGCCATGGGCGCAAGTATGCCACCATGAGCCATGAGCATTAAATGGGGCGTATTAGGTACCGGTGGCATCGCTCGTGAATTTACTGAGGATTTACTCTCACATACTGAAATGTCAGTCTCCGCAGTTGGTTCACGTTCAATCGAGAACGCTAAGAATTTTCGTGCGGGCATTACTGCATACGGAAGCTACGAAGAGTTGGTGGCATCTGATGTTGATGCAATTTATGTAGCTACTCCTCATCAAGCACATGCATCCAACACCATCTTGGCGCTAAATGCAGGTAAACCAGTGCTCTGTGAAAAACCATTTGCAGTTAATGCAAACGAAGCTAAAGCAATGGCTACTACTGCAAAAGAAAATAATTTGTTATTGATGGAAGCGATGTGGACTAGATATTTACCGCACATTCAAAAAGTGCGCGAAATAATTCATGAACTTGGTGATATTTATAATGTCCAAGCAGATCACGGACAATCATTGCTGCATATCAAGCGCCTAACTGATCCTGCATATGCAGGTGGTGCGTTACTTGATTTAGGAATCTATCCAGTCTCGTTTACTTATTTTATTTTTGGCAAACCCGAAAAAATCACTGCAAAGGGAGTGGTTGAAAATGGCGTTGATCTGCAGACCAGCGCGATTTTTGAATATTCCGGCGGACGTCAGGCAGTAATTAATACCGTAATGAATGCCAAATCCCCTACCACTGCATCTATCAATGGCAGTAAGGCAAGATTGGAGCTTGCAACTAGTTTCTATCGCCCTACCGATATGCGAATAATTTATAACGATGGTCGTACTGTGGAATTTAAAAATGAATATCGCGGACATGGACTTCGCGAGCAAGCGATTTATTTCGAGAAACTTTTGATTTCGGGTAAAAAGGATTCAGAACTACTTTCGATATCTGAAACCATTTCAATCATGGAGACAATGGATGAGATGCGAAATCAGATCGGATTGAAATACCCAGCTTTAGAGAATTGACAGCTAGCGTCTAGCTAAATCCGCTACCCCAACTAGACCTGCATCATTACCCAGAGTTGCCGCTACTAGCTTTGGATAGGGATGCTTACCGGCAAATGGCATTTTTCGCTCCATATTTGCTTTTGTTGGCTCTAGCAAAATAGCTCCGGCATCAACTACGCCACCGCCAATCACAATAATTCCTGGATCTAAAATTACTGAGAGCGAGGCAATACCAGCGCCTAACCATTGTGCGGTGGTATTAAAAGCAGCCAAAGCAACTACATCGCCAGCGCGTGCAGCTTCAGTGACGTGATGTCCTTTAAGTCCTTCGATGGTTCCGTCGCCTAAGGCCAATAAATTTCGGGCAATATCAGGAGTTGCGGCAATCGCTTCACGAACGTGGCGCATCAAACCACTTCCCGATGCATACTGTTCGAAACATCCGCGGGCACCACAACCACATAGATGTCCCTCAGGAACTACTCGCATATGGCCAATTTCGCCAGCGATTCCAAAAGCGCCACGATGTAATTGTCCATTTACAACTATTCCTGCGCCGATTCCGGTGCCAATGGTTAATAACAACATATGTGCTTCGCCGCGCCCGGCACCGAAAACCGCTTCACCCCATGCTGCAGCGTTGCCATCATTTTCAATTACGACATCTGTACCAATGAGCGCAGTTAATTCTGCATCTAAATTAACGCCATTCCATCCAGCGATATTTGGAGTTGCCAGCATAGTTTTGCGATCAGATGAAACAAATCCCGCTGCAGAGACTCCCACCGCAGAGACTTTATGGTTGCGCATTAATTCCAGCGCCACCTCTGCAATAGTTTTGGTTAGCTCTGCTCCGCCTTGTCTTGGAGTATCACGTCGAGCTTTCTCTAAGATATTTCCAGCTTCATCAACTACGCCACCTAATACTTTGGTGCCGCCGACATCAATACCAATCGTTAAGTTACTCAAACTAACTAACCTTCGATTTTGGCTTTCAGTTCCGCAAGCGCTGCTTTAATAATTCCCTCTTCTGCAGAGCGCAACATCGGTTTTGGAACTGGCATCGAAACATCTGATTCAAGTTCGTAGGTAACTTCGGTTTCATCACCTAGCGCCTTGACGGTATAAACGCCATCCATCTGCGTTAAGAGATCTGCATCGACTAGAGAGAAAGAGACCTTCTCGGGAGCTGCGCTCCAGTTGTAATCCAAGGTTGCCTTATCGCGCAGCATCCCAGCCTCGATGGTCAATTGAATGCGCAGCGGGCGACCTTGCTCGTCGCTACTTTCTACCTGGGCGCCCTTAATGCTCTTGGACCAGCTTGGGTAATTTGCGATATCAAAGAGGACGGCGCGAACCTCGTCAACGCCCGCCTCGATCAGAATTTTTGAGCTACTCATGCGGGCAAGGCTACCTTTGTGAGGTTAAGACCGCTAGCGTTCGCGTCATGAACGAAATCACCATTCCCGCAATAGTCCCGGTTGCTACCGAAGGAAATCTAACTAAATTAGTTGCAGATCGCGCATGGTTCGAACCCGCGCGAGTGATTCTCTCTAAACCACTTGGCGATGGCTGGCAGCCAGTAACTGCACGTGAATTTGAAACCGAAGTTCGCGAAACTGCAAAAGGTCTAATCGCTGCCGGAATTCAAGTTGGTGATCGCGTTGGCATTATGGCGCGCACCAGATATGAATGGACTGTTTTAGATTTTGCAATCTGGTATGCCGGAGCTGTGTCGGTGCCGATTTATGAAACCTCATCTGCCGAACAGATCGATTGGATCCTAAATGACTCGCATGCTGTTGGTTTGATTGTCGAGAC
>JBJOFF010000034.1:0-5492 GCA_046048895.1 Actinomycetota bacterium
GAGGTAATGGTTGATTTGATGATGGGCGATGAATTCCGCGCATCAATCTATGCCTTTAACTTAATTAACAAAGGACGCAAGAAAGTAGCTGGCGCTCCTAAAGCTAATTTAGCCCGCAAGGTAAGCAAAGTTGGCGTTGTAGGCGCAGGCCTAATGGCATCTCAATTAGCGCTTTTGCTGGTTCGCAATTTGAAGTGCCCAGTGGTAATTAGCGATTTAGATCAATCACGCGTTGATAAAGGTATTGCTTACATCAATGCAGAACTTGGTAAGTTAGTAGAAAAGAAGCGCTTATCTCGAGAGAGCGCTAATCGCCTATCTGCGCTAATTATCGGTACTACGAACAAGGCAGATTATGCAGGTTGCGATTTCATTATCGAAGCGGTCTTCGAGGAGTTGCAGCTAAAGAATGATCTCTTTAAAGAGCTAGAGAAACACATCTCACCTGAATGCGTTTTGGCAACTAATACCTCTTCCCTATCTGTTGAGAAGATGTCGGCTGGTTTGCAACATCCTAATCGCGTAGTTGGCTTCCACTTCTTTAATCCAGTTGCTGTTATGCCGCTACTAGAAATTGCGCGCACTCCTGCTACTGATGATGAGACCACTGCAACCGCACTAGCGATTGGTAAAGATCTAAAGAAGACCATGGTGATCACCAAAGATGCGCCTGGCTTTATCGTAAATCGCCTCTTAACTCGTTTCATGGGCGAAATTACCGATGCTATGGATGAAGGAACTCCTTATGATGTTGCCGATAACGCACTTCGTGAAATTGGATTCCCAATGACTCCATTTGAACTCTTTGATTTAGTTGGTCCAGGTGTTGCGCTACATGTATCCGAAACTTTGCATGAAAACTTAGGTCCGCGTTATCGCATCTCTCCAACTATCAAGCGTTTAGTTGAGCAGAATGTGCGCACTATCTACATCAAAGATGAAAAGGGCGTAAAGCAGCCAAATCCAGCGGCAATTGAGCTTATGGAGAAAGGCGCAAATGCATCTACTGCAGAGCAAGTTCGTGATCGTGCACTTAAAGCTCTCGCTGAAGAGGCGCGCATGATGATTGATGAAGGAGTATCCACTGCTACCGATATCGATCTAGCGATGATGCTTGGCGCTGGTTGGCCGTTAATGCTCGGTGGAATTTTGCCTTACTTGGATCGTGCGGGTTACTCAAACCCTAAATTCCACGAACCAGGTGTTGCATCCTTGCAGCGATAGTTGCTGCGTTAATACCTAGATCATTAAGGATCTCATCGCGCTTTGAGTGCTCGATAAATTCAAGCGGGATACCAATAGATTCGGCTTGCAGACCTGCTTCAGCAAGTGATGAAGCGATACCGCCATGCTTGATGCCATCTTCGATAACTACAACGCTCTGGAATTCTGCGGCAAACTTTAAGAGCTCAGGGTTAATTGGCTTAACCCATCTTGGGTCGACCACGGTTGCACCAATTAGCTTGGCCGAATCAACTGCCAACTTTGCCATTGCGCCTACAGAGATGATTAATAAATCTTTAGTCGCGCCTTCGAGCAAGATATCTAAACCTTCTTGACGGCGTAGCGCGGGAACGCTTTCGATTACTTCGCCTTTTGGAAAGCGAATTAAAGTTGGCGCATCGTTAATTGCAACTGCTTCTTGCAACTCTTCGCGCAGAGTATGCGCATCACGAGGTGCGGCGATTGAAAGCGTTGGCACAATTCCGCCTAGCGCTAAATCCCAAATACCGTGATGGCTAGGGCCATCATCGCCAGTTACGCCAGCGCGATCTAAAACCAAAGTTACGCCTGCTTTATGCATCGCGACATCAAGTAGTAACTGATCAAAGGCGCGATTTAAAAATGTGGAATAGACAGCCACTACTGGATGCATACCGGCATAAGCCAAGCCAGCTGCGCTAGTTAAGGCATGTTGTTCGGCAATTCCCACATCGATAGTGCGCTCTGGGAAATTAGCTTGGAATTTATTTAAGCCAGTTGGGCCCATCATTGCCGCAGTAATTGCCACAATTTTTGGATTTTTCTTACCTAGCTCTACCAGTTCTTCACCGAAAACTTTGGTCCATGAGGTGCCACCAGCTTTAACAGGCATCCCAGTCTCTGGATTAACTACGCCAACCGCGTGGAAGCGCTCTGCTTCATCTTCAATGGCTGGCTGATAACCACGACCCTTTTCAGTGATGCAATGGATTATTACTGGACCACCAAAACTTTTAGCGCGCTTTAACGCCTCTTCAAGTTCTTCGATGTTATGGCCATCGATTGGTCCGTAATATTTAAGACCTAGATCTTCAAACATTCCTTGTGGAGCGATGAAATCTTTAATGCCCTTCTTCATGCCATGCACCGCGCTATAGAGCGGATCTCCGACCACTGGGGTGGCTTTGATAATTGCCTTGCCGAAATCTAAGAATTTTTCATAACCCTTAGTTAAGCGAAGGGTGGCTAAGTGCGAAGCTAGACCACCAATTGTTGGTGAATAAGAACGGGTATTGTCATTTACGACAATCACTAATTTGCGATCATCATCGGCGGCAATGTTATTTAGCGCTTCCCAAGACATACCGCCGGTTAGCGCGCCATCGCCCACCACTGCAACCACAGTGCGATCATCTTGGCCACTTAATTCAAAACCTTTAGAGATGCCATCTGCCCAAGAGAGGCAGGTAGAGGCATGTGAATTTTCGATGACATCATGAACAGATTCTTTACGAGATGGATAACCAGATAGTCCACCGCGTTGGCGCAAGTTATCGAAATCATTTGCACGGCCAGTAAGAATTTTATGAACATACGATTGGTGGCCAGTATCAAAGAGAATGACATCTTTAGGTGATTCAAAGACGCGATGTAGCGCAATAGTTAGTTCGACTACGCCCAAGTTTGGACCTAAATGGCCGCCAGTTTTTGAAACTTTTTCAATTAGAAAGTCGCGAATTTCCTGCGCCAAAGTTGCTAGCTGCTCATTTGATAGCGCAGCTAGATCTCTCGGCGAATTAATTCGTTCGATCACACCTAAATGATACTTGTTATTAAAGTAATTAAACCAATGAGCGTAATACGTACTGCATGATTCCGCCGTGACGGTAGTAATCCGCCTCACCTGGGGTATCAATTCGCACCTTGGCAGTGAAGCTCTTATCCCCTGCCTTGACCTGAACGGTCTTTGGAATTACACCATTATTTAATTCAGTGATGCCAGTAATTTCGAATACCTCATCACCTTTAAGTCCAAGTGATTGTGCATTCTGACCATCGACAAATTGCAGCGGCAAAACGCCCATACCAATCAAGTTAGAACGGTGAATACGTTCGAATGATTCTGCGATCACTGCACGAACACCAAGGAGCGCAGTGCCCTTTGCCGCCCAGTCGCGTGAAGAACCTGATCCATATTCCTTGCCAGCCAAAATAACTAGCGGAATTCCAGCTGCTTGATACGCCATAGATGCATCGTAAATTGTGCTCTGCGCGCCACCGTCGAGGAAGTTCTTGGTGAAGCCACCTTCGACTCCATCTAGAAGTAAATTCTTCAAACGGATATTTGCGAAAGTTCCGCGAATCATTACTTCGTGATTACCGCGACGTGAACCATATGAATTGAAATCTTTACGATCTACGCCGTGCTCTGAAAGATACTTACCAGCTGGTGAATCTGCTTTGATAGAACCCGCTGGTGAAATATGGTCAGTTGTAACTGAATCACCAAGGATTGCCATTACCCGTGCACCGGCGATATCGGTAACCGGCTTTGGCGCTTTTGGCATATTTTCAAAGTAAGGCGGCTTACGAACATAGGTGCTCTTTGCATCCCATTCGAAAACTTTTCCGGTTGGGGTATCTAGAGATTTCCAACGATTATCGCCATCAAATACTGATGCATAATCCTTAGAGAACATCTCAGAGGTAATCGCAGAATCCACTACTGCCTGAACTTCTGCCGGTGATGGCCAAATATCTTTTAGGAATACATCTGCGCCAGTTGCATCTTTACCGATTGGATCTTTTTCAAAATCATGATTCATGGTTCCGGTAAGTGCATAAGCCACTACTAGCGGTGGGGATGCCAAGTAATTCATCTTCACATCTGGACTAATACGACCTTCGAAGTTACGGTTACCTGAAAGCACCGCTGTAACTGCTAAATCGTGCTCGTTGACGGCCTTAGAAATTTCAACTGGCAACGGACCAGAGTTGCCGATACAAGTTACGCAGCCATAACCAACTAAGTTAAAACCGAGCTCTTCCATGTACTTGGTAAGGCCAGCTTTCTCATAGTAATCAGTTACTACCTTGGAACCTGGCGCTAAAGTGGTCTTAACCCATGGCTTGCTCTTAAGTCCCTTAGCTACTGCATTCTTTGCAAGTAGCGCTGCGCCAATCATTACTGATGGATTAGAGGTATTGGTACATGAGGTAATTGATGCAATAACCACATCGCCATTCTTTACAACGGTATCTCCGGCTTTAACTTCGCCTTGAGTGGTTTTTTCAGTGAAGTAAGTTGGCAGGTGCTTCTCAAGTGAAGTCTTGGAATCTTTTAGCGCGATGCGATCTTGTGGACGCTTTGGTCCAGCAATTGATGGCACCACTGTTGCTAAATCAAGTTCTAGCTCTTCAGAGAAACGTGGTGCATGGTTTGGATCGTGCCAAAGTCCTTGCGCCTTTGCATAGGTTTCAACTAGCGCGACTTGATCTTCGCTGCGACCTGTTAAACGCAAATAGCGAAGCGTCTCTTCATCAATTGGGAAGATCGCACATGTTGAACCATATTCTGGTGACATATTGCCGATTGTTGCGCGGTTAGCCATTGGTACTGAGACCACGCCAGGACCATAAAATTCTACGAACTTACCAACTACGCCATGCTTACGAAGCATTTCGGTAATAGTTAACGCTAAATCTGTCGCAGTAGTTCCAAGTGGCAGTTCGCCCTTTAACTTAAAGCCAACAACTTTTGGAATCAACATTGAAACTGGCTGACCAAGTAGCGCTGCTTCGGCTTCAATACCGCCAACGCCCCAGCCAAGTACGCCAAGACCATTAACCATGGTGGTATGTGAATCGGTACCTACAACGGTATCTGGATAAGCACGGAGCGTTCCGTTAACTTTGCGAGTCATGATCACGCGCGCTAAATATTCAATATTTACTTGGTGAACAATTCCAGTTCCAGGTGGCACCACTTTAAATTCATCAAATGCAGTCTGGCCCCAACGCAAGAAGCGATAACGCTCACGGTTGCGTTCGTATTCGACATCTACGTTCTTCTCAAAAGCATCAGAGGTGCCGAAGAAATCTGCAATCACCGAGTGATCGATAACCAACTCTGCCGGTGCAAGTGGATTTACCTTGGCTGGATCTCCGCCTAATTCCACAATCGCTTCGCGCATCGTTGCTAAGTCCACGATGCAAGGAACGCCAGTGAAGTCCTGCATCACTACACGCGCAGGAGTAAATTGAATTTCGGTATCTGGTTCGACCTTTGG
>JBJOFF010000035.1:0-5436 GCA_046048895.1 Actinomycetota bacterium
AACATTAATCTGCGCCCGCGAACATCTGATAATTGTCCGGCTCGCATTAGAAATGCGCCTTGAATCAGCGCTGTTGCCGTGTAGACGTAACCGACAAATGAGTTACTACCATTTAAATCTTCTACGACAAAAATTGGAATGATAGAAAATCTTGGACCCATTATTGCAAGTGAAAATAAGAATGAAGTAATAATGGCGACTCTGAATGCAGGAAGTGAAATCGCATCTCTGATGGACATTTCATCGTCAGTCCGATTTACCGAAGGCTCTAAATGTGAAGCCTTTAAATATCTATAAGCGATAGTGCCGCTAATTAACAACATAATTGAATAGCCAAAGAATGGCGCGCGCAGCGAAATACTCATTAATAAGCCGCCAACCGCAGGTCCAGCAACTGCGCCTACCAAAAAAGTTCCGTTATATAAAGATTGAGCGCGACCTCGAAGTTCAGGTCCAATAGATTTAAAAATTACTGAACTGGCCGCAACTGAGAACATAGATGATCCCAAACCGCCGGCAGTTCTAAAGGTCAGCAATTGCCAGTAATTAGCAGCGATTCCAGTTAAGAAAGTAGTAATGGCAACCATAAATACGCCGAATGCAAATACATGTCGTTCGCCAAATTTATTTACTAACTTTCCAGAAAAGAGTCCACTAATAAAGCGCATTACAGCAAAAGATGAAATCACTAAACCCACCGCAGCCGCACTTACTCCGAATGATCTGGAATAGATTGGCATTGAAGGAACGATTACCCCGAAACCAACTGCCACAAAGAACGAGGCGATAATTAGAGTCTGAACTTCTTTGGGTAAGAGGCGCCAGGTATCTAAGGTTTTAGTTGAACTGCTCACCTGAAGCGTCTTCTTTCGCTTTTTTGTAATCTGCATTTGTACGTAGTGGAACTTCTTTGAGTAAAAGCGCCAAAGCTACGCCAGTTAAAGTTACTGGTGCTGCAGTGTAGAAGACGAAATGGAAAGAATTTACGAACGCTTGCAAGATAGTTTCTTGAACCTGCGGAGATTGTTCTTTGATTAATGCAGAATTATTAGTTAACGCTTCTAATTTAGTTGGATCAATTCCAGCTAGTGCATTTGGTGAGCTCTTAGCTAAATCCGCGAAGCCGCTCTCTAAATAATGCGATAAGCGATTGGTCAGTATCGAACCAAAGAGCGCGGTTCCAAATACTGCACCCAATGAGCGAAAGAAGGTGTTAGAAGAAGTCGCTACTCCCATATCACGCATATCTACGGAATTCTGAAGCGCAATCACAATGGTCTGCATCGATAAACCCAGACCCATGCCAACCAAGACTGCATAGATCGCAATCTGCCAGAACGGGGTATCAATTTGTAGCCGAGTCATCAAAACTAAACCTAAAGTCATAATTGCGGTTCCAGCTATTGGAAAGCGCTTGTAATGGCCATGTTTAGTGATTGATTTTCCACTGTAGATAGACATGGTCAAAATTCCGAGCATTAATGGAATTAATTTAATACCGGCATCTGATGCGGTGTAACCCTTTACAACCTGCATATAGAGCGGCAACATCACGATTGCACCGAACATGCCAGCACCAATTACGGCACCTAAAACGGAAGTTACATTGAAGGTATGGTTTTTGAAAAGGTGCAACGGCAAGATTGGTTCAGTTGCGCGTCGTTCTTGGATAAAGAAGAGCACTCCCATTATCAAGCCAACCACTAAATAAAGAATGGTTCGGCTATCTGACCAACCATATTCCGGTCCATAAACTGAGAGCGTAAGCAGAATTGGAACGACTGATGCAATGAGCAAGAGCGCGCCAAGATAATCAATCGAATGTTCGCGCTTAGTTTTTGGAATATGAAGCACCATCGAAGTTACTACTAATGAAATCAATCCAAATGGAATATTGATGTAGAAAATCCAGCGCCAACCCGTAATTCCTAGAATGCTTGCGTGATCGGAGAAGTATCCGCCGAGCAAAGGACCAGCTACTGATGAGAGACCCCAAACTGCACCAAAATAACCTTGATAACGACCGCGTTCGCGCGGTGGCACGATATCTCCAATAATTACGAAAGTTAGCGCCATCAAACCGCCCGCACCCAAACCTTGGAGTGCGCGAGTTGCAATTAATTGCGTCATGTTTTGCGCAGCGCCAGCGAGGGCTGAGCCAATTAAGAAGGTAACAGTTGCGAATTGAAACACTGGGCGACGTCCATATAAATCAGAGATTTTTCCGTAGAGCGGAGTAGCGGCCGTAGAAGTCAACAAATACGCCGTAACCACCCAGGTGTAATGATTTAAACCATTAAATTCTTCGACGATATTTTTAAGTGCAGTCGAGACAATTGTTTGATCAAGTGCGGCAAGTAAAAGTCCGGTCATCAAACCGGCCATGATTAAAAGAATTTCTTTATGGGTATGTTCGCTCTGCATCTCATTAGGCATGAAGCGATGGTATCTGTTTATTTGCAGCTTATGCGAAAGGTTGCGCCTCGAGAATTGCTACTTGAAATACTTTTCCATTTGGCGCGGTGTATGCAACTGTTTCGCCAATCTTTTTGCCATTGACTGCGCTTCCGAGTGGTGATTTCTCTGAATAAACATCTAAATCACCAGATGAAATCTCTCTAGAACCTAATAAGAATTTCATTTCGTCTCCAGCAAAATCAACTGTGACGATCATTCCGGGACCAACTACGCCGGCTTCTCCGACTGGAGGCGCACCAATGTGCGCATGTTCGAGCATATGTTTTAACTGCTTGATTCGTGCCTCATTTTTGCCTTGCTCTTCACGAGCGGCGTGGTAACCACCATTCTCTTTTAAGTCACCTTCGGCGCGAGCTGCTTCAATCTTCTTAACAATTTCTGCGCGCTTCGGTCCTTCAAGTTCGGCCAGCTCTGCAGTTAAGCGATCTGCGGCCTCTTGGGTTAACCAGGTCTGAGTCATAAGGTGAGAAGAATATATTAGTTAGCCGCAACGCAGCTAACTACATCGGCAGAGACTGAATAAACACGCGTAGGAATTTCGGTGGTTACTCGTAAATGTTTTGCGCCAGCTGGAATTCTATGAACTATTTCGCCCACTATGAATTTATCTAAATCAACCGCAGTCAGTCTGCAGTCAATCTCTTGATTTGGATCTTTGCGGGTGATTTCAAAAGTGATGCTCATAGCTTTCTCATCTACTGCTTTAAATGCGAGCAAGTTAGATGCCACAACTGGATTAGAGTGATAAATGCCGGTCCAGAAAAGCCAGCCGATTAATGCAAGAGAAATCGCAATTGGTAGGAAACGCAGAGCTCCCTTTTTGCGGCCATAGCGCTCATCCATATCGAGTGGGTTACTCATAGGCGGTATTCTCTCACCATGAGCAATGTGAATAAAACCAGTTACGACGTTGGTGTTGCAGGATCTTTGACCATGATTGTGCTTACGGTAACAGTGATAATTCTGCTCCGCAGTTTTTACAAGCGTTACACAAATGTGAAAAAAGACGATCAGGAATAAATGAAGCGATTTTGGCAGTGGCTGGCAACTGCCCTGTTGGTGGCGATATTTCTTTCCCTCGCAAATTGGCAGTGGAATCGCGCAGCAGAGTTAAAGAATCCGGTAGAAATCGATCAAACAATTCAACCTATTGATTCGCTAATTGCGCCAGAAGATTCCATCACGGATGAAGTTGTAGGTAGAAGAGTTTCACTAGAAGGCAACTTTGTTAGCAATTGGATTGCGCCGTATCAAGACGGCAATAAATCTTGGAGCGTTGGCTTATTTAAAACTACAGATAATGCCATGATTTTAATTGTCAGGGGATTTGCCAAAGATATCCCATTAAATTCGGCAGAAACTAAAGTGATTGGCTATGTAGTGCCACCGCAAACCAGTAATGTGGCAGAAACTTCGGGTAATCAATTAGGCAGAGTAGATAGTTCTTTATTTGTTTCAAAGACCCAGTTACCGCTATATGCACCGTTTATCCAAGCCATTTCTGAGTATCCAGATTCAGGGTATCAAGTTGTGCCATTTGAGATGGGCAAGAAAGTCCCTGGTTATTATTGGCAGCACATTTCTTATGTGGTGATCTGGTTTCTATTTGCGGTTACCACAATCTATTTAATGATTTACCAGAGAAGGTCAGATAAGGTGGAACAATGAAATTTGACCTACTAAATCGCTTTCGATTCATGGCGATCGTGGCTGGAATTATGTCTTTGCTGCTCTGGTTTCTATATATGCCAGCTAAGTACCTGCTAAATAATGATGGTCTTCATGAGGCAACCATCTGGATTCCGATGGTGCATGGCTACCTATATCCAATCTATGTACTTTTTGCGATTCAATTGGCAGTAGCTAAGCGTTGGAAAACGCTAAATATTCTCGGTTTGATCTTGGCAGGCACGCTGCCAATTGCTTCGATTTGGGCTGAACGATATGTGGTTCGAAAGTATGGCAATTAATTCAGCAAAAAATTTGCTTAAGGCGCTGATCTACCCTTGGTATGAAAAGCGTTTATTAAGAAAATTAGATTTCACTCAGACCCCACATCACATCGGGATTATTGTTGATGGCAATCGACGTTGGGCAAAAGCAAATACGGTTGAAACCAAGAGTGGGCATCAAGCGGGTGCAAATAAAATCAGTGAGGTTCTGCATTGGTGCGAAGAAGCTCAAGTAAAGATTGTCACTGTCTGGCTGCTATCAACTGATAATTTCAAACGTGGTCAGAGCGAATTAGATGAGCTACTTAAAATAATTGCAAATGTAGTCGATGAGCTTTCCTCAACTAAGCGTTGGAATGTTCGTGTAGTTGGAGCAACCGATGTTTTGCCGGAATGGATGTCAGAGCAATTTGCTAAGTTACCGATTAACGAGAATTCAAAGCTAGATGTAAATGTTGCTATAGGTTATGGGGGCCGACGGGAAATTGTTGATGCAATTAAGTCATACTTGCACTATGAAAGAGAGAAAGGTGCATCGCTCGAACAAGCGGCAGCAGATCTTTCAATCGAAGTCATTTCAAAATTTCTTTACACTGCAGGACAACCAGATCCAGAGTTGTTGATTAGGACTTCGGGCGAGCAGCGCTTAGGCGGTTTTCTACTCTGGCAATCCACCCACTCTGAGTTCTATTTCTGCGAAGCCTATTGGCCAGATTTTCGCCGGGTAGATTTCTTACGTGCGCTACGTTCTTACTCCCAGCGCCACCGGCGATTCGGCAAGTAATTCATCAAATCTTTACCCACGCGCTGGGGCGTGTCGTGTCCGAAATGTCTAAAGGTGGGCGTAACTTTTAACTGCTTTCCCCGCGTGGTTTATCACAATTAAAGAATCGAGCCGGGCATTGTCATCTAAGTCTGCGAAATCCCAGAAACGTACATATGTATTAGATACCAGCGTTTTATTGGCAGACCCCCAGGCCTTGAAGAGATTCGCAGAACATGAAGT
>JBJOFF010000036.1:0-4942 GCA_046048895.1 Actinomycetota bacterium
TCAACGCTAAATTGATCTGCGCTATTGGTAACTGCAGTTAAGCAGCAACCATTTACTGCGATGGAATCGCCTAATTTAATGTCGCTAAAGAAGCCTGGGGAATCAATAGTTAATTGCGCGCTATCTGGTCCATTAACAATTTTGGTAATGGTTCCGAGTGCTTGAACAATTCCAGTAAACATTATTTAACCACCTGGTATCTATTGAAAACATCGCCATCAAATTCTTTGCTTTCAATCAATTTCAATTGCAACGCTTCAGAAATAGTTTTTGTGCCAAAATCGCCAATAAAACTCTGGCCGCTACCTAGTAATTTTGGCGCTGTAAAGATAGCTAATTCATCAATTAAGCCAGCTTTAAATAGCGCCGTACCTAAATTGGGCCCAGCCTCTACCAATACATTTACGATATTTCGATTATGCAATTCCTTCGCTAGCGCGTTTAAGTCCTGGCTCTGGTGATGAAAAAAGGGTGCGCGGTTATCTTTAATTTTTGCAGTCGCTGGGATCTCGCGGCTTCCCACTGCAACTCGAAGCGCCTGATTATCTGAGACCAGATTTGGATCATCAGTTACCACCGTGCCGGTGCCAACCAAGATCGCATCGCTTTGATTTCGAAGCGTTGCCACATAATTTCTAGATAGTTCATTACTAATCCATTTGCTGCTGCCATCACTTGCTGCGATTTTGCCATCTAAAGTGGTCGCAACTTTCCAAGTGAAATATGGGCGCTTATTTTTAACTGAACTTAACCAGGCGCGATTGGCATGCGCGGCCTCTGCCTCTAAAACACCTGCCGTTACTTCCAAGCCAGCTGCTTGTAATTTTGCAGCACCACCGGCTGCGATTTCATTTGGATCAGTAACTGCGTAGAACACTTGCTTTAGCTTCGCCGCAATTAACGCATCGGTGCAGGGTGGAGTATTTCCGTGATGGTTACAAGGTTCCAAAGTAATTGCAATCGATGCACCAGTTAAATCCTGGTTGGCGTTAATTGCGTTAGTTATTGCTACAACTTCAGCATGTGGCCCAGATTGATGAAAACCTTCAGAGATAATTCCAGAATCATTAAAAATTACAGCGCCAACAATTGGGTTGCCTTTTGTTTTGCCAAGACCAAATTGAGAAATATCTATGGCACGTTGCATAGCAACTGTTGCATCCATAAAAAAATCCCCAATTCGAATACGCGAATCTGGGGTACGCGAAAGACGCGAAAACGCGACAAACGCAATAGAAAAGGCTGTCTCTTCTCATCCGGACTTTAACCGTCGGTCTCAGAATCTCACTGAGTCCACCGATAACTGGATGCCATCGGGTCGCAGACTTTAACTGCCGGTTCGGAATTACACCGACCCCAGAAACAACACCCTAATTATAGCCCAACATCATCGCTTGGAGTACGGACCGCATTTATCGAGATTATGACCTGCTCTTTAGTTGGAATGCCAACGGCGCGGCCAACTTCGATTCCGTTGCGATTAAAGAAGATCACCGTTGGTGTGGATTTGATATCAAATTTCTCTACCAATTTTAAATTCTCTTCAGATGCAACTTGGATGTAAACGACATCATCCATGCCCTCAACTAGATGCGAAATAATTTGCGCAGTTGCTTTACATGGACTGCAGAATGCGGATGAGAATTGCAACAGCGTTACATTCTTTCCTAATTGCATCTGACGCTTATCTGCTAAATCAGCATTGACCATAAATGAGCTCTTTGAGCGAATGATTTTGCTTAGCTCTTCGTTGCTTATTGCGGAAATAGATTTCGAAGTACGCGAAGGCGCCTTTAATTTGCCCTGCTGGCTACGCCAATAGAGCCCGAATATTGTGGCTAGGGCCAATATTCCAATTGGCAACCAAAGATTCATAAGAGTATTCTGCCGTAATGGCGCGCGTGCTATTACTTACCAATTCGATGGGGGCTTCTGCGGAAGTACTTCCTGCACTTGGTTTGCTTTCGCATCAAGTTCGCGTTGCGCCCGCTGAAGCGTCAGCGCTTATTGATACTCCAGATTACGAAGTTCTATTTGTTGATGCTCGTCGTGATCTACCTGGCGCAAAATCTTTAATGCGCGTGATTACCTCAACCGGAATCTCTTCACCAATTATTTTGATTGCAACTGAAGGCGGCTTATCTGCAATAACTGCCGAATGGGGCGCAACTGATGTCATTCTTGATACTGCAGGACCTGCTGAGATTGATGCACGTATTCGTATCGCCGTGGGACGCAAAGGCGCAGAATTTTCAGATGCGGATGCAGAAATTCGCTCGGGCGAAGTTGTTATTGATGAGAACGCTTACACCGCAAAGATCAAAGGTCGCACCTTAGATTTAACTTTTAAAGAGTTCGAACTTCTTAAATTTCTAGCGCAACATCCAGGGCGAGTATTTACTCGCGCACAGCTGCTCCATGAAATTTGGGGCTATGACTACTTTGGTGGCACCCGTACCGTGGACGTTCATATTCGCCGCCTACGCGCTAAATTAGGCCCAGAATTCGAATCTATTATCGATACCGTGCGTAACGTGGGCTACAAATTTAATAGCGCCCATTCGCTTTCAAACAATGAAACGGCATCAAGTAATCTTTAAATCTAAGTATCTAAGATTTTTTACGGTTTTGAATTTTCTTGAGTAATTCCTCAGTCTTAGCACGTCCCGAAGCAGTTTTATTTAGCCTATCAATAATTACTTTTTCAATTTCTGCAAGTTTGGCACTGATTGTCTCAATGGATTTAAAAACGTCCTGAGGTTGATTTCTAAACTTTAGTAGTACTTGACCCGCTTTATTCGGTAATGCCAATTGAATTCCTAGGCTATTTATTTGTGAAATTGAAAGAGTTCCATTTTCTCTACCAGAAAAAATGGTATTTAATTTATTTATTTCTTTCTGAATAGTCATAAAATCCGCTTTATCAACGACGCCTAATTCTTTAAGTGCTATTTGAAGTTCTGGAAGCAACTTATTTGTTACTCCAGTAAATCCAAGTTCCTGAAGTGTCCTGACCTCCACAGAATCATTTAACTTTTCGAGAAAGAAAGACTCTTTTAATTCTTTTGCCCTAGATTCAATTAAATTCATATCCTGTCTCTGCAAAGCGTCTAAACTCTTAATATATTCGTTAACTAAATCGATAATTTCTGGCACTGCAGAAATAACGCCTGCAGACTTTAGAGTGGAAGCATCTAATTTTCCCGTTGAAGTGAGGTTTAGTATTTCCGACTTTGCGTTGGTTCTAACTATTTCCGCTTGCCTTGCCGCTTCCTCTGCTTTGATTCTCTCAGCTTCTGCTCTGGCCGCCTCATCTCTTGCCTTTTGGGTTGCTTCATCAACAGTCGTGAAACTTCGAATTGATCCCAATGCAGTGACGGTGTCGTTTGCAGCGATACCTCTAAAGTAATAAGTAGTTCCTGGAGCGAGGCCCGTAGCTCTGTAATTTGCTGGTGTATTTGAATTATTGGAAAGCCGAGAATTAGTAGTTGCGGAGCGCGAAGAACATCCTGACAGGTCAGAATTCGTTCCAATACAAAAACTTATTTGTGTATCAAAACCTTTTGCATTCACATCAGCATTTAGAGCAGCTTCTGTTGATGTAATGCTACTTGCCGCTAAGGTATTAATGAAAGGTCGGCCTGGAATTGCGATAGTAGAAACATAGTTACCAACAATTTCATTCCAATGCGCTACTTTAATTGTGTAGTTGCACCCGTTTGTAAGAGGTACAGTTAAATCGTATCCGTCACTTGGGTTATCGTCTGATTTGCCTATCTGAAATTCAGGTATTAAGTAAGTGGTGTCCCAAGTGCCACTTTCTCCATATGGATTTACACAAGAATTATCTGAAGTCCGAACTTGATAGAACCAGTTGCCAGGCGTGCCGAAAACTTGCTCTAACGCAACATTTACCCTTAGGTAACCATCTTCTTCTGAAATCGAATTGATTATAGGTGTGGGAGGCAAACTACTAAATTTAGCGAAGAAGTCCTTGTAAAGACCGCAGACTCCATCTGAACAATAAGCGCTGTTATTTCTATTTCCATATATGGTATAAGTACTTTCGGATAATGAATAAACTCCAGCTTGGTAATCAAATTGCACCCAGATTTTTCCACCGCTTCCAAAAGTTTCATCAACAGAACCATTACTTTTAAGCCTCACAAGTGCAGTCTTTCGACTTCCATTTTCATCAGTTGAATTTGTCGAGATAGTCAATAAAGCTCGACCGTAACTATCGATAGCAAAATCTCCAGAACAGTAACTACATGGATCAACTCCTATCGCTAATAGTTGACTTCTAAGATTTCCACCATAATTCGTATCCAAAATTCCTGACTTAGAAACTCTGATAGCTCTAATGTCATAAGTAGATCCAGCTAAAATTCCACCTATTACATATATGAAATTGCCTTTGCTTACTGGATTCCAGAAAATGCCTTCCTTTTTGCCAGACGAGTACTGGTAATCATTATTTCCCTTAAATCTCTGAGTTTCTATGCCTTGCAAAGTTAATTCGGTGATGGCCCATCTCGACCACCAATCATCAGAATCATTACCGACGTCACCCATCAAAACAATGCTTTCAGAAGTGAGTACGCTTTTGAATATTCTGAAAGTTGAGTCAACTAAATCAACAGTACCGCTCTCGCCCAATGTAGTTTCAAGTTCTCCAGATGTTGCGTCAAGAAAAATTACGTCAGGACCAGAACTTTCGAGTGTAGTTAGAACTAATTTTCCATTGTCTATTGGCAATATGCTTGTGATGTAACCATAGTCAAAAGTCTTAGTGTTATTGGAACCAAATTTATTAACTGACCCATCTGGATTTATTCTTGCAAGAAAATAACTGGGATTGGGGTAACTACATGAAAATCCGGAAACGTTATCAGTTTGTAAAACATCACTAATCAAACCGGCAAGAAACACAACACCTGTT
>JBJOFF010000037.1:0-4933 GCA_046048895.1 Actinomycetota bacterium
CACGCCGCCAGCGTTCGTCCTGAGCCAGAATCAAACTCTCCATAGAAATGGTTATTTGATTTGGCAAACAGACAAACTAACTGTCGTTAAATTTTGTCTTTGCTCAAAGAATCAACAGGTTCTCAAATAGTTCAATAAATTAAGCTATTTTGAGGCCTTTTTGATTTATACATTAATTTCGGAAACGGCAATTAAAGCCGATTCCGGCATTGACTTATGGCACGCTGTTGAGTTCTCAAGTTACGGTTGCGCACTCGCATCTCTCGTATAAATACGGGATCTGCTAGGGCAGCGGCCAAACTTATTACAGGCATACTCGCATGGTCAAATTGAACTAACCAGGGGGTAAAAACCTGAACAAATCGGGCTTTTCTACAGTTCGTACATACTAATTTTCAAGCTTTTACGCTCAAATATGAGTTAAGTCCGTTTCACTGCAAGGTGCGCAACTATACGGGTGGGCTTACTAGAAGGCAAATCGAGATCTCAAGGGCTACCAGAAATCCCCCAAAAAAACTTCGATTTCTAGAAAGTGTGAAAAAAGCTTGATTTATATGGCTTTTTTAGCAAGTTTAAAACCCTATTTAACCCAGACTGCAGCTAAGTCGCGCTTGCCTTTTCGCAAAAGCGCCACTTTTCCGTGTAGAAAGTCGCTTTTTTGTGGTGTAAATCCCTCATCCGAAACCTTCTGGTTGTTGAGATATGCACCACCCTCTTTGACGATACGACGTGCCGCAGACTTTGAATCAACAACTCCGGTGGCAACTAATAAATCGACCCAAGAAGGAATTTCAGTTAAAGAGATCGATGTCGATGGCAACTCTTTAAGAGCTGAACTTAGAGTTTTCTCATCTAAATCACTTAACTCTGCTTGTCCAAATAGCGCCTTTGCCGCAAGCTCTACTCGCACTGCATCTTCTGGTGAATGCACTAATGAAGTTAATTCACGCGCCAAAGTTCGTTGTGCTTCGCGAGCTCCTGGATTCTCCTGCATAGATTTTTCAATTTCAGCGATCTCTTCTTTTGTCAAGAAAGTAAATACTTTTAAGAAACCGATTACATCTGCATCTGGAGTGTTGATCCAGTATTGGAAAAATGCATATGGCGAAGTCATCTCTGGATCTAGCCACACGGTACCGGATGCAGTTTTACCGAATTTAGAACCATCTGACTTAACTAATAACGGAGAAGTTAGACAGTGCGCACTGCCACCTTCGACTTTACGAATTAAATCTAAACCAGCAACGATGTTTCCCCATTGATCTGAACCACCAATTTGCAGTGTGCAATTATGGCGACGATAAAGTTCTAGATAATCTAAACCTTGCAACACTTGATAAGAGAATTCGGTATATGAAATTCCACTTGCCTCTAGACGATTCTGAACTGAATCCTTTGAGAGCATTTGATTGACGCTAAAGTGCTTACCGATTTCACGAAGTAAGCGAAGTGCTGAGTACTCCTTAGTCCAGTCATAGTTATTGACTGCAATCGCGCCATTATTTTTCGCATCGAAATCTAGGAATTTGGAGACCTGTTTACGGATGCGTTCTACCCACTCTTTGACGACCTCTTCGTCGTTGAATGTACGCTCTTCGCTCTTGCCTGATGGATCTCCGACTAAACCTGTTGAGCCGCCAACTAGCGCAATTGGAGTATGTCCAAATTGCTGAAAACGCTTAAGAACTAAAAGCACCACCAGGTTTCCGCAGTGAATAGAAGGCGCAGTTGGATCAATGCCTAAATAGACTGCGGTTGGCTTATCTAGCTGTTCGATTAGCGCCTTTTCGTCTGTGGTCTGTGCGATTAATCCGCGCCAACGAAGTTCGTCTAAAAGCTCTTTACCCTTACCCAAATTGCTCACTTCCCCATCATCTCAGAGAAATTCTTTGACTCGTTGTTAATAATTGAACGAGCAGAATTGATTTGATTCTCTAACTCTGTAAATTGTTTTTTCAGTTCACTCGGAGCTGTTCCGCCATGTGTGGTGCGACCAGCTAATGCACCCTGAACTGTGAGCACTTCGCGAACTTTGATATCTAAATCTGCATGTGCCGAAGCAAACTCATCATCACTTAATTCATGGAGCTCTTTATTGGTTGCTTCGGCGATAGATACACATTTGCCAGCGGCTTCATGAGCATGAGCAAATGGGACATTCTTTCGAACTAAATAGTCGGCAATTTCTGTAGCCAGAGAGAAACCTGCTGGAGCTGCGGCCGCCATCTTTGCGCGATTAAATGTTGTAGTAGCAACCATTCCCGTGACCGCCGGAATCACTAGATTTAAAGTATCGATAGAATCAAAGAGCGGTTCTTTGTCTTCCTGTAAATCACGGTTGTATGCAAAAGGCAGACCTTTGAGCATAGTTAAAACGCCAGTTAAGTTTCCGACTAAGCGCCCCGCTTTGCCGCGTGCAAGTTCGGCCATATCTGGATTCTTTTTCTGCGGCATGATTGATGAACCAGTTGAGAAGGCATCATCTAATTGCGCCCAGGCAAACTCAGAAGTAGCCATGATGCACCACTCTTCTCCAATACGAGATAGATGCACGCCTATTAATGCCATAATAAATAGCGCTTCGGCTACGAAATCGCGATCACTAACTGCATCAATTGAATTACCAATTGCGCCGGTGAATCCTAAATCTTTTGCAGTCGCCTCTGGATTTATTGGAAGTGAACTTCCTGCTAAAGCTCCTGCCCCTAGTGGGCTATAAGAGGTACGGGTCAACCAATCGTTAATTCGATCTAAATCGCGAGCAAAAGCATGTACATGCTTTGCTAATTCATGGCCAAATAGAACTGGCTGTGCATGTTGTAAATGCGTAAAACCAGGCGCTGGCGCATCTGCATACTCCTTTGCTTTTTCAAGCAGCGCACTTTGAAGTTCAGTGATTAGCCCTGCAATATTTAATAAATGATCAATCGCGAATAGTCTTAAATCTGTTGCCACTTGATCATTTCGAGAACGGCCAGCACGAAGTTTTCCGCCTACATCTCCGATTCGCTCCATCATCGAACGTTCGATAGCTGAATGGATATCTTCATCAGAATCTGAGATTCCAAAGGAGCCATTTGATACTTCAACCATAATTTCACGGAGCACTTTGGCTATGGCCTCGCTATCGGCCTGGTTGATTAAGCCACTGCTTTGCAGCACCGATAGATGCGCAAGTGAAGAACGAAGGTCGTATGGAGCCAAACGATAATCGAATTGCACGCTACGAGAGAGCGCAAAAACAGATTCAGCAGGTCCTGAATTAAAACGACCTCCCCAGAGCGCCATTACTTTTTACCCCTCTTTATCGCTTTATTTCCTAAACCGAGCAATTCTTTCGCAAGTTCGGCGCCACCATTGGCTTTTCGTGCCACAACCAAGACCGTGTCGTCTCCTGCAATAGTTCCGATAATTGATTTGATTCCAGAATGATCTAGATTCGAAGCAAGTAGTTGCGCTCCTCCGGGAGGGGTTCTGACCACCGCTAAATTACCTGAATACTCAACGCTGAGAATCAATTTCTCGGTTGTTAAAACTCGGGAGAGAGAATCATCGCTAGTGCTACCTAATTGATATCCGCGGCTACCCCGTACCGCACCAATTTCATCCAAATCTCTTGATGCGGTTGCTTGAGTGACTTTGTAACCGATCCGCTTCAACTCTTTAACTAAATCCGACTGAGAAAAAATGACTCCAGATTCTACGAGTTCAATTACTCTAGCTCTTCTCGCTGCTGCGCTATTAACCATTTGCCATCACCTCAGTGAAAATCTTTACAAATTTGACGCACTCCGCTTTAGTGACAATCAAAGGCGGTGCGATTCTGATGGTATTTGAATTGGGTGCATTAACTAAAACGCCTTTTGCCAGTAAGAAGTTGGCAATCTCTTTCGCCCATTCTTGCGTTAGACCAATACCTATCAATAGTCCGCGGCCACGAACCTCTGAAACACCTTCAATTTTGATTAACTCCGCTTTGAGAAACTCTCCGAGTTCGAGCGCTTTCTCATTAAGTGCTTTACGTTCAATTTCATTTATGGCTGCTAGCCCAGCAGCGCAAGAAACTGGATTGCCACCAAAAGTTGAACCATGCTCGCCTGGTTTCAATAAATCTGCTGCAGCTCCAATCGCAATCATTGCACCTAGTGGAAGACCACCGCCCAAGCCTTTAGCGAGAGTGATTACATCTGGGGTTATCTCTTCATGTTCATATCCAAACCAGAAACCGGTGCGACCCATTCCTGTTTGTATCGCATCGATAACCAGAAGCGCTCCGTTTTCATCACAGATCTCACGTAATGATTTTAAATATCCCGCTGGAGGCGTAATCACACCGTTCTCACCTTGAATTGGTTCGACAATTACCATTGCTGTCTTACGCGTTACCGCGCGACGCATAGCTTCAGAGTCACCATAAGGAACGTATTTTATCTTTTCGATTATCGGAGCAAAGAGATCGCGCTTATCTGGCTGGCCAGTAAGTGAGAGTGCGCCCATGGTGCGACCATGAAATGCACCTACGGTTGAAACTATACGTTTACGTCCGGTCTTTCTGGAGAGTTTTAACGCGGCTTCATTTGCTTCCGCTCCCGAGTTGCAGAAGAAAACTCGAGCATCCGGAGCTCCTGTCATTTCAATCAATCTCTTTGCTAATTGCATCGAAGTAGGATTGGCATACAAATTACTGACATGCCCAACGACTCCAATTTGCTTGCAAACTGCTTTAACGATTGCCGGATGCGCTTGGCCTAAAACGTTAGTAGCAATACCACCAATGAAGTCTAAATATCGCCTCTTCTCATCCGAAATTAGATAGCAACCTTTTCCGGAGATGATATTGATTTTTGGTGTGCCGTAGTTCTTCTGAAATAGCGCTTCCCAGTTTGATTCAACTGATTTCATTTGAAGACCACCGTTCCTCCGATGCCATTAA
>JBJOFF010000038.1:0-4696 GCA_046048895.1 Actinomycetota bacterium
TTTTTGGATTTTCGAGGAAAATTATTGAAAAGTTTCCTTTTCGGATGGAAATTCTCCGTTTGCGACATCATTTGCGAACTCTTTAGCCCCACTTAAGAGTTCTGCGCGCAAATTTCGGTACTTTCGGGCCAATTTTGGTGGATTTTTAGTCAATCCAAAGGCATCGCTCCAGACCAAAACTTGGGCATCGGTATCTTTTCCAGCCCCGATTCCGACCGTTGGAATAGTTAACTCGGCAGTAATTTTTGCAGCTAAATCGGCGGGAACCATCTCTAAGACAATTGCAAAAGCGCCAGCCGCTTCGATCGACTTTGCCGCTTCGATTAGCGCATCTGGATTCTCACGACCTTGGACTCGAAAACCACCTAATTGATGGACGCTCTGTGGGGTAAGACCAATATGGCCCATAACTGGAATTCCACTACTTACCAATTTTTTGATGGAATCTAGATGCGCACCTTCGAGCTTTACCGCATGTGCGCCAGCTTCTTTAAAGAAACGAATCGAGGTCGCGAGCGCCAGATCTGGACCGGCTTCATATGAACCAAATGGAAGATCGGCAACTACCAAAGCTTGCTTTACCGATCTAGAAACTGCTCTAGTTAATGGAAGTAATTCATCTACAGTCACTGGGATGGTATTTACCTCGCCAAGGAAATTATTACCGGCTGAGTCACCAACTAGCAGCACTGGAATTCCAGCCTCATCAAAGATCTCGGCGGTCATCATTTCGTATGAAGTGAGCATCGCCCACTTCTGGCCGCGTTTTTTAAGGTCGGCTAAATCTTTAATTGTGGTCATTTAATGCCTTTTATCCCTATCTAATCTAGATGCAAGGAACTTGTCACCTGATTTCTCGAGTACCTATATTTTAGGGGTACTCTTGAATTATGAGTACCGGCAATTCGATGGCTAATTCAGCGGGCAATTTAAGAATCGCGCTGGCACAGGTCAATCCGACCGTTGGCGATATCGATGGCAATGCAGATTTGATTGTCACTCAAGCTGCCCTTGCTCATAAAGCTGGCGCGCAACTTCTTGTCTTCCCAGAGATGGTGCTAACTGGTTATCCAGTTGAGGATTTAGCCCTTCGCCAATCCTTTAGAAATGCCAGCCGAATTGCGATATCCGAGCTTGCCAAACGCATTGCGGATAGCGGTTTTGGCCAATTAGTCATGGCGGTTGGATATTTAGATCAGATCGATGGGGCGAGCAATAGATTGGGCCAACCGGTAGGGGCGCCACAGAATGCAGTCGCAATTATTCATAATGGTGAAATTAAAGCTAGATATATAAAGCACCATCTGCCGAATTACGGGGTTTTTGATGAGTTTCGTAATTTTGTGCCAGGGGAGAAGAGCCTGGTGGTGCGCATCAATGGGGTCGATGTGGGCTTTGCTATCTGTGAAGATATTTGGCAGAACCGTGGACCGGTTGCACAGTTGGCTGAGCGAAAAGTTGGTTTGGTCGTAGTTCCAAACGGCTCTCCTTATGAGCGAAATAAAGATGATCAAAGATTGTCGCTAGTTCAAGAGCGGGCTCGAGGGTTTGGGTCAGCGCTCTGTTATGTAAACATGACTGGCGGCCAAGATGATTTGGTCTTTGATGGGGATTCAATTTTGGTGGATGCCAGCGGCGAAGTTTTAATGCGCACCAAGCAATTTGAAGATCAATTAGCGCTGCATGATTTAACTCTGCCGCTTCATACCTCAAATCCTGATGTCGTAATCTCGGAAGAGAGCCAAAGTAGCGAAGGCACCATGCATGGCGGGATCGCTCAACGAAAAGATGACTTGGCGGAAATCTGGGAAGCTTTAAAGTGTGGCCTACGCGATTATGTAAATAAAAATGGCTTTAAATCAGTGGTTTTGGGCCTTTCGGGTGGCATCGATTCAGCTCTAGTGGCATCTATTGCAGTCGACGCACTTGGCGCAGATAAAGTTTTTGGCGTCGGATTGCCAAGTAAATATTCATCAGAGCACTCGATATCTGATGCCGAAGATTTAGTTCGCCGCACTGGTCTTAATTGGCGCATTGTTCCAATCGAGCCAATGGTCAATGAATTTGTCAGCAACTTAGGACTTACCGGTTTGGCCGAAGAGAATGTACAAGCCCGCGTCCGTGGTACCACCTTGATGGGTATTTCAAATCAAGAGGGGCATTTGGTTTTAGCGACCGGTAATAAATCAGAGTTAGCGGTCGGTTACTCAACCATGTATGGCGATGCCGTTGGTGGTTTTGCGCCAATTAAAGATATTTATAAGACCCAAGTCTGGGAACTTGCCAGATGGCGAAATGAATTGGCAATTTACTTTGATCAAGTACCGCCAATTCCAGTCAACTCGATTGATAAAGAGCCATCTGCAGAGCTACGACCTGATCAGAAAGATACCGATTCGCTACCTGATTATTTACTTCTTGATCAATTGTTACTCCGTTACGTTGATGGTGACGAAGGGGCAGCTGCGCTGATTGCGAGCGGTTTTAGCCAAGAGTTAGTAAATCGAGTAATCACTTTGGTTGATCGGGCCGAATATAAGCGCCGCCAATATCCACCGGGCACCAAGATCTCAGCCCGCGCCTTTGGCAAGGATCGTCGTTTACCCGTTACTTCACGCTGGAAAGAGCGCTAATTTAAGGAAATTAGTTAACGTAACTGAAACATAGCTTTTCTACTATTTCGCCATGACTTCCCACGTTGATAGCCGACAAATTGAATTTGTAATGCGCACAGTTGAAGAGCGCAATATCCGTTTCGTACGTTTGTGGTTTACCGACGTTCTTGGATTCTTAAAATCAGTAGCGATCTCTCCAGCTGAATTAGAGGCAGCTTTTGAAGAGGGCATCGGCTTTGACGGTTCTTCTATTGAAGGTTACGCCCGCCAAACCGAATCGGATATGTTGGCAAAACCTGATCCAAATACTTTCTCGATTCTGCCTTGGCGCACCGAAGCACCTGGAGCTGCGCGCATGTTCTGTGACATCGTCATGCCTGATGGCTCACCATCTCCGGCAGATCCGCGCCAAGTACTTCGTCGAACTTTAGCTAAAGCTAGTTCACTTGGCTTTACTGCATACATTCATCCAGAGATTGAATTCTTCTTATTCAAAGAGCCACCTGTGCCAGGCAAGAAGCCAGAACCCGTTGATTACGCTGGGTATTTTGACCATACCCCAAACATGATTGGCCACGATTTCCGTCGCGCCGCAATCACCATGTTGGAAGCGATGGGCGTATCGGTTGAATTTAGCCACCATGAAGGCGCCCCTGGTCAGCAGGAGATTGATCTGCGTTATGCAGATGCGCTTTCAACTGCAGATAACATCATGACTTTCCGCCACGTTGTAAAAGAGGTGGCACTAGAGCAGGGTTTCTATGCATCTTTTATGCCAAAGCCATTTACTGAATATGCCGGCTCTGCGATGCATACTCACGTCTCACTCTTTAAAGATGATGTAAATACTTTCTATGACGGAGGGATGCCATACAACCTCTCCAAAATTGGACGTGCATTCGTGGCTGGAATTTTGCAACACACTCCAGAGATCACTGCGGTTACCAATCAATGGGTAAATTCCTATAAGCGATTGCACGGCGGTGGAGAAGCACCGAATTTAATTAACTGGGGCCCTTCTAATCGCCGTTCTTTGATTCAGGTGCCGATGTTTAAACCAAAGAAAGAGAACTCCACTCGCATTGAATTTCGCGCACCAGATTCTGCATGTAACCCATACCTTGCATTCTCAGTGATGTTGGCGGCTGGCCTAGATGGAGTAGCCAATGAATTAGAGCTGCCAGATAACTATCCCGCGCAGGAGATGCCTCAGAATCTAAATGAAGCAACTGCAATCATGGAGCAGAGCAAATTGGTGCAAGAGACTTTAGGTGAGCATGTTTTTGATTATGTACTTCGAAATAAGAAGGCAGAATGGGCTGAATATGCGCGTCAAGTATCGGCATTTGAACTAGATAGACATTTACCAGTTCTATAAATTAAACTTCACTCAACATGAACAGCTTGCTACTACTTAGCTGCCGTGGCGGGGCCTTCTAACCGGCCTTTCCCGTCGCGGTGTGTTTTGCATTGCCGGTAAAAATAAATAAACCGAAGATTAAGCAAACACAGGAGCAGTAGTAGAAAATGAACTTTCCAAATCAGAAGCCCAGCCCAATGTCCTTTGGTCGTTATTCCTCATTCATGCCATTAGGTCCAGAAGGTCTAAAAGATCGCACCTGGCCAACTAAGCAGATTACCGTTGCGCCAAAGTGGTGCAGCGTTGATCTACGTGATGGTAATCAGGCGCTAATTGATCCAATGGATACTCCGCGCAAGTTGGCGATGTTTAACTTACTGGTACAGATGGGCTACAAAGAGATCGAAGTAGGTTTCCCATCCGCATCCCAAACCGATTTTGACTTCGTTCGCAAAATTATCGAAGAGGGTTTAATTCCGGATGATGTGGTGATTCAAGTTCTAACGCAAGCTCGCGAACCGTTGATTAAGCGCACTTTTGAATCAATTAAAGGCGCGAAGCAAGCGATTGTGCACCTATACAACTCAACTTCAACTCTGCAGCGACGGGTGGTCTTTGGCTTAGATAAAGCTGGTATCAAAAAGATTGCCACTGACGGAGCCGAACTCTGTTTATCAATGACTGATTCCGTAAAAGGCACGGATGTCTCTTTTGAATATTC
>JBJOFF010000039.1:0-4143 GCA_046048895.1 Actinomycetota bacterium
GAATCCATTAATAGCCGAGTTAGTTGCAAGCGACGTTTTTCGCCTCCGGAAAGATCTCCAACAGGCGTCCATTGCGAATCTTTATCGAAACCTAGGCGCTCACATAGTTGAGATGCAGATAAGGATTTTCCTTTACCTAGCTCAATATGCGCGGCTACTTTTTCTACCGCTTCCAATACTCGCCATGCTGGATTTAACTCATCTAGATGTTGCGTAAGAAATGCCGCCTTAACAGTTACTCCCGTGACTAACTTGCCCGCAGATGGTGGAATTTCTCCCGCGAGCGTGCGCATTAAAGTAGTCTTTCCGGCGCCATTTACTCCAACTATTCCTATGCGATCGCCCGGACCAACGTTCCAATACATGTCATCGATCAACTCTTTTTCGCCCGCCCGGATTTGGAGATGGTGGGCTTCGTAAACGGTATTTCCCAGACGGTTTCGCGCAAATTTCAATAGTTCGCCTTGATCACGAGGGGCTGGTTCTTCTGCAATCAAAACATTTGCTGCATCAACTCTGAATTTTGGCTTTGTGGTTCGGGCAGGTGCACCGCGACGCAACCAGGCCAACTCTTTGCGAATCAAATTGTTTCGTCGCGCATCCATGGCGCTTGCCTGACGTGCGCGCTCTGCTTTGGCCAGGACAAATGCTGAGTAACCACCGTCATATTCTTCAACTTTTCCGCCTACAACTTCCCAGGTGCGATCGGTGACAGCGTCCAGAAACCAGCGATCGTGGGTAATTACTAATACGGCTAAGTTCTTACGGCGATTTAAATGTTCTGCAAGCCAGGCAACACCTTCAACATCAAGGTGGTTAGTTGGCTCATCAAGCAAAATTAAATCGAGATCATCAATTAAAAGTTTTGCTAAACCAACGCGGCGTCTTTCGCCACCAGATAAAGTCGCAAATTTTCGTTCAAATAAATGATCGTCAAATCCTCCGAATAAACCGGTAAATACTTCGCGAATTCCAGAATCGCTTGCCCATTCATGTTTTGCTTTATCGCCAATTACAACATCACCAACCGTTGCATTTGGATCGGCTTTATCTACTTGTGAAAGCAGACCAATTTTTACGCTATTTGCTTTGGTAACTCGACCTTTATCAGGTTGCTCCACTGCGGCGATAACTTTCATCAAGGTGCTCTTTCCAGAACCGTTGCGACCAACGATTCCGATGCGATCGCCTTCAGAGACACCTAGTGAAACGCTTTCGAGCAGCGCTCTAATATCAAAGGCCTTTGAGACCTCTTCGATATTTACAAGATTGCGCGCCACGATGGGAGAGCGTACCTTTCAACTATGAAAGCTACTGACCGCCAATTTGCACTTGATCTGGATGCGCGCGACCCATTGGCTCGCTTCCGCTCACAATTTGTAATTAGTGATCCAAATATCTGCTATCTCGATGGAAATTCGCTAGGTCGTTTGCCGCTTTCGACAATCGAAGCCGTTAACTCCTTCATGAAGGATGAATGGGGCCCTGAAGTAGTTACCGGTTGGGGACATTGGGTTGATGAGGCTCAACCAACCGGCGATTTAATTGGTCGATCGACGCTCGGAGCCGCAGCCGGTCAAGTACTCGCGTGCGATACGACCTCAGTTAATTTCTATCAATTAGCGCTGGCTGCCATAAATGCGCGCCCCGGTCGAAAAACGATTATTACCGATGCCGCTAATTTTCCTACTGATCGCTACATCCTTGAAGGTATTGCTAAGCAAATCGGTCTCAAGTTAATCATTATCGATAACGAAACTCCTGGAAGCGCTGAGAACGAGAGAATCACTCCAGCTATTTTGGAACCTTACCTAAGCGATGATGTTGCTCTCGTAACGCTCGAAGTTATTCAATACCGCTCAGGTGCTCGTAATGACATCAAATCTCTAACTGATTTAGTTCGTGGTTACGGCGCATTTATGTTGTGGGATGCCAGCCATGCGGTCGGCGCCATTGAAATGGATTTCGATAAGAACGGCGTTGATATCGCGGTTGGCTGTACTTACAAATACGGAAACTCTGGACCTGGTTCACCAGCTTGGTTATATGTGAATAAGAAAGTACAAGCAGAACTCCAAGTACCAATTCAAGGTTGGTTCTCACAAGGCGATCAATTTGCAATGGGTCCACACTTTGAAAAGGCGGAAGGCATCCGTGGTTTCCAGATCGCCAGTCCATCACTAATTGGTTTACGTTGTATTAAGAGCGCATTTAGCATGATTGAAGAAGCAGGCATTAGTGCGATCTCTGAAAAAGCAGCGATCGGTACCGAGATGATGATTCAACTTTATGATGCTTGGCTCGCCGAACTTGGATTCACACTACTTACATCGCGTAATCCACAAGAGCGTGGCGGACACATCTCATTGGGCCATCCAGATGCTGCTCGCATATGTGTTGCACTGCGTGAATTTGCAGATGTAATCCCTGATTACCGCACACCAGATTCAATTCGTTTAGCTATTGCTCCACTACCTACTTCATATGTAGAAGTTTGGGATGGTTTTGCGCGTATCCGCGATCTTGTTTCTTCGCGCCAATACGAGAAGATTAAAACTACCGATTCGCGTGTCACATGAGTAAAGATTCTTTTGATTCAGCGCTTACGTACTCGTCATACCTTGCTGTTGATGAGCTTTTAAAGCTGCAAAAGCCGCTATCAAAGAGCGCTGAGGCTGATGGCCCTGAGCACGATGAGATGCTCTTCATAATTATTCATCAAAGCTACGAACTCTGGTTTAAGCAGTTAATCCATGAATTTAACGCTGCATCTATCTCCCTTCAATCCGGTGATACCCACCGATCTCTGGCGATACTTGGTCGAATCCGCACGATCTTAAAAGTCTGCGTCACTCAAGTAGATATTTTAGAAACTATGACTCCCCTGCAATTCAACGCTTTCCGCGGATATCTCTCCTCTTCGAGTGGATTTCAATCTGCGCAATTTAGAAAAGTGGAAGCGCTACTTGGGCGCAGAGATTCGAAGATGGCATCGCATCTTCCTCTAGATATTCAAAAGGAAATTGCTGAAATTTCTGCGCAGAACTCAATCTGGGATTCAACCTTGGCTTACCTCGCAAAGCGCGGCCACAAGATTCCCGTAGAGATTTTAAATCGCGATAAAAGCGCTCACTACCAATCAGATCCACGCGTTCTTGAAGCGCTACTAGAAGTGCATCGAAACGATCCCGAATCTGCGATGGTTTGTGAGCGCTTAGTTGATATTGACGAAGGACTTCAAGAATGGCGTTACCGCCATGTAAAAATGGTTGAGAGAACCATCGGGCAAAAATCCGGAACTGGTGGTTCAGATGGAGTTAAGTATTTAGCAAGTACTTTATTTAACCCAGTCTTTAAAGATCTCTGGGAGATCCGTTCGCAGTTCTAAATTACCTAGGGGTTACTGGTTACCTAGGAAGTCCTGCAAGAACAATCTCTGAAAGTTCTTTACGAACACGTGGCGCCAATTCACGTTCGGCTGCCGGCCCTTCAAGTTTCTCTGGAAGATCCTGCTTTCCAATAGCGATGACAACAACTGGCGTTAGATCAGAAGCCATCCCTAAAAGTTGCGAGCTTTGTCCGCGATCAAAACCAGTCATTTGATGGGCTACAAAGCCGCGATGGTGAATTTCAAAGACCATCTGCGCAACGGCCAAGCCGCAGTCGAATTGATAATCCGCGTGTATGGAACCATCATCTTTTGTGGTTTTCCCCGCGACAGTTATCAATACCGCTGAATTCTTTGCCCAAGTTTGATTAAACGGAGATAGGGATTCGAGGGTTTTAGAGAAGATCTCATCACCGTTTCGGCCAACGAAGAAACGCCAGGGCTGACCGTTAAATGCCGATGGGGCCCAACGAGCGGCTTCCAGTATTGCGATTAGATCATCGTCTGCAAGCGCAACAGTGGGATCTAGCGATCGTGGGCTACGACGCGTAGCAATGATCTCGTGAACTGGCTGTGATGTTTCTGCTCTCATAACAAGAGAGTAACGGGGTTGATTACAACTTGCCTGTTGAATATAGATAGAGAATGAGGATGATCGATAAAACAGCAAATGCTGCGATGAGTGCGAATTGTGCCCACTTTGGTATTCCTGCTTTATCCGCCGCTTTCTGCGCATAAGTTCTTGTATGAACCAT
>JBJOFF010000040.1:0-4057 GCA_046048895.1 Actinomycetota bacterium
ATCTAGCTTGTCGACTTTTCCGCCTGAGTCTTTGATGATTTTTAAGTAGGTCTCGAGGCTTGGTGTAACTGTGCGCTCTTCGAGCTCTGGGTCAAGGATGACCATTAATTCATAATGACGCATGAATCAATAAAACCCCTTCGGACTATGCGGTTACGGTATTTCCGTAACAGAGGTGATCGTTGTTTCCAACGAGGCGCTAAGGATAGGTGGAAGCGGTCTCAAAGAGGAAATCCCAAGGTTTTCCCTGTGTGGAACGGGCTTTGGCTAGCGCTCGCGCCAAGCTATAAATCATGGCGATCGAGGCCGTTAATCGCACCAAGGTAATTCCAGCGTAGAAGTTCTGTGCCAAGCCGAAATCTGCACCAGAAATAATTGCAAGGTGTTGCCAGATCGCAACGTGATAAGCCAACTCGGCAACCTGCCAAATCCAGAAAGTAATTAACGTCGGTTTTGATTTGATTGCAATTACTGCAAGTACGGTTAACCAGAGAACATATTGCGGTGAATAAACTTTTCCTAAAATTAACGCACTTGCAAAAACAATAAAAGAAATTTCCGCCAACGTAGGCGTTGATTTAAGACCAAAGAGAAATACCACGACCCAAGATAAAATCGCTAGCGTTCCAAGTAGCGATAAGAAATTGGTATTACCAGAGGTAAATCCAAATGCAGATAGCGCATTCCAAATAGAACCCCAATCTGGTCCGCGTTCCATATTAAATTGATAGAAGTGCCACCAACCAGCTGGAGTAGTAATTGCAACAGGCAAATTTATCGCAAGCCAAGTTCCGGTGAAAACTGCAAAGTATCTAATTGGCAATTGACTCTTTCGAAGTCCAATTACCAGAATCGGAATTAATAAGAGTACTGGGAAAAATTTTGTGGCGACGGAAATACCTAGCGCGATTGCGCTGTAATCATATTTCTCTCGGTCGTACCAATAAATCGCAAGCAACATAGTAGGAATTGCCCAGAGATCCCAATTAATAAATAGCGATGCCACCACAGCGGGGGCGAGCGCGTAATAAAACCCATAACCATTTATTTTTTGCGCGACAAATACCGAGCCAATAAAAAGTAAAGCTAATAAAAAGATATTTAAGAAGTAATAATCTTTAACATCATTAAGAGGTAGCGCAGTTAAATACATGGCGACACCCATTAAAACTGGGTACTCAACGCTCTGATCGCCACTACCGAATGCCCAGATATCTTTATCTAATCCGCGCTCGGTATAAAGAGGTGCAATATCGGTATAACAAGCGTGAATGTAATTATCTGGTGAGGCCCAATCGCGCTTTTCGCAGTGCGAAAACTTCAAAAATGAGAGCAGACTTGCCACTATCGCTAGCGCAAGTAGGACGCGGGTATTTCTAAACAGCTGAGTGCTACTTACTTCTTCTTAGGCGACTGAATCCCGCCGCTAGTCATCACAACCGGCTCGGTACCACCAATATTTACAGGTTTTGGAAAAGCGAGCACAGGTTGACCTTTAAGTGCGCCCTTCATAAAGGATGTCCAAATACGCGCTGGGAAAGTACCGCCGGTTACTGAATTTAATCCGCCAATTCCATTAAGTGATTGCGTGGCATCATCGCGGAACATTGCAACTGCTGCTGATAGTTGTGGGGTGTAACCGGCAAACCAGGCAGATGCATTCTGTTCTGAAGTTCCAGTCTTACCTGCTGCTGGGCGACCAAGACCAGATGTTCCGTAAGTTGCAGTTCCATTCTTTACTACTTCTTGTAGCGCATAAGTTAAATCTGCCATTACCTCTTTACTGAAAACGGTATTAGGTGATGGAGATGCTGCTTGGAAGAGCACGCCGCCATTTGAACCATTTACTTCAGAGATAAACCAGGGTGCGGCATAAACTCCATTAGCTGCGAAAGTTGCATAGGCATTTGCGACATCGATGACTCGAGGTGATGCGGCGCCAAGCACTACCGATGGAGTTGGCATCATCGCAACAGAATCTGGAATACCTGCGCGACGGGCTGCATCAACAACGCGATCAGGTCCGACTTTAATTCCAAGCGGTACATAAATTGTATTTACCGAATGCGAAGTTGCTTTAAGTAAATCAATCTGGCCCCAACCTTCATCGCCATAATTATTTACTTCGTAAGGTTTTCCATTGTCATCAAAGTATTGTGGTGAATCGCCATTCCACATTGAAGTTAACGGAATGCCTGCTTCTAAACCTGCGGCAAGTGCAAAAGGCTTAAAGGTAGAACCAGCCAATGTAATTGATTGAGTAGCGTCATTTAATTGGCGTTTTACGTAGTCAAAACCACCATATAACGCAATGATTTCGCCAGTTCCTGGGCGTATAGCAACTAAACCAACATGTAAATTCTCTGGGGCATTGGCTGGAGTTAACGCCGCAACTGCGCCAACTGCTGCGGTCTGTGCTTTTTGATCGAAGGTGGTTTTAACAATCAAACCACCCTTCATTAATTGTTCATCGGTAAATCCGCGTTTTACCAACTCTGCGCGCACCATTTCAATCAAATAACCTTTTGGACCAGATAACCAACCTTCAGAGGTCGCCGGCATGATTGATGGGAACTTGGTGGATTTAGCGGTAGCTTCGGTAATCCAACCAGCTTTAACCATTCCAGCTAATACATACTCAAAGCGTGATTGGAGTCGTACTAAATTATCTTTGCTGTATTGCGGATCGTAAAAACCTGGTGAGCGCAGAATCGAAGCGATAACTGCCGATTGCGCTAAATTTAAATTTTTCGCGCTGCGATTAAAATATTGTTGCGCGGCGGTTTCGACACCATATGAACCGCGACCAAAGTAAATGGTATTTAAGTAATTTTCTAAAATCTGATCTTTGCTTAACGAATTCTCTAATTTTATTGCGATTACTAACTCTTTAATTTTTCGGGTGATGGTGCGCTCTTGTGTTAAGAATGCAGTTTTTGCATATTGCTGAGTAATAGTCGAACCGCCGCCACCGCGGCCTAAAGTTTTGATGTTATCGATTACGGCGCGCGCAAAACCACTTGGGCTAAATGCATGTTCGCTATAAAAATTACGATTCTCTGCTGCCAAAACTGCTTGGCGTAAATGCAATGGCATTTTGGCAAGCGGGACAATGGTGCGATTTTGCGCGCCGATGCGACCAATCTCTGCGCCATTTGAATATTTAATGATGGTGGATTGGGTATTAACAAAGTCGTTAGCGTTTGGAATATCCACGGTGAAGTAAGCCAGCACAAATAAAGTAGAACCGGCCACAAAACCAAAGCCGCCCAGAAAGATCGCAATTCGACCCAAAATTCGTTTGGAAACTCGGCTTAAGCTAAACATGGTGAAAGGCTACCTGTAATCCCCATCCTCAACCGTTGGTTTCTTACGTGGTGGCTTGCGAACTACCCCATCGCCCAAGGTAAACGAGTGCACCAAATGATTCCAATGGCATGATTTACAAACTTCTACTAGATATACGCGAAATTCGCCGAACTCCAACTCCATCTGCATCAACTCTGCGATTGTTTTGATGCGACCTTGATATTGACCTAATTGATCGCCATAGGTGTAGCGAAGTTCAACTAATTCATCTTTTTTACATACTGGGCAGTTGCGATTGGCTTTCTCGCCGTGAAATTTTGCGGCGCGCATCAAATATGGGTCGGCATCGCAGGCATCAGTCGCGCCACGAAAAAGTGCAATGAGAGTGGCGCGCTTGTCGAGCGAGTAGTCGATAAATGAGCGCTTAGATCTCATGCGCTTATAGTAATAAGTAACCCATATAGCAATAAAGTTTGCTCATGCAGGAGTTCTTCGGATTGGTGTTGCACCCGCGCCTACGCAAACTCCTTGCGGTGCGATGGACTGGGCAATTTACCGATGGAATTTTCCAGAGCGCGTTAGCTTCATTTGTACTCTTCTCGCCCGAACGCCAAGCAAGTGCGATGGCAGCAGCTTTAGGTTTTGCGGTGGTCCTAACTCCATATTCAATTGTGGGTCCATTAGTTGGCACAATTTTGGATCGCATCTCACGTCAACGTGCAATCTTGGTGGCTAATTCAATTCGTTC
>JBJOFF010000041.1:0-3817 GCA_046048895.1 Actinomycetota bacterium
GCCTTAAAGCCCATCGACTTAGAGATTAAATCCGGTGAGATCGTTGCCCTAATGGGGCGAAATGGCGCTGGTAAGAGTTCGCTAATTAAGGCCTTGCTAGATGTAATTGATTATCAAGGAAAGATCACCAAACGCTTTGTGAAAATTGGTTATATCCCTCAGGATGCCAATGACTTGCTCTATCACCAGAGAGTAGCTGCAGAGTGCGCGCAGACAGATAGAGACAATAATTTACCCAAAGGAAGCGCTGAAACTCTCCTAAATGAACTTGCCCCGAATGTAAAAGCCACTGCTCATCCACGCGATTTATCAGAGGGCCAACGTTTAGCCCTGGTATTGGCCATTGTCTTAGCCCCAAAGCCTGATTTATTGATTTTGGATGAACCGACTCGAGGCTTGGATTACGAGAGTAAAGCCCTACTTACAAAATTTCTAAATGAACGCGCCGCTTCTGGAGCTGCAGTACTTATCGCAACCCATGACGTTGAATTAGTTGCCGAACTTGCTACTCGAATTATTATTTTGGCAGAGGGCGAACTGGTCGCAGATGGCAGCACAATGGATGTATTGCTCGCTTCCCCATCATTCGCACCACAAGTTACTAAGGTAATGTCTCCTCGTAAGTGGCTTACTGTTAACGATGTTTTGAAGGCTTTGGAATGAGAACTTCAGAGATCTTTCGCTTTCGTGGCTTAAGAAGCGTTGCGCTTGCTGCGACATCTTTAATTAGCGCACTTGGATTTACCTGGCCATTCTTTAGTAGTGAGAATAGAAGTTCCTTAATTTTCTGGTTAGCGACGCCGCTAGCCTTGTTACTACTGCTGGCTATTATTGGACAAGCCAATTTAGATGCAAAGTCATTGGCGCTACTTGCAGTTTTAAGTGCGATCATTGCAGCGCTACGTCCATTAGGCGCCGGTGCAGCTGGTATCGAGCCAATGTGGTTCTTATTGATTTTAGCTAGTTATGTATTTGGCTCTAGTTTTGGTTTTCTGCTTGGTGCACAATCCATGTTGCTCTCCGCTTTTTTAACTGGCGGCTTTGGTCCTTGGCTTCCCTATCAAATCTTTGCTGCCGCATGGATTGGATTACTTGCTGGCGCATTGCCAAAGATGAATCGCTTCCAGATTCCACTTATCGCTTTAGCATCCCTGTTTCTTGCTGAAATTTTTGGATTGCTCATGGACCTGCAATTTTGGCCTTGGGCTTTTGGACCAAAGACTCAACTTTCTTATCTACCAGGCGCAGCAGTGGCGGAGAACTTTGACAGGTTTATCGCCTACCACTTTGCATCTTCTATGGCCTGGAATGTGCCACGTGCGCTATTTACCGCTGCGCTAATTCTTTCCGTAGGACCAGGAGTGCTTAAGGCGCTGCAACGTGCTGCTCGGAAAGCTTCTTTCGCAAGCGAAATTAAATTTACTTAACGTGCGCTTCGACCATTGGCAGCTTGACGATTTCAGCTACCAAATTTCGGCCGCGTACATCAATGTTCACTTCATCGCCAATCTTGTACGTGCTATCTACAAGTCCAAGTGCAATTCCGACTTTTAAAGTTGGCGAGAAGGTACCTGATGTAGTCTCGCCGATTGCTTTACCATCAACTAAGACCGTCATATGACCACGAGGGATTCCGCGATCCTTTAATTTAAGCCCTCTTAGACGGCGTGAGATGCCTGCTGTCTTCTCTGCGCGAAGCGCTGCATCGCCATTAAAATTAGCTTTTTCATATGCAATGGCCCAAGCCGCGCCACCAACATTTGCAGAGATTGATTCTGAAAGTTCGTTTCCGTGAAGTGGATAACCCATCTCTGTACGCAAGGTATCTCGTGCGCCAAGGCCACAAATTAATCCTTCGTACTTCGCTAAAGAAGCTGCAATCGCATCCCAAACTTTTCCAGCCTCGCTCCAGTTTGGTAACACTTCATATCCATGTTCGCCTGAGTAGCCGGTGCGGCAGACAATTACTTTGCAACCGTTAATCTCGCCATGACTAAATGCCATGTAATCCATATTTAAGTTAAGTCCTAAACCTGCTAACAACTCTTTGGACTTTGGGCCCTGCACTGCGATAACTGCAAAATTCTCATGCAGATTAACTATCTCTAAATTTGCTGGGGCCTTGCTCTTTAAAAGCTCAAATACTTTGCTGCAGTTGGCTGCATTTGGAACTAAGAAAATGTCTGATTCGCTATTTCGATATGCGATGATGTCATCGATTACGCCACCTTGATCATTGCAGAGCAAGTTGTACTGTGCTTCGCCATCTGAAATTTTATTTAGATCGTTGGTCAAAATTCCGTTGATGAAATCTTTGGCTCCACTACCCTTAATAGAAATCTTTCCTAGGTGTGAAACATCAAAGATGCCAACGCGGTTTCGAACTGCATCATGCTCGGCCAAGACGCCACCACCTGGGTATTCGATAGGCATCTCCCAACCGCCGAAATCGGCCATCTTGGCGCTTAGAGATTTATGCTTTTCATCAAGTGGTGAATGTTTCATAGGGGCAGGTTATCCAATACGATAAGGAAATGCCTCTTAAACTTAAATATTTAGAGAAGTCAGTTGCCTGTGATGCCCTAATCGTTGGGCTCGCAAAGGGCGCTAAAGGCTTAGAAATTGTCTCCACTCTTAAGTTGGATGAGAAAGAAATCTTGCAGTCGCTAAATGACCTGGGAGCGACCGGTGGCATAGATGAAGTTATCAAGCTACCAGGTACTGCTTCAAAGGTTTTACTTTTCTCAGGTTTAGGCAAAGCGGCAAAAGAATATTCCTCCGAAAGGATCCGACGCGCATCAGGTATTGCAGCACAGAGTTTGCATGGCCATAAGAGCGCCATCTTCGCGATTGATAACGATGCTCGAGCGATGGCTGAAGGTGCAGCTCTCGGTTCATACTCATTTACCGATTTTCGAGGCCACACTAAGAAAGACCAGAAAGCTCCGCTCTCTGAAATTTATATTGATGCTGATGGCGATAAGAACTTATTAAAAGAGGTCGAAATCGTTGCTAAATGGACCTTCTTTGTACGTGATTTGGTAAATATGCCACCGAGTTATTTAAATCCAAAGAAGTTTGCAGAATTGGTGAATGCGCAAGCTAAGAAAATCTCCGGTGTAAAGGTGAAGATTTGGGACGAGAAACAATTGAAGGCGCAAGGATTTGGCGGATTAATTGGCGTTGGTCAAGGTTCAGCAAATCCACCTCGTCTGGTATCTCTTTCATATAAGCCCGCAAAAGCGAAACGAAACTTGGCGTATGTTGGTAAAGGAATCACCTTTGACTCTGGCGGACTCGCACTTAAGCCAGCGGCAAAGATGGATGAAATGAAAGGTGATATGACTGGAGCAGCGACAGTTATAGGTGCGCTGCTTGCGATTGCAGAATTGAAATTACCTGTTGCGGTAGATGCTTGGGCAGCACTTGCAGAGAATATGGTTTCAGATACCGCTACTCGCCCATCAGATGTTATTACGATCTATGGTGGCAAAACGGTAGAAGTATTAAATCCAGATGCTGAAGGTCGTTTGGTGCTTGCAGATGCAATTACTAAGGCGCAAGAGAACAAGAGCTTAGATGCAATTATTGATGTCGCGACCTTAACTGGCGCCAAAGTTATTGCGCTCGGAACTAGATATTCCGCAGTTATGACTAATAATGACGAACTATGTGCTGAATTTTTAGATGTTACAGATGTAACTGGTGAACAGTTCTGGCAACTGCCACTTCCAGAAGAACTTCGTCCATCTCTTGATACTGCGATCGCTGATATTGCAAACATTGGCGAACGTATGGGCGGTGCGTTAGTTGCCGG